>NKIZ01000001.1:600000-1200000 GCA_002256425.1 Alphaproteobacteria bacterium PA2 | reverse complement strand
CAAGGCCCTGCTCTACTCAAATCTGGATCTGAAAGAGGCCGGTGAAATCACCAAGGCCCTGGATCAGGCCAATATCAAATACGAGGCCAAGGGCGACGGCTCGACCATCATGGTCCCGCGCGACCAGGTGGCCTCCACACGGCTTCTGCTTTCGGGCAAGGGCCTGCCGACGGCGGCTTCCGTCGGCTATGAAATCTTCGACCAGACCAACGCCATGGGTCAGACCGATTTCGTTCAGCAACTGAACCGTCAGCGCGCCCTGGAAGGCGAACTGGGCCGCACGATCCAGAGTCTGGACGGGGTGACTTCGACCCGCGTGCACCTTGTCCTGCCCAAGCGCGAGCTGTTTGAAGAAGAGGCTCAGCAGCCCTCCGCCTCGGTGACCATCAATATTGGCGGCCGTGAGCCCAGCGCCGAACAGGTGCGGGCCATCCAGAACCTGGTTTCCAGCGCCGTGCCGAACATGAAGGCTGATCGGGTCACTGTGGTCGATCAGCACGCGAAGACCTTGTCTGGCGGCGCCGAAGGCGACGCTGCCGCCGCGGACGGGCGCAAGAGCGAAGTCGAGCAGAGGATCGCCAAGACCGTCAAATCCCTGGTGGAGGGCATGGTCGGCGCCGGCAAGGCCCGGGTCACCGTGGCCGCAGAGCTCGACCTTTCGCGGGTGACAGTACAGCAGGAAACCTATGACCCTGATGGCCAGGTGATCCGCTCGGAGTCCACTACCGAGGAAAACGCCAAGGAAAACGGTCCCAACGCCAATGGCGCGGTGACGGCCAGCGCAAACATTCCAGGCGGCACAACAGGGTCTGAAGACGGCGCGGCCGGCTCAGCCAGTGGCCGGACCGAGTCCACAACCAATTACGAGATCTCCAAGACCACCCGGACTGAAGTGAAGGATCCCGGCCAGGTTAAGAAAATCTCCGTCGCTGTCGCCGTAGATGGAATTCATGCCGATCCGGTCAATGGCAAGCCCGGCGCCTATACGCCGCGGCCCGCCGCTGAAATGCAGCGCATTGAGCAGCTTGTCCGGACGGCGGTCGGCTATGACCAGGCCAGAGGCGATCAGGTGACCGTTGTGAATGTGCAGTTCCCCACCGACGCATCTGCTGACGGGGTGACCTCCGCCAGCCCGCTGATGGGTTTTGACAAGAACGACATCATGCGCGCCGTCGAACTGGGCATTCTGTTCATCGTCGCCCTTCTGATGATGTTCTTCATCGTCCGGCCCCTGCTGAAGACGGCGACGGACGGCAATCTGCCCGCCCTTTCCGGCGGACAGGGCGCGACCCGCGTCGTCACGACGGCCGATGGCCAGACCATCCAGATCCAGGTCGATCCTTCCTCCGGTGAAGCCCTGGCCCTCCCGGCCCCGGGCCAGAGCGACATGGAACAGCGCATCGACATCGCCAGGATCGAAGGCCAGGTGAAGGCCAGTTCGGTGAAGCGTGTCTCTGAGTTCGTCGACAAGCATCCTGAAGAGTCGGTGGCGCTGCTGCGCACCTGGCTACATGAGTCGGTCTGACGGCCATGGCATCCAAGGGAAAGGCGATTACCGATCCAGCCCGCCTGACGGGGCCCGAAAAGGCTGCCGTCGTCCTGCTGGCCCTCGGCGAAGATCACCTGACCATCTGGCAGTCGCTGGATGATGAGGAGATCAAGGAAGTCTCGCAGGCCATGGCCGGCCTCGGAAATGTGTCCTCCAGCGTGGTAGAAGCCCTGCTGGTGGAGTTCGTATCCAACATGTCGGGCTCGGGCTCGATCATGGGTTCCTACGAACAGACCCAGCGCCTGCTCTCCCAGTTCCTCGACCCGGACAAGGTCGAAGGTCTTATGGAGGAAATCCGCGGTCCGGCAGGCCGGACCATGTGGGACAAGCTGGGCAATGTGAACGAGGCCGTTCTCGCCAACTACCTCAAGAACGAATACCCGCAGACCGTCGCCGTCGTCCTGTCCAAGGTCAAGGCCGACCACGCTGCACGCGTGCTCTCATCCCTGCCCGAAGACTTCGCCCTGGAATGCGTCACCCGCATGCTGCGCATGGAGCCGGTGCAGCGGGAAATCCTCGACAAGATCGAGCAGACCCTTCGGATCGAATTCATGTCGAACCTGGCGCGCACCTCCAAGCGCGACAGCCATGAAATGATGGCCGACATCTTCAACTCCTTCGACCGTCAGACCGAGGCGCGCTTCATCGCCGCCCTGGAAGAACGCAACCGCGAAGCCGCCGAGCGGATCCGCGCCCTGATGTTCGTCTTCGAAGACCTGTCCAAGCTCGATCCCGGCGGCGTCCAGACCCTGCTGCGCGGCGTCGAGAAGGACCAGCTGGGTCTGGCCCTCAAGGGCGCCTCCGACACCCTGCGGGAAATGTTCTTCTCCAACATGTCCGAACGCGCCGCGAAGATCATGCGCGAAGACATGGAGAGCATGGGTCCCGTCCGCCTCAAGGACGTGGACCAGGCGCAGATGGCCATGGTCCAGGTCGCCAAGGACCTCGCCGCCAAGGGCGAGATCATGCTGGCCGGGTCTGGCTCTGACGATGAGCTGATCTACTGATGACCCAGCACGCCGTCGAAAAATTCGGATTCGACACCGTTTTTGACGGTGAGGGCGAGGTGGCCTTCGCCGCCCCGCGCCCAAAGCGCACCTTCACTTCTGATGAGGTGGAGGTCCTCGAGCGCCAGGCCCTTCATGAAGGGGAGCGGCAGACCCTGGCCCGCATGGAAGCCCTCCAGGCCCAGGCGCTGGCGTCCATCGCCCAGGACGCAAAGCTGGCCCTGTCTTCACTGGCCGAGGTTGCCCATCGTCACCGGGTCGGGTGCGCCGACCTGGCCCTGGCCTGCAGTCGCGCCATTGCTGACGCCGCCCTCGACGCCTTTCCCCAGGCCGTCCTGAAGTCAGCAATCGACTCCCTTTCCCGTGAACTTGAGTCCGCGCCCAGGCTGCTGATCTCGGTGTCTCCGGACATGGTGGATGGTCTGAACAAGGTCCTCGAAGACGCCGCCCAGGCTATCGGCTTCGCCGGCGCCATCCAGGTGCGCTCGGATCCTTCCCTGCCGCTTGCCGCCTTCACCCTCGATTTCGGCGACGGCGCCGCCGCCTTTGACCCCAATGCCGCAGCACAACGGGTGGCCGATGTCCTCGCCGCCGCCCTGGCGTCCGAGGGCCTGCACGCCGAACCCCTTCTCCCTGCAACCGAAAGCGAATCCTGATGTCGGATACCGATACAGACCTGAAGCTTGATGACTTCGGTCCGGGTGACGCCCCCTCCATGCCCGAAGGCGAGTCCGAAGCCAGGACGGCGACCGACCTGGCTCCGGTTTTTGACGTTCCGGTGTCGATTTCCGCCGTTCTGGGCCGCGCCACCATGAGTGTCGCCCAATTGCTCCAGCTGAGCTCAGGCAGCGTTCTGGAACTGGACCGCAAGGTCGGCGAGTCCATCGACATCTATGTGAACAACCGGCTGGTCGCCCGCGGAGAGGTCGTCATCGTCGATGAACGCCTGGGCGTGACCATGACTGAAATCATCAAGGACGGGGACTCCCAGTCCTAAGGGACGGGCGTTCATAGGAGAGACGAGTATGCGGCTTCTGGTCGTCGGACAATTGAACGGACAGCTGGCTTCTGCGGTGAAAATGGCCATGGCGGCGGGCGCCAAGGTCAGTCACGTGGAGACCATTGCAGCGGCGACCCATGCCCTGCGGGCGGGCCAGGGCGCCGACCTGATGCTGGTCGACTATGATCTCGACATTGCGGCCCTGATCGCCGCCAATGAAGCCGAGCGCATCCGGGTGCCCATTGTCGCCTGTGGTGTTGATCCTGACGCCCAGAAGGCCGGTGACGCCATCCGCGCTGGCGCCAAGGAATTCATCCCCCTGCCGCCTGAAGCCGAGATGATCGCCGCCGTCCTGGCCGCCGTCTCGGACGACAACAAGCCCATGGTGGTCCGTGACCCGGCCATGCAGGCCGTCATCGGACTGGCCGACCAGATCGCCGCCTCTGAAGCTTCGATCCTCATCACCGGGGAAAGCGGCTCGGGTAAGGAAGTCATCGCCCGCTACGTCCACCAGAAGTCCCGCAGGGCCAGCAAGCCCTTCATCTCGGTGAACTGCGCCGCCATCCCCGAGAACCTGCTGGAAAGCGAGCTCTTCGGTCACGAGAAGGGCGCCTTCACCGGGGCCCTGGCCCGCCGGATCGGCAAGTTCGAGGAAGCCAACGGCGGCACCCTGCTGCTGGACGAAATCTCGGAAATGGACACCCGCCTGCAGGCCAAGCTCCTGCGCGCCATCCAGGAGCGGGAAATTGACCGGGTCGGCGGCTCGAAACCGGTCAAGGTGGACATCCGGATCCTCGCGACCTCCAACCGCGACCTGGTCGTGGCCGTGAAGGACGGGACCTTCCGGGAAGACCTGCTCTACCGCCTCAATGTCGTGAACCTGCGCCTGCCGCCCCTGCGTGAGCGTCCTGGCGATATCGTGGCCCTGGCCGAATTCTTCGTGAAGAAGTATGCGGCCGCCAACGGAACACCGACACGCGACCTGTCGGCTGAAGCCAAACGCCGTCTCGCAGGCCATCGCTGGCCTGGCAATGTGCGCGAGCTGGAAAACGCCATGCACCGCGCGGTCCTGCTGGCTTCAGGCGCCGAAATCGAGGAGACCGCCATCCGCCTGCCGGACGGCCAACCCCTCGCCCCTGCCGACGTCGGAACCCGCACCGCCATGGCCGCGGCCTCGGCGGCGGAGGCCGCAACCCGCGCCTTTGTCGGCCAGACCGTCGCCGAGATGGAACAGCAGCTGATCATCGACACCCTGGAGCATTGCCTGGGCAACCGCACCCATGCCGCAAACATTCTCGGCATCTCGATCCGGACCCTGCGCAACAAGCTCAAGGAATATTCTGACGCCGGCGTCTCGGTGCCGGCGCCGCAGATGGGCTTCCACGCCGCTTAGTGTGATCTGTGGCTGACACCAGTTTCTTCGGGGCTTCGCGACCCACAGGCCGGGAGATCTTCGGCTGGCTGGCCCAGGGCGAGGTCGCCATGGCGGTCGGCGTCATTGGCGTCATCGTATTGTTGATCCTGCCTGTTCCGGCCTTCATGCTGGACGGGCTTCTGTCGATCTCGATCACCTCGGCGGTCCTGATCCTGATGACCTCGCTGTTCATCAAGCGTCCGCTGGAATTCACCGCATTTCCGACGGTCCTGCTGGTCACGACACTGTTCCGGCTGGCCCTCAACGTCGCCTCGACCCGTCTTATCCTTGGCCACGGCCACGAAGGCGCCCACGGCGCAGGCAAGGTCATCGAGAGCTTTGGCCGACTGATGACCGGAGGCAGCTTCGCCATCGGCCTCATCGTCTTCGCCATCCTGGTGATCGTGAACTTCGTGGTCATCACCAAGGGCTCTGGCCGTATCGCCGAAGTGGCGGCCCGATTCACCCTGGACGCCATGCCCGGCAAGCAGATGGCCATCGACGCCGACCTCTCGGCGGGCCTGATTGAGGAATCCGTCGCCAAGCTCCGCCGCAAGGAACTGGAGCAGGAGTCCACCTTCTTCGGGGCCATGGACGGCGCCTCCAAGTTCGTGCGCGGCGACGCGATCGCGGGCCTGATCATCGTGGCCATCAATATCATCGGCGGCATTCTGATCGGCGTGCTGCAGCACAAGATGCCCATTGGCGAAGCGGCCGCCAGCTATACCATCATGACCATCGGCGACGGCCTGGTCAGCCAGATCCCCGCCCTGATCATTTCCATCGCCGCCGGCTTCCTGGTGTCAAAGGCCGGGGTCGAAGGCTCGGCGGACAAGGCCCTGGTGGCGCAGCTGGCCATGAACCCGGTGGCCCTGGGCATGGTGTCAGCCGCCGCTGGCGTCATAGCCTTCATCCCGGGCATGCCGATCATTCCCTTCGCCCTGGTCTCGATTGCTTCCGGCTCCCTGGCCTGGCGCCGATCCCATGCACCCGCCATCATCGATCCGGCCGACCTGGCGCCGCCCGAGCCCAAGGCCGAAGATCAGGACGAGCCGATCAGCCAGACCCTGGCCATTGACGAAATCAAGATCGAGCTGGGCTATGGCCTCCTGCCGCTGATCAATGATCTGGAAGGTCGCCGCCTGACCGATCAGATCAAGGCCCTGCGCCGCACCCTGGCGGCCGATTTCGGCTTCGTCATGCCGTCGGTCCGCATCCTCGACAATATGCGCCTGAACTCCCAGGGCTACATGATCCGCATCAAGGAGATGGAAGCCGGCGGGGGCGAAGTGCGTCTCGGTCACCTGATGGCCATGGACCCCCGCGGCGGTCAGGTCGAGATCCCGGGCGAGCATATGCGCGAACCGGCCTTCGGCCTGCCGGCCACATGGATCGACGAAGCCCTGCGGGAAGAGGCGACCTTCCGCGGCTATACCATTGTCGACCCGGCGACAGTGCTGACCACCCACCTCACGGAAATCCTCAAGGAGAACATGCCCGACCTGCTCTCCTATTCCGAGGTGCAGAAACTGCTGAAGGACCTGCCCGGCGAACAGAAGAAGCTGGTGGAAGACCTGGTGCCCTCCGTGGTGTCGGCGACCACAATCCAGCGCGTCCTGCAGGCCCTGCTGCGGGAGCGGGTCTCGATTCGAGACCTACCCGCCATTCTCGAAGGCATTGGCGAGGCGGCGCCGCACACACCTTCGGTGACCCTTCTGGTCGAGCAGGTCCGTTCACGCCTTTCCCGCCAGTTGTCCTTCGCCCACCGCGACGACGAAGGCGCCCTGCCCATCGTCACCATGTCCGGCGAATGGGAAAATGCTTTCGCCGAAGCCCTGGTTGGTTCTGGCGATGAGAAGCAACTGGCCATGGCGCCTTCCCGCCTGCAGGACTTCATCCGGGCCGTGCGCGACGCCTTCGAGCGCGCCGCCCTGGCCGGAGATTCTCCGGTCCTGCTGACCAGCCCGCAGATCCGGCCCTATGTCCGGTCGATCATTGAAAGATTCCGCGGCCAGACCCCTGTCATGAGCCAGAATGAAGTCCATCCCCGGGCGCGATTGAAGACCGTCGGAACCATCTAAGTCGCCGGCCCCCGTTGCAGCGGAGCCCGTGCGCTGATAGCGGTTCCACCTAGGGACCATGGTGGCGTCCCAGCCTAGAGACTCCTATGCGCCAACCTCGACTGACTGCCATTCGCGAAGGTCTGCCCAAGACCCTGTTCTGGGACCTGCTGACCTTTGAGAAGTTGATGACCAATCAGGTGATCCACCTGATCTACTGGTCTGGCCTGGGCATCATCGCCCTGATCGCCTTCGGCATCATTGGCAGCGCCATTGGCGTGGCCTTCCGGGAAGAGCCCCTGATGGGCATTCTGCTGGCCCTCTCGGTTCTCGTCGGCGGCTCATTGGTGGTGACAATCCTGGTCCTGCTCTGGCGTTCCTTCTGCGAACTCTATGTCGCCCTCTTCCGGCTGAGCGACGACCTGCACGCCATCCGCCGCGCCACGGACGCCGATGTGGCAGCCCGCAATTCGCAGGGCGCTTCCGGTCATGGGCACCAGTAAACCCGACCTGCTGGTCGAAGCCGGTTCGGAACCACCGCAGGCCGCCTATCAGGAACTCTGGGAAGTTCTGAGGGCGTTCAACGTCAAGGCCGTCGGTCACTGCGAGAACCATCCCTTTGCGGTGCTGCTGCGGGATCCGGAAACGCGGGCCGTGGTCGGCGGGGTCTGGGGGCGTTCTGTCTGGGACTCCTTCTATGTGGACATGCTCGTTGCGCCGGAAGATCAGCGCGGCGCAGGCCTTGGGGGTGACCTCATGGCCCGGGTGGAGACCGAGGCACGGTCCCGTGGGTGCCTGAACATCTGGCTGGACACCTTCGCCTTCCAGGCAAGGCCGTTCTACGAGAGGCTGGGCTTTCGGGTTTTCGGCCAGATCGATGGGCCAAAGCCGATGTTTCCCCGCTATTTCATGATCAAGGATCTGGCCTGACTTCGGTCAGTTGCTGGCAGGGTCCAACTCCAGGGAGCGCCCCATGGCGACCTATGACTTCGTAACCGTGGATGTCTTCACCGACCGCCCGTTCGGCGGCAACCAGTTGGCGGCCTTTACCGACGCCAGGGGACTGACCGACGCCCAGATGCAGGCCCTGGCCACTGAGTTCAATCTGGCGGAAACAACCTTTGTCCTGCCGCCGGAGGATCCCCGCCATACGGCGAGGGTCCGGATCTTCAACACCACCGCAGAGATGCCATTCGCCGGACATCCCAATGTGGGCACCGGCTATGTCCTGGCCCAGATGGGGCGTGACACAGACGGCGTACTGCTGTTCGAGGAACTTGCCGGCATCGTGAAGGTGAAGGTGGACCGGGACGACGCAGGCGCCCTCGTGGGCGCCGTGATCGACGCGCCGCAGCCCCTCTCCCTCGGGTTGGAATTCACCGCCGAGCAGATCGCCAGTTGCGCGGGGCTGGCGCCAGAGGACATCGTTGTGTCCGCCCACCGTCCGGTAAAGGGATCGGTCGGCGTCGATTTCGTCTTTGCTGAAGTGACTTCGGAAGCCCTGGGTCGGGCAAATCCGGATGTCGCCGCCTTCGAGGCCACGGCTGCAGGCCTGGAGGGCTTTTCCATGCGCCTCTCCCTTCACCTTTATACCCGATCGGGGAACAAGGTGAGGGCGCGGATGTTCTCGCCACTGACCGGCACGTTCGAGGATTCAGCAACCGGCAGCGCCAACGCCACACTTGGCGCTCTGCTTCTGTCCCTGACCTCGGAGGATCAGGCGGAGTATGTGGTCAGCCAGGGTGTTGAAATGGGCCGGCCGAGCATCCTGAATGTTACGGCGCGCCGGGGCGCCGATGGAATTCGCGCGACGGTGGGCGGTGGCTGTGCGCCCATGTTCAGAGGTCAGGTCACGCTCTAGAGCCCGCCGCGATAAGTGGGAACCAGTTATCGCGATAAGCGTGCTCTAAGCCTTTGAATCAGAGCGCAGTTTTACCCTTTAGACGATTCCGTCTAAAGGGAACGCGCTCTTGGGTCGGGCCTCAACCCTTCCAGCCAAAGCCCTTGGCCAAGGCGCCAGCCGCTGGATTAGCCTGACCTTCAGCGTCAAACGCGCTGGGGGAATCCTGTGCATTTTCAGAGTGCAGCCAGCTGTCGCTGTCGCGGAGTCCCCAAAGGGTGAAGGCAAACTGCTGCGCCATTGGCAGGGCCGAGAAGGCGTGGGCCGCTTCCGTGAATACGGCCGATTGCGCCACCCGTCTGGCCTCGGGGGAAGCGAATTTCTTCTCTGACCTGACCAGGGAGACATCCAGTTCCGACACATGGATCGGCAGGCCAAACCGGGCGAGGGTCTCAAGGGTCTTCGTATAGACGCCGGGCGCCAGGTCAGCTGCAATATGGCACTGGGTGCCAATGCCGCCTACGGGGGCTCCTGCGCTCAAAAGCCGATCCAGCAGCTTCTGGAAGGTATCCAGTTTCTCGGGCATGTTTTCCAGATTGTAGTCGTTCAGGAAGAGCACCGTTTCGGGATCGGTCTCGCGCGCCACCTTGAAGGCCCGGACCATGTGGTCGAGGTCGCCCAGCCGTTCAGCCCAGAGGCTTTCGCGCCAGCCCTTGCCGTCCTCGGACACGGCCTCATTGACGACGTCCCACCCGACAGCGCCTTGATAGCGCTGCATGACCTTGCGGATGTAGGTGTCGTAGGCCTGACCAAAGCTGGCCCTGTCAGGGGGCAATTGCTCGAACCATTTAGGCTTCTGGACGTACCAGACCAGGGTTGTTCCATAGAGACTGATGCCGTTGCGGCGGGCGAAGTCGAAAATCGCGTCGCCGCGGTCGAAGCGAAGTCTCCCATCGTCGCCGACGATGTACTCCATCTTCATTTCCCACTCGGGGGTCAGCTGGTTGCAGTTCTGGGTGGCCAGCGCCGCCCACACAGGGTCAGCCATCTGGGCTGCCTGCACGCAGGTTCCGATACGGAAGGGGACAAGGCTCTTCAGCGGAGGGGGCGGGGGTGAAACCTGGGTTGCAGCCTTGGCCTCAGCAGGCTTCAATCTGTCACAGCCGGCCAGGGCCGTAAGACCACCCAGCACGGCCCGTCGATCAAGCCTTCCCGACATCAGCGCCCTGCCCTCGCCGTCCTCCGCAATCCCATCTCGTCCATGGCTGCGGTTTCGAGGCGGTTTGCCGTCCTGAGCCGATCGAGCCGCTGGGCCTCGGCCACCTGCTCGTATTTTTTCTGCTCTTCAAAGGCCAGGGCCAGAACGTCGCGGGCGCCCGCCTCCTCCAGGAGAATGCGGTCAATGTCGATCTGGGCGATGGCCTTGCGCGCCCTCAGGCCCTCGACAAAGGCCATATGATACTGGGCAGCTTCAGGGTTCTGTCTGGCGTGCAGGGCTTCTGACTCACCCTCCGCCTCCAGCATGACCAGGCGCATTTCGGCCTGGAGGCGGCGATCGACCACCTCTGACAGCCGCTTCTGCAGGACCTCGACCTCGTAACCGGCCAGTTTGATCAGGCTGTCAGTCCAACTCACGCCGCTTCACCCATCAGGATACGCGCCAGACTTTCAAAGCTGTCGGGCAAGCTTGTAGCCTCATCCTTGTCCTGGCTGAGGAAGCCTTCCAGGGCAGGGTTCAATTGAATGGCGCGATCGACCTGGGGATCTGCGCCAGCGCGGTAAGCGCCAATGCGGATCAGCTCTTCCATATTGGCGTAGGCTGAGAGGGTCTGGCGGGCGTTCTTGACGATTTCGCGTTCGTGCGGCTCGTGACAGCCTGGCATGGTCCGGCTGATTGATTTCAAGACATTGATGGCCGGGAAGCGGCCGCGTTCGGCGATCGCCCGCTCCATGACAATGTGGCCATCGAGGATACCCCGGACCGCGTCCGCAATGGGCTCGTTGTGGTCATCACCATCAACCAGCACCGTAAACAGGCCGGTGATGGGACCCGCTGTCGTTCCGTCTGAACGAATGGGGCCGGGGCCGGCCCGCTCAAGCAGCTTGGGCAGTTCTGTAAAGACTGTCGGGGTGTAGCCCTTGGTCGTGGGCGGCTCGCCGGCGGCAAGACCGATTTCCCGCTGTGCCATGGCGAAGCGTGTGACGGAGTCCATCAGGCACAGGACTTCCATGTCCTGATCGCGAAGATACTCGGCGATGGCCAGGGTCATGTAGGCTGCCTGGCGGCGCTTCAGCGCCGGCTCATCAGAGGTCGCGACCACGACAATGGCGCGCTTCAGGCCCTCCGGACCCAGGGTCTCTTCTATGAATTCACGAACTTCCCGGCCCCGCTCGCCGATCAACCCCACGACAACAGCGTCGCAGTCGGCCTGCTTGGCCAGCATGGAAAGCAGCACCGACTTGCCGACGCCAGAGCCTGCAAAGACGCCCAGGCGCTGACCTCGGCAACAGGTGGTGAAGACGTTCATGGCGCGGACGCCCAGATCCAGGCGCTCGCCCACCCTTCCGCGGGCATGGGCGGCCGGCGGTGCAGCCCTCAAGGGGTAACCGGCCAGCCCCTGTGGCAAGGGTCCAAGGCCGTCTATGGGCTGGCCAAAGGCGTCGATGATCCGCCCCAGCCAGGCCTTGGTGGGATGGACCGCCGAGCCCAGGTTATCAATGCGGATTTCAGCCCCAGGGGCGACGCCCTCGACGGGACCAAATGGCATGAGGAGGGCCCGGGAATCGCGGAATCCGACAACTTCCGCCGCCAGTGGCTTGTCACCGCGCCTCAGGATTTCAGCGCGGGACCCGATTGAAAGTCTGGTGAGGCCGCCCCGGGCCTCGATCAGCAGGCCGTTGACCGCTGCGACCCGACCCGAAACGGTCAGGGGATCAAGGTGCTCGACAGCGGCGACGAGGCTTTGCAAGGGACGCAAACTCCGGGGGCGAGATCGACCTGACTCGCGACCCCTCCAGAGTCGGCCCTACGCCCTTAACTCCGCGTGAAGATTCTCCCGCCCGGCCTGCTGAAACAGCAAGCCAAGCCCGAAGCCCATCAGAACGCCGAAGCCGAAATAGGTAACCGGCCTGCGACGGATATCATCGGCAATATCAAATCGCGGGGCCCTTGCCCGCTCACTCGGGGCGTGGCGCGCCGCCTCAGCCGCATCTTCCGCGTCAGACAGTCCGGCGCCGGCCTCGGCCATGGCGGGCCATTCAGAAGCAAACATCGCAAAATCTCCGCAGATTACCGGACATGGTCATACCCTAATCACTTTGACCGACCGTTACCGGGAAATCGCGCTTGGAATGTGGCGAAGGCGCGACCGCTGTTCGCCACATCTGTCCAATCACAAAAGATTCAACAGCCGTGAGTCCACCGATTCACTCCGACTCTTGCTGGCGAATCCCGAACCGAGTTAACGATTCGCACAGAGACCCTTCATCATTAACCGGTCTTAAATTAACTCGCTGGCAATCTAGCAGCGGGTTCGCAGGGATTCTTGGGGGATCCTTGTAAATATCGGCGCGGGCGGCCTAGGAGGATTTGATGCGCGTATTGTTGATCGAGGACGACAGCGCTACTGCGCAGAGCATCGAATTGATGCTCAAGTCGGAAGGTTTCAATATCTATACGACGGACCTCGGAGAAGAGGGCGTCGATCTGGGTAAGATTTACGACTACGACCTGATCCTTCTGGACCTCAACCTGCCCGACATGAGCGGCATGGATGTGCTCCGCACCCTCCGGGTGGCGAAGATCAACACGCCGATCATGATCCTTTCGGGTTCGGCCGAGATCGACACCAAGGTCAAGACCCTCGGCGGCGGCGCCGACGACTACATGACCAAGCCTTTCCACAAGGACGAACTGATCGCCCGCATCCACGCGGTGATCCGTCGCTCCAAGGGCCACGCCCAGTCGGTCATCCGCACCGGCGACATCCTGGTCAATCTCGACGCCAAGACCGTCGAAGTGAACAACAACCGCGTTCACCTGACCGGCAAGGAATACCAGATGCTGGAGCTGCTCTCCCTGCGCAAGGGTACGACCCTGACCAAGGAAATGTTCCTCAACCACCTCTATGGCGGCATGGACGAGCCTGAACTGAAGATCATCGACGTCTTCATCTGCAAGCTTCGCAAGAAGCTGGCCGCCGCCGCTGAAGGTCGCCACCACATAGAAACCGTCTGGGGCCGCGGATACGTCCTTCGTGATCCCTCGGAAAACCAGGTCGCCGCCTGAACAGGCCCCACGGTTCACTGAACTTGCAGACGCCCGCCGGAAACGGCGGGCGTTTTGCTTTGGGATGGGCTGAGCTCCGTGCGTCGCTGAGCCACACCACCCGCACGGTACCCCTTGGTTGCGTACTTGCCCGAACCATGTTCGGCTCGGTGATGAGATCGACAGCCACAACCGCCCGGAGGATGAGTCACGGGGATGCACCAGCCGCCACCTGACGCCATGCTCAGGGAAGAGCAGAAGGCGACAGCGCGGACCTTCGCGCTCGTGGCGGCGATCTACTATCTGTTGATATCAGCGGCCCATCTGGCGGTCCTGCCCCCGGGCAAGAGGCTGCTTATGTATTGCGTCGCCATGACCAGCGCCGTGATCGCCATTGCTGCCCGGTTTCATCTCAGGAAGGGCGGTCCAGGGGCCACAGAGGCCTGGATGGTCGCCATGGTCGGTCTTGTCACCCTGAACATCACCCTTCACGGGGTCTATGTCGGCGACCGGGAGCAGATCTATTATATCTCGACCATGCTGGCGGCCTTTCCGATGCTGACGCCGACAGGCCGGGCGGCCGGCGCCTCCATTGTGACCCTGGTCGGTGGCGCCCTGATCCTCATGGCGAACAATGTCCCTCCCCTGTCGGTCTCCCTGGCCTTCCTCCTGAGTGGACCTGCCCTTGGGGGATGGTTCGCCGCTTCGCGGACCAGAGGCCAGTCTGAAGTCCTGGCCGCAGCCCAGGCCCAAGCCCAGCACCTGAAGAACCAGGCCGAGCAATCAGAGGAAATGAAGACCCAGTTCCTCGCCAATATGAGTCACGAGATCCGGACACCCCTGAATGGCGTGATTGGCGTGTCCGAGTTGCTGGCGAGAACCCGCCTTACAGGCCGGCAACAGGGCATGGTCGATCTGATCCGCGGATCCAGCGAGACCCTGGAGCGGTTGCTGAGCGACATTCTCGACCTGTCCAAGATCGAAGCCGGCAAGCTGCATATCGAAATTGAGCCCTTCGACCTTGCGACAGAGGTCCACGCGGCGGCGAACCTGATGGCGACGGGCGCAAGGAATAAAGGCCTGACCTTCAGCGTGACCGTGGATGACGCCGCCAGGGGAGCCTATCTGGGTGACTCCATACGTTTGAGGCAGATCGTCTCAAACCTCGTGTCCAACGCCGTGAAATTCACGGAGACCGGCGGGCTTGAGGTCAGGGTCACATGTGGTGATTTCCCCGATCCTCCAGGCCTTAAAATCCTGGTCAAGGACACCGGGCCCGGCTTTGACGCGGCGACACAAAACCGGCTGTTCCAGCGGTTTGAGCAGGCCGACGGCTCCACGACACGCCTTCATGGGGGTTCGGGACTTGGCCTTTCTATTGTGAAATCCCTGGTCGAATTGCAGGGCGGGACCATCTCGATCGAGTCCGCACCGGGTCGCGGCAGCCAGTTCGAAGTCCGCCTTCCGCTGGCGAGGACACTGCTGGATGGAAACGTCAGAACGACGTCGGAAACGACATCGAGCATAGGCGCCGCGGCTGCACCCCTGAACATCCTGCTGGCGGAGGACAATGCCGGCAACCGCAAGATCGTTTCGATGATCCTGGAGCCCTATGGCGTGAATCTGACGACCGCCGAGGATGGACGGCAGGCTGTAGCCGCCTTCCGCGAGCAGGCCTTCGACCTGGTCCTGATGGATATGCAGATGCCCGTGATGGATGGCCTTGCGGCGACCCGCGCCATCCGGGAACTGGAACAGACGGAAGCTCGCTCCCGCACGCCGATCGCCATGCTGAGTGCTAACGCTCTGTCCACCCATCGCCAGGATGCAGAAGCAGCTGGATGCGACGCCTTTGTCGCCAAGCCCATTCGACCCGACGACCTGCTGCGGAGCCTGGAAGCCATACTGGCCTAGGCCTGGGCCCCGGCGTCCTCCAGACTGGCCCGGTCGCGCTTGGACCATATGCCGGCAAGGTAGAAGGCGGGAACCGCGAGGGCCGAGACGCAAATGAAGATGATGATCGCGATGGTGTAGGGCTGAGGTTCGCCAATGCTGCGCAGATGATCCACCACAATGCCCATGCCTGTATTGCCTATCCCCAGACCAATGACGTTCAGACAAAGGATGTAGAAAGCCGTCACCGTCGCCCTGGCGCGGACTGGAGCCAGATCCTGAACGGTCGAGAATGTCGGACCGTAGAAGGCCGCCAGCTGGAACACCCCGATACCCATTCCAACATAGAAGAGCGCCGATCCGGGTGAAGACAGCCGGTAGAGGACGGCCGCCGGGATCAGGACCACCATGAGGCAGGCCATCAGCATGGGGCGCCCTGACTTCATGTTCTTCTGCCACCAGTCGCCAACCAGGCCGCCGAACAGATTGCCGGATACGCCGGCAATGACGGTTATGTATCCGGCCAGTCTGGCAATTTCGGCCTTGTCGAAACCCCGCTCGGCAACAAACCAGAGCTGATCGAACTGCGCGGCTCCCACCGAGATATGGAGGGCCACCCCGCCAGCCATGGTCGCGGCGAGGGATGGCGACCGCTTCAAAGCCTCGACCAGGTGGGAAATCTGGGAGGCCAGACTTGGGCGCTTCTCGACTTCGGATGTCTGCACAACCCTGGGCTCCCTGACAAAGAGAAAGGCCAGGGAAAGAAGAATGCCTACCGCGCCAATGGCGTAGAAGCAGTTCCGCCACCCCAGTGCGGGGCCCAGATACCCAGCGACCAGGAGTCCAATCCCGGTGCCAAGTGGCACGCCCATATAGTAGATCGCCGTCGCGAGCCCCATGCGTGTACGGTTGACACGGTCAGCCAGGAGCGAGATCGCAGCAGGGCTGAGCGCAGACTCTCCGATCCCGATCAAGGCCCGGGGAAGTGCGAGAGACACAAAGCCCTTCGCGGCGCCGGATACGGCCGTCAGCAGGCTCCACAGCGCAATGGCGGCCGCAACCAGCCTGGGACGATGTGTCAGGTCGGCCAGCATCCCCATGAAGAGGCCCGCTACCGCGTAGAAGATCAGGAAAACCAGACCTGTCAGAAGTCCGAACTGGGTGTCGGTAAGGTGCAGTTCCGGCTTCAGGAAGTTCGCGAAACTGGACAGAAGGTTCCTGTCGACGAAGTTCAGGGCATTGGTCGCGGTAAGCAGTATCAGCAGACCAACGGGCAAAGCCGTACTCGTCTTGTCTTGCGAATTCATCGTGTCCTCCCGAACGCCTGCTCGTTTCAGGCGATATCCAAGGGGGTTCAGTCCCCATTTTCCCATCACCCTACATGCTGGAAGCGATTGGGGAAGGCTTGGCTACATCATGAGCGAAGGGTTGGACCTCACAGAGACCAGCTCCCGGGATTGATGAGCACACGGTGGGTCCATTGGCTTGAGTTATGGACTGATCAGTCTATAATTGCTTCATGTCTCGCCCCGTTGAGTTTGACCGCGACACAGCGCGCGACCGCGCGCTCAAGCTCTTCTGGAGCCGCGGCTATCAAGGCGCTGGCCTGACAGACCTGCTTGGCAGGATGGAAATCGGGCGAAGCAGCTTCTACGCGGCCTTCGGAGACAAGCGTCGACTCTTCATCGAGTGTCTCGACCAGTTTGCAGCACGCACAATATCCACCCTGGCGCCCAAGGCCCCGGGCAGGTCCGCCATGGATACCCTCCGGGGGTTCTTCGAGCAGGAGTCCCTGGCCAGATCATCCGAGGAACGCGGCTGGGGCTGCCTGCTTGTGAATTCAGTGGTCGAGCTTGCGGACCTCGACGAAGGCTTGCGCGCCCATGCCGGCCGCCGCCTGATGGACGTCCAGTCCGCCTTCGAGACCCTGTTGTCACAGGCTGGCTTTTGCCCGGCGCAGGCCAGGGACTACGCGGCCTTCCTGATGGTTGTGAACCAGGGTCTGCGGGTTTCCAGCCGGCAGGGGCTGGCGACCACAGACCAGCAGAAGCAGATCTCGGTCACCTTCGACATGCTCCAGTCAGCCCTGAATTCCGCCCTGAAAGAGGCCTGAATAGATGAAACATGATGTGCAAGTCGAAGTCCTTCGGGAACTCATGGATCAGCTTGCCCGGGGGGTGAACGCCGACGCCGGCGGCGTCAGGGCCTTTCCCGCCAACGCCTATACCTGCCCCGAGATCGCCAGGCAGGAGTGGGAGGTGTTCTTCCGCGGACACCCGCAGATGATCGGCATGAGCGGTGACCTACCGGAGCCAGGAAGCTTCATCACCAGCAATGACCTGGGGGTGCCGATCCTGGCGACAAGGGACAGGTCCGGAAAGTTCCGCGCCTTCCTGAACGCCTGTCGGCACCGCGGCCCCATGGTCGAGACCGCCCGCAGAGGTCAGAAAGCCCTGTTCTCGTGCCCCTTCCACGCCTGGACCTATGACAGCACAGGCACCCTGGCCGCAGTGCCGATGGAGGATCACTTCGGGGCCATAGACAAGGCCTGTCTCGGGCTGAAGGAGTTGCCCAGCATCGAGCATCTGGGATTCCTGATCGTCCATCCAGATCCTGCAGGCCAGATTGATGTCGAGACCCTCTTCCAGGGCATAGGAGATGATCTGGAGAGCTGGGACTGGGGCCAATATGTCCTTGGGCTGGAACAGACCCTGGACATGAAGCTGAACTGGAAACTGGCCACAGACACCTTTGGTGAAACCTATCACTTCAAGAGGCTTCACAAGGACACCCTGGCCAACAACTTCCACGGCGATGTCCTGTCCTACAGGTCCTATGAGCGGAACCACCGGATGGTGCTCTGCCTGAAGGCCATTGATGACCTGCGAGGGCGTCCGGAGTCGGAGTGGACCATCCAGGGCGGCGGCTTCCCGGTCTATTTCCTGTTTCCCAATGTGGTGATCAATGTCGGAGACCACCGTATTGCGGTGGTCCGGGCCTATCCTGATCCGAAGGACCCTGGCCGCTCAATTTCCCAGGTCAGCTATTACTTCGACCGGAGAGTCCTGGCGGAGAATCCTGAAATGGCCCTGATGTTTTCCCAGGGATTTACGAATGTCGTCGCTGCCGAAGACTATGCGACCGGCGAAACGACCCAGACGGCGATGGCGTCGGGCCTTGTGGAGACGGTCCTGTTCGGCCGCAATGAGCCTCCCCTGCATCACTACCACAATACATTCCGCAAGGCGCTCGGCCTGGAACCGATCCCATTCGTTACATAGAATTCACATTGTGAATTTCAGTACATCTTTCCATATTACATGGAGTCAATAGTCTTAATTCGAAGTCATGACTTAGACTTAACGGGACATCTCAATATCGGGTCTGTATTCCAGTCACATCAGCCGCTGAGAACGGCGCTAACATTCAGACCGGAGACAAGACATGCCCAAGACCCTGCAAACCCTGACCGCCATCGCTTCCCTGGCCATGGCCGCCCTGCCGACCCTGGCCCTGACCAATTCAGCCCATGCATCGGCCTACGCCATCAAGGTTAGCGACCTTGATCTCAGCGATGCGAATGGACAATCGATCCTGCAGGCGCGGGTGAACACGGTTGCGGCAAATCTCTGCAGTGACCTTGGCGCGCCAGCGGGCACGCGGATCGAAAATCGTGCGGCATGCGAAAGCGCCGTGCGGGCTGAGGCCATGGAAAAGCTTGCCACTTTGACCACGACCAACGCCGGATCGCGCTAGGCCCCTCCCAGCTCGCGTGAGGTCTCCCCGCCTCGCCCAGAGCCCGCCCCCGCCCCGGGGCGGGCTTTTCTGTGTCGGGACCCTAGCGAGCCCAGCTCGCAAGCCAGTCTGCGAGTCCCTGGGGGCTCATGTGTCGGGCATCGGCCAGTTGTGAAATCTGGGCTGCATTCAGCAGCTTGTCGGTCTTCGGATCTATCACCATCAGGGCCGGAACACCCTCGAGCCGCTTGGTGATGCCATAGTGCGCCGGCACCTGGAGG
Source organism: Alphaproteobacteria bacterium PA2 (assembly GCA_002256425.1). NCBI lineage: Bacteria > Pseudomonadati > Pseudomonadota > Alphaproteobacteria > Alphaproteobacteria bacterium PA2. Next base: position 1,180,954 of record NKIZ01000001.1, on the reverse strand, counting down.
TTCTTGTCCAGCCGGCCGATATCCACCGTTACGACCACAAAGTTGCGATTGATGAAGGCCTTGAGCTCCGGCAATTCCATGGTCGCGGCAAGGATGCGGCAATCGGGGCACCAGTTCCCGCCCATATCGACAATCAGAAGCTTTTTCTGAGCCTTAGCCTTGGCGCGAGCGTCAGCCACAACCCTGTCGGCGTTGGCAGCTTCATCATAGGGATAGGGCAATGGGGTCTTCAACTGGGCGAAGGATGCAATGCTGACCTTGGGCGCTGGCTTGGCGAGCGCAGGGGCAGTGAACGCCAGCATGGCGGACAGGGCGATGGCGGCGGACTTCAGCATGGATCGAAAACCTTCCTCGGGCATTGGCGATCCCTTTAGGCTTTCATTGCCCGTCCGTCAGTCTGGTTTTTCTCATGCACCTGTAAGCAAAGGCGCCACTCTGCTCCACGAAGGATGATCGCCACGCGAGATTTCACCTTGAACTCGACCGCGCCGAGGCTAAGCATCGTCGGCTTCTGAGCCCGGATCACCATCGGGCGGATCCCTGGAGGACTGGGTTGACCGACGCGGCGCCGCAACGCCCTGAGAAGGCAAGCGCCCTCGTGGAGGCCTATTTCGCCAAACGCGCAAACCTTGTGCTGTTCCTGGCCTCGCGCACCGGGTCCCATGCCACCGCCGAGGACCTTGTCCAGGAACTGTACCTCAAGGTCGCAGCTCTGGATCCGGCCCAGGAAATGACAAGCCCGAGTGCGCTGCTCTATCGAATGGCGATCAATCTGGCCCATGACTCCCAGAGGAGTCAGAGGCGTTCAGAGGCGCGCGACACAGCCTGGCGCCAGGATGTCCGGACCGACCTTGGCGGGGAAGAGGTTGCAGATGAGCCCAGCGCCGAGCGTGTTGTGATCTCGCGGGAGCGACTCTCGCAGCTGATCGCCGCCATCGCGGAACTGCCACCCCAGCGCCAGAGGGCTTTCCGGCTCTACAAGCTGGAAGGCATGACACAGGCCGAAGCGGCCCGGGTGATGGGGATCTCGGTCAAGGCGATCGAGGGACATATCAGCGCGGCGCTCAAGGCCCTGGTGGTGAAAATCACCCCATGAACAGACGATTTTTTCACACCAGACATAGGGATAGGGCTGATCAGCGGAGTCTGATCACCAGGCCCCTTGCAATTCCGCAAGCCGGGCGGGTGAGTTCATGAGCGTGCATCTCGTTCAGAACGCCGAGACGACAATGGACCAGGCTGTCGCCTGGGTTCTGCGTCTGCAGGGCGAAACCCTTTCCGTTGAGGATGGGTTGGCCTTTGACGCCTGGCTGGAAGAAGCCCCGTCCAACGAACAGACCTATGCTAAGGTTCTTGCGGCGCTTGAGGAAATGGACGGCGCAGAGTCCGAGATCCTGGACGGCCTCCGCCGCACCCAGCAAACCGCCGCCAAGCGCCTTGCTGGCCGGAAGTGGGCGATGGGCGCCGGCTTCAGCGCCATGGCGGCGGCGGCTGTGCTGGCCGTAGTCGTACTTCCCCAGGGCGCGCTCATCGCGCAGACCTCGGACTATGCGACCACAAAGGGCGAGCACCGGTCAGTGAAGCTGGCGGATGGCTCCACCATAGACATGAATGCCGAAACCGGACTTTCGGTGACCTTGGCGCCCCGCGGGCGCCACGTGGTCATGGGTCAGGGGGAGGCTGTGTTTGACGTTGCGCATGACGAGGCGCGCCCCTTCGAAATTGAAGCCGGCGATCACCTGGTTCATGTGTTGGGCACTCAATTTGATGTGCGTAATCGACCCGAAGGATTTTCGGTCGTCGTATCCCGTGGCGTGGTCCAGGTCCGTGGCGAAGGCTCGACCTACACACTTCGCAAGGGCGACAGGCTGGACCTGGCGCCCGGCGGCGTGACCAAGGTCAGCACCAGCAATCCGGCCGAAGCCCTGAGCTGGCGTACAGGACACATGGTCTATCGAGACCAACCGCTTTCGCGAGTGGTGGCTGACCTGAACCGGCAATTCCCTGAACAGGTGACCATTGCCGACGAGAAACTGGCTCAGGAAAAGGTCTCCGGGGTCCTGGTTCTCGATAATCAGGACCAGGTCCTGGATCGACTGGCCTTGATGCTGCCTCTCAAGACGGTAAGGTCCGACCAAGGGGTCGTTCTTCAGTCGAAGTAGTCGCCCTTCACGGGGGACAAAGCGATCTTTAGGGTCGGGCGGCGTATTCAGACCTGGACGAGACTGGTTGCCCTGGCGGGTTGCATCGCGCCCGGGCCTGGCTACGCCATGGGTCGAATTCATCTGAACATCCCACCCAAGACCTACAGCGAGGCTCTGATTGATCTGGCCGTGCAGGCCAATATCTCCATGCTCGGCGTCTCGACGTGCAAGGGAAACTCAAGGGGCGGGCTGAAGGGATCATTCACCCTGAATGAAGCCCTCGACCGGCTTCTGGATGACGCCAACTGCACCTGGCGCTTCGCCGGACGGGACGCTGTGCAGATCAGCGCCAGGCCATCGCCTCAAAGGTCTGTAGAGCCACCGGCGCAAGTGGGCGCTCCCCCGACCCTGATCGAAGAAGTCCTGGTGACGGCGACCAAACGCGTTCAGCGGGCTGATCGTCTGGCAACTGCGATCAGTGTCGTGCCGGGAGACCAACTGCGCGCCACGGGAACCACAGACCCCCTTGAGACCACCGGTCAGCTGGCTGGCGTCCAGACAACAAATCTCGGGCCTGGCCGGGATAAGCTGCTGCTGAGGGGCCTGTCGGACGGAGCCTTTACCGGACGGTCCCGCTCAACCGTGGGAACCTATCTCGACGACACGCCCATCAATTATAACGCGCCGGACCCTGACCTGCGCTTGATTGATGTGGCCCGGGTTGAGGTCATCCGGGGCCCACAGGGCGCCCTCTATGGTTCCGGCAGCCTTAGCGGCCTCTACCGGATCGTTACGGAGAGCCCCAAGCTCGATGTCCTGGCCGGGCGGGTCGGAGCCAGTACTGGCTGGACCCAGGGCGGCGCCCCGAGCACCGCGATTGAAGGGGTGCTCAATGCACCACTGATTGAAGGCGCAGCCGCAATCCGCCTTGCCGGCTATCGGGAGGTGCAGGGCGGCTATCTGGACAATACGCGGCTGGGCCGATCAGATGTGGACCGGACCACTCGGGACGGCGGTCGACTGTCCGTCAGCTACAGACCCAATTCGGTCTGGAGCTTTGGCCTGACCTCGACCGTCCAGCATCTGAAGACAGATGACACCCAGTATACGACGCCAACCCAGGCGCCAGGCCGGACCAGCGGCGTGGCAGAGGCCCATGACAATGACATTTCGCTGGTCAATGGATCTGTCCGCGGCAATTTCGGCTGGGGGGAACTGACCTCCACAACGGGATATGTGCGCCATGCCTATTCCAGCATCTATGATGCGACGCCGGTGGCGGGAATCTACACCCTGAACAACTCGTCGCTCGGGGTCTATTACGAGCTGACCCGCACGCAGATGCTGGTCCAGGATCTCGTATTGGCCTCTCCCGGACAGAAGCGGTTCGGTTGGGTGGTTGGCCTCTACGCTGCGGACATGCGCGAGTCGTCCCCTTCGCATCTTGATGCAGGTCCCACCCTCGGGCGGTTGAATGTGGTCTATCGTGAGGACAGATCCGACAAGATCCAGGAGTTCGCGGGCTATGGCGAGGCGACCTATGCCTTGACCCCCAACTGGACAGTCGCCGCTGGCGCCCGGATATTCAGCACAGCGGTCCACACCAATTCTGAGGTGACGTCAGAAAGATTTGAACCAAGATCACTGGAGCGGAATGCCCGCTATTCCGGCGTGTCACCCAAGTTCTCACTGCAATACGAACCGACCTCTGACATCCTGGTCTACGGAGTGATTTCGGAAGGGTACAGGGCAGGCGGGATCAACTCCGGCGGCGCCCGCCCCCTGCCCTCCAGTCGCGAAACCTTCGCCCCCGACCGACTGAAAAACTATGAGGTCGGACTGAAGCTGAAATCCCTGGATCGCCACATGGAATTGCGGTCAGCCCTGTTCCATGACATCTGGACAAATATCCAGACCGACCAGTTTCGCCCCTCCGGCATTCCCTACACCACCAATGTCGGCGATGCGGCCACCACAGGCCTCGAAGTGGAGTGGTCCTATGCCTGGGACTTCGGCCTCAGCCTTGAAGCCAATGGGCTCTATGCGCGGTCCCGGACCAGCAACGCCAATCCGGACTATGCGCCCCGGCTTACACAAAGCCTGCCGGGCGTACCCCAGGACGCCCTGAGCCTGATCGCCAGCTATCGTCGACCTGTTCTGAAGAACGCGACGCTCAACCTGGTCGGCGAAGTCAGCTATATCGGCAAGTCGCGGGTCACATTTGATCCTGCAAACTCGCCGACCATGGGCGGCTATTCCAGGGCCAAGCTGATTGCTGAGCTGAGAACCCCGCGATGGGATGGGCAGATTTTCATAACCAACCCGACCAATGAGGCTGGAGACACCTTTGCCTTCGGCAACCCCTTCAGTTTCAGTCAGGGCCAGCAGGCCACTCCGATGCGTCCCCGGACGATCGGCGTTTCACTTTCTGCAAATTTCTAGAAAAAGTTTGTTCCCGACATAGGGGTCCCCGCCCGCAGCGCCGTCTGATCATTGACGGCAGCTATCTGGAGAGGCTGGACGTCGGAACAGCCAGCCGAAGTCGGCTCGATCGCGATCTAACCGAGACGCGAACGCCACCAAGCTGAAGGCGGCCCTGACCGAAGAGAGCGGTCAGGGCCGTTCTGCCCCGCCCCAAGGGTGCACACTTTTGTGTGCGCCCAATTTTGGCTTGCAAAACCAGATTTTCCGTGGGATCAAAGCCACGTAACCGGAGATCTCCAGTCTCTGCACGAAACCGGCCCAGGCTCGCCCCTCTCTAATGGCGGTCCTGGGCCGCGTCGTTTCTGGTCAGTCCCTCAGACGCCAAGAGGTCGCCTTGACCGCAAAAGCCTTCGCAGATCTCGCCATAGATGAAGACCCATTCGCGCCCTGCCTCTGGGTGCCCAGCGAATGGTGGCCGCAATTCCTTACCGAGACCGACCGTAAGCCGAACGCCATAGGCGCCGCCATCTACCGGAACAAGACGGTTCGCGATGGCGGTCCCGGAACAGATTTCCAGACCGGCAGCGACCAGGGCGGATACCGCCGCCGTTAACCCTTGATCCGGGCGACCCAGGCCTCAGCGCTATCGACGACCGGCCCTGTGGCGTCGACCCGGGACCATGTGACCTGACCGACATCCCTGGCCATCTGCATCTGCAGGGTTTCAGCTGTCGCATCCGATGAGTCACTGACGCGCCCGTCGATCCTGTCGATCAGCACGTGGGAAGGCGCCTCCAGCCAGACCCCATGGAAGTCGACCCCGGCCTCCCGGGCGGCGATTTCGGCCCGTCGACGAAGAACCGGGTCAATGAAGGTGGCGTCCAGTATGACGGCGCGTCCGGCCCGGATGAGGCTGTGCACCTCTTCAAAGAGCACATCATAGACCCTGGCGTAGAAGTCGGGGGTATAGGTCGCTGCATCAAGCGCCTGCAGATGATCAACACCGGCCAGGCGCTTGCGGATTTCGTCGGTCCTGAGAACAACCGCCCCCGGGGCGGCGCCAAGGCCTGGGGCGATCATGCGGGCAAAGCTCGACTTGCCGGTTCCAGACAGGCCGCCAACAGCGCTGAGGCTGGGTGGGACGGGCGTCAGATGATCAATGGCGGCGTTCAGATAGGCGATGGCCGCTTCATCGTCCCCACTGTGCGCCTGGACATGGGCCCGGACCCCGGCGCGCACCGACATCATCAGCGGCAAGGCGCTGAGGCCCTCGTGCAGACCCATCCGCTCGGTCCGCGCCGCCTGGTCCAGATAGGCCGACAGCACCCGTACAGCGGCGTCCCTCCGGCGGCGGAAATCCAGATCCATCAGCAGGAAGGCCAGATCATACTGGACGTCTATGTCCGAGAGCATGTCGTTGAACTCGATGCAGTCGAACAGGATCGGCCTGCCGTCTTCGAGCAGTATGTTTCCCAGGTGCAGGTCTGCATGGCAGTGGCGGGCGAAGCCTGCGCTCCGGCGGGCGTCCAGCAGGGCCTCCCGTTTGAGATACTCCTCATCGGTCGCAGCAATCACCGCCTCGACAAGATCTGCGCCAAGGCGCGGCTTGAGTTCGCGCAGGAGATTGGCGTTGGAGTCGATGGTGAACTTCAGGGCCGCGCCCCCTCCCCCATTGGGCCTGAGGTCGGCCCTGGCATGGAGGTTGGCGACTTCCCGTCCCAGCGCGTCTGCCAAGGGGCCATCCACCGCCCATGGGCGCGCTGCGAGGACGGCCGTTTCATCAAAGCGGCGCATTTCCAGCAGGTACTCGATCGCCTCACCGGGGCCATCCAGCTCATAACCGGAAGGGCTCACTGAAATCCTGCGGACGGCGCGGTAGATGTCGGAGGCGGCGGCGCGATTGAAGCTCAGCTCCCGCTCCAGGGCCCAGTGGCGCAGATCCAGGGTTGAATAGTCCAGATAGCCCAGATCCACCCGCTTCTTGATCTTGTAGGCGACTTCCCCGGCCAGATAGACCCGCGCACAGGCGGTCTCGATCGCAAGGTCGGCGCGATCGGCGAACCACCGGTCAATACTCGCCTCTTCCGCATCCATCACGGATAGAGCCGTTCCGTTGTCCAGCCTGCGCCGGCGCGATGGAAGGACAGCCGCTCATGCAGGCGGAAGGGTCGATCCCGCCAGAACTCAAGGCTCTGCGGGGTCAGGCGGAAGCCCGACCAGTGCGGCGGCCGCGGCGCCTTGCCCAGACCGAACTTCAGGCCAAATTCTGCAATGCGCCGCTCAAAGGCCAGCCGGTCAGGGAGGGGCCGCGACTGCTCAGACGCCCAGGCGCCAAGTTGCGCAGGCCGCGCCCGGGTCGCCCAATAGGCGTCAGCCTCTTCGCCCGTAACCGGCGTGATCGCGCCACGAACACGAACCTGCCGCCGCAGGGACTTCCAGTGGAACAGCAGGGCGGCCTGGGGCTGGGCCGCAAGCTGCTGACCCTTGGCGCTGCCGAGGTTTGTGTAGAAGACAAAGCCGTCGGGACCAGCGTCCTTCAGCAGGACCATGCGGACATCCGGCAGACCGGTTTCATCCACCGTCGCCAGCGCCATGGCGTTGGGGTCATTGACCTCCTTGGCTGTCGCCTCGGCAAGCCAATGGCTGAACAGGTCCATGGGGTCTTCTGCGGTCAAGGGCGGCAGATCAGCAGCGGCCACGGACTTCAGATATTCGTCCTCGGTCGGCGAATGCGGAATGGTGGGTTTGTCTGACATGAGGCCGATATAGAAGGTCTGATCGCGGTCGTCAGGCTGTTTAGACCCGGGATCGCCGAATTCAGGCCTTGGCCTTGGTCTCCACCGTCGCAGGCGCCGCCTTGAGCAGTTCGTAGGCGGCTGAGAGATGTTTCACCAGGGATTGCATCTCGCTGACCGGCATGGCCCGCCGGCAGGCTGTGAGGCCGAAGTCCAGCGACTCTCCATAGCTCTGCACCGTCACGTTCAGGGCCATGCCATGGTAGGGGATCGAGACCGCATAGGCGCTCAGCATCTTCGCCCCCGCCAGATAGAGCGTGACCGGCGAAAACGGCACATTCGAGACAACGACGTTGGCCTGGGGCGGCGCGCGATCGGCAAGGCCGGATCGGCCATAAAGGGATGCAAAGCCTCCCATCATCCAGGGTGATCCCAGCACGGGCATATCGGTGGGAATTGCGCCGCGGATACTGTTGACTACGCCCTTGCTTGCCGTCGAAGACGCCTTGATGGCCTTGAACCTTTCACCCACATCACTGACGTCCGTGGCCAGGCTCACGGTCATCATCGAGACCTGGTTGTTCATGGTCGCGTCGCCAGCTTCCCGCAGGCTGACCGGCACCGCGGCCACGAGAGATCCTTTTGGCGCTCCACCACGTTCGTCCAGGAACGATTTCATGGCCGTGCTGCACAGGGCCAGAACCGTGTCATTCAGCGTGCCGCCATGGCGCTTTCCCATGGCCTTGATCTCTGCAATCGGCGCCGTGAAGGTGGCGTAGGACCGCTGGTTGGTGATCGAGGCGTTGAACAGGGTCCTCGGCGCCGGCGCGAGACTCTTCAGGCGACCCTTCAGATCGCCGCCGGTGACCACTTCCTTGGCCAGGGCGCCAATGCCCTTGGCGGCGCCCGGCAAGGCCTTGATCAGGTTGAAATAACTGCGGGCGGCATTGCTGACGCCAGCTTCCATCATTTCGGTGACGCCCAGCTGGTACTGATGGCGCTTGGGACGCTGGGGCGTATCAAACACGCGAACTTCCGGCGTCAGGTCATAGATCGCCCGCGCCAGCTCGGCGCCAGACTGACCATCAAGGGCCGAGTGGTGCCCCTTGAAGTAGTAGGCGGCCTTCCCGTCCTCGAGGCCCTCGATCACATAGGCTTCCCAAAGCGGACGGCTGCGGTCCAGCAGGCTTGAATGCAGTCTTGCGACCAGGGCCTCAAGCTGGAGCCGGGTTCCCGGCTTGGGCAGGATGACGTGGCGGATGTGGTAGTCGAAGTCGACGTCATCGTCCTCGATCCAGACAGGATCGGCCAGTTCAAAGGGCATGGGGGCCAGCTTGTGCTGGAAGATCCGCGAAATGTTGGAGCGATTGATCAGCATCGCCTTCACATCGTCGTAGAAATTGCCGGCATAGCCGTCGGGCAGTTCAAGCAATGTCAGGCTGCCCACATGCATGGGCGTTTCAGGGGTTTCCAGATGAAGGAAAGACGCATCCAAACTGCTTAAATGCTGCACCCCGAGGCCTCCCAGCGCTCAATTGTTTGAAGGATAGAAGCCCGGACTTGAGCATAAGTCGATGGGATATTTGGGGTTTACGCAACGGTTCGGTGCATTCTAGGCTCTTGTAGCAGTCAGACCGTGGTTCTGACGCGAAGGAGATCTCATGCCCGCTGCGTTTTCGCCGTTTGATCCGATCAAGGCGCCCTCAAATTTTCTGACCCTGACCGAATTCCACCGGGCGATGTTTGAGTTCTCCACGCTTCCGATCGCGACGCCTTTCCTGTCCAAGGCCCCAAAGGGTGATGGCCACGCCGTGCTTGTCCTCCCCGGGTTCGTTGCAGGCGACACCTCGACGGATCCGCTCCGGAGATATCTGAAATTTCTGGGATATGACGCCCACGCCTGGGAGCTGGGCCGCAATTTCGGCCCCCACGCCATTGGCCGCGAGGGCGAAAAGCTCATGAGCCGGTTCAGGGACATTGCAGAAGCCTCTGACGGCAAGGTCAGTCTGGTGGGGTGGAGCCTCGGCGGCGTCATGGCCCGCGAACTGGCCAAGCAGGTTCCCGATCAGGTTCGGCAGGTCATAACCCTGGGCTCGCCGTTTACGGGCGATCCCTTCGCCTCCAAGCCGTCAAAGCTCTACCAGTTCATCACGGGAGAACTCGGCGAGGACTTCGAGGAAAGGCTGAAGGCCAGTGCAGAGCCGCCGCCCATGCCCTCCACCTCGATCTACTCCAAGGGTGACGGGGTGGTTCCCTGGCGCAACTGCATCGAGAAGGCCGCCCCGCAGACGGACAATATCGAAGTCTATGGCAGCCATTGCGGCCTTGGGGTGAACCCTGCCGTTCTCTTCGCCATCGCCGATCGTCTGGCCCAGCCGGAAGGTGACTGGAAACCCTTTGTCCGGTCCAGCTGGCGCAATGCGGTCTACCCCTTTTCAGGGCACCTCAACTAGCGACCGGGGCTAGATCGCCCGCATGCGGTTATTGCGGGGGTTGTGCTCAACCTCGGCCAGTCCCAGCCGCTCCATCAGCGGCGGCACATACATGCCGAAACGACCGCGGAAGCCCTTCTTCAGGCCGTACCAGCCTCCGACGGGATTGTCGGAAGAACGGCCCCAGGCCTCGACGGTTCCGGGCCTGGCGTCCTTCTGCTCGTCCGCCGAACCCAGCTCCATCCAGTCGCCATGCGCCTTGAGCATGGCGTGGAGATCCTCAAGGCACCGGGCGTCATAGTGCAGGATGGTCTTGCCCACGGTGCAGACCAGTATGTCCCGTCCATCACGGTGATCGCGATGCATGGTGAAGTCGGAACTCAGAGGCGGGGTCTGCAACAGCCAGGGATCGTCTTTGGTTCCGGTTCCAGTAGCCGTCATTTCGCTGCTCCTCCAAAGGTAAGCGTCGCCGGGTCGAAGGGTTGGATTTCGCTGCCCATATCCACCATCACGACCATGTCTGGCCGGCCTTTGGCCACATAGAAGTAACGGTCACCAACCTGGCCCACGCCCAGGGCGCCGCAGGGCTCGTCCACTTCCCCGGCCTGGAAGGCCTTTCCAGCGACGCCGGTCGGCTCGAGGGCATAGGCGCGGGCGCCGGGATAGGGTCTGGCCGGGTGGGCGACAAAGGCGCAGCTTGCGGTGGCGGAGCCCGGAGACTCCTTCCTCACCGCCGGAAGGATGGACGTAAGTCCCGCCTTTACGGGCTTGGCGAAGGTCCTCAGGGCCAACCGGCGCTCGACGCCATCGGATCCCCTGGTCTCAAGCCAGAAGCCGGGCAGTCCAGTGTCTCCGACCAGGCGGGTTTCGGTTGCATCACGCCTGCAGTCAAAGCCGCTCAGGGACATTGGACCAGCCTTGACGGTCGTCCACTTGCAGGCCGCAAACTCCGGAGCAGACTGGAGTATGGATTTCGGGGCCGCCAGCGTCGGCGTCGCAACCAGGGCAAGGCTTGCAGCCAGAAAGAAGACGCGCATCAACAGCTCCTTTTTCAGGGAGGCTGCCGGACTCCGGCTCAATCTGCAAGCCGGAGACTGTATGATGTCACCGTGACACAGGGGGTCGAGGTCAGGTGGCCTGCCGGACCTTGGGCCTGACCCCCGCAACGGCGATCAGGCTTTCAACGCAATCGCGTATCGAGTCGTCCAGGGGACGGAAGGTCACCCCCACGGCATTGCGGATGCGGTCATTGCGCAGCTCCGCCTGGGCCCAAATTCCCCGGAACTCAGCCTCCCGGGCCTGAATTCGTTCTGGAAAGGGGTCGATCAGAACTGGCGGGGCCAGGCCGATTTCCGGCAGGAGCCGGTCTATGTCTGCGCAGATGTCCTCGACATTCCGGGCGTCCGTGGACCAGGCGATGTACCGCTCGCCATTGCGCACGGAACTGCTGGTCAGCAGGCCGATGTGGCAGAGGGCGTCATCACGGACGTCCACGGTCATCCATGGGCGATAGGCGCCGTTCTGCTGATACTCGCCGAGCAGCATGGTTTCGATGAAGTGTTGCCAGGGCCCCATGTCCTTCTGGTGGGCCGACTGGATCGGTCCGACATTATCGCCGGGACAGCAGGTAATGGCGTCCCAGTTCCCATTCTTTTCGGCGGCTTCAGCAAAGGCCCGCTCGGCGATGAGCTTGCCCATGGAATATCCCTGCCCGCGCTCTGGCGTCCGCTTGGGGTTCATCTCGTCAGGATAGCGGTCCTCGTAGAAGACGGGGCGGCGGACCACTTCCTTCAGATCAATTTCGGAAATGATGGCGGCAATACTCGATGTGACGACGACCCGCGAGACGCTGCCTGATTCATTGACGCTGGCGATGATGTGATCGCAGACCCGGGCGACATAGGCCGGATCATCATAGCCGCTGACGTGGGAAATGTGGGCTACGCCGTGGCAGCCCTTGAATATCTCGTCATAGCAGCCGTCCTGGTCCAGATCGGCGGCATGGAGGGTCAGGCGGCCGGAGGCATAGCCCGGCATGGCCTTCAGAAAATCTGTCCGCTTTGGATCATCAACATTGCGGACACAGGCGCGAACCCGGAACCCCTGTTCGAGCAGGAGTCTGACTGTCCAGCCGCCAAGGAAGCCGGCCGCTCCGGTGACCGCAACGGTTCCGCGCCTGGGGATGGGGGCCATGATCGTCTCCTGAAGAAAGCCAGGATGTCATGTGGGCCGGGTTTGACCCGCAGAGTCAAATGGCCTCTGGCCTAACCGGCAGACTGAACCTGGTCCTGCAACTGGCTCTGGAGCTCTCGGGCCGGCGATGGGCCGCTTCGGCGCGTAATCTCGAAGCCGCGGATCAGGGTGCGAAGGTCCACGGCCAGCCCCTTGAGCGACTGGGTGGAGGACGTGGTCTTGTCGACCATTGTGGCGTTCTGCTGGGTGACCCTGTCCATCTCGCTGACCGACAGGTTGACCTCCTGCAGGGCCGCCGACTGCTGTTGGGACGAGACCGAGATCGCACCGACCAGCTGATCTATCTCCATGACCTTATCGACAATGCCCCGCAGGGCCTGGCCGGTCTGGTCCACCAGGGCGACCCCCGCCTCGACCTGGCGGGCCGACTGGGAAATGAGGGTCTTTATCTCCTTCGCCGCATCCGCCGACCTCTGGGCAAGGGCCCGGACCTCCGAAGCAATGACCGCAAAGCCACGCCCGGACTCCCCTGCCCGCGCCGCTTCAACGCCGGCATTGAGCGCCAGCAGATTGGTCTGCAGGGCGATATTGTCGATGACGCCGATGATCTGCGCGATCTGTCCTGCCGACGTCTCGATCTTCCCCATGGCCGCGACCGTCTGATCCACCACAACGCCGGAGTGTTCGGCCTGGGCCTTGGCTTCGCTGACCACATCGCTGGCCTTCCTTGAGCCGGCGGCGGAACTCCTGACGGTGACCGTGATTTCCTCGAGCGCTGCCGCTGCTTCTTCCAGGGTGGCCGCCTGGCGCTCGGTGCGCCTGGACAGGTCTTCGCAATCGACCCTGATCTCCTCCACCCCCTGGTAGATGGACCGGGCATTCAAGGCGACATTGAGCATGGCCCCGTCCAGCGCCTCGGTGGCGCCGTTGAAGTCATTCTGCAGAGCTTCGAACTCCGGACTGACCTTCCTTGTGATCCTCGACGTCAGATCACCACCCGCCAGCTTTGAAAGGGCGGCCCGCAGTTCGTGGACCAGGGCTGACTGATTGGCTTCATTCTCCGCCCGGATGGCCTCGAGCCGATCACGTTCCTCCTGCAGGGCGTCCATGTAGACGGTGATGGCGATGCTCATGTCCAGCATGGCCGCCTTGATGAAACTGGACACGGCCTCGCCGGCCTCGTCTGCGCCCTCTACCGGGCCGTCCTCCGAACCTGGCCAGTGGGCCTTCACCATGGCGCGAACCATGTGGTCGGCGACATTGGCGTAGCCGCCTATGTACCAGCTGGGATCAAGCCCGATCCTGGCATGGGCGCGGCCTATGGCGCGTACGCCAGCTTCGTAGTCGGCCCCATAGACACCGCTGGCTATGGTCGCCCAATGTTTCTCCTGCAGGCCGGCTGCGGCCGCCATATGCCCGTCATCCTTGAAGAAGGCCTGAGTATGCGGATAGTCCCGGACCCTTGCATAGAAGGCGTCCAGGGCAGCGGGGATTTCCGCCTTGATGAAGTCCTGATTGCCGCGCAGCGACTTTATGGCTTTTGGATCCAGGCCGACAAAAGCCTGCTGGGTCGCCAGGGATTCTCTGCTCATAACCACGTCCCGGTTCGGTCGCTGCGCTGATGGTCCTGCGCGCGCCTGGATTGAGGGCTGCCGCAATTTGCCCCACACCCTCAGGCTGTCAGTCGCAGGCCCTAAGTTGTGGTTAAGGGCGCCCTTGGGGCTCCCCATTCTGAGGAATTGCGACCACAGGTCGCAGAAGACTTGCCCTGCCCCGGCGCGGCGCTAGGGTTGGCCAAAAGGGAGACGATGGAATGACAACGCGCGGAACCATGACCCCGAGGGCGATGAGCGATGGCGCATCCATCGGCGTCTACCACGTGGACCCCAGGGGGACCCGGAAGGGCGGACTGGTCCTCATCCAGGAAATCTTCGGGGTCACCGACCATATCAAGGAGCTCTGCGACGGCTATGCCGAAGACGGCTACGAGGTCCTGGCCCCGGCTCTCTACGACCGGGTCGCTCCGAATTTCCAGGCCACTTACGAGCCAGACGACATCCAGAAAGCCATCAAGGTCGCGCGGGAACTGCACTCCTTCCCCCAGGCCATGAACGACGTCCAGACCTGCATAGACGCCCTGAAATCCACGGGCCCCGTATTCATCACGGGCTATTGCTACGGCGGCAGCATGGCCTGGGCCATGGCCTGCCGTTCCCCGGACCTCGCCGCTGCATCCGGCTATTACGGCAGCATGATCCCCGGCATGGCGGACCAGACCCCCAAGTGCCCCACCATCCTGCATTTTGGCCGCAACGATCACGGCATCCCCATGGAGGGGGTGGAAGCCGTCGCCGCCAAACATCCTGAGGTCGCCGTGCATGTTTACGAGGCAGGGCACGGCTTCAATTCCGACCGCAGGACGGACTACCACCCCGAGAGCGCGATCCTTGCGCGGGATCGGACCCTGGCGCTCTTTGCGGCCAACGGCGGGTAGGGTATTAGCGACGCAATGTCGCACAATACCTTTGGCCACCTTTTTCGAGTCACCACCTGGGGCGAAAGCCACGGCCCGGCGCTCGGCTGTGTTGTCGATGGGTGCCCCCCCGGGCTCCCGCTGACCGAGGCCGATATCCAGGTCTGGCTTGAGAAGCGTCGCCCAGGTCAGGGCAAGTTCGTCACCCAGCGCCAGGAACCTGATGCCGTGAAGATCCTGTCGGGCGTCTTTGAAGACGACCGGACAAATGGCCAGGTCACGACCGGCACGCCGATCTCGATGATAATCGAGAATGTCGACCAGCGCAGCCGGGACTATTCGGAAATCGCCCAGGCCTTCCGGCCTGGCCATGCCGACTATGCCTATTTCGCCAAGTATGGCGTTCGGGACTATCGGGGTGGCGGACGGGCATCCGCCCGTGAAACCGCCGCCCGGGTCGCCGCAGGCGCAATTGCGCGCAGGATCCTTGAGGGCGTCACCATCCGGGGCGCCGTGGTCCAGATCGGGCCCCACGCCATCAATCGTGACCGCTTCGACTGGAGCCAGACCGAGGAAAACCCCTTCTGGTGTCCGGACCCCGAAATGGTTCCGGTCTGGGAAGAGCACCTGGAGACCATCCGCAAGGCGGGCTCATCGACGGGCGCCATTGTCGAGGTGGAAGCCATCGGCGTTCCCGCAGGCTGGGGCGCACCGATCTATGGCAAGCTGGACGCCGAGCTCGCCGGCGCCCTCATGTCGATCAACGCCGCCAAGGGTGTGGAGATCGGCGCCGGCTTTGGGTCTGCGGCCCTGACCGGCGAGGAAAACGCCGACGAAATGCGGGCCGGAAATGACGGCCCCCTGTTCCTGTCCAACAAGGCAGGCGGGATTCTGGGCGGGATATCCTCCGGCCAGCCCGTTGTTGCGCGGGTGGCCTTCAAGCCGACCTCATCCATCCTGACCCTTCGACGCACGCTCAATGAAGCCGGCGAAGACGTCGACCTGCGCACCAAGGGGCGACACGATCCTTGTGTCGGCCTTCGGGCGGTCCCGGTTGTCGAGGCCATGATGGCCTGCGTCCTGGCCGACGCCTTTCTGCGCCATCGCGGCCAGGTGGGCGTCGGGCGCTGACTCCATGGCTCTGACCAGCCTCAATGTCCTGATTGTCGATGACAACGCCCATATGCGGTCCATGTTGCTGCAGGTCGTCAAGTCCACAGGCATTGGCCAGGTTCACCTGGCGGGCGACAGCGCCCAGGCCCTGCAGACAATCCGCGATCAGGATATCGACATACTGATCACGGACATGGCCATGGAGCCCTTCGATGGCATTGATCTTGTCCGTTTGATCAGGCGGTCACCGGACAGCGCCAAACCCATGTTGCCTGTGCTGATGATAACCGGGCACATGACCCTCAGCCGGATCCAGGAAGCTCGGGATGTCGGCGTCAACGAGTTCGTCGCCAAGCCGATCAGTGTGAAGGCCGTTCTGGAACGCCTCGAAGCCATTATCGAGCGGCCCCGGGACTTCATCCAGGCGCCTGACTATTTCGGCCCGGATCGACGGCGCAGGCGCGACCCCAACTATACGGGCCCCAAACGCCGGCGCGGCGAAGCGCAGGCCTAGAGGTTGAGGGCGCAGCTCTCGCCAATGGTCGGTCGCGATACGACCACCTTGCTGAGCCCCGGAAATTCAGCCTTCAGGCGCGCCGAGAAATAGAGGCACAGATGCTCCAGAGTCGGCCGTTCGAGACCCGGCTTTTCATTGAGCAGGCCGTGATCCAGTTCCAGGGCGACAGCCCGCAGGGCGGCGTCAAGATCAGCGAGATCCGCCACCCAGCCGACAGGATCGAGAGTCGGTCCGCGGACGCTGGCCTCGACCTTGAAAGAGTGGCCGTGCAGCCGCGAATACGGTCGATCCGTCGGACCATCCACGAGATAGTGCGCCGCGTCAAAGGTCGCGGACTTGGTGATTTCAAAGGTGGATTGGGTCATGAGGCCGGGCGTCAGAACGCCTATGGAATTCCAAGGTATTTGTGGGTTTGGACGCTTAAACGCCAACGGGGGTGGGTCAGGCAATAGGCGATCGCGGCCTGGGTGTTTGGAATGCGGTCCGGGCCGTCCATGGGCTGGAGCAGGAAACGCTCGAAATCCCAGGATTCGAAGGTCGAAGGATCGACACCCTTCTGCGGAAAAACAAGCTTGAGTTCCTGTCCTGATTTCTGGACCACGGGGGCCTGGGCCTTGGGACTGACGCAGATCCAGTCAACGCCATCCGGGGCCGCCAGAGTGCCATTTGTCTCCAGGGCGATGGAAAAACCCTCAGCATGCAGGGCCTCGATCAGGGCGTCGTCCACCTGCAGGAGGGGCTCGCCGCCGGTGCAGACCACCAGGCGGCCTTCATCGCCGCCCTCCCACTTTGCGGCAATGGTCCTGGCCAGGGACCGGGCATCGGCGAACCGGCCGCCCCCGACGCCATCCATGCCGACAAAGTCAGTATCGCAGAAGGTGCAGACCGCCGTGGCGCGGTCCTCTTCACGGCCAGACCACAGATTGCACCCGGCGAACCGGCAGAAGACGGCTGGCCGACCGGCCTGTCCGCCCTCACCCTGAAGGGTCAGGAAGATCTCTTTGACCGCATAACTCATGCCTGGGTCGCCACGCGGCCGGCCGCGTTCCATTCCTCATAGCCGCGAACCCGGAGTTCACAGGCCGGACAGGTCCCGCAGCCGTATCCCCAGGGCTTTCGTTCATCCCGATCACCGCGATAGCAGGTATGGCTGTGCTCGAGGATCAGTTCCACCAGGGCCTCGCCACCCAGAGATTTCGCCAGTTCCCAGGTCTGGGCCTTGGTCAGCCACATGAGCGGGGTTTCGATGGAGAAGTCCTGGGCCATGCCCATGTTCAGGGCCGTCTGCAGGGCGTCCAGACTGTCGCGTCGGCAGTCGGGATAGCCAGAGAAGTCGGTTTCGCACATGCCGCCAACAAGAACCGATTGACCCCGACGGTCAGCCAGGGCGGCGGCATAGGTCAGGAAAACAAGATTGCGGCCGGGCACAAAGGTGTTCGGCAGACCCTTTTCAGTGACCTCGAAGGCGCGATCTTCGGTCATGGCCGTCTGGCCCAGGGCGCCAAACCCTTGAATGTCGACCACGTGATCTTCCCCGAGACGGGAGGCCCAATCAGGAAACCTAGCCACCAGTTCCTGACGCACCACCTGCCGCTGGGCCATTTCGACACCGTGCCTCTGACCGTAATCAAAGCCTACGGTTTCAACCTGCTGATAGCGCGCAAGCGCCCAGGCCAGACAGACGCTGGAATCCTGGCCGCCGGAAAACAGGACAAGGGCGCGGGTTGACGAAATCATGCCCCCATATGCGCGTCTGCAGTCCGATCGAAAAGGCCCGGCCTGCTGAAATCAGTGCAAATTCATTGCCTGGCTTAACCTCAAGGCAATTGCTCAGGGGGCACAAGATGGGGGAGTCTGCCCCAGTGAACGCGGTATTTTTTGCATGGCCCAGTCCAAGTTCTTCGTCGAGCGCGTGAACAGCGAAATCCGTCAGCAGATGGAGGGCGTCCTCGCTCTCGTTGACCGGCTGTCTCGACAGGGACTGAAGACCGAGGCCCAGGCTTGCCTTTCAGGGATTGGCGATGCGGCGGCAACCGTTCTGCAGATCGTCTCCGCCAGCCAGGATCTGAGCCAGGCATCGGAGAGCGGCCTGACTTTTTCCAGCGAACCCGTCGCCCTGCGCCTCGTGGCCGACGACCTGCAGAGCCGGTGGAGCGACCGCGCCGCCCGGGCAGGCCTGACCCTGCTTGTGTCCTATGACGGCGGGCCCCTTGAAACCGCCCAGATCGACCGCGAAAGGCTTCTGCAGGCCTTTGACGGTCTGATCGGACTAAGCCTGGCGGGCGCCCGCAGCGGCGCCATCGAGGCCTCATTGCACGCCAGCACCGAGGGCGACTTTCTGAGGCTCGAAGGCCGCGTGCGCGGCGGCGCCAACCGCAGCCTGGGCGATCAGGCCCTGGACATCCAGGAAGTCGAGGCGCTGTTCGGACTGGAGACGGCCCTGAGTCTCGCCCTGAGCCGCCAGGTCGTGGAAAGCCAGAGCGGAGGCCTGAGGGTAGAAGCCAATCAGGGGGGTGGCGACACCCTGGCTTTCGACATCCTTGCCCGCAAGGCGTCGGCGGAAGTGGCGGACATCATCCCGCCGAATGAGACGGTCGCGCACATTCTGGTGGTCGACGACAACGCCACCAACCGCATGGTCGCTGAAACGCTCTGCACCATGTTCGACTGCACCACCGAAGCTGTCGAGGACGGCCTGGAAGCCATTGAAGCGGCAAGGACTGGCCGGTTCGACCTGATCCTGATGGACATCAAGATGCCCCAGATGGATGGCGTCGAAGCGACGCGCCATATCCGCGCCCTGCCCGGCAAGGCCGGGATGGTTCCAATCATCGCCCTCACGGCCAATGCCGATCCCGAGGACTCAATCGCCTATCTGGCGGCCGGCATGAACGGCGTCGTGGAAAAGCCGATGAAGCCGGAGCACCTGCTGAAGGCCCTGCAGGACAATCTGGATTCCGAAGCCCAGGTAACCCAGGCGGCCTGATCCCGGCCTTTAGGGTCTAGCCCTCCAGCCCGCCATGATGGATGGTGTGGCGAGCACGAGGGGGACATCCGTGGCCAGTCTTTACGATCGCTATATCCTGCCGAAATTCCTGTCGACCGCCTGTGCAGGGCCTGGAATCATGGGCCAGAGGGCCAAGATCGTGCCCCAGGCTGAGGGCCGCATTCTGGAACTGGGCATAGGTATGGGTCTCAACCTCAGCTTCTATGATCCCGCCAAGGCCAGGGAAGTCATCGGCGTTGATCCTGCCCTGGAACTTCGGAACCTGGCCATGGCCGCCCCGCGCCCCGACGGACTCAAGGTCGAGGTCAACGAAGGAACCGCAGAAGCCCTGCCCTTCGAGGACAAGAGCTTCGATACTGTGGTCTGCACCTTCACCCTGTGTTCGGTCTGCACCCCGATGGCGGCCCTGGCTGAGGCCCGGCGGGTACTGAAGCCCGGCGGACGCATACTGTTCTGCGAGCACGGCGCGGCGCCTGATCCCGACGTCGCCAAATGGCAGAGACGCATCGAGCCCCTGTGGAAACGCCTGGCAGGCGGGTGCCACCTGACCCGCCCGGTTTCACCGGTCATCGAGGCCGCCGGGTTCAAGACCGACTGGCTGGAAACGCAATACCTGCCCAAGGCCCCCCGCTTCGCCGGTTGGATGGAGTGGGGCTCGGCCCGGCCGAACTGAAGGACCTGACATGCTGAGAATTGGACTTCTGGGCGCCTCCAGGATTGCGCCAGGCGCCGTCATGGAGCCCGCCGCAAAGCGCGACGACGTGACCATCACCGCCGTCGCCGCGCGCGATCCGGCCCGGGCGGCTGAGTATGCCGGGACCCATGGCATTGCCGCCGTAGCCGAGGATTACGCCGCCCTGATCGCCAGGGACGATGTGGACATTGTCTATAACGGCCTGCCTCCCTCGGGACATCTGGAGTGGACCCTCAGGGCTCTGGACGCCGGCAAGGCCGTTCTCTGTGAAAAACCCTTCGCCATGAACGCCGGCGAAGCCCGGACCATGGTCGATGCCGCCGCCAAGGCGGGTCTGCCCCTGATCGAAGCCTTCCACTATCGCTACCATCCCGTGATGCGGCAGGCGGTGGACATGGTCCGCTCCGGCGCCCTGGGATCCCTGCACCGCGGCTACGCCATGTTTGACGCCCCCATCCGCAAAACGCCAGACGAACTGCGCTGGCGGCGGGACCTGGGCGGCGGGGCCCTGATGGATCTGGGCTGCTATCCCATCCATGCCCTTCGCACCCTTTTCGGCGAAGAGCCCAAGGTGCGCGAGGCCCGGGGCCTCTTCGAAGATGGCGTCGACGCAAAAATGAATGCGGCCCTGATTTTTGGTGGCGGCATAGTTGCGGAAATGGCTACGGCCATGAAGGTCGAAAACTTCGGCGCCCGACTGACCCTTGGCGGGTCGAAGGGGCGGATGGAGATCATCAACTTCCTGGCGCCCCAGAGGGGATGCCGCTTCACCACAATCATCGACGGAGTCACCACCGAACACCCGACGGATGGCCCCACCACCTATGAGGCCCAGCTGGATCACGTGGTCGATGTGATGACCAAGGGCGTCACCCCGCTGACGGGAGGCGAGGACGGTGTCGCAAACATGGCGGTCATCGACGCCATCTATGCCGCCGCAGGCCGCAAATAGGCCATTGCCCGCCTTCGCCTTGACTTTGCCATAGGCGCCCCGGAAAACCGCCCCATCAACAGCGAGGCCGATATGAAGACTCACGCCCTGATCGCCGCAACCGCCGCCCTCTGCCTGTCGGCCTGCGACAAGCCCGCAGACCGGGCTCCTTCCATGGCAAAGGCCCCCACGCCAGTCGCCGGGCCCGAAGTGCCTGTGGCGCCGGGCGTCCATGCTGTGCCTGCCTGGGCCGTTGGCTTGATTGGAAAGACCTTCAAGGACGCCTACCCCGGCGCGCCCGGCGACTGCCTGGGCAATACGGACGCCATCAACGGCAAGACCGAAGCCGGGACCGAAATCCTCGGCTGGGGCTGGGATTCCGCCGCTGCGGCAGTCGCATCACGGATCCTGCTGGTGGACGCCGCGGGCGCCATTGTCGGCGCCGGCGAAACCGGTCTTCCCCGGGAAGACGTGATCAAGGCCATGCCCCAGGTCACGTCCAAGACCCCCGGCTGGTCGGCCTTCACCGTTGCGACGACCGGCGAGATCAAGGCCTACGGCCTCATCGCCGACGGCAAGAGCGTCTGCCCCCTGGGCGGCATCAAGCTGTAGGTCGGGAATTCACCGAAGGCCCTGGTAGCTGGGGGCGGGATCGAACCGCCGACCTGTGGGTTATGAATCCACCGCTCTAACCATCTGAGCTACCCAGCCGCCGGGCCATTCGGCGAGGGGCGGTTTATAGGGTTTCACCTTCGCCGCATCAAGCGGCTTGGGCGATAAGGATTCTCAAGCCTGTGCGCGTTCCCTTCAGACGCAATCGTCTGAAGGAAAAACTGCGCACAAAGT
The DNA here is from genome assembly GCA_002256425.1 of Alphaproteobacteria bacterium PA2. Lineage (NCBI taxonomy): Bacteria > Pseudomonadati > Pseudomonadota > Alphaproteobacteria > Alphaproteobacteria bacterium PA2. The sequence goes on along the minus strand of NKIZ01000001.1, from coordinate 1,159,445 downwards.
CTTGGGCTTAGAGCATGGTTTGATCCGATAACCGGTTCCCACTTATCGGACCATGCTCTAGTCTCTTTCTTGCAATGAGCGTGCTCCATCTCCTCGGGACGGCCGGCGAAGGCGGCGCGGAAACCTATTTTCTCGAGCTTGCGCGGGCGCTCGCCCAGGCGGAAATCCCGCAAACAGCGGCGATCCGGGGCAATGCACGGCGGGAAGAGGTTCTGGATGACCTGGGCGTGGCCCGGCAGACCTTCCGATTCGGCGGCCCCCTCGACCTTTTCACCAGACCGCAGATCAAGCGATTCGCCCGCCAGCAGGATGTGAAGCTGGCCCTGGCCTGGATGAACCGGGCCGCGCGCCATACCCCGAAGGGCCCATGGGCCCGGGTTGGTCGACTGGGCGGATATTACAATCTCAAATACTATCGGGGTTTCGACGCCCTGGTGGCCAATACCGAAGACATCGCCGAGTGGGTGGTGGGTCAGGGCTGGCCAGCGGGCAAGGTCCGCTACATCCCCAACTTCGCCGCCGCCCCGCCGGAGGCCGAACCCCTGGACCGCATGACCCTGCGGACCCCTGACAATGTCCCCCTGCTGCTGGCCATGGGCCGACTGCATGAATCCAAGGCCCATGATGTCGCCCTCCAGGCCCTGACCCAGATCCCGGACGCCTTTCTCTGGATCGCCGGCGTCGGGCCCCTCGAAGCCAAGCTCAAGGCCATGGCCGAGGCCCTGGGCGTCCAGACCCGCGTGCGGTTCCTGGGCTGGCGCACGGACGCCTCGGCCCTCTACCGCACGGCCGACATCTGCCTTTTCCCGTCGCGCTATGAACCCCTTGGCAATGTGGTGATCCAGGCCTGGGCTCATGGCCTGCCCGTCGTCGCTGCGGCCAGTCAGGGTCCCTCGGCCCTGATCCGCGATGGCGAGGACGGCCTGCTGGCGCCCATAGACGATGCTGAGGCCCTGGCCGCCGCCGTTCAGCGCCTGCTGGATGATAGCGACCTGCGCCGGCGGCTGGCCGCCAGAGGCGTTCTGCGGGTCGCCATGGAATTTTCCCAGGCCGCCGTGGTTCATCAGTGGCGCGACCTGTTCTCTGATCTCGGCGCCCTCTGATGTGCGGCATTGCCGGGGTCCTGCACGGGTCGGTCTCGGCCCGCGCCCTGATCGACACGCTTCAGCATCGGGGCCCGAACGGCATTCGGGTGGAAGACCTGCCCGGCGCTTCCCTGGCTCACGCCCGCCTGTCGATCATCGATCTGGAGGGCGGCTGGCAGCCCCTGCATGCCGCGGGATCCACCGTCATCGGCAATGGCGAGGTCTATAACTATCTGGAGCTGGCTGACCAATTCGGCCTCAAGGACGTCCTGACCACCGGCTCAGACTTCGAACCCCTTCTCCACCTTTATGGGAAGGAAGGTCCGGCGGCCTTTGACCGGCTGAGGGGCATGTACGCCTTCTGCCTGATCGGGGCGGATGGCCGGACCTGGCTGGTCCGCGATCCCTTTGGCATCAAGCCGCTCTACATCCTGCAGAAGGATGGCGCCGTCCTGTTCGCCTCCGAACCCCGGGCCTTTCTGGAATCCGGGCTGGTGGAGGCCAGGGCTTCGGAAGACGCCGTGCAGGAGCTGCTGGCCTTCAACTATACCCTTGGCGAGGGCTTGATCTTCGAAGGCGTCCAGCGCCTGGCGCCCGGGGCCATTGTCGAGGTCGTGGACGGCAGGCTGATCCCCCACGGACGCCGCCCGGCCTTGCCCGCCCAGCCGCCCCGCCGGGAAACCGACGGGTCGGCCCTGGTGAAGCGCCTGGACGCCGTGCTGGAGGACAGCATCAAGGTCCACCAGAGGTCCGACGTCCCCTATGGCCTCTTCCTGTCCGGCGGCGTCGACTCGGCTTCTGTCGCCACCCTTATGTCGCGCCTGAATGAGCGGCCGGTCACCGCCTTCACCTGCGGCTTTGACGCGCCTGGCGCAAGGGATGAGCGGGCCAAGGCCGAGCGGGTCGCGCTGGCGCTCAACCTCGACTGGCGCGAGACCCTGTTTACCGAGGCGGACTTCTGGGAAATCCTGCCCAAGGTGGCCTGGGCCATGGACGATCCCACCGCAGACTATGCCGCCCTGCCAACCTACAAGCTGGCGCAGGCGGCCAGGGGAACCCTGACCGTCGTCCTGACGGGCGAAGGGGGTGATGAGCTGTTCGGCGGCTATGGCCGGTATCGGCGAGCCCTCCGCCCTCGCTGGCTGGGCGGTCGCTCCACGGCGCCAAGGGCCGACAATGCCGGCGCCGTCGACCGGTGGAATGCGCAGGCGAAGGCGCCCAAGGGGCTCTCACGGCTCCAGCAGGCGCAATGGGCCGACGTGGCCACCTGGCTGCCCAATGACCTGCTGCTCAAACTGGACCGTTGCCTCATGGCCAATGGCCTGGAGGGCCGCACCCCATTCCTTGATCCCGCAGTCGCCGATTTCGCCTTCACCCTGCCCGACCAGTTCAAGGTGCGTGGGCGGTATGGAAAGTGGCTGGTGCGGACCTGGCTGGAGGGGGTCTGCCCCGCCGCTGATCCCTGGGCCCGCAAGCAGGGCTTCACTGTGCCGGTGGCCACATGGATTGCCCCGAAGGCCCATGAGATCGCTGAACGGATCAGCCGACTCGAAGCGGTAAAAGCCGTCCGGACGCCAGAGGCCGCACGCGCGAGCCTGACAGCGGGCGAAGGCTGGCCCCTGCTCTTCCTTGCCGTCTGGTCGCAGATTCACCTTGAAGGGGCGTCGCCCTCAGAGGCCCTGGAGACCTGCGTCGGGCGCCTTTAGGCCCAGGCGGGCGCAGACCTCTTCGCCAATGGCCAGTGAACTGGTCAGGCCGGGGCTCTCAATGCCGAACAGGGTGACCAGTCCCTCCAGGCCGTGGGCCGCAGGGCCATCGATCCGGAAGTCCGGCTGGGTCTCGCCGGGTCCGTGAAGCTTGGGCCGGATCCCGGCATAGTCAGGGTTCAGCGAACCGTCGGGCAGGCCAGGCCAGAACTTGCGGACATAGGTATAGAAATCCCCGGCCCGCGCCGGATCGACGCTGTAGTCCAGCTCATCCACATAGGCCAGGTCAGGGCCGAACACGGCCTGCCCGCCAAGGTCCCGGCGATAGTGGGTGCCGAGGGCGCCCGGGATTGGCGGCGGATAGATCAGGCGGGCGAAGGGCGCCTTGCCCGACAGGCGGAAATAGACCCCCTTGCCATAGTGAAGGGGCGGAATGGTCTCCATCGGGAAGCCGTCGATCGTGGCGGCGACCGCCTGGGCGGACAGGCCCGGCGCCGTGACCAGCAGGCGGGCGTCCAGGGTGGTCGGCTCCTCGCCTCCGGCCCGAACCCGCCAGCCGCCGCCCGGCAGGGCCGCAGCTCCGGTGAAGGGGGTCGAGGTGACAACCGCGCCGCCGCCGGCCTCGATCTCGCCCTGCAGGGCCAGCATATAGCCGTGGCTGTCAAAGACCCCGCTTTCCGGCGAGACCAGGGCGGCCATACAGTTGAGTTCCGGCTCAAGGGCCAGGGCCTGGGCGCCTGACATGTGCGCCATGCCCTCAACGTCATTGGCGAGCGCCTGGGCCATGATGCCGTCGAGCCTGGCGACCTCCTCATCACTGGTGGCCACAACCAGCTTGCCGCACTTGTCATAGGCGACCTTGTGGCTGTCCAGGAACCCGTAGAGGGCCCGCCGGCCCTGAACGCAGAGCCGAGCCTTCAGCGATCCCGTCGGATAGTAGAGACCGCCGTGGACAACTTCGGAATTGCGGGCCGATACGCCCTCCCCGATGATCGGGCCGGCCTCCAGTACGGCGACAGTCAGGCCGCGACGCTTCAGGGCATAGCCACAGGCCAGGCCTACGGCTCCTGCTCCCACCACGACGGCGTCGAAATCAAACTGGCTCATATCCCCGGACTAACCCATGCCGGGGCGTATGCAAATCTTGAGGGGCGGACTAGGGTCGGGCCCGACGATTTTGCCTGCGGGAGGGACATTCATGCGACACCTGGCGGGAGGTGCTGCGGGCCCGGCCGAGGTTCGAGATGTACCGACGATCGGGCCCGCCGTGGTGGTTCGATCTGGCCTCGAGGCGCTGAAATGACGACACCCAACCTGGTCTATTTCCATGGCCAGCCCGGCTCGCCGGCCGAATTGACCCTGGCGGCCCGACGGCCCGACCCGATGACCCTCTTTGCTCCGGATCGGGGATCAGACCGCACCGACCTCGCCTTTGACGCCTATATTGATCATCTGACCGATGAAATCATGAGGCGGTTTCCCTCCGGCCCTTTGCGCCTGGCAGGCTTCTCCATGGGCGCCTTTGTCGCCATGGAGGTCTCGATACGTCTGACAGGACGCGCCCTGGGGAGAGACCTGACTCTTGACCTGATCTCACCGCCAGCCCCTCTGGAAACGGGAAACTACCTCCCGCGCATGGCTGGTGGCGTCGTGTTCAACCTGGCCCGGACTGCACCCTGGGCTTTCGGGTTCATGACCACGCTTCAGGGCCGGCTGGCTGCGGCGGCGCCGCAGGTGCTTTATGGCCAGCTGTTCAGCAAGGCCGCCGGCGCTGACCGTGACCTGGCGGCGACCGCCGGGTTTGAAGAGATGATCATGGATCTGCTCGAAAGCTCCCTGCGCGATGGGGCCAGGGGATACAGGCGGGAAATCCTGGCCTTTGTCCGGTCGGGAGAAGGCCGGCTCGCCAAGGTCACCGCGCCCGTCACCCTCTGGCAGGGGATGGCAGATACCTGGACGCCGCCGGACATGGCCGACGCCCTCGCCGCTCGCCTGCCAAACCTGAGGGCCGATCGCCGGTTTCCCGGCCTGTCACACTATTCAACGCTGAAGGCGGCCCTGGCCGAGATCGTCCCCGCCTAGGGCTCTGTCAATTCGGCCGAACCCTGGGCAAGCATTCCCATGGTCGCATAGGGATTGTTCTCGTCCTGAGACCCCAAAGGCGAAGGCCTGCGGCGACGCGGTGGGGTGGGCGCCATGGCGGCGACATCAAAGGCTTCCAGGTTGGAGTGGAAGTCCTGCAGGATGTCGACCACCTCTTCAGTGGTGGCAATAAGGTCGATGGCTGTCGGAAAGCGATACTGCCAGAAGCTGACAATGTGCGAGATCACGCCAATCCGCTCGCCCAGGACCATGAACATGCTGGGCGCATTCATCAGGAAGTCGCGGAACGCCATGGGCTTGTCGTTCTGGGTCAGGTCGCGATAGGCGTCGTCATAGACCTGAAGGGCTTCCTGCACTTCCAGCCGCCGCAGGTGAATGGTCTTGATCAGCTGAAACTTGGAAGCCTCGATCATCCGGGCCTGATCATTGTCGATATAGCTCGATGACTTCAGGAGCGGGACTTCGTCGAGAACGTCGGAAAGCCGCGGGATCAGATCGTTCAGGGCCCACTTGTAATAGAGGAACCCCTTCCAGCTGAAGATGCCCTCCCGATAGCTTTCAGCATCCAGACGCATGACCCGCCGCAGCGGCTCCAGTCGCTCGTCAATGGTCGTCGAGAGGATCACACCGGCCATCTTGTGCTGGCTGGCATTGCTGGTGTGGTTCGGGAAGGCCAGTTCGATCAGGGCCTGGATCTGCGTGCCGACAAAGGTCTGCATGCGCTGCATGTCGGCGTCGGAAATGGCGAAATAGGCCGGTGCGATGACATATCCGCGACGGTTCAGATGCTCTTTCAGGAGAAAGGGATCCAGCGAGGGCAACTCACTGAGGTCCTGGAGGAGCGCCGCATCCCGATGGATGGAGTCGTGATCCTGGGTCAGCTCCTCCATCAGCGAGAGCCATCCCCTCTGCCCCACAAAGAAGGATTGACCGCCCAGGCGCAGATCCTTGCGCTCAAAAGGCAGGATGACCTTGGTGGCGACCGTCGGCGGATAGTCGAACACAAAGCGCTCGTCCCGTCGCACCCTGTGCTTCAGGACAATGCTCTCATTCAGGATGGGGTTGGCGAAGAATGGCTGGGACACATAGATCTCGTCCTCAGGGTCGCGCCCTTCGGCCACCGCCAGCAGGTTCAGGACGCGACTGGTCGAGGCTGTCCGCCGCAGGGCGTCGAGATTACGGATCGATCGATCCCCGCCTCGCGTCCTGTTATTGCGTTTTACGGCGGCCACGTCCGAACAGTTCCCTTGCTGAAACACCCATCACAGCCGGGCATTTTCACGGGACGGAGTTTCAGGCCTAAAGATTGAAAAAGAACGACCAGAGGTAGCTGAATACGGGGGCGCAGGCTCCCGACGCCACCTGCGGGAGTCATTTCCCGCCTGGCCTCGAGGCCAAGGGGGCGATCGATATGTAAGGATTGCTGTCATCCTCGACGGATGCGGTGCTTCGCCTCCTGCGAGGTGGCGGACGCTTTTGCTCGAAGGTCGGCTCGAAGGTTTCAAGGTTCTGCGAGAAGTCCTGCAGAATATCGACGATTTCCTCGGTTGGCGCCACCAGGTCTGTCGCCAGCGGGAACCGATACTGCCAGAAACTGACAATGTGCTGGATCACGCCTATGCGTTCGCCCAGGACGAGGAACATGCTTGGCGCGTTCATCAGAAAATCCCTGAACGCCATGGGCTTGTCGTTCTGGGTCAGGTCCCGGTAGGCGTCATCATAGACCAGCAGGGCGCCCTGCACCTCCAGCTTGCGTAACTGGATTGTGCGGACCAGATCGGTCTTTGAAGTCTCGATCATTCGGGCAAGGTCTTTGTCCACAAAGTTGGAAGCCTTGAGCAGAGGTATTTCTTCCAGGACGTCGACCAGGCGCGGAATGAGGTCATTCAGAGCCCATTTGTAATAGAGAAAGCCCTTCCAGCTGAATATGCCTTCCCGGTAGCTCTCCTCATCGAGCCGCATGACCTGCCGAAGGGGCTCAAGGCGCTCGTCTATCGTCGTGGAGAGGATGAGGCTGGCCATCTTCTGCTGACTGTTATTCGAGTTGCGGTTGGGAAATGCGCGCGCGATCAGCACCTGGATCTGGGATCCAACAAAGGTCTGCATGCGCTGCATATCGGCGTCTGAAATGGCAAAATAGGTGGACGAAATTGCATATCCCCGACGATGAAGATGTTCCTTCAGCAGGAACGGGTCGAGGGAGGGCAGTTCGTCCAGGTCCTGCAGAAGTGCAATGTCGCGCTGGTTGAAGTCCTGGTTCTGCGAGAATTCGTCCAGAAGGGACAACCACCCCCGCTGGCCAACGAAAAAGGACTGCCCGCCCAGGCGCAGATCCTTACGCTCAAAGGGCAGGATGACTTTCGTGGCGACAGTCGGAGGATAGTCGAACACATAGCGCTCGTCCCGGCGGACCCGGTGTTTCAGGACAATCGCTTCGTTCAGAATTGGATTGGTGAAGAATGGCAGGGCCGCGTAGGTCCGGTCCTCGGGGTCACGGTCGTCTGCGACTGAAAGAAGATTCAGCACACGGCTCGTCGAAGCCGTACGCTTTAGGGCGTCAAGGTTCCTGATGGAGCGGTCGCCCCCTCTGGTCCGTAGATTTCGTCTCGCAGCGACCACTTCTGCTCCCTGCGGCTGGAGGCTCGAACAGCCCACCAAGCCCAACCCTTGCTAGGTTCTTCACCTGCAAAGATTGAGATATACCTACCAGTAGTAGCAATACCTCCTGCCTTTGAGGACACTTGTCCTAGGCTTTCTCCCATGCCTTCCAGAGGCCATCTCGCAGGCTTGCAGCAGATTTGAAGCTGGCGGCCTTCACATGCCCAAACCCACGTATCCGTTGCGGAATCTCTGCCAGCTCACGCGCCAAGCCTGCCCTTGGGTCCCTCCACTCGGCTTCAATCCTCGCAAGGTCGGCCTGATAATCCGCAACCATGCGACGTTCCATCCTGCGCTCTTCCGTTGCGCCGAACGGGTCGATTGCGGTCCCGCGGAGCCCCTTCATTTTCGCCAGCAGCGGAAAGACGACGTCGAGCATCCAGCCACCGAAGGCCACCTTGCGCGGCCGCCCCTCGGCGTCCTTGAGGGCAAGGAAGGGCGGCGCAAGCCAGACCTTGGCCCGGCCGCCCTTGAAGGCCTTGCTCCGCTCGGCGGCGAACCTTCCGTCGGAATAGAGCCGCGCCACCTCGTACTCGTCCTTGCAGGCCATGAGCTTGTAGAGATTGACGGCGACCGCACGGGTCAGGGCGTCGGATCCAAGGCCTGCAATCCTGGTGACGCGCGCGCGGTAGTCTTCAGCATAGGCGGCGTTCTGATAGGCCTTAAGGTCTTCCGCCCGGCGGGCGATCAGATCGTCCAGGGGGATGGTGGCTGGATCGGGGGCCGGCGCAGGTTGGGCAAGGCGCGGATCATGCGCGACCTGGCGCCCCAGTTCGAAGGCCTGAAAGTTCTGGTCAGCCGCCACGCCATTGAGCTGGATGGCCCGGTACATGGCCTGACTGGAAACCGGCACATGGCCCTTCTGCCAGGCAAACCCCAGCATGATCATATTGGCGTAGATGGCGTCGCCGAACTGGCTCTCCGCCAGATGGTGGGCCGGGGCCTCGTCAAAACTATGCGTGGCTGCGGCGATCCGCTTGCCCATGTTCGCAGCGTCGAAACGGACGTCCCGGTCCGTGACGAAATCAGCTGTAGGCGCAAAGTCGCAATTGGCCACCGCCATGGTGCGGTCCCTGGCGTAGAGGGCCAGGGCGTCCGGGCCCGCGGCCGAGAGGATGTCACAGGCGATCAGTACGTGGGCGCTGGCTGCGGGAACCCGTCCGCCGACCACGCTGTCGGCCTCTGAACCGATACGCACATGGCTGAAGACGGCCCCGCCCTTCTGGGCCAGACCTGTCATGTCCACCACCGAGGCGGCGTGACCGTCCAGGTGGGCGGCCATGGCCAGGATCGAGGCGGTCGTGGTCACCCCCGTTCCGCCAATGCCGGTGAAGACGATGTTCCGCAGGCCTGTCAGGGGCTCGAACGCCGGTGACGGAGTCGATGCTGCGCTCAGGGCCGGACGGGCGGCGCCCAGGGCGTTTTCCGCCCCTTCCAGGGTCACGAAGGACGGACAGAAGCCCTGCAGGCAGGAATAGTCGGTATTGCAGCTGGACTGGTTGATCTGCCGCTTGCGTCCGAATTCAGTGTCATAGGGCTCGACCGCGACGCAGTTGGACGCCTTCGAGCAGTCCCCGCAGCCTTCGCAGACCAGGGGATTGATGAAGACCCGCCGGGGCGAAGCCGCCAGGGTTCCCCGCTTGGTGCGACGGCGTTTTTCGGTGGCGCAGATCTGGTCGTAGAGCAGGACCGTGACGCCGGGGGTGTCGCGCAGCAGGCGCTGGACCGCCATCAGCTCCGAACGGGGATGCACCTCCACCCCAGGCGCCAGGTCGGTGACGCCCTGATAGCGCTCGGGCTCCGCCGCCACGATCACCGTGCGGGCCACGCCTTCGGACGCCAGCTGGCGGGTAATCTGAGCGGGGGTAAAGCCGCTCTCTGCCTTCTGTCCGCCGGTCATGGCCACAGCGTCATTGAAGAGCAGCTTGTAGGTCACGTGCGACCCTGCTGCGATCGAGGCGCGGATGGCCAGGGAGCCCGAGTGGTTATAGGTGCCGTCCCCCAGATTGACGAAGACGTGCTTTTCCGAGGTGAAGGGCGCGGACCCTACCCAGGTCAAACCCTCCCCGCCCATGTGACTGTTCAGGTCGGTCTGGGGATCAGAGAAGCTGGCCATATAGTGACAGCCGATCCCGGCCAGGGCCCGGGAGCCTTCTGGCAGTCGCGTCGAGGTATTGTGCGGGCAGCCGGAGCAGAAGAAGGGCTTGCGCTGCTGGTCGGTCGCCAGGGTGACGGCGGCCATGGAGGCGGCCGACACGCGGCTCAGATAGTCATGCACCCGGTCCATGTGAGGGCCTGGCGGCAGGCGGTCAGCAATGGCCAGGGCGATTTCGGCGACGGAAAGGGAGCTCAGCTCCGAGAGCAGAGGATGGCCCTGCTCGTCGGTCTTGCCGATGATCCGCGGGCGGGCATGGGCCGGCAGGTCATAGAGGGCGGCGCGGGCCTGGCCCTCGATCAGGGGCCGCTTGTGCTCAATGACCATCAGGGTCTCGAGACCGGCGGCGAAGGCCTTCAGGCCCTGGGGTTCCAGGGGCCAGGGCATGCCCACCTTGTAGATGGCTACCCCGAGGTCTGCGGCTTCCGCAAACGAGATCCGCATGGCCGCAAAGGCCTCGATCACGTCCTTGTAGGCCTGACCCTGGCAGACAATGCCCAGGCGGGGCCGGGGCGCGCCCAGCACCACGCGGTCAATCCTGTTGGCCCGGGCAAAGGCCAGGGCGGCGGGGATCTTGTGGGTCCGGAGACGGCGCTCCTTGTCCAGCGGCTGGTCCTTCAGCCTTATGCCCAGGCCCCCGCTCGGCAGGGCGTAGTTGGCCGGGGTGATGATCTTGTGGCGGTCCAGGGAGACGTCGATGGTGACACCGGAGTCCATGGTGTCAGCCAGGGCGATGAGACCAACCCACAGGCCGGAGAACCGCGAGAGGCCATAGCCCAGCAGGCCATAGTCCAGGACCTCCTGCACATCGGCCGGCGACAGGACCGGCATTTCGAAGTCCTGGAAGGCGTATTCCGACTGGCTGGGCAGGGTGGAGGACTTGCAGGTGTGGTCATCACCGGCCACGGCCAGCACACCCCCGGTGGGATGGGTTCCGGCGAAGTTGGCGTGCTTGAAGGCGTCTCCGGTGCGGTCCACCCCTGGCGCCTTGCCGTACCACATGCCGAAAACGCCATCGTAGAGCGCGCCGGGAAACAGGTTGGCCTGCTGGCTGCCCCAGACGGCCGTGGCGGCCAGGTCTTCGTTGAGCCCCTCCTTGAAGACCACCTGGGCGGCGTCCAGATGTTTCCGCGCCCTGTGCGCCTGCTGGTCCAGCCCCCCGAGTGGCGAGCCGCGATAGCCGGACAGGAAGCCTGCAGTGTTACGCCCGGCGGCCTCATCCAGGCGGCGCTGATCGATCATGACCCTCAGAAGGGCCTGGACTCCGGTGATGAACACCCGGCCCTCTTTGAGCAGAAACTTGTCGTCGAGCGTCGCTTCCAGGCGCTGCATCGCAAATTCCTTCCTTTTGAGACTGCCAAAGTCCTTGCAAGATCATATAAGATTGTCGCAATTGCTTGCCAAAGGCATGCCCCAAGAGCCTCTGATCCGGCACGATTGAAGCCATTTTACCCCTATTTCGCGAGTAAAACATGTCCGAGCCCCTCGACGCGGTCGATGCCAAGATTCTGGACCTTATCCAGCATGACGCTGCCCTCAGCGTCGCCGAGATCGCCGACCGGGTCGGATTGTCCTCCAGCCCTTGCTGGCGGCGTATCAAGCGCCTTGAGGATTCCGGAGTCATCCAGCGCCGGGTGACCATTCTGGACCGGGAAAAGCTGGGCCTGGGGTTCGAGGTCTATTGCACGGTCAAGCTGTCCCTGCCGACCAAGGACAATCTCGACGCCTTCGAGACCGCCATCGTCAAGCTGCCGGAAGTGGTGCAATGCGCTACGGTAACCGGCGCAGCCGACTATGAATTGCGGATCGTCACCCGCGACATGCACGCCTTTGACGACTTCCTGCGGGAGAAGATCCTGGGTCTGGGCCTGGTCTCGAACATTGAAAGCCGCATTGTCATCCGCGCCGTGAAGAACACCACCGCCGCGCCCCTGGGCCTGATCAGCGCCTATGTGAGCACCCAGGGCTGAACCGACCATGATCGACCTCGTCATTGACCAGAAGCGCAAGGATCTCGGCGGCTTCGAAGTCGGTCGGGTCCTGCCCTATGCAAAACGGCGCATGGTCGGCCCGTTTGTCTTCTTCGATCACATGGGGCCGTCGGATTTCCCCCGGGATCTGCCGCGCAGCGCCGATGTCCGGCCTCACCCCCACATAGGCATCTCAACCGTGACCTATCTGTTCGACGGGGAAATCACCCATCGCGACAGCGTCGGCGCCACCCAGGTCATTGTGCCTGGCGAAGTGAACTGGATGACGGCGGGCCGGGGGATCACACACTCGGAACGGTTTGAGGGCCTGCGGGCCCGGGGTGGTCCCATTCACGGGATCCAGGCCTGGGTCGCCCTGCCCGACCATCTGGAGGAGACCGACCCGGCTTTCGCGCACCACGACATCAGCGACCTGCCGACCTATGAGGGCGGCGGCATGTGGGCCCGCCTGATCGCCGGCAAGGCGTTTGGCGCAGAGGCCGCGGTCAGGACCCACTCGCCCATGTTCTATGTGCACTGGGTTCTGCAGGTCGGAGCCCAGGCCCAGCTGCCAGCGGAGTATCCCGAGCGGGCGGCCTATGTTGTCTCGGGGGAGGTCGAGGTCGACAACCAGACCTTCGGGGCCGGGCGCATGCTGGTGTTCAAACCGGGTGCGCCTGTCCTCTTCACCGCAAACACGACCTCGACGGTCATGCTGCTGGGTGGAGAGCCTGTCGGACCGCGGTTCCTGGAATGGAACTTCGTCTCGTCTTCGAAAGAGCGCCTCGAACAGGCCAAGGCGGACTGGAAGGCAGGCCGGATGAAACTGCCCGACGCCGATGACGCCGAGTTCATCCCCCTGCCCTGATCTCTAATCCTGCAGCGCCTTGCGGGTCTGGTCCCAGTACTGGAACCCCGTGACGATAGTGATGACGGCGGCGACCCAGAGGGTGCCGTGGGCGAAAAGGGCCAGGGCTTCGCGCCAGGCCGGCGTCATGGTGAAGGCCGAACCGGCCGCCAGCAGAAGCTCCGCCCCCAGCGCCGTGAGCTGGCAGGTGGTCTTCCACTTGGCCAGCAGGGTGACAGGCAGCTTGATGCCCTTGCCGGCGCCCACTTCCCGCAGGGCGCTGACGGTGAATTCGCGGAACAGGATCAGGCCGGACGGCACGATCACCATGGGCTGGGGGCCCATGGCCAGCAGGCCCAGAATGGCGCCGCACACCAGAACCTTGTCGCCGATCGGATCCAGAATGGCGCCCCATACCGTGACCGCATCCAGTTTTCGCGCCAGCCATCCGTCGAAAAAGTCTGTCACCGCCGCCACGACAAAGGCCCAGAAGGCGAACCTGACCAGGCCCTGATGGGCCTCGGGGCTGATCATCAGGAACGGAATCCCGCCCCCGACCGCAGCCAGGGCAAGGAACATGAACAGGGTCAGCACCAACCGCCCTGAGGAGAGAAGATTCGGAATGGCCTTCATGGGTTGAGCTTAGCCCTTTCGGAAGAAGGCGTGAATGCGTTCTGCAAGGGCGTCGCTGACGCCATCGACCTTGGCCAGGTCATCCACCGAGGCGCGGGACACACCCCGCGCAGACCCGAAGGCGTGCAGCAGGGCCCGCTTGCGACCGGGACCGACGCCGTCGATCTCGTCCAGCGGGTTCTTGAGCATTTCCGCCGAGCGTTTGATGCGGTGAGTGCCGATGGCGAACCTGTGCGCCTCATCCCTCAGCCTCTGCAGGTAGTAAAGCACCGGGCTCTTGGGCTCGAGCATGAAGGGCGGCTTGCCGGGCAGGAAGAAGCGCTCAAGCCCCGCGTCCCTGTCAGGGCCCTTGGCCACACCGACAATGGCGATGTCGTCTATGCCGAGCTCCTCGAAGATTTCGAGGGAGGCCGCCAATTGGCCTGCGCCGCCATCCACCAGGACCAGGTCCGGGCGGGCGCGGCTGTCGCCGGACTCCTCTTCCTTCACCAATCGGGCGAACCGGCGTCGGAAGACCTCTTTCATCATGCCGTAGTCATCGCCAGGGGTCAGGTCCGTCCCCTTGATGTTGAATTTGCGGTACTGGCTCTTCAGGAAGCCATCGCGGCCCGCGACGATCATGCCGCCGACGGCGTTGGTGCCCATGATGTGGCTGTTGTCATAGACCTCGATCCGCTCGGGGTCGGTGTCCAGACCAAAGGCCTCGGCGACGCCGGCCAGCAGTTTCGACTGGGCCGAGCTTTCCGACATCTTCCGCCCCAGGGCCTCCCGGGCATTGGTCAGGGCGTCATCGACAAGCTGGCGCTTCTCACCCCGCTGGGGCCGTGTGATCTCGACCTTGCGGCCGGCCTTGATACCAAAGGCCTCGGTCAGCAGGTCGGCCTCGTCAGGCTCGACACTGGTCAGGATCAGCTTGGGGATGGGCTTGTCGTCGTAGAACTGGCCCAGGAAGGCCGCCATGACCTCAGAATCCCCATCAGTCTTGTCCACCCGGGGGAAGTAGGCGCGGTTGCCCCAGTTCTGGCCGGCGCGGAAGAAGAAGACCTGCATGCAGGCCTGACCCCCTTCTGCGTGCAGGGCGAAGACATCGGCCTCCTCCAGGGACTCCGGATTGATCTGGGTCTCCTGGGAGACTGAGGCCAGGGCGCGGATCCGGTCACGCAGGCGGGCAGCCAGCTCGAACTCCATGTCATCGGAAGCCGCCTGCATCTGCGACGACAGGGTCGCCAGCACCGCCCGGCTCCGGCCCCGCAGGAAGTCCTCGGCCTGGTCAACCAGCCCGGCATAGTCTTCCAGACTTATCAGGCCCGTACAGGGCGCTGCGCAGCGCTTGATCTGGTGCAGCATGCAGGGTCGGGTCCGCGCCTCATAGACGCTGTCGGAGCAGGATCGCAGGAGGAAGGCCTTCTGCAGGGTGTTGAGGGTCTTGGTCACCGAGTGGGCCGAGGCGAAGGGCCCGAAATAGTCGCCCTTGATGGTATGGGCCCCGCGATGCTTGCGCAGCTGGGCAGCGGGATGTTCGCGCCGGATGACGATTTCGGGGAAGCTCTTGTCGTCCCGCAGCAGGACGTTGAACCTTGGCTTCATCTGCTTGATCAGATTGATCTCGAGCAGAAGGGCGTCGGTCTCGGTGCGGGTGGTGACGAACTCCATGGACCGGGTCAGGTCGACCATCAGGGCGATGCGCTGGGTGTGGAACCGGCCCTGGGCATACTGGATGACGCGCTTCTTCAGGGACCGGGCCTTGCCCACATAGAGGACCTCGCCGTCTTCGCCCATCATACGATAGACCCCCGGCGAGTCCGGGAGCCGGCGCACCTGATCCTTGATCAGGGCCGCGCCTTGCAGGGGTTGATCGGTCACGTCCGAAGCCATGGCCTACATATAGGCGAGTCCGGCGCGGCGCAGCGGATTTCCGAAGGGATCAGGCCAGCCAGGCCCTGCGGATGGCGTTCTGGGCAGGCTTCTCGAAGAACCTGAAGGCAACCCAGGACAGGGCAAGGACCACCACAAGATAAACCACAAAGAGACTGCTGCTGTAGAAGGGAACAGCCAGACCCAGCGCCGAAAACCCAAGGATCGCGGCCAGTTGCAGGGGGAAATGCAGGAGATAGCTGGCATAGGTCAGATTCCCGAACCCCTCGATCACCCGGGCGACAGCGGGGGGCGCAGGGAGGTGGCCGGCCGCCAGCACCAGAACCAGAGGGGTCAGGACAAACAGGGCGCTATTGGTCTTTTCGCTGTCGCTGAGCACATCAAGACCAGCCGCGGCGGAGATTGCGCAGGAGAGGCAGGTCAGCACGGCAATCTGGATCCAGGGCCAGGCCCGATGACCGGCAAATCGCCCCCGGAAAATAGCGGCCAGGCCGCCCGCGTAGAAAAAGCCCACGCCATTGACCAGGGCGCTTTCGCTTCCCCGGGACTTGGCCAGCAGGAACAGGCCGATCATGGCCAGGTTCACCAGGTTGGTACGCCCGAACAGTCGGAGGCAGGCGTAGAAGACGAAATAGACCAGGACCTCCATGGAGATCGACCAGATCGGTCCGTTGAAACTCAACCCGTTCTGCAGACCCCAGTAGGAGCCCAGGAAGAGTTGCAGGACAAAGTGCTTCAGGTCGTTGTTGCCGTAGACAAAGCTGAACCCATGGCTTCCGACATACAGGACCTGCAGGCCTGCGACGACCAGCAGGGTGAAGAGATGAAGCGGATAGAGCCTGGAAAACCTCAGGACAAAAAAACTGCGGCCATCCACCCGTCGTTCCGCCAGACTGTCGCGGTATTTGTGGAAAAAGATGAAGCCGCTGATGCACCAGAAGACCTGCACACCGTTCAAGCCGTAGTCGAAAAAGGGCCTGAACAATCCGTAGAGCGGCTGCTGGTTCCGGACAAAGCCAGTCGCCTCTTCGCCAACAAAGGAAAAGTGCTGGTAGTGCCAGACCAGTATGGCGAAGGCGGTGATGAACCGCAGGATTTCAAGGCCGAGAAGCTTGTTTTCCGAACGGGCGGCAGGGATCGCCAGGGTCATTTTGCTCGCCAGTCTGCCGGTCGCCGAATCGGCCATATCTGGAAACAGAGAGCCTCACACACCTAAACAGACCGTGGAGATTTCCGGGTCTGCCCCCCGGGTCGGCAACATGCTGAACCGGGATTTACCCCCTTAGGTGGCAGGTCGATTTACCTTGCGTTGATAATTCCCGCCCGAATTCGGAACGGAAACCAAATGAAATCGATATGGCTGGGAACAGGCGCCGTCATCGCCCTGATGGCGGGTCATGCACACGCTGCTTCGGAGATCACTGACACGGTGACTCCCTTCGCCACCACACTGGCGACGACGCCGACAAACTATTCGACCCCCTGGCTCAACCAGATCTCGCTGCCAACATCCACAACGACCAACACCAAAGGCGGCCAGGGCGTCGTCCTCGGCATTGTGGACACCGGCATCATATCCAACAATTTCGAGGTGACCGGCCGGGTATCCGCCCTGTCCAGCTGCGCCGCCATCACCTTCAAGTGCAGCAATGGCGCGGCAGACGATCAGGGCCACGGCACTGCTGTGGCCGCCATTGCGGCGGGCGCCTACACCGGCGCTACGGCAATGATGTCGGGCGTGGCGCCTGGCGTCACCATCGTCGCCCAGAAGTCCATGAGCGCGCTCGGCATAGGCTATGATGTCGACATTGCGAACGGCATCACCAAGGCCGCCGATGCCGGCGCCACGGTGATCAATCTCAGCCTCACTTTTGCGCCGACCAACCGGATCGTCACCGCCATGAACTATGCCGCCGGCAAGGGGGCGGTTCTGGTCTTTGCAGGGGGCAATGAGAATACGACCCTGCTGGCCGGCGCGAACTCTCTGGGCCTGTCCCAGGCCGCCCTCTCCCGCCTGCTGTTTGTCGGCTCGGTCAACAGCGCCAACGTCAAGTCCAGCTTCTCAAACACCCCCGGAACCGGCTCGGCGACCGCTGCAGCCAGCGGAACGACGCCTGCCAAGTCCGTCACCTATTCTTCCCTCTGGCTCATGGCCCCGGGTGAGAACATCATTGCGCCGGGGATCAAGTACGGACCGACGGCCCTGGCCTCCTGGTCGGGCACCTCCATGGCCGCGCCCGTCGTGGCGGGAGCTGTGGCCCTGCTGCAGAAAACCTGGCCGGCCCTGATCCGGAATGGCGCCGCCCCGGCCGTCCTGCTGGCCACCGCCACCAATCTTGGCGCGGCAGGAACGGACACCACCTACGGCGTCGGCCTGCTCAACCTCTCCCGGGCCTTCTCGCCGGTTGGCGCCCTCAGCGCCGTGAGTCCGACCGGGACCTCAATCTCCCTGGGCGCCAGCAGCAGTGCGACCATCAGCAGCACCACCCTGGGAACACTGAAGTCCCTTGGAACAGCCCTGAACACCTACACGGTGTTCGATGGCTACAGCCGGAACTTCTCGGCCAATCTTTCGACCCTCATCAGCAAGCCCGCGGGAACGGCCGTCAGCCTGTCGTCCCTGACCTACAACCCCGTCTGGACCAACTCCCTGAAACTGGCCGGGGGCGGCGAAATCTCGATCTATCGCGACACCCTCAGCACCCTGGCGGACGACCGGTTTGACCGGGACGCCTACAGGATGGGGGCAACCGCCCCGCGCGCCCCCATAAACTATCTGGCCTACACCACGCGTGAGGGCATCTCGATCGCCGGGGGTTATGGATTGGCCTCAGCTGGCTTCTTCGACAGGGCGCTGTGGGGCTCGACTGCCGCCGCCGACCCCGGGGTCGGCGGTCTGAGCGCCCTGGCCCAGGGCGGATACTCAGCCACGGTCGCCGCACCCCTCTCTGAAAACCTGCGCCTGGCCGCCGGCTGGTCTCAGACACCAGAGCCGGACCAGCCCCTGTCGCTCAGGGGCGCCAATGCGCGCTCCGCCCGTTCAGAGACGATTGGCCTCGTCTATCAGGATGACGGCCCCGTTTTGCTGGGGGTCATGGTGTCGGCCCTCAACGAAACCTCCGGCCTGCTCGGCGCCTCCTATGGTCCCGAGAGCGCCCTCAATTTCGGCAAGGGAGGCGCCTCCTACCAAGCCGACGTCACCGCCGTCATCGACCTGGGATCTGGACGTAGCCTCGCCTTGACCC
Source organism: Alphaproteobacteria bacterium PA2 (assembly GCA_002256425.1). Classification (NCBI taxonomy): domain Bacteria; kingdom Pseudomonadati; phylum Pseudomonadota; class Alphaproteobacteria; species Alphaproteobacteria bacterium PA2. Next base: position 1,141,168 of record NKIZ01000001.1, on the reverse strand, counting down.
TCGCCAATGCCCGAACCCCAGGCCGAGACGTGGCACAGGGCCTGATCTCCCGGGTCAGCGACCTGGATTCCCGGGGCTATGGCATGGCCCTGACGCTTCCGGACGTCGCGGCCAGGGGAGACCGCCTGACCTTCAGTGTCAGCCAGCCCCTGCAACTGCGCTCAGGATCCGTGGCCCTGGCCCAGACCGAGGTCGATGATGAAGGCTACAACCACACCACCGAAGTGGACACCGCCCTCACAGGCGGGCCTGCGGAAACAGATCTGGCTGTGAGCTATTCCAGGGTCATGGCCCGGAAGACCTATTTCCAGGCCGACCTCACCTGGCGCACCCATACGCCACGGGCAGAGTCAGACCTGGCGATCCGGGGCGTGATGCTGAAGCGGTTCTAGGGCTCCAGCCCAAGGGCCCTCAACACAGCGCCGCTGTCATAATAGGGGCGCTCGCAGATGATCCTGTCGGATCCGGGCGGGAATTCGAAGCTTGCGGTCATGCGCACGCGGAAGGCCTTGCCGGTAGGCTCAATGGTCTTGCCGCGCACGCGCAGGGGGCCAAGGTGGGTGCCGGTCAGCCAGAACTCCACCAGGACGGTGTCACCGTCATGGGCAAGGGCGATGATCTCGTTGCCCTGGTCCGGGAAGGGCGTGCGCGAGGCCTTGAAGTAACCCCGCACGGCCTCCTCGCCATCAAAGACAGCACCCGTCCCGTACATTTCATATCGGGGGTGGGCGAAGGTTGCGATGACGGCGTCCCAGTCGCAGGCGCATTCCAGGGCCATGTGGTCCCGGACCGTCTGCATCCGCGCCTGGGCCAGGCCTTCCATCCTACTTGGCTTCCGCCAGGGTCTTCATGGCAGTCAGGGCGCCCATGAACATGGTCCGGCGGCGGGCGATGTCGGCGTCCTTGGCCGCCTGGTCGGGCAGGTTCGAGACGTCATAGACCAGTGTGTAGTTCAGGACCGAGGTCCTGGCCGTGACCGCCTTGGCCTCCAGGAAGCCATGGTAGAGGTTGTAGAACCTGCCCTCCACCGCCGGCTGCACATAGCCGTAAGAGAGGTCAGTCTTTCCGACCATCACCTCTGTGACCCGGCCGCCGGCAATGGCGCGGACCGAGCCGATCCCCCCGTCTCCCGAGGTGATCTTGCAGTCGATCTTCATCCAGACGCCAAGATCACAATAGCCGCCCACCTTGGCCCAGACGGCGGCGGCGGGACGATCCACGGTCTGGGTCATCTTGATGACGGCGTATTCCGGCGCGGCCTGTGCGGCGCCGGCCATGGCCAGGGAAAGGGCGCCGATCAGGGCGGAAATCTTGAGGGACATTGCAGCTCCGGAGTGAAAATCAGGGGGCGAGGTAATTGAGGACCGCCAGGGTCATGGCCTGGACCCCGTTACGGATGGTCGGCTCCGGAACCGGGGCGAAATAGGGCGAGTGATTGGCCGGCAGGGTCTGACCCTTTGCCGCAGCTTCGGCGATCTTGGCCGGATCATAGCCGCCAATGCCGAAGAACAGGGACGGCACGCCGGCGATGACGAACTCGGAATAGTCCTCGCTCTGCGGGCCGGGCGAAGGCTGAACTGTGGCCTTGGCGCCGAAGGCGGCCTTGAACACTTCAGCGGTCCTGGCCGTGACCGTCTCGTCATTGAAGACAGCGCGGCCGCCGACCACCAGGTCAATGTCCGGTGCAGGGGCGCCCGCCATGGCCGCAACAGCAGCGGCGGTGCGGCGGATACCGTCGAGAAGCTTGGCGCGAACTCCGCTGTCATAGCTGCGGATGGTTCCACGCAGCAGGGCGGTGTCCGGGATGATGTTACCGGCATTGCCCGACTGGATGGCGCCGACGGTGATGACCCCAAAGGCGGCCGGGTCCTTTTCGCGGCTGACCACGGTCTGGACATCCATGGTGAAGCGGGCCGCCTCGATCACCGGGTCAATAGTGATGCTGGGGGTCGAACCGTGCCCGCCCTTGCCCTTGAACAGGATTTCCATGCTGTCGGAATTGGAGCTGTTCACGCCTGGCCGATAGGTGACCTCACCATAGCCCGCCGGGCCAACATGCAGGGCGAAACCCACGTCAGGCTTCGGGAACTTCGTGAAAATGCCATCGGCGATCATGCCCCGGGCGCCGCCAGTGGTTTCTTCCGCCGGCTGGCCGACAAACATCAGGGTGCCATGCCACTTGGACTTCATGGCGATCAGGGCCTGGGCGGTCCCGACCCAGGACGCCATATGGATGTCGTGGCCGCAGGAATGAGCGACAGGGGTCTGCTTGCCGTTCCAGGTGGCGGTCACATGGCTGGCGTAGGGCAGACCGGACTTCTCCTCCATGGGAAGGGCGTCCATCTCGGTCCGCACCATGACGGTCGGGCCGGCGCCGTTCTTGTAGATGGCGACAATGCCGGTGCCGGCGATGTTCTCGGTTACAGTGAAGCCCAGGGCGCGCATTTCAGCGGCCAGCTTCTTCGCTGTTTCGGTTTCCTGGAAGCCCAGCTCCGGGTGGGCGTGGATGTCCTTATAAAGCGCATCCAGGCGCGGGTAGAACTTGTTCAGCTGGGCGTCGATCGCCGCCTTGTCGGCCGGGACACTGCGCGCCTGGGCCGACCCTGCGGCGATGAGGGCTAGGGCTGAAAGTCCGGCGACGAGAAGGTGGCGCGACATGGGGATCTCCTGAACAGAGTCCCATTTAGACAGCGCCACGACCGATCACACAACATGCCAGTCTAGAGTTTGATGCCCTGTTCCAGAATCTTGCCGTAGGTCGGGCGGGTCAGGCGGACATATCCCTTGGCCGCTGTCCTGTAGAATATCTTGTCCTTGATCGTCCCGGGATCAAACCCGTCCTTCACAAGATCGACCTTGCGGTACTTGAAGGTGCCCGTTGTGGCTATGACCGGCAGAATGCGGATGAAGACAGGCTGGGCATAGCTGGGCAGCGCCTGGGCCACATAGTCTCCAAAGGTCTTGAGGTCGAAGTCTTCCGAGACCACCAGACCCGCCATGCCGGCCCGGCCCTCCGCCCCAGGGACGGCGACACCGTAGACATTGGCTTCCAGAACGCCGGGCGCCGATTGCAGGTGGGAAGCGACCTCGCCGGTCGAGACGTTCTCGCCCTTCCAGCGGAAGGTGTCGCCGATCCGGTCGACGAAATAGTAGTAGCCGTCGGCGTCCATCTTCATCAGGTCGCCGGTACGGAACCAGGCGTCGCCCTTTTCGAAGACATCGCGCAGGATCTTCTTGTCCGAAGCCGCCTTGTCCACATAGCCCGTGAACTCGCTGCGTGGATCCGACGCCGCGATCTTGCCCAGGCACTCGCCGATCTGACCGACCCCGGCCGCCACGCAAAGCCCGGCGGCGCTGCGGACCGGCGCCTCGGTTTCCAGGTCAAACTGAACCAGCTTGAAATTGATGCGCTTGCCCAGCCACTTGGGCGCGCGACCAATGGCGCCGACCTTGCCGTCGAAGTTGAACATGGAAACATTGCCCTCGGTGGAGCCATAGAACTCCAGCACGTCGGGCACCTTGAACCGGGGGCGCATCTCGGCCCAGACATCGGCGCTGAGGCCGTTTCCGAAGGCCAGGCGCAGCTTGTGCCGGCGCTCATCCTCACCAGGAGGGTGGTTGACCAGATAGCGGCACAGCTCGCCGATATAGACGAACATGGTCGCGCCCTCCTCGACCACATCGGGCCAGAAGCGGGTGGCGGAGAACCGCGACTTCAGGACGACGGATCCGCCATTGAGCAAGGCGGCGCCCAGGCCGCAGAGGCCGCCGGTCGCATGGTAGAGCGGCAGGGCCACATAGATCCGGTCATTGGCCGTCGCACCGGTCGCACCGGCGAAGCCGCGCATGTAGAGCTGGGCCCGCATGTGGCTGATCTTGGCCGCCTTGGGCAGACCGGTCGTACCCGAGGTGTAGATGTAGAGCGCAGGGTCCCTGGCCGTCATGCCGCTGCGCACCGACCGGTCCGGAGGGATCTGACTGCAACTGCGCAGGGTCTGGACCATGTCGCGCTGGGCGCCATGCACTAGACCATGGACCCACTGCATCATGGGTTTTTCAAGCAGGCTCTCAGCGGATTCGAAGGCGGGGGCGGTCTCGGCGTCCAGAATGACATGAGATGCGCCCGACAGGTTGAGACAGTGCGCCAGGGCCTGGCCGACCAGCTGATTGTTGATGAGGGCGGTGATGACGCCCATCTTGGTCAGGCCATACCAGATCGGGAAATACTCCATGCGGTTGGGCATGAAGAGGGCGACCGTCTGGCCGCGCTTCAGGTTCTGGCTGCGCGCCCAGTTGGCATAGCGATTGGCCAGGGCGTCCATCTCGGCATAGGTGAGGGTCTTGCCGTCAAAGGTCAGGGCGCGGCGATCCCGCCAGGTTTCCACGGCCTCCTGCAGGTCATCGCACAGCAGGTTCTCGCTGTCCGGCGAGATGGACTTTACACGCTTCAGCGTCCGGCTGAGACCGCGCCAGAAACGCCAATCCCGCTTGAGCCGATCCTGAAGCCGCATGAAGTCCTCCGTTGAATTTCACCTAGAGAGCGCACCGCAGGCCGGGTCAAGATGCGCCGCTACCGGCAAGCGATCTGACATATATGTGTGACAATTCCGACGCCGCACCTGTTCCGGAACAATTGTGGTAGGACGCCGCCGTGATAGCCCCCAGCACCCACGCCCTTCGCCGCGCCGTCCTGATCGTCGCCCTCGCCAATCTGGCCTATTTCGGCGTGGAGTTCTTCGTCGCGCGAAGGATCGGGTCGGTATCCCTCTTCGCTGACTCTGTGGACTTCCTGGAAGACGCCTCAGTGAACCTGCTGATCCTGGCTGCCCTGGGCTGGTCGGCCCGTCGCAGGGCGACAGTCGGCAAGGGACTGGCCGCTCTGCTGCTGGCGCCGGGTCTGGCGACCCTGTGGACAGTCATCACCAAATTTACACATCCGGTAGTTCCGGATCCGGGCCTCCTGTCCATCACCGGCCTGGGCGCCCTGGGCGTGAATCTTGCCTGCGCCTTCCTGCTGGCCCGATATCGTGAGCACGCCGGAAGCCTGACCCGCGCAGCTTTCCTTTCGGCGCGGAATGACGCCCTGGCCAATATCGCCATCATCGGCGCCGCCTTGCTCACCTCAGTGACCCAAGCCTTCTGGCCGGATCTGGTCGTCGGCCTGGCCATCGCCGCCATGAACATCGACGCAGCGAAAGAGGTCTGGCAGGCAGCCCGTCGGGAAGGCGTCGAGGCCGAAGCCTAGGCGCTATTTCCCGCGGATATCCACGAAGGGTACAGACCCGCCAGTGACCGTCGGAAGCTTTCCGTCCCACTTCTCGATGGCGCGCAGTTGCACGACCTCCGGGCTGCTGGAAATGGACTGGGCGAGCAGGCGGTTGGCCTCGGCCTCACCCCTGGCCTGTTCCACCTTGGACTCCGCCACAGCCTTGGCGACGGCGACCCGGGCCTGGGCGGCGATCGTGTCTGCGTCGGCCTTGGTCTTGGCCTGGATCGAGTCGAGGATGACCTGCGGGTAGCGGATATTGCCGATCCAGTCGACCTGGCTGATCGCCACGCCCTGGGGGCCCCACTTCTTCTGGACCCGGGCAAGGGCCTTCTGGATCACCTGCTGGCGGCCGCCCCTGTAAAGGAACTCCACGGGCACAAGCTCGGTCTCTGCGGCGATGGCGGACCGGATGTCGTTGCGGATGGGCCCCTCGAACAGCTGGTCGAAGGACAGACGATAGCGGGTGTAAAGCACCGGCGCTGCCTGCGGGTCGACCCGCATGACCACCTGGACGTCGGCCGTCATCGGCAGGGCGTTGTTGTCGCTGAAGGAGATTTCTTCGTTGCCGTCAGAGCCGAACTGGTCGGCTTCCCGGGTGTAGGTATAGGTCCGCTGGATCGCCGGATACTGCACGATCCGCTCACCAACCCCGACCAGATACCAACGGGCCGGCAGCGGCTCCTGCTGGACGCCGGCATTGGTGCCCAGGGTCCGGATCCGGACCCCGACATTGCCGGGCTGCACCGTGGTGGAGCAGTTGGTCAGGACCAGAAGGGCGCCAAACAGCACGCCAATGACGGCGATGCCACTCACCAGCCTGCGCGGTGAATAGGCGGGGATTTTTGGATTATTGATGGGTGAGTTTCCGAACATGCTTCGCGATATAGTGGGCCCGACCGCAGTAACAAGAAGCGCTAGTCAGAATAAATTTCCACCCCAAGGGCCGACAGCAGGCGGTATTGCTGATCTGATGCGAAACGGGCGCCGGAATAGCTGCCCAGGGCCGCCAGATTCAGACCGCTCACCTCTGCGCCACGCAGGTCGGCCCCAGCCAGCCTAGCCCCCTCTGTCAGGGCCTGAAACAGGTCCACATTCGTCAGGTCGGCCCTCTCCAGGTTTGCCGAGCGGAGATCGGCTTCCCGCAGGCTTGATCCTCCGAAGTCACCTTCCGGCAGGGCCAGCTCAGCCATGTCGGCCAGTTCCAGATTACACGCCCTGAAACGCCCTGAGGACCTGACGACACTTCGCCCGAAGGACCGACCGAAGTCAGCCTTCAGGAACACCGCGCCGCGCAGATTGCAGGTGTCAAACTCCGCGCCATAGGCCTCGATCCGGTCGAACCTCCCGAAGGAGAGGTTGCATCGGATGAACCGGACCATGTCCATCCGGCTGAAGGCGAACCCGCACCCTGACTGCTGCGCAGACAGGGTGCAGTCCTCGAAGACAGCTTCCCGAAGGTCGGCATGGGTGAAGCGACAGCCTTCAAGTACGCACCCCTGGAACCGCGCGCCCTCCAGGACCGTGCTGGACAGGATCTGATCGCTGAACCGGCAGTCCGTGAAGACACAGTCGGTCAGGTCAAGGTCGGTGAAGTCGATCCCTGAAAGGTCGACCCCCGAAACAGACTGTCCGGACCGGAGATCCATCGGACCCGATCAGCCCTCGGTCTTGATGTAGATCTCGCCGCCTTCGGCCCGGAATTTCTCGGCCATTTCCGCCATGCCGCTGGTCGCCACATCATTCTGTTTGGCGGCGGAGTCGCGGATTTCCTGGCTGATCTTCATGGAGCAGAACTTGGGACCGCACATGGAGCAGAAGTGGGCGGTCTTGAAGGCTTCCTTGGGCAGGCTCTCGTCGTGGTATTCCCGGGCGGTTTCCGGATCGAGGCCCAGGTTGAACTGGTCCTCCCAGCGGAACTCGAACCGGGCGCGGCTCAGCGCGTCGTCCCAGGCGCGGGCGCCGGGATGGCCCTTGGCGAGATCAGCGGCATGGGCGGCGATCTTGTAGGTGATCACCCCCTGCTTAACGTCTTCCCGGTCGGGCAGACCCAGGTGCTCCTTCGGCGTGACATAGCAGAGCATGGCGCAGCCGAACCAGCCGATCATGGCCGCCCCGATCCCGCTGGTGATGTGGTCATAGCCGGGCGCGATGTCGGTGGTCAGTGGGCCCAGGGTGTAGAACGGCGCCTCGCCACAGGCCTTCAGCTGCTTGTCCATATTGGCCTTGATCTTGTGCATGGGCACGTGGCCCGGGCCCTCGATCATGGTCTGCACGCCGTGCTTCCAGGCCACCTGGGTCAGCTCGCCCAGGGTCTCCAGTTCCGCGAACTGGGCGGCGTCATTGGCGTCGGCGATGGACCCCGGCCTCAAGCCATCTCCCAAGCTGAAAGAGACATCATAGGCGCGCATGATTTCGCAAATGTCTTCAAAGTGTTCGTAGAGAAAGTTCTCCTTGTGGTGCGCCAGGCACCACTTGGCCATGATCGACCCGCCGCGGGAGACAATGCCCGTCACCCGCTTGGCCGTCAGGGGCACATAGGCCAGCCGGACACCGGCATGGATGGTGAAGTAATCCACCCCCTGCTCGGCCTGTTCGATCAGGGTGTCGCGGAAGACCTCCCAGTTCAGATCCTCGGCGACGCCGTCGACCTTTTCCAGGGCCTGATAGATCGGCACCGTGCCAATCGGTACAGGACTGTTGCGGATTATCCAGTCACGGATGTTGTGGATGTTGCGGCCGGTGGACAGGTCCATGACCGTGTCGGCGCCCCAGCGGGTCGCCCAGACCATCTTGTCCACCTCATCGGAGATGGTGGAGAGCACGGCCGAATTGCCGATATTGGCGTTGATCTTCACAAGGAAGTTCCGGCCGATGATCATCGGCTCGAGTTCGGTGTGATTGATGTTGGCCGGAATGATGGCCCGGCCCCGGGCGATCTCGTCGCGGACGAATTCAGGCGTCACGAAATCCGGCACCTCGGCGCCGAAATCCTCGCCATCGCGAATGAAGGCATCCGTGGCCTTGCGGCGCAGGTTCTCGCGGATGGCCACATATTCCATTTCCGGCGTGATGATGCCGCGCCGGGCATAGTCCAACTGGGTGACCGCGGCGTCGCCCTTTGCGCGATAGATCCGCCGGGGGGCGTCGAACTGGGGCGCCAGATGCTTGCCCGTGGCGCCGCCATTGTCTTCCGGCTTCACTTCCCGCGGATTTTCGACGACCTCAACATCCCCCCGGGACACCACCCAGGGCTCCCGGGTCCGCGACAGGCCCCGGTGGATGTCGATCATCGCCGTCGGGTCGGTGTAAGGGCCTGAAGGATCATAGATGGTCACCGGCGGCTCGTTGGCCGAGGGATGCACAGCCACTTCGCGGAAGGGCACGCGGATGTCAGGCCACAGGACGCCAGGCTCATAGACCTTGCGCGAACCGGGGCGCTCGCCCGTGGGGATGGCGTTGGCGACGGGGGTCTGGATATTCAAGGCGCAGCTCCTGGCGTTAGGAGGCCATGCGCAAAGGGTCGGTCCGTACGAACGGTCCGTTCCCTTCGCCGGCATGACCCGGATCAGGTTCTACGGGTCGCGGGCTCACCCGCCTCTCAGCCGCTCAAGCGCGGCCCCCCGAGGACGGATCAAAACCTAGGCCTGATCGCGCCTCAGGGGAAGGGTCAACACGCCTAGATGGCCAGCTGACCGCCCAGCTCCACCACACGGCCCGCAGGAATGTGGAAGAAGTCAGTGGGATTGGCCGCATTGCGGGTCATCCAGATGAAGACGTTGTTGAGCAGCTTCGGCAGGCGCGAGCTGGCGCTGGGCACAATGGTCCGGCGACCCAGGAAGAACGAGGTCGACATGATGTCAAAGGCCACGCCCTTCTTGCGCAGCTCCGCCAGAGCCTTTGGCACATTCGGGGTTTCCATGAAGCCATAGGTCAGGGAGATCCGCGTAAAGTCGTCCGACAGCTTCTGGATCGCGGCGCGCTCAAACTCAGAGACCCGGGGCACATCGGCGGTACGGATGCTGACGATCAGGTTGTTCCTGTGGATGACCCGGTTGTGCTTGAGATTGTGCAGCAGGGCCGCCGGCGTCACGTCCGGATCCGAGGTCAGGAAGACCGCCGTCCCCTCGGCGCGATAGGCCGAAGAGGTGGCGAAGACCGGAACCATGTCTTCCAGGGGCACGCTTTCGGCGGCCACCTTCTCGGCGATCAGCTCGGTGCCCCGGACCCAGGTGGCCATCAGGGTGAAGACCGCCGCGCCAAGTATCAGGGGTACAAAGCCGCCGGAGAAGATCTTCAGGGCGTTGGCGCCAAGGAAAATCATGTCGATGGCGAAGAGCGGGCCGATCAGCAGCAGGGCTTGCCAGAGGGACCACTTCCACTTCCGGCGAACAACAATGAAGGCCAGGGAAGTCGTGACCGCCATGGTCCCCGTCACCGCCAGCCCATAGGCATGGGACAGGTCAGAAGATGTCTTGAAAACCGCAATCAACAGGACGACCCCGATGGCCAGCATCAGGTTGATCTGCGGCATATAGATTTCACCGGCCTGGGTCGGGGACGTCCGCAGGACCGTCATCCGCGGCAGGAGACCCAGCTGCATGGCCTGATTGGTCAGGGAGAAGGCGCCGGTGATCACCGCCTGGGATGCAATGATGGTCGCGGCTGTGGCCAGCAGGACCAGCGGCGCGCGATAGGCTTCCGGCGCCATCAGGAAGAACCAGTTGTCGTTTTGCACTGGATTGCCGTGGGACTGGGCGATCAGGTTCAGCACAAAGGCGCCCTGTCCCAGATAGTTGAGCATGAGGGCCGGCAGGACAAACCCGACCCATGAGGCCTGGATCGGCCAGCGACCGAAATGGCCCATGTCGGCATAAAGCGCCTCGGCCCCGGTCACCGTCAGGAAGACAGACCCCAGAACGAAGAGCCCGGCCACGCCATGATTACTCAGGAAGCGCAGGGCATGGATGGGATTGAGGGCGCCTGCGATCGCCGGAGCGTGGAGAATATGGGTTACGCCCAGCAGGGCGATGACCATGAACCAGACCACGCAGATCGGGCCGAAATAGCGGCCCATGCCTGTTGTCCCCTTTGACTGCACGGCAAAGAGAACCACCAGAATGGTCAGGCTGGACACCAGAACCACCGGCAGTGTGACGCCCGAAGATATTGCTGGAATGCTCCGCAGGCCCTCTACGGCCGATAGCACAGAGACAGCCGGCGTGATGATGGCGTCGCCATAGAAGAGCGCTGCGCCCGTGCAGGCCAGGAAGAAGATCAGCGGCGTGCGCCGGCCTACGGCGCCCTGAGCCAGGGCCGCCAGGGACAGGACCCCGCCCTCCCCGCGATTGTCGGCCCGCATCAGGAAGAAGACGTATTTGATCGTCACCACCAGGAAGAGGGCCCAAAGGGCCAGGGAGGTAACCCCCATGACCGATCCGACCGTCATGCTGGCCTCGCCCGTCTGGGCCAGGGCTTCGCGGAAGGCGTAGAGGGGGCTGGTGCCGATATCGCCGAAGACCACGCCGACACTGCCAAGGGCCAGGGTCCAGAAGCGCGCGTCGGCCTTGTGGGCGGACGTGGAGGGATCAGGGGAAGGCGACTGGGCTTTTGCGGACGCGGCGAGATTGTTCTCACCCGTCATGGGGAAAGCGCTCCTTGAGTCCCGAAGGGCCGTCCCCCCAGGAAACATGCTGCACTGCAATACGCCTGAGTCTCGCCACTGAAAAGCTGGTATTTTGACACCTCTGGATCGGGCCGGAATTTGGCCCATATTCAAGGCGAGCTTCAGACTTCAAGCGACCCGCAGGAGACGATCATGAGACTCTTCGCCCTTTGCCTTTCCACCGCACTGGCCCTGTCCGCCGCCAGCGGCTCCGCAAACGCTGCTTGCTTCAGAATGAGTGAGATCCGGGGCCATTCCATCGCCGACAGGGACACCATGTACCTGGCTGTCGGCCGTCAGGATGTCTACAAGGTGTCCATGAAGGGCGCCTGTCTGGGCGGCGCCATGCGCAGTGATCCGATCATCACGGAAAGCTTTGGCGGCGGGGCGATCTGCAAGCCCATTGATCTCAATCTCAAGATCGCGACCACGGGTGGCGCCAGCGCCTGCATCATCGACAGGATCGAAAAGCTGAGCCCCGAACAGGCCTCAGCCATTCCGAAAAAGCTTCGCCCCTAGGGCCCAGCATATGGGCGCGGCGTCAGGACCTGTGTTAGGCCGGTCCTGACAGGAGTTCCCCATGCATCTCGCCCGTTTCCCCCGCGCCCGTTTCGCCCACCTGCCGACGCCGCTGGAGCCCATGCCCAGGCTGAGCGCCGAGCTCGGGGGCCCGAAGCTGTGGGTCAAGCGGGATGACTGCACCGGTCTGGCCGGCGGCGGCAACAAGACCCGCAAGCTGGAATTCCTGGTGGGCGAGGCCCTGGCCCAGGGCGCCGACACCCTGGTGACCCAGGGGGCAGTCCAGTCCAACCATGTCCGCCAGACCGCCGCCGCAGCGGCCCGCTATGGCATGGCCTGCGAGATCATCCTGGAAGAACGGGTCGCCACCAACGCCGCCGACTACAATGAAAGCGGCAATGTCCTGCTGGATCGCCTGATGGGCGGTAAGCTGCGCAATGTGCCGGCTGGATCCGACATGAATGCGGCGCTCGACGCCGTGGCCGAGGAAGTCCGCGCCCAGGGCGGCAAGCCCTATGTCATTCCCGGCGGCGGCTCGAACACCATAGGCGCGCTCGGCTATGTGGACTGCGCCATCGAACTGGTGACCCAGGCCAATGCCCAGGGTCTGGTCATTGACCGCATCGTCACGGCCACTGGCAGCGCAGGAACCCATGCGGGCCTGGTGGCGGGCCTGGCCCTGGTGGGCGCCGATATTCCGATCCTCGGAATAGGTGTCCGGGCGCCGAAGGAGACCCAGGAAGCCAATGTCCACAAGCTGGCCGTAGCGACTGCCGAACTGCTGGGCCATGGCGACCGGGTCACCCGCGACATGACCGTCGCCAATTGCGACTATGTGGGCGCCGGCTATGGCCTGGTGGATGAGGCCATCATCGAAGCCCTGAAGCTCGCCGCCCGGACCGAGGCCCTGCTGCTGGATCCGGTCTATACCGGCAAGGCCATGAAGGGTCTGATCGACCTCTGCCGGAAGGGTCATTTCAAGGACGAGACCGTGGTCTTCCTGCACACCGGCGGGGCCCAGGGCCTCTCGGGCTATGCAACGGTTCTGGAAGGACATCTGGCATGAGCAAGGTGCTCGGCGTTCTGGGGGGCATGGGGCCCGCCGCCACCCTCGACTTCCTGACCAAGGTCCAGGCCTTCACCCCGGCCAAGAAGGATCAGGACCACATCCGGGTCATCGTCGACATCAACCCCCAGGTGCCGGACCGCAATGACCCCTTCGCCAAGCCGGGCCCTATCCTGGCCGAGATGGCGGGCGCCCTGCGCGGCGCTGGCGCCGATGTCCTGGCCATCGCCTGCAACACCGCCCACGTCCACGCTGGCCTGATCAGCCGGTCCTCAGGCCTTCCCCTGATCGACATGATCGCCACAGGGGCTCGGGCTGCCCGGGACACCGGCGCCCGGCGGGCAGGCGTGCTGGGCACGAAGGACGCGGTGAAGCTCTATCACGAGTATCTGGCGGCCCAGGGCATGGGTCTGGTCACCCTGCCTCCTGAAGCGCAGACAGGCTTCATGACCCTGCTGAACATGATCAAGGCTGGCGACCGCAGCACTTCTGTCCGCCAGGGCATGGCCGATCTTGCCCAGATCCTGGTCAGCGAAGGGGCCGAAGCCGTCATCGCCGGATGCACCGAAGTGCCTCTGGTCCTCACCCCAGGTGAGGTTTCCGTGCCCCTGCTTGACGCCGGCGAACTGCTGGCCCGGCGCTGCGTCAATGTCTGCCTGGGCCTGGAACCCGTTCCGGTTCTCGAAGGCTAGAGCGCCGACCCGGAAAGGCTGGGACCTACGAACTGCATACCGGCCTGCGCCGGTATGACCGGGGGTGGGCATGCCGCAGCATTTCAACCGCTCACCCCTGCGGAGGCCGGGGTCCAGTTCATAAAGCTCGGCCTTGCCGCCGATCAGCTCTTCTTAAAGCCGCGCCGCCCCGAAGGTGTTGCAGGCGGCCGGGTCGCCCGACTCCACCCCAGCCCGGAACCACTTCATGCGCTGGGCGCTGGACCCGTGGGTGAAGGCGTCGGGAACCACCTGGCCCTGGGCCTGTTTCTGCAGGGTGTCGTCGCCGACGGCAGAGGCGGCCGCAAGGCCATCCTCGATATCTCTGGGGTCCAGGGCGACGCGACCGCCGGAAACCTCGGCCGCATGGGCCGCCCAGACGCCGGCATAGCAGTCGGCCTGCAGCTCCAGACGCACAGACCCTGAATCTGCCCCACGGGCGCCCAGGCGCCGGGACTGTTCGGCCGCGCCGGTCAGCTGCTGGACGTGATGACCGATCTCGTGGGCGATGACATAGGCCCGGGCGGCCTCGCCGCCGGCCCCGAACCGGGTTTCCAGTTCCTGCCAGAAGCTCAAGTCCAGATAGACCTTCTGATCCTGCGGACAATAGAACGGCCCCATGGCGCTCTGGCCCTCGCCACAGCCGGTGGGTGTCGCCTGCTGGTAGATGACCATGCCGGCCGGCCGCTGATAGGCGCGGCCCGACTGCTGGAAGATGGGCGTCCAGACATCGGTGGTCGACTGCTCGATGACGTCGACGAACTGGGCGTCCTGATCGCCGGGGGTGCCCCTGGCGCCGGCCTGCTGTTCCTGCTGGGCCTGGGCGCCGTTGATCTGGTTGACAGCACTCAGGGTGTCGGACGGACTGATACCAAAGACAAAATAGCCGATGGCCGCCAGGACCAGGCCGCCGACGCCTATGCCGCCAGCCGCAACGGGATGGAGCCCACGCCGGTCCTCGATATTGCCGCCCCGGTCACCGTCCTGCCAACGCATGGGAATACCTCTTCAAGTTCGCCGGGAACATGCGGCGAAACCCGTGAAAGGTCTAGGGTTCGGGAAGGTCTAGGGTTTGGAGACCGAGAACCGGGCCAGCTCCTTCTTCGGCGCCTCCCATTCCGGGCTGATCTCCTGGGCCTTCTGATAGTCGAAATAGGCGGCCTTCAGGTTGTCCAGCCCCTCATAGGCCAGGGCGCGGTTGTAATAGGCCTTGGCCGGCTCATCGACGCCCAGGTCGATGGCCCGGTTGATGTCCACCAGGGCCTGGGAGAACTGGCGACGGCCAACCAGGGCCGCGCCCCGGTTGACATAGGCCTCCCCCAGATTGGGCGCGAGGCGGGCGGCTTCGTCAAAGTCCCGGGTGGCGTCGTCATAGCTGGCCCGGCGCAGGCGCAGGACACCGCGGTTCACATAGGTCCCCGCCCTGTCCTGGGTGTCGAGGAATTCGGTCTTGAGCGACTCCGTGCAGACCTTTTCATATTGTGCGTCCACCTCGCCACGAATGGCCGCCTTGGAGCAGGCCTCGGCCATACCTCCGCCAAACACGGTGGAGGCCGCCAGGGCCGACTGGGGTGCGAGAACCGCCGCAGCCAGAACCATTGGGGCGAATCCGGCGGCGATGAAGAGCTTGGACATGATACATTCCTGCTTGGGCTGCGACCTGATGGCGGCAGGCTCACCCCAAAGCCGCGAGGTGTCAAATCACGCTGGCGGCAGGCGGAACCTGCGGGTTTCCCGCAGCAGGATATAGACCCCGCTGCCCGCCACCACCAGGGCGCCGACCCAGGTGAAGACCTTGGGAACCTCATGCCAGATGAAGAACCCGAACAGGGTGGCCCAAACCATCTGGGTATAGTCGAAGGGCGCCACCACGGCGACATTGGCCCGGCGCAGGGCCTCGGTCAGAAACAATTGCCCGACACCGCCCAGCAGACCGCCAAGGATCAGCAGGCCCAGCACCGGCAGATCGGGAATGATCCAGCCAAAGGGCAGGCTGGCCAGGCCCAGCACCGTTCCGGCAAGGGTGAAATAGAAGACGATGGTCGGGCCTGGTTCTGTCCGGCCGATCTCGCGGATGGCGATCTGGGCGCCCGCAGCCGACACGGCGGCGATCAGGGCGAAGACCACGCCAATACCGGCGAAATGAGCCGGGTCAGGGTGGATCATGATGACCACGCCAATGAACCCGACCACTACCGCCGCCCAGCGGTGGGCGCCCACCGGCTCGCGCAGGATCAGTGCCGACAGGGCGGTCATGAACAGGGGCGTGGAAAAGGACAGGGCCGTGGACTGGGTCAGGGGCAGAAGACTGACCGCCGAAAACCCGAACACCATGCCTGACAGACCAATGGTGCTGCGGACCAGATGCCCCACCGGCCGCCGGGTCTTCAGAACCCCCAACCCCGCAGTCTGGCTGATGTAGAGCAGGACCGGGACGAAGGCGAAGGCGTTGCGGAAGAAGACAATCTCCAGGACCGGCACCCCCTTGCCGGAGGTCCACTTCACAATCGCCCCCAGCCCCGCCATGCAACACATGGCCGCCACCCGGAAGATGATCCCGAGACCGGTGTTCTGGACCTGGGCGTGGGGTGCGGGGGCGGCGGGGGTGGTCAAGGGGCGACTCCAGATGGCTGGCCATAGCCTCTCAGGCCCTGCGACGCCACAACCACAGCAGCCTGCGGGAACTTTTCGCAGGCCGCGGGGCCACACGTCTCTTCAGTACCTGTGCGCGCCTGCGGAACCATGGCATCCAGTTCCTGCCCGAACCTGGGGAGGCAAATGGCCATGCGAGACCACATCCTCCGAAGCCTTCTGATCCTGCTTGGAGCAGCCGCCGTCCTGATCGGATCGTCGATCTTCTTCCTCGGCGCCCAGATCACGGCTGCAACGACCGAACGCCTGACAGATTTTGCTCTGGGTCTGCCCTTCGAGGGCGGAGAGACCTTCTCGCCGACCACCGACAGTGAACTTCGTTTTTACGCGCCTTTCTGGGTCGCCTATGGCGCGGCGCTTATCTGGACATCCGCCAGACTTGACGATCACCGACGCTGGATCGTGCCCCTGGCCGGCCTGTTTCTCGCTGGAGGGGTTGGCAGGGCGCTGGCCTGGCTGGCTGGCGGTCCACCCCGACTGCCGTTCATCATCCTGCTGGGCCTGGAATTGACTGTTCCCGTCCTGATCGTGGCACTGGCCTGGAAGCCCGGGGGCAAACCCCCCGCCTAGTTTGGCCTGGATCAAAGCCAAGCGCGCTTTCCTGGCCGACCCTGACTGACCCTATCCCGTGGTGCCCCAGGCCGGACTCGAACCAGCACGCCTCTCGGCAATAGATTTTGAGTCTACCGCGTCTACCATTTCGCCACTGGGGCGCCAGCGGGGCGGGCAATCTAGGGCATGTTCCCAGAAGTGGGAACCGGTTATCGGACCGGACATGCGCTGAAATCAGGGGGCGACTGTGGCCGCAAGCCCCGGAATTGCGTCGGGCCCTTCGGGTCGCTATATGTATATGATAATCACTCGCAAGTACGCAGAGACAGGTTCCCTCCCCTTCCCATGACCGCGCCTTTCCCGACCAAGGACCTCACCGCCCGGCAGGGCGAGGGCGCGCGCGTGAGGCTGCGGGACGCCAGGGTCGGCGCGGCGGGCGTGATCGTTGACGTGCAGGCCGATCGGGATGGTCTGGACCACGGGGTCGACGCCGCTGAACTGCAGAGGCGGTTGCTGGAATTCGGCTTTGTGGAAGGCGCCCGGATCGAGGTGATCCATGAGGGCGGGGTGGGACATGACCCCATAGCCGTCAAGCTGGACGACATGCGCATCGCCCTGCGCCGCCGGGACGCCGGCGATGTGATGATCCAGCTGGACGCCTAGATGACTTCCGCCCTCGCCGCCCCGGCCCGCATCGCCCCAGCCCGCATCGCTCTTGTGGGCAATCCCAACTGCGGCAAGACCGCCCTGTTCAACGCCCTGACCGGGGCGCGGCAGAAGGTGGCCAACTATGCCGGGGTGACGGTCGAGCGGAAGGAAGGCACGGTGGTGTCAGCCTCTGGCCGGCGGATCCAGGTGCTGGACCTGCCGGGCACCTATTCCCTGCGGGCCCGCAGCCCGGACGAGGCGGTGACCCGGGATGCGGTCCTGGGCCGGCTGGCCGGAGAGATCGCCCCCGACGTGGTGGTCTGTGTGGCCGACGCCACCAATCTGCGGCTGGTCCTGCGGCTGATCCTGGAGCTCAAGGCCGTGGGGCGCCCCCTGGTCCTGGCGCTGAACATGTACGACATCGCCCAGAGGCAGGGGCTGAAGATCGACCTGGAGGGGCTGTCGCGGGAAATTGGCGCGCCCATTGTCACAACCGTGGCCACCCGCCGCCGGGGGATCGAGGACCTGGTGGCAAAGGTCGATGAGGTTCTGGCCGACCTGCCGCCGGTCCAGGCCAGCGAATGGCGCGAACTGGACGCCTCACAGATCAAGGACGCCCACCGCAAGGCCCAGGCCATGATGCGGGCCTATGTCCGCCCGCCCGAGCACCCCGACACCCTGACCGGGCGGATCGACAGCGTCCTGCTGCATCCGGTGTGGGGCATGACCATCCTGCTGACCCTGCTGTTCGTCATGTTCCAGGCGGTGTTCACGGGCGCCGCGCCGGCCATGGACCTGATCGACCAGAGCTTTGGCCAGCTAGCGGCAGGTATCTCTGCGGTCCTGCCGGACGGCCTGCTGCGCGGGCTGCTGGCGGACGGGATCATTGCCGGGGTCGGCAGTGTCCTGGTCTTCCTGCCGCAGATCCTGATCCTGTTCTTCTTCATCATCCTGCTGGAGGACTCCGGCTACATGGCCCGGGCGGCCTTCCTGATGGACAAGATCATGGGCGGAGCGGGCCTGCATGGCCGGGCCTTCATCCCCCTGCTCTCCAGCTTCGCCTGCGCCATTCCGGGCATCATGTCGACGCGGGTCATCGACAACAAGCGCGACCGCCTGACCACCATGATGATCGCGCCCCTGATGACCTGCTCGGCGCGGATCCCGGTCTATACCCTGATCATCGGCGCCGTGGTGCCGCAGAAGACCCTGTGGGGCTTCGCCAGCCTGCAGGGCCTGGTCATGTTCGGCCTTTATGCGGCGGGTATCTTCTCGGCCCTGGCCGTCAGCCTGGTCATGCGCAAGGTGTTCTGGCGCGGGGTCAGCGAGCCTTTCATGATGGAGCTTCCAACCTACAAGGCGCCAGAGCTGATCAATGTCGCCCGCAGTCTTTGGCTCCGGGCCAAGATCTTCATCAAGCGGGCCGGGCGCGTGATCCTGCCCCTGATGGTCCTGGTCTGGTTCCTGTCCACCTTCCCCAATGCCCCTGCAGGGGCCACAGGCCCGGCCATCGACTACAGCTTCGCCGGCATGATCGGCCACGCCCTGGCGCCGATCTTCGCGCCCATCGGTTTCAACTGGCAGATGACCGTGGCCCTGATCCCCGGCATGGCGGCCCGGGAAGTGGCTGTGGCCGCCCTGGGCACGGTTTATGCGGTGGGCGGGGATGCGGCGACCAGCCTGGCGACCACCCTGCATCAGTCCTGGTCCCTGGCCTCGGGCCTGGCCTTCCTGGCCTGGTATGTCTTTGCGCCCCAGTGCGTGGCGACCCTGGCCGTGGTGCGGCGGGAGACCAATACCTGGCGCTGGCCCATCTTCATGTTCGTCTACATGCTGGCCCTGGCCTATGGGGCGGCCTTCATCGTCTACCAGACCGCCGTCGCGCTGGGCTGGGGCTAGCCCCCCAGAGCCTGGGCCGCGCCCTGCAGCCGTGACAGCAGACGCTTGAGCATGGCGACCTCGGACGGGGCCAGGCCAGCGATCAGGGCCGCCTCATAGGCCAGGGCCAGGGGCGCGATCTCACTGTGCAGATGGGCGCCTTCCTTGGTGAGGGCCAGCATGTGCGACCGCCCGTCCCGTTTGTGCTCACTGCGGCTGACAATGCGCCGGTTCAGCAGACCCTGGGCCGCCCGGCTGACGGTCACCTTGTCCATGCCGGTGCGGGCGACAATGTCCACCTGGCTGAGGGCCAGGTCTTCGGCCAGGACACAGATCAGGCGCCATTGCGGAATGGTCAGGCCGAACCGGTCCTCATAGGCCCGTGCGATCAGGCCCGAGACGGCGTTGGAGGCGACCGACAGCCTGTAGGGCAGATAGTCGTCGAGCCGCAGGCCGCTCGCCGACGTCTCGGGAACCCTCGAAGTGATCGTCACGGAGCCTGAACCTCCTGCTCTATCGCTCCGAATATTGAGTGACGTTTGGCGTCGCGCATTTCAATTCTCACGCGATCGCCGATCTTGAGAAAGGGTGTTTTGGGTGCGCCTTGGGCAAGGGTTTCAACGGTCCGCAACTCGGCGAGGCAGGAATAGCCAACACCGCCATCGGCGACGGTTTTCCCTGGACCTCCGTCAGGACCGCGATTCGACACGGTGCCCGATCCGATGATGGTTCCGGCGCAGAGAGCGCGGGTCTTTGCGGCGTGGGCGATCAGGGTTCCGAAGTCGAAAGTCATGTCGACACCGGCGTCCGCCTCGCCCAGGGGCTTGCCGTTCAGTTCGACCTCGAGGGCGCCGTGCAGCTTGCCGTCCTTCCAGGCCGCGCCCAGGTCGTCCGGGGTCACCGCGACCGGCGAAAAGGCCGAAGACGGCTTGGACTGGAAGAAGCCGAAGCTCTTGGAGATCTCGCCCGGGATCAGGTTGCGCAGGGAGACGTCATTGGCCAGCAGGACCAGACGGACCGCCGCCAGCCCCTCTTCCCGAGTGGCGCCCTGGGGCACGTCGCCGACGATCACGGCGATCTCGCCTTCCATGTCGCAGCCCCAGGCCTCATCGGCCAGGGGAATGGGGTCGCGGGGCGCCAGGAAGCTGTCCGATCCGCCCTGATACATCAGGGGGTCAGTCCAGAAGCTGGCGGGCATGTCGGCGGCCCGCGCCTGCCTCACCAGGGCCACGTGGTTCACATAGGCCGAGCCGTCGGCCCACTGATAGGCCCTGGGCAGGGGGCTTTCGGCGTCATGTTCGTGGAAGCGCACCCGGGGGATGGAGCCGTGTTCCAGACCCTCGGCCAGGCCGCGCAGGAGGGGCTCGCAGCGGTCCCAGTCGTCGAGGGCTGCCTGCAGGGTCGGCGCGAACTCGCCGGCTTCGACACACCAGGCCAGGTCCCGGGACACGACGACGAGGCGGCCATCACGCCCCCACTTCAATGACGCCAGCTTCATTGCGTTTCCTCTGTCTTGTTTGTTGGCAGGAGCATGTCCCCTAACGCTTGATCAGGCGAGTGCGTTTCGCGCCCTGCTCGAAATTGCGTGGCAGGTGGACAAGGACTTCGACGCAGATGTCGCCGCGCGGCGCCTCGGCCCAGATGTAGTTGCGCTCGAAAACCGCATCCCGTCCGCCAGGCGTGACGCCTTCATAGCTGTCCCCCCAGGGAATGATGCCTGACAGGTCCCGCCAGGACAGGTCGCAGGCCCGGTCCAGTTCCTCGTCCGCCGCAGCGGCCAGATCAGCGTCAATGGCGATGAAGGACATCAGGCTTTCCAGCTGTCGACATAGGCGAGGTTCTCCACCGAACCTGCGGCCTCGCCCACATCCAGCGGGTCGCGGGTGTCGATCATCACGGCGTACTCGTCCGTGGCGGTCTTGGGCTGAACCAACATGTTCTTCAGGGCCTTGGGATGTGGCCCGTGGGTGAACCCGGAAGGGTGGAAGGTCATCATGCCGGCATCGATATTGTCGCGGCTGAAGAAGTCGCCGGCGTGGTAGAACAGGACCTCGTCATAGTCGTCATTGTTATGGAAAAACGGCACCTTGAGGGCTCCGGGATCGGTCTCGAAGGGCCGCGGCGCAAAGGTGCAGACCACAAAGCGATCCGAGACGAAGGTGGTGTGGACACTGGGCGGCAGGTGATAGCGCAGGCTGACCACCGGCCTCAGATCCTTCACATTGATCCGCGCCGGCGCCAGCTCGCCGTGCCAGCCGACGGCGTCCAGGGGATTGTAGGGATAGGTGGCGACGGAGACCTGACCCCGCTTCTTGATCTCTATGCGACAGGCCCCGGGCAGGGCCTGATGGGCGCGGAAGGCCTCATCCATCTGCGGTATGTCCAGCATGGCGGGGTCGAACAGGGCGTGCCCGCCCAGCATGCCCTTGTCCGGCAGGGTGAAGTGGGTGTTGGTCGCCTGGATCATCAGTATGGCTGTGGGAGCTGCCGGGATCAGCCGCCACATGGTTCCACGGGGCAGGTAGAGATAGTCTCCCGCGGCATAGGCCAGACGGCCGAAGTCGCAGAACAGTTCGCCCTGCCCCTGATGGATGAAGAGCAGCTGGTCGCCATCGCCATTGCGGGCCAGGTCAGCCATGGGCGCGCTGAGTTTCCAGAACCGGACTTCGGTGGCGGCATTGTGCAGGATGACCGGGGCAGACCAGGGCGAGGTCGCCCCTTCTTCCAGGCGGGCCAGATCAAAGGCCCGGGGCCTCAGGGGACCCTGGAAATCCACCCAGCCCGTAGGCGGGTTTGCGTGATGCAGGAAGGCGGCCGGGCCGAAGAACCCCTCCTTGGACATTTCCCGCTCATAGGTTCCCGGAGGCATGTCGGCATGAGCCTGCCGGGAATGGGTTCCCTGCGCGCCGCGGACCGGGATCCAGTTTCTGGCCATCAGGGTTCGTCCTTGTAGATGCTGACCTGCAGGGGCCCGCCCGCCGTCTGGCTGGCCCGGTACATTCCCGTGGTGTTGAAGCTCCAGGCGATCTCGCCGCTCGGCGCGACGGCGATTACCCCGCCCTCGCCGCCAAGGTCGGTGAGTTCCTGCTGAATGACCGCGTCCACCGCCGCCTGAAGACTCATGCCGGCGAACCGCACGCGGGCGCTGATGTCATGGGCGACGGCCAGGCGGATGAAGTATTCTCCCACGCCAGTGGCCGAGACGGCGCAGGACCGGTCATCGGCATAGGTTCCGGCGCCGATGATCGGCGAATCTCCGACCCTGCCCCAGCGCTTGCCTGTGGTGCCGCCCGTTGAAGTGCCTGCCGCCACATGGCCTTCCATGTCCCGGACCACAGCGCCGACTGTGCCGTGCTTTCCCTCGTCATGAACCAGATGGCCCTGGGCGTCCGGGCTGGCGCCCGCCGGGCGAGGTGGAACCGCAAGGCCCTGAGCCTGCAGGTAGCGTTCCAGACTGCGCCAGCGGCGCTCCACGAAGAAGAAGGCCGGATCGATGGCCTCGACGCCAACGGACCGGCCGAAGGCGTCGGCCTGATCACCTGTGAGCAGGACATGATCCGATTTTTCCATCACAGCCCGGGCCAGGGTGATCGGATGGCGGGTTTCGGTGACTCCGGCGACAGCCCCTGCCTGGAGATTGGCGCCATTCATGATGGCCGCATCCATTTCATTGCGACCCCCGGCGCTGAAGGCAGCGCCCCGGCCGGCGTTGAACAGGGGATCATCCTCAAGGACGTGCAGGGCGGCCTCAACGGCATCGAGACCAGGCCCACCAGAGGCCAGCACCGCAGCACCGGCTTCCGCCGCCCGTGCAAGAGCCTGACGATAGGCGGCGTCCTGTTCCGGATTGAGCCGGTCGCGGGTTATGGCGCCCGCGCCCCCATGGATGGCGATGGACCAGCGGCGTGAGGACGGGTCAGTCATTGGGAATCCAGATGCAGCGCCAGAAGCAGGGGGGGGAGATTACGCGTCGGCCTTAGGCAACACCCCGCGGCGAATCTGGTCCAGTTCAATCGACTCAAACAGGGCCTTGAAATTGCCCTCGCCGAAACCTTCATTTCCCTTGCGCTGGATCAGTTCGAAAAAGATCGGGCCGATCATGTTCTCGGTAAAGATCTGCAGCAGCAGTCCCTGTCCCTCCGTCGGCGCGCCATCCAGCAGGACGCGGTTGGCCCGCAGCCGAGCGACGTCTTCGCCGTGCCCCGGAACCCGGGCGTCGATGCCGTCGAAATAGGTGTCGATGGTATCCTGGAAGTGGACGCCACGAGCCTTCATCGCCTCGACGCTGGCATGGATGTCATCGGATCCCAGGGCGATATGCTGGATGCCCTCGCCACCATAGTCCCGCAGGAACTCCTCGATCTGGGAGTGGTCGTCCTGGCTCTCGTTCAGGGGGATCCGGATCTTGCCGCAGGGGCTGGTCATGGCCTTCGAGACAAGACCCGTCTGGGCGCCCTCGATGTCGAAATAGCGGATTTCCCGGAAGTTGAAGATCTGCTCATAGAAGCCCGCCCAGGCGCCCATCTGGCCCCGGAAGACATTGTGGGTCAGGTGATCGAGATAGGTCAGGCCCAGGCTGTTGGCTTGCAGTTGCTCCACTGCGCCGGGGATCGGAAGGAAGTCCACATCATAGATGGCCTGGGCCCCGTACCGGTCCACCAGATAGAGGTTCGAGCCCCCGATCCCCTTGATGGCGGGAATGTTCAGCTCCATCGGCCCGACCGGCCCCTGCACCGCCTCGGCGCCGCGCTCGACCGCCAGCTGCAGCGCCCTTGCCGCATCCTTGACCCGGAAGGCCATGGCGTTGGCCGAAGGGCCATGGACCTGCCGGAAATCGGCAGCCTGGCCATTGGGCTCCATGTTCAGGATCAGGTTGATGTCCCCCTGCCGGAACCTCAGGACGTTCTTTGAACGGTGACGGTCCGTCGCCGTAAAACCCATCTGCTCGAACAGGGCCTTCAGCCTGTCCGGCTCAGGCGAGGTGAACTCCACAAACTCGAAGCCGTCTGTGCCGAGGGGGTTTTCAAACAGGTCGCGCGAATTGGCGTTCATCAGTGGCAGGTCCTGATCGGGTGAATTCGTATCATTTGTAACTAAATGCCCCAGTGCGCGACAAGAGACAAGGGGCCGCCGTCCTGCTAGCAAGCAGGCGAGTTGGAATCGGAATCCTGATGTTTCGAAAGCTGTACGACGGGGTCATGAACCTCGCTGGTTCCCCCCGCGCCCCCTGGGCCCTGGCGGTGGTGTCATTTGCGGAAAGTTCGTTCTTTCCCATACCGCCTGATGTCATGCTGGCGCCCATGGTGCTGGCGCGCCGGGAGAGGGCCTTTGTCTATGCAGGGATCTGCACGGCCGCCTCCGTCCTGGGCGGGTGCCTGGGCTACGCCATCGGCTTTTATCTGGTCGGATTTGGCGAATGGCTTCTGGCCCTGCTGGGACATGCCGATGGCCAGCAGGCCTTCCAGGCCTGGTTCAGCAAGTGGGGCCTGTGGGTCATACTGATCAAGGGTCTTACGCCCATTCCCTACAAGCTGGTGACCATTGCCTCGGGCCTTGCTCACTTCTCCTTCGTGACTTTTGTCTGGGCCTCGGTGGTTACCCGCGGCGCCCGGTTTTTCCTTGCCGCCGCCCTTCTGAAGTATTTTGGTCCGGCCATCCGGGAAGAGTTTGAAAGGCGACTGACCTTCTATTCGATCCTCGGCCTCACCCTGTTGGTCGGAGCCGTGGTTGCGATCAAGGTCTTGGGCTAGGCGCCATTTTCGGGTCTAATCGCATCATGTCCAAACTCATCGGCTATTTCCTTGATCGCTGGCTCGGGTGGGCGCTGTTTTCGTCCGCCCTCATGCTGGCCATAGCCCATGCTTTTGAGACCTTTGGCGGATATGCGCCCTGCACGCTCTGCCTGCATCAGAGGACGGTTTACTGGGCGGCGGGCGCCATAGCCCTGGTCGGCATGGTGCTGACCTCCCGGCCAGGCATGAAACGCTTCCGCTGGGCCTTCAATATCGCCCTGGCCCTCGCATTCGCCATTGGGATGGGCATCGCCATCTACCATTCGGGCGCTGAATGGAAGTGGTGGCCAGGGCCGACAACCTGCGCCTCGTCAGGCGGCAAGGTCGACCTGGGCGCCCTGGCGGCCATCGCCGAGGGCACGGCGAAGATCAAGCCTCCGTCCTGCGATGAAGCTGCCTGGCGGCTCTTCGGCATTTCCATGGCCGGATACAACGTCCTGATTTCCCTGAAGCTCACCATTCTGAGCTTGATGGCGGCCACCAGCCGACGGCAGTTTGCATGACTGAAAAGCCCATTCCAGCCCGCCCCGGAAGGGGCGCCGCCAAGGCCCGGCTGGCAGAGATGCTTCGAGTTGACCACGCGGGCGAACTGGCCGCCGTCCACATCTATCGCGGCCAACGCGCCGTGCTGGGGGCAGCGCCCGGTCGGGCGCGCATTGTCGAGCAGCTTACCGAGATGGAGGGCCATGAAGCGGTGCACCTGGCCCGCTTCGACGCCCTTCTGAACTCCCATCAGGTCCGGCCCACCCTCATGGCGCCCCTTTGGCGACTGGCTGGCTATGCCCTGGGCGCGGGCACGGCCCTGATGGGCGAAAAGGCCGCCCACGCCTGCACCGTCGCTGTCGAGAGCGTGATCGAAAAGCACTATGCCGGACAGATCGCCGAAATCTCGGGTTCCGATCCCGAACTCGCGGCCGAGCTCAGTCAGTTCCGCGATGAGGAACTGTCCCATCGTGATCACGCCATGGCCGAGGGGGCGACGTCGACCCCCGGCTATCCGGTGCTGGCGGCCGTCATCAAGGCCGGTTGCCTGACCGCCATCAAGATCAGCGAAAAGCTGTGACCGAGGCGGAGATCGTCGCCCTGCGACTTGCCGCAGAAGCGCCGGTTCGCGCTAGCCGCGACCAGGTTGGCCAGGTCGCCGACGACCTCTCCGCAGCCTTCGCCCAGGACCCGCAGTTTCTCTGGTTCCTCAGGCCAGATGCTGGGCATGACACCGCCAGGCTCCGGCTGTTCTATGGGCTCCTGCTGGGATCAGCCCTGCCGGACGGCGTGGTGCAGCGCCCTGCCACAGGGGGCGCCGCAGCGATCTGGCTGCCATCTGACGCTCTGGGCCCTACCCCCTTGCTGGAATCCCTTCGCAGCCTGCCCAGGATCGCAGCCCTCACAGGCCTCGCCCGCCTGCCGAGGATGATCGCCATGCGCAACGCCATGGAGGCCCATCATCCAAAGGACCGACCACACGCCTACCTCTGGTTTCTGGGTGTCCGGCCCGAGGCCCAGGGCTATGGGGTCGGCTCGCGCCTGCTGGCCGCGGGCCTGAGAGAGGTCGACGCCCAGGGCCGTCACGCCTTCCTCGAAAGCTCGAACCCCGCCAATGTTCCCCTGTACGAACGCCACGGATTTGAAGTGGTGGAGGAATACAGGGCCCGACCTGACGCCCCTCCCCTCTTCGCCATGTGGCGCGAGGCCCGGCCTGCGATGCCATAGCGCACGGCCTTGCCGGAGTTTAATTTGAATGGTCGGCCATTCGAAGTTAGGCTGCGGTATCAAAAAGGGTTTTCGGACATGACGATCAGTCGACGTTCACTCGCCCACATGCTCGCAGCGACAGGCGCCCTCGCGCCCCTGACGGCTTTCGCCCAGGAGCAGGACGAGGTCTCGCCCAATGAAACCGCCAGCCGGGTTCCGGCTACCCGTGACAAGGCGACACGTCTGGTGGCGCCGGTCCTGATCAACGGCAAGGGTCCTTTCAACTTCCTGGTCGACACCGGGGCCAACCGCTCCTGCATTTCCCGGGAGCTGGCCGACGAACTGGATCTTCCTGAGGGCCCCATGGTCGCCATTCGCACCATGGTCAGCAGTCACCCCCGACCAACGGCGCGGGTGGAGCGCCTTGAGATTGCCGGCAGGAGCCAGAGGCGGATCAATATTCCCGTCCTGCCCATGCCTTCGCAGGAATCCCGGGGCGTTCTGGGAGTCGACTGGCTGAAATCACGCCGACTGGTCCTGGACTTCAAGGGCAAGAGCCTCGAGATCGCCCCGCCTAAGCACGAGACCAGCTCCTTCAATCGGGTTGTGGTGCCGGCCCGCCGACGTTCCGGTCAGTTGACCATGGTGGACGCCGACATGAGCGGCGCCCCGATCAGCGCCATGATCGACTCGGGATCGCAGGTCTCCATTGGCAATGCGGCGCTGCGGCGGCTTCTGAACCGTGCTGATGCGGGAAGGACCCATGTGGAACAGGTCGAACTGACCTCCCTGGTGGGCGAGAAGTTTCTTGGGGAAATGGGATACCTGCCCTTCCTTCGGCTGGGCGGCCTGACCCTGGGCAATGTGCCGGTGGTCTTCTCCGAAGCCAGCGTCTTCAAGGTGTGGGATCTCACGACCAAGCCCGCCATCATTCTGGGCGTGGACCTTCTGGCGCAGTTTGATGCTGTCGCCCTGGACTTCGGGCGATCGACCGTCAGGTTCGACGTCGCCTGATCAGAGGATCAGGCCTCCAGCTCAGTGTCCCAATAGAGAAAGTCCATCCAACTGCGGTGCAGGTGGTTGGGCGGGAACTTCCGTCCACGCTCCTGCAGCTCATAGGTGGTGGGCTGACGTGGCCTGACGAAGGGATGCATGTTGGCCTGGGCAGGCGTCTTGCCGCCCTTGATGAAATTGCACCGGGCGCAGGCGGTGACGATGTTCTCCCAGGTCGTCCGGCCACCGAGTGACCGGGGGGTCACATGGTCAAAGGTCAGGTCCTCGGCCCTGCGGCAGTACTGGCAGCAGAACGAGTCCCGGAGAAACAGGTTGAATCGGGTGAAGACCGGAGCCCGGTCCTGGGCCACATAGCTCTTCAGCGCCACAACGCTGGGGAGCTGGATTTCAAAGGACGGTGACCGGATGGTCTGATCGTAGGTCGAGACCACGTCAACGCGATCAAGGAACACCGCCTTGATCACATCCTGCCAGGGCCAGAGCGACAGGGGATAATAACTCAACGGCCTGAAGTCGGCGTTCAGCACAAGGGCCGGCCACCCAGTTGGCGGATGACTAAGCACCTCCATGGCTGGGCCTCCCGGTGCGCGTAGGCGCGCTGTTGAACGAAAGCCTGTGCCTGAAGACGGGTCTCCCGAGGTCCAATATGCGTCCCGGACAGTCGGTGTCCGGTTGAGCCTGGTTCAGGATAGGCCTGATTCTTTGGCGCTTGAATGACGGTCTGTCAAAATTTCACCTCCTGGCAGATCAGGTCCTCGCTTGCCTGGCGACCGCCGCTCAATAGGGCAAGCGAGGACAATCTTCCGGCATCAGGCGCCAATGATCGTAGAGGCGCCGGCGATGGCCAGGCTCATGGACACGAACAGAATGGCGACGAGCAGATCGGCGGCGCGGGCGAAGGCGGGGATGGAACGGTTGGTCATGTGAAGTCTCCTGTGGGTTGGGCCGGGGGATCCGAACCCTTTGTCCGTCTGGACAATTGCAGGATAGCGCCAATCTGAACGGTGTACAGTTACATTTTACAATGTACGACATGCATTTTTGTATGGGCTGAGGTCGATTTCGTGGACAATAAAAGGGCCCCTTTCGGGGCCCCGTTCCTTGCGGAGTTTTCAGGAGCCTAGACAGCGCCGGCCATTGCGGCCGCGACGCCGAGGCCCAGCGCCAGAAGGAAGGCCGGAACGATCCGGTCGACGAGACGCTCGAAGTTGGCGAGAGACATGACACACACCTTTCAGTTTGAGCCCCAGGGGAGTGGGGAGATCTGTTATTTGAACAATGCTAAGATAGCCGATATCTAAGCATTGTCAAGATGCCTTTACGGGGCAGCGATATAGAATTACGGTGCCAGCCATGAGAGAAACTGTCGCAGCCGAAGCCCGGCCCTATCACCACGGCGATCTCCGCCGCGCCCTGATTGATGCGGCCCGTCGCCTGCTGGAACGCGACGGTCCCTCCGCCCTCTCCCTGCGCGCTGTCGCCCGGGAAGCCGGCGTCAGCCCTGCGGCGCCCTATCATCATTTCAAGGACAAGGGCGAGCTGCTGGACGCCGTAGCCCATGAAGGCTGGGAAATGCTGAACCAGGCCATGACCAAGGCCCGGGCGGAAGCTTCATCCCTTGGTGACCGCATGGTGGCCCTGGGCGTCGCCTATGTCTGCTTCGCGCGGGACAATCCAAGCCTGTACCGCGTCATGTATGACGGCTCCCGGGACAAGGACGACCTGCCCGAACATGCCCGCATGCAGGATGACAGCGCCTACTGCCAGGTGCGGGACACCCTGGTCGAAGCTGGCGCTGACCCCAGTGACGAAATCGGTCTGGAACTGGCCACCAGTGCAGCCTGGTGCGCGGCCCACGGCCTGGCGGAAATGGCCTCATTCAAACAGTTTGAACACCTGAAGGACGCGGTCGGCGGCGAAGAGGCCTTCTTCCGGGGGATCTTCTCCCACATGCGGGTGTTTGCGGACCTGACCCCGAAATAGCCGTCAAGGTGCCCGGATTTACAACCCGCTTTGCACCCTCCCCGACGGGACTGTTGCATCGCGGGCATGCGTATTCAGCCCTGAAAGCCTGGTCCGCCGCCCGGGAGGCGGACGGGCGATTCATTCTCCGAATTGAAGACATCGACACCACCCGCTGTCGTCCAGCCTTTGAAGCTGATCTTCTGGAAGACCTGTCCTGGCTGGGCTTGGGCTGGGAAGAGCCGGTCCGCCGCCAGTCCGAGCATATGGCCGATTATCACGCCGCCCTGGAGAGGCTCTGCGACAGGGGGCTGGCCTATCGATGTTTCAGGACCCGTCGGGAAGTGGCGCAGGAAATGGCCAGCGCGCCCCATGGGACAGCCCCCGCATTTCGGGGCGCAGCCCTATCGCCAACCGAAGAGTCCGAACGCCTCGCCCGGGGAGAACCCTTTGCCTGGCGGCTCTCCCTCGAGGCCGCCAGATCAGAACTCGGCAGCTTCACAGACCTGACCTTTGAAGAGGAAGGCGCCGGCCCGGAAGGTCAGCATGGACTCATCACCGCCCTGCCCGATCTGGCGGGCGACATCATCCTCGCGCGGAAGGATGTGGGGGTCGCCTACCATCTGGCCGTGACGGTGGATGACGCCCTGCAGGGGGTTACCCACATCATCCGGGGTGAAGACCTGTTCGAGGCTACCCATATCCAGCGCCTGCTCCAGGCCCTGCTTGGATTGCCCACCCCGGTCTACAGGCACCACGCACTCTTGCGTGGCGCCGACGGCGTGCGTCTGGCAAAACGCCACAACGCCGAGACCCTGCAAAGTCTCCGGACTGCGGGGATGAAACCCGGAACCCTTCGAAAGGACCTCGGGTTTGACTGAGACCGTTGTGCAATCCCACGAGTCAGATCGAGGCCGGGCCCTGCTGGTTCTGCTATTGGGCGCCTGCGTCATAGGCGTTGGCCCGATCCTGGTCCGCCTTTCGGATGTCGGACCCGTCATGGCTGGCTTCTGGCGACTGACCTTCGCCCTGCCCTTGCTGGCGCTCCTGACCCGCCGGGCTGAAGGCGCCATTTCGGGCTTTGCCCCCATCGCCTTGCTCACCGGCCTGGCCTTCGCCCTGGACCTGGGCTTCTGGCACTATGGCATCGCCTTCACGTCTGTCGCCAAGGCGACTGTCCTGTCCAACCTGACACCGGTTGTGGTCACCGCCGTGGCCTGGGTGGTTCTGAAACAGAAGCCCAGCCCCCTCTTCCTGGTGGCTGTGGCCCTTGCAGTGGCGGGCGCCTGGATCATGGCCATGGCGCGGGACGCTGGGTTCGCCGGCAAGTCACCCCTTCTGGGCGACATCCTCTCCACCGCGACCGCCTTCTGGTACGCCCTCTACTTCCTTGGGGTCAGCTCTGCGCGGCGGACCATGGGGGCTTCCAGGCTGATGTTCTGGTCAAGCCTGACCGGAGCTCCGATTCTTCTCCTGGCGGGGCTGGGCCTGCATGAGCAACTGATCCCTGCGAGCCTCACCGGCTGGGCGGCCTGCATCGGTCTTGGGGTCATGCACGTGGCGGGTCAGGGCTCCATCGCCTGGGCACTGGGGCGCCTGCCCGCCGCCACGGCCTCGGTCACCGTTCTTGTGCAGCCCGTCGTTGCGGCCCTGCTGGGCTGGAGCATATTCGGTGAAGTCTTCGGACCCATGCAGGCCCTGGGCGGGGCCATCGCCCTGTGCGGGGTCGTTCTGGCCCAATGGTCGGCCCGACCAAAGGCCTAGAGCGCCCAGGCCGTGCGGGTGGCCTCCAGATCCACAAGCTTCTGATCAAACGCCGACCAGTCGTCCCGTGCCGCAATATCGGCCCAGATCGCCTCGATCTCTTCGACAATCAGTTCCTGCGGGTCGGGGTTCGAAAAATAGGGAGCGTCGAGTCGCTCCGGTCTGTCGGCAGTCCGGCCATGGATCAGGGCGCGGAAGTCTGCGAACTCCGGCGCCTCATAGACCTCCCGCCGGGGACTGGCCATGGCGCGACCGGTGTCGCCACAGAACCAGTCGAAGAAGAAGGGCTCCCACCTCAGGACATCGCCGCCCACCGACAGGGCCCGGAAGGCCGATCCCGCGAGGGCGAAATCAGCCTCCGGACTTTCAGGCGCTATCCCCAGGCGACGGAGCATGGAAGCAGCAAGAGCGTTACGGTAGACGCCGCCAAAGGTGTTGAGGGCCGCCACCAAGGGCTCCTGGTCCGCCTCGCCCAAGGCCAGGCACCCCGCCAGCTGCTGCAGGTTCCAGAACACCGCCTCGGGCTGCCGTCCAAAACTGTAGAGACCGTTCTGGTCGAAATAGGCGGCGACAAAGTTGGGGTCATTGCGCGGCAGGAAGCGGTAGGGGCCGTAGTCGAAGCTCTCGCCAGTAATGTTCATGTTGTCGGTATTGAGCACGCCATGAACGAACCCGGCCGCCATCCAGCCCGTGCACATGGCCGCGGTCCGCACAATCACGGCCTCCAGAAGCGCGGCCCGACGGTCCGCAGCAGCCTCCAGTTCGGGGTAGTAGGTCTCGATCACATAATCGACCAGGCGGGTGATCTGGTCGGGCCGCTCCAGGAAGGCCTGACGCTGGAAGGTGCCGAACCGGACATGCCCATGGCTGAGCCGGACCATCACAGCTGAACGGGTCGGGCTCGGCTCGTCATTGCGCTGAAGGTCTTCGCCGGTTTCGATCAGGGAAAAGGTCTTGCTGGTGTTTACCCCCACGGCCTCCAGCATGGCGGTGGCCAGAACCTCGCGGACCCCGCCCTTTAGGGTCAGTCGTCCGTCGCCCTGGCGCGACCAGGGCGTGGGCCCTGAACCCTTGGTCCCCAGGTCCAGCAGGCGGTCCGATCCGACTTCGCGCATCTGGGCGAAGGTGAAGCCCCGGCCGTCGCCCAGATCCGGGTTGTAAACACGGAACTGATGGCCGTGATAACGCTGGGCCAAAGGCGCTTCGAGATTGCCCGGCAGGGGCTTGAACCGCCCGAAGTGGTCCCGCCATTCCTCATCGCTCAGGGTATCCAGCCCTACGGTCGCCGCCGCCCTCTGATTGCGATAGCGCAGCCTTGTCTCCGGAAAGTCCGCAGCTTCAACCGGATCGGCGAAGTCGGGTCCCAGGCGCGGCAGGCGGGGGTCGGGGCGGTAGTCGGGAGAAAGGCTCATGCCCCTCAGATGGACTGGCCGGAGAACGCCCGCAAGGCGCCGATTGTCATGTTCCGATCACAGAGCGCATGGTAATTTAGGCCCATGGCCCGACGCATCACCCTGAGTTTCCTGAAGACCGAAGCGGCGTCAGGCGTCATTCTGGGTCTTGCCGCCCTGATGGCTGTCCTCCTGGCCAATTCGCCATGGTCGGCCAGCTATTTCGACTTCATCTCCATGCCTTTCACCCTGCAGGTCGGCGAGTTCCGCGCAACGGAGTCCGTCCTGAAGTGGGTCAAGGATGGCCTGATGACCATCTTCTTCTTTGTGGTCGGGCTGGAGATCAAGTTCGAGATCCTGCGGGGCGAACTCTCAAATCCCCGTCGTCTGGCCCTGCCCATTCTCGCGGCCCTTGGGGGCATGATCGTTCCGGCCATGGTCTACCTGGCCTTCAATATGGGCGCCGATGGGGTTCCAGCCGGATGGCCGACTCCTGTGGCGACCGACATCGCCTTCGCCCTGGCGGCCCTGGCCATAGCCGCCCCGAACCTGCCGCCCTCCCTGCGGACCTTTCTGCTGACCCTGGCCATAGTCGATGACCTGGGCGCGGTAGTGCTGATCGCCCTGATGTTCACCGACCACGTCGCCATGTGGGATCTGGCGGGCGCCGCCTCGGCCATCGCCATCATGGCCCTGATGGGCCGCTGGCGGAATGCGCCCTACTTCTTCTATGCGGTCCTCTTCGCCATAGCATGGGCCTTCACCCTGAAGAGCGGGGTCAATACCTCTCTCGCCGGCGTGGCGGCGGCCATGACCATTCCGCTGGAGCCTCGCCGGACGGGTCAGGTCGGGGTGCTTCACTACTTCATGGACAGCCTTCACCCCTATGTGGCCTTCCTGATCCTGCCCGCATTCGCCTTTGTGGCGGCGGGATTTTCCTTCAGCGGCCTGTCCCTGCGTGACGTCTTCAGCCCGGTCACCCTGGGGGTGGCTCTGGGTCTCTTCGTCGGAAAGCAGGTCGGGGTCTTCGGCGCCGCAAGCCTGGCCATGGGCCTGAAGCTCGCCCGTCGCCCCACCGGCGCGAAGTGGATCGACATCTATGGCGTCAGCGTCCTGTGCGGCGTCGGTTTCACCATGAGCCTCTATATCGGCGCCCTGGCCTTCGGGCCTGACGCCGCCCAGAGCCAGGTCCGCATGGGCGTGGTCGCAGGTTCCCTGCTCTCAGCTCTTGTAGGATTGGCGGTCCTGACCTGGAGCCAGAGCCGCCACGTCCCGGTTGAGGATTAGGCCAGGGCCTTCTGCATGGCGGCGGCCAGTTCCCGGGCCGCATCCTCCACCGCCGGCGAGACATCGCCCATGACGTAGAAGTCGTGGATCAGGTCCGCGTAATGCACATGCTCGACCGGCACGCCCGCCGTCGCCAGACGGTCAGCATAGTCGCGGCCCTCGTCCTGCAGCGGGTCATAGCCGCCGGTGACGATGTGGGCTGCTGGGGTCCCCGATACGTCAGCCCTGGCGCCCAGAATGGCGCGAGCCGCCTGGGGATGGCCCTCAGCCGCCAGGTTCTTCACGAACCAGGCAATGGCGGCCTTGGTCAGAAGGGGCCCGTCCAGGGCCTTACGGGACGGGGTGTCCTCATCGGGACAGATGAAGGGATAAAGCAGCATCTGCCAGGCCAGACGGCGCTGGGGATCGTCCTTCAGGTCGATGGAGATGGAGGCTGCCAGATTGCCCCCTGCGGAACAGCCGCCCACGGCGATGCGCTTCGGATCAAAACCAATTTCGGCGGCGTGATCGAAAGCCCATTTCGTCGCCGCCAGGCTGTCGTCATGGCTGGCCGGGAAGGGATGCTCGGGCGCAAGGCGGTAGTCGATGGCCATGACCCGGAAGCCTGAATAGGCGGCCAGCCGGCGGCAGTGGCCGTCATGGGTCTCCAGATCGCCGATGACGAACCCGCCGCCATGGAAATAGACCAGTCCCGGGGTCACAGCCGCCGCGCCCCTGGGCGTGTAGAGCCGGGCGCCGATCGGGCCGGCGGCTCCGTCAACCTGAAGGTCGCGGACCTCCACATCCTTGGGCGCATTCTGGTTCTGGCTGGTCCGCTCCATGCGATAGCCGGCCCGCACCATGTCTGGCGGAATGGCGTCCAGGGGCGGCGCCTCCTGTCCTGCAGCGGCGGCGGCCTGGGCGTCCATCAGGGCCTTGAAGCGCGGATCCATGGGGTCTCTTTCCTGAAGAATAGGGGTCAGCCGACCTGCCGTGTCCGACCTTCCCAATAGGGCGCCCGGAGCTCACGTCTCAGGACCTTGCCGGAGGGATTGCGCGGCAGGACGGCAATGGTCTCCACCGACTTGGGGGTCTTGTAGCCGGCAATGAGGGTGCGGCAGTGGTTGATGACCCCTGCCGCGTCCAGTTCGGCGCCTGACCGCAGGACGACAATGGCCTTCACGGCTTCGCCCCACCTGTCGTCCGGCACGCCGATCACGGCGGCGTCGGCGACGGACGGATGGGACATCAGCGCGTTCTCGACCTCGGCCGGATAGATGTTCTCACCGCCTGAAACGATCATGTCCTTCACCCGGTCGTGGATGAAGAGGTAGCCATCCTGATCAAAGAAGCCGGCGTCGCCGCTGCGGAACCAGCCCTCGGCGTCGATGGCCTCGGCGGTGGCGTCGGGCCGGTTCCAGTAGCCCTTCATGATGCCGGCCGACCGGATCTCGATCTCGCCCACTTCGCCCACTTCGGCGATCCGGCCCTCGACCATGACACGGACCTCGTATCCCGGGCTGGGAATGCCGCAGGCTCTCAGCTTGCCAAGGGCCGGGTCGTGGGCCTCTGGGGGCAGGTAGGTGCCGCCGCCAATGGTTTCGGTCAGGCCATAGAGCTGCATGAACCGCGATCCCAGCCGCGCCTGGGCCCGGGTCAGGACCTCTTCCGAGATCGGCGAGGCGCCATAATAGACATGGGTCAGGCTGGAAAGGTCAGCGCCGGCCTGGTCGGGATGCTGCAACAGCATGTTGATGATGGCTGGCGCCATGAAGGCGTGGGCGATCCTGTGGTCTTCGATCTGGCGCAGCATCTGGCCGATATCGACCTCGCGCATGACCACGATCCGGGCGCCCTGCAACAGGCCCAGCATGCCCAGATTGGCGCCCGCCACGTGGAAGAGCGGCATGGCCACCAGCACGCCATCGCCGGGTTCAAAACTGGCCCAGGCCTGCACCGCCCCGTCAAAGCAGGCGGCATAGTTCTGCTCGGTCAGCTGGACGCCCTTGGGCAGACCGGTGGTGCCAGAGGTGTAGAGCTGGATGACGTCTTCGTCCGCCGCCACTGCCCGCATGGGATCATTGGCGGGAAAACCGGCGATCCAGTCGCGGAATCCGGGCCACTCGGCATGGCCGGGCTCGAACTGGATCCGGGTCGCCAGGGCGGGCAGGTCCAGATTCGAGACCAATCCCGCATAGTCGGCGCCAATGACCGCCAGACGGCATCCGGCATCGCCCAAAATGAAGGCCACCTCAGGCGCGGCCAGCCGCCAGTTGACCGGTGTCAGACAGGCGCCGGCCTTCACGCAGCCCAGCCACAGAATGAAAAAGTCGGCATTGCCCTTGGCCAGCACGCCGATCCGGTCGCCGGGCTGGACGCCGGCCGCAATCAGGGCCTGGGCGCATTGTGAGGAAAGGGCGTCGAGCTGGCCATAGCTTACGGCCTCGCCCTCAAACCAGAGGGCCTGGGAGTCTGGTCGCTGCCGGGCATGAACCCGCGCGACATCGGCGACACATTGGATGTCCATCTACCCTCCCATTAGCCCCTCTCTCGCGGAGGGATTGCCCCTCCCCGTTTCCAGGGAGGGGGTGGTCCGTCTTACTTACTCAGCCGCTTCCTTGGGCGCATAGCCCAGGATGGCCTTGGTTTCGAGGAACTCGTGGAAGCCGAAATCGCCCCACTCGCGCCCGTTGCCGCTCATCTTGTAACCGCCGAAGGGGGCCATCATGTCGCCGCCGCCGCCGTTGATCGACACCTGGCCAGCGCGCAGCTTGGAAGCCACTTCACGAGCCTTGGCGATGTCTTCAGCCTGGACATAGGCCGCCAGGCCGTACTCGGTGTCGTTGCCGATCTCGATGGCCTGATCCAGGGTTTCGTAGCCGAGGATCGAGATGACCGGGCCGAAGATCTCTTCCTTGGCGATTGTCATGTCGTTGGTCACGTTGGCGAAGACGGTGGGCTTCACATAATAGCCCTTGTCCAGGCCTTCCGGACGACCGACGCCGCCGGCGACCAGGGTCGCGCCCTCGTCAATGCCGGCCTGGATCAGCTTCTGGATCTTGTTGAACTGGACTTCGGAAACCACGGGGCCCAGCTGCGAATTGCCGTTGGGGTCGCCAACGGTCACGGTGGAGGCGGTTTCACGGGCCACGGCGATGGCTTCATCCATGCGCTTGGAAGGCACCAGCATGCGGGTCGGGGCGTTACACGATTGACCGGAATTGGTCATCATGGTGGCCACGCCGCGGGCGACGCCCTTGGCGAAGGCGCTATCGTCCAGGACGATGTTCGGGCTCTTGCCGCCCAGTTCCTGGGCCACGCGCTTGACGGTCGGAGCGGCGTTCTTGGCCACTTCGATGCCGGCGCGGGTGGAGCCGGTGAAGGAGACCATGTCCACTTCCGGGTGGCTGGACATGGGCACGCCCACGCCGAGGCCATCGCCGTGAACCATGTTGAAGACGCCAGCCGGAACGCCGGCGGCGTGCATGATTTCTGCGAAGATCTGACCCGAGAAAGGCGCCACTTCCGAAGGCTTCAGCACCATGGTGCAGCCCGTGGCGATGGCCGGAGCCACCTTGCAGACGATCTGGTTCAGCGGCCAGTTCCAGGGGGTGATGAAGCTGCAGACGCCGATCGGCTCCTTGACGATCCGGGTCGGGCCGCGATCTTCCTCGAACTTGAAGTCCTTGAGGACAGCGACGGCGGTGCCCAGGTGGCCCATGCCGATCGGAACCTGGGCCCGCTGGGCCAGGGAGGCCGGAGCGCCCATTTCCTCGGTGACGGCCGTGGCCAGATCGCCAAAGCGCTTC
Source organism: Alphaproteobacteria bacterium PA2 (assembly GCA_002256425.1). Taxonomy (NCBI): domain Bacteria; kingdom Pseudomonadati; phylum Pseudomonadota; class Alphaproteobacteria; species Alphaproteobacteria bacterium PA2. The sequence continues at coordinate 1,103,522 of NKIZ01000001.1, read as the reverse complement.
TGGTACTCGGCCAGGATGCGGTTCAGGACGTCCAGGCGCTCTTCGCGGCTGGTCTGCGACCAGGAGGCGAAGGCCTTGCGGGCGGCCATGACGGCCTTGTCCACGTCAGCAGCGCCGCCCAGGGCGATCTTGCCGCAGACGTCTTCCGTAGCCGGGTTGATGACGTCCAGCGTCTTCAACTCGGTCGGCTCGACCCACTGGCCGTCGATATAGAACTTTAGGTACTCGCGCATGGCGTCCTCCCGGATCGATGTTGGTAAGCCGCACCGACGGGACGCGCCCCGCCGGGCTTCAGCGAACCATTTTAGTGATCGCTGATAACTGTGAAAGCCGTTTTTCCGGATTCACGCCACAGAGGCGCGAATTCCGCTCCTATAGCTGGTGGACCAAAGGCAGTCCTGCAACCGGGCTGCGGGCCTTCAGCACATATCCCGCCCGGATCGAGCCGATGTAGAGGTCCTTCAGGTCCGGCCCGCCCCAGGTGACATTGGTCGGGTGATTGACGGTGTCGCCCTTCAGGTCGTGGATCACGGTCACCACTTCAAGGCTCGGCGTGATCGCCACCACCTTGTCGGCGGCGGGCAGGCAGACCCAGAGATTGCCTTCGGCGTCCATGCCCACGCCGTCAGTATAGCCCAGGGTGTGAGGATCGGCCGCGGCTGCACCAGCTTCCTGAAGTGCGCCCAGCTGGGGGCCATAGCGCCGGCCAGGGCCGAGCTTGCCGCCGGGCATTATGTCAAAGGCCATGACATCGGCGCCCGAGGTCTGGGCGCAATAGAGCGTTTTGTGGTCGGCGCTGAGCGCCATGCCATTGGGAAACTTCAGGCCCTCGGCGACAATGCTGGTCGAGCCGTCAGGCCGCAGGACGAAGATGAAGCCATCGGTCCGGCCGTCCAGGGCCTGGGGCCAGGTTTCGGCATGGGTGGAATTGGCGCACCAGATGTTCCCGTCCCGGTCCATGACTGGATAGTTGGCGCTGGTCAGACGCTTGCCATCCACCTCGGCGACCAGGGTCTCGTGGGCGCCAGTGGCGGGGTCGAACCTCTGCAGGGGCCCCTCCTCCCGGTCATAAATGCCGAAATTTGCGATAAGGATGCGGCCCTGGGGATCCATGTTGATGCCATTTGGCGCGCCGCCCCTTGGCCCCATCCGCTTGAAGGACCCGTCAGGAAAGATCTCGGCCACGGCGCACTGATGGTCGCTGGCGAAGACACGCCCGGTCTTCGAGACCACCACATCCTCTGGACGGTCTATGCCAACGGCGATCTTCGTAAAGGCCTCGGCTGGGATGGGGGCAAGCGGCATGGTCGTTTCCTCTGGTCTTTTCCCGACACTGCCTTCGCCGCCGGGGGCGTGCAAGCGGCGGTGACTCCTTGCCCGACGCAGCCGACCCCGCTAAAGCCGGAGACGAACACTATCCCTATGAGGCGTCCATGAGCCCGCTTGGTATCATCATCCCGTTCTTCATCATCATGCTGGCCCTGAACTGGAAGGACTTTGGTCGTCTCGACTAGGTCCAAACCATGAGCAGCCGCGGCGCGGCCCTGGTCACCGGCGGATCGCGCCGCATAGGTCGGGCCCTTGTCCGCGCCTGTGCCGGCCTGGGCTTTGACGTGGCCATCCACTGCCGCAGCGCCGATGACGACGCCCACGCCGCAGCCGCTGAAGTGCGGGCCTTGAGCCGCAAGGCCGTGATCCTCACCGCCGACCTGCGTCACGAGGCCGAGACCGCACCCCTGGTCGGTCTGGCCGAAGCCGAGCTGGGCCCTGTGACCCTGCTGGTCAATTCCGCCTCGGTCTTCGAGGACGAGACCTTTTCCGAAATGAACCGCGCCTCCTGGGACCTCCACATGGAGACCAATCTGCGCGCGCCCCTGGTCCTGGCCCAGGCCTTCGCCCGGCGCCTGCCAGCCGACCGGAACGGCATGATCCTCAACCTGCTGGACCAGAGGGTGATGAACCCCAGCCCGGCCTTCTTCAGCTACGCCCTGTCCAAGAGCGCCCTGTGGGACGCCACCCGCATGCTGGCCAGGGACCTGGCGCCGCGCATCCGGGTCAATGCCGTCGGCCCCGGACCTGTCCTGCGGTCCATCCACCAGTCGGAAGAGGACTTTGCCGACGAAGCAGCCTCCACGCCGCTCAAAAGAGCAGCGGCGCCTGAAGAGATCGCCCAGGCCATGGCCTATCTCATTGACGCGCCTTCGGTCACCGGACAGATGATCATCGTCGACGCCGGTCAGCATCTGGCTTGAGGATCCCATGGCCCAGACCCCGGACACCGCCGCAAGCCCCGACGAGCCAGAGGCCGTGACCGCCGATCCCGGCCGTATGGTCATGACCAAGATCTTCGTCACAGGCCTGAAGGTTGACGCCCATATCGGCGTCTACGCCCACGAAAAGGGCCGGGCCCAGCCCCTGATCATCGACGCCGAGCTGGATGTGGCCACCGCCGCCTTCAACCGGCTGGCCGACACGGTGAACTATGAAATGGTCGGCCAGGCCGCCCAGGCCATTCTGGCCGAGGGCCATATCGGCCTGGTTGAAACCTTCGCCGAACGCCTGGCCCGCGCCTGCCTGTCAGACCCCAAGGTCCTGCGCGCTAGGGTGCGGGTGGAAAAGCCCATGGCCCTGGCCCCACACGCCCAGTCGGCAGGGGTGGAGATTACGGTCGTGCGCGGCTAGGCGCTCTGTCCGGACCGCGCCGACCGGAGAGTCTGTCAATCAACGCAGTGAAGCCATGATCGCCACGCTCGGCGCGATGGCGTTCTCAACGAGGCCACGCCAGGCGCTTGTCACGGCGTCCGGGCCGAGCTCGTGACGCGTCTCCAGACTGCCCTTCATTTCGGCCGAAATACGGGCAGACTCCGCCTGGGCGCGACGCATGATTTCGCCGGGTCCCCAATCCAGATCACGCTTGGCGAACTGGGCCGGGGCGAAGAAGAAGGCGTGTGGTATGGCGGGCTGGTCCGGGCGATACCGGCCGGCGCCCCAATGGGTCGCGCCGACGGCGCAGCTGAGTTTGAGCTGGGCGCCAAATTGCCCGTGAATGGCGCTGACGACCTCGCCCGCACCGGACATGTCGACAAAGGCGGTCGGGATGGTCGGGTCCATGGCGCCGATGGCGTCATAGGTCACCACCTCATCACAGGTCCCGAGGCCTTTTACGAAGCCGACATTCCCGGGCGAGGTCAGGCCGACCACCCGGGGGCGTCCTTCGCCGTGCCGTGCAAGCAGGTTGGTCAGGCCAAGGCCGGTCTTGGACGAGGCGCTGCCGACCAGCACCTGCCCTGCGCCGAAGAAGGCATTGTCCACCAGATAGTCGTAGAGGACATAAGAGGTTGAAAAGAGCGGGAAGAGCACACACCGCTCGTCTTCCAGGGCGGTCAGCTCCGCCGGATCGCCGCTGGTGCGCTGATAGTTGTTGTAGAGCGCCGGCAGTTCAGCACGGTGGGCGGCGCCGTCCGAAAAGGATCGGTCAGTCACTGCAGACGGGCGCATGACCAGATGGCTGGCCATGGGCAGAAATCCCCAGATGCGCTCACCGACGGCTATGCCCGGCGCCTGCGAAGCCACGACATCAGCAAAGCCCCAAACAGGGACAATCCCCCAGGGCTCTTCGGCCGGGAAGAACTTCCAGTAGCCGATCATATCGCCGGAAAGGGCGTAGCTGACATTGTTCGCGGTCATGGCGAACTTGTCGATGGCCACAAGGATCTCACCCTCCGCCAGATCCGGCGTGTCGAGGGAGACGACCCGGGTTTCGGCAAACGAGGCCCGACGGACCTGAACCTGGGTGATCATGCGCTCAACTCCGATTGGGCGCGCTGCGGGCGCAGCGAAAGAATGAGGAAGATGACGCTCAACACAAGAAACACGGCGTGGCCATAGTGCCCTGGCGGATGATGACCGCCATGGGAGCCTTTCCAGAACCAGGCGGAAAAGGTGGCCAGGGACTGCATGAGGATCAATGCGAGCAGGACCAGGGGCACTAGCGATTGGTATCTCAAGGCGATGACCAGGGTGAGGATCCCGTATGGGATCTGTAGCGCGCCATTCCAGGCGAACAGGGAGATTATGACATCTGCACGGGTCGTCAGATCCATGTGGGCGATGACCCCGGCGCCGCCGTCGGGCAGGAAATAGTGGATCATTCCCGGGACGATGGTCAGCACTGCTGAGAGGCAGAGGAACCAGGCGGAAAAGCGCGAGCCGCGATAGTCGGCGTTGGTGCTGGGGGGCAGCAGGGCCATGGGACCGGCCTCCTCAATTCACGTCAAGAAAGGGGATGATGTGGGCGAGCAGTTCCTCCGGTGCGTCTTCCTGGATGAAGTGGTTCGCCGTGGGGATGTTGTGGTGCTTCTGACCGGCCGCGCCCGGAATATACGCCTGGGCCCGCTTGTCCCACCCCCTGGCGACCGGATCGAGGTCTCCGAAAATCGTCAGGAAAGGGCGGTCAAAGGACGCCAGTTTCGCCCAGGCCGCGCGGTTCAACGGGGCGCCGGGATTGTCGGTCTGGACGGCGATGAGGACCGGGAACTGGATGATCCCGGCTTCATGGTCCGATGACGGGAAAGGCGCGTGATAGGCGGCCAGTTCGCCTTCGCTGAGCTTGCGCTGCATGCCGGCTTCCAGCATCTGCCAGGGAAAGGCCGTGGCTTCGCGCATCATGCCGACCCACATCTTCATGAATTCACTTTCGCCCTCGCCCAGCGGCAAGCCGGTGTTGGAGGCGATCACGCGGGCGAAGCGCTCCGGGTGCTGCGCCACGAGATAGAGGCCGATATTGCCACCCCAGTCCTGGCAGAACAGGGTGATGTCCGTCAGATCCATCTGGGTGAGCCATTTGCCCATCCAGTCATAGTGCCGCGCCAGGGTGTAGTCGCTCTTGGCCGCAGGCTTGTCCGACCGCCCACAGCCGACCAGGTCGACGGCGATGACCCGGCGACCCGTCGCCAGCAGCCCGGGGATCATGTGCCTATAGAGATAGGCCCAGGTCGGATTGCCATGCATCAAGAGGATCGGCGGCGCGTCGCGCGGACCCTCATCAATGCAATGGATGCGGATGTCCGTTCCGTCTTCATCCTGAACGGTCAGGTAGTGGGGCGCCCAGGGAAAATCAGGCAGGTTTTCAAACTGCTCATCGGGGGTGCGGATGATTTTCATGAAGCTGCTCTGGTCTGAAAATGAGGTTGAAACTTCGGCGCCAATGCTGCGGCGGGTGTGACGGCCCAAACCCCGAAACCCACCATTGCCCGGCCTCCCGCGCCCACAGCATATATTGACACTATCTATGTCAATATATGCTGTGGTGAGGTTTGACAAGGGGAGCCGCCCCTCAAATCACGCTCAACTGGCGAGGAGGCGGCTCATGGCGGCGACGATGATCTGCTTGGCCTGGGCGGCGCTGAGGCCCTGCGCGCGACGAAGTCGCAGCCAACCTTCCATGGACGTCAGCAGGTCAATGGCTGCGGCGGCATCCGGCCGTTCTCCGGCCTCTGGGAGACAGGCGAGAAGCTGGCGGCGCTGTTGTTTCGCGAACTGCGCCCTGGCGCGCTGTAGGGTCGGCGAAGTATGGAGCCGGGTTTCCCCGGATAGGAAATAGGGCGTGATCTGCTCGAATATGGCCGCCCTGGCCGCAACAAGCTGGTCGATCCTCTGCGCCAGAGGCCCTTCCCAGGAGGATTGCGTCAGCAAGGGCTGCACCAGGGTTCCGACCTTGGTGTTCATTTCATCGAACAGGGATTCCATATCCTGGAAGTGGCGGAAAACCGTTCGATGTCCGACCTTGGCATACTGAGCCACATCTTCGGACGTCGGACTGAGATTCCCCGCGCGAATGAGGTCCAGCAGGGCGGCGACTATCTTCCCGCGGGTTACACGGCTCCGCGCCATGCGCCCGTCCAGTTCAGGGGGCGGAGCGCGCCGGGCGCGGGGTGATCGCGGCTTGGCCGGGTCCGTAGTCATGGCGTGCGGATACGGGCTGCGCGCTGGCTGTGCAAGTGATGCCCTGCCTCCAGTTTCCGGAAGTAGAGATCACGGTTGTGCAGGGCTGGCCGCCGTCAGCCCTAGCGTGACCTGAACCAGACAGGGTCGGTGACCCGGGAACCTCGTGCAACCTGGTTGAGCCGTGCAAAGCCAGAGTTGTCACCACGCAGCGTCGCCTTCCAGAACGCCATCTGAAGCGCCCTGAAGGCTTCGCCCTGGGCGCCATGCTCCGGGTCGGTCGGCGATGGGTCAAAGTCCATGTGCCGGAAGCCCTTGAGCACCGCTGCGTACTTGTGGCCGGGCGGGCTCTTGTGGAAGGCCGTCAATCTCCAGGGCGGGGTCTCCTCGGCGGCGCCGAAGTCCTCTGTACCTGTGGCGGCGAAGAGCGGACCGGTCATGGACCTGAAGCTGGACTCTGTCAGGGCCATCCTCCCCGGCCCCTGACCGCTGATCGCCAGATGCCCGAGGAACCCCTTCGGGACAGGCGCCTGAGGCTGCGGCGACAGCTCAGCGCCGCCAATGACCAGGGTGGTGTAGGCGCCATAGGAATGCCCTGCCATGCCCATCCTCAACGGGTCCGCCACAGCCAGAACTCTTGCGTCCAGACCAAGCCTGGGATCGGTCAACGCGGCCTTGAGAAAGGCGACATCCTCCAGCCTGCTGGACAGATATTTGGGGTCCTCCAGCATGTCTGTTAGGGAGGCTCCGCGGTCGACTGCCTCTGCATTCGACCTTCTGAATTGCCGCTGCCGACCTTCCGCGGCGCTGCGTCGGGCCGCGATGACGCTCTGGATGATCATGCGACGGCGCTGGCCCGAGTCCGCATCCTGGGCGGTGATGGAGTCGGAGTGGGTCGGGACCAGCACTACATGGCCCTGGCTGGCCCAGGCGCGACAGGTGTTGGGAAAGGCTTCGGATGAACCGCCAAAGCCGTGGCTGAAAATTATGACCGGGCGCCTGCCAGCGCCGACAGGAATGTAGCAGCGTGTCTTCACGATCCTGCTGCGGATGCGGTCGGCAAGGTCCAGGTCCACGACTTCGGTCTGGAAGGCGCCAAGGCTGTCGGCGGTTGCATCCCCTGCGACCGACATCGCCCAGATTGGCGAGGCAAGGCCAGCCTTCAGCAGGTCCCGGCGGCGGGGGTTACGGAATCTGGAGAATGGGCGGTCAGTCATTGCTGGAGCCTTCCACTTTGGATCACCTGAAAGCCTGATCTTCAGGCCGCCAGTCGTTGATCATTCCTACCATGGACTGCCCTTCGACCTTGGCCCGCACAATGCGCCCGAGCCACTGGTGGCCGAAAATCGGCACCTTGAATTGTCTTACGGTTTCGGCCTCGCCCCCAATCCGGCGGCCATCAGCCAGAGAGGCTTCAAACCTACGGATCTGCGCCCATTGACCAATCTGAAAGCTGGACATCTTCGTATCGAGACCCGCGAATTCGAAGTCGCCGTACTGCCTTTCGGGGGACATCAGGCCCACCAGGGACGCCGAAGGACCCCAGAGCATGGCGTAGGTGAAAGGCGCGGTGAACCTCGGGTCGGTCTGGGTCTGCTCGTGAGCCTTGCCGACACCCGACAATTCCGCAATGCGGCCGCCCGCCTGTAGGCGGGCCTCGATACGGCCGGTCCGTTCAAATCGGCCCTTTGGTGATCCGGTCTTCAGCGGACCGGGCCGGAAGATCCCCTCAAGCTTCACCCTATTGGGGCCATCGCCGTCCCGACCGCCTGAGTTCTGATGCGCCCGGACATCGGCCTGAAAGGACAGGGCCTGGAGATGGGCCGAAGTCCCCAGTCTGGAGATTCCCACGCGCAACCCTGGCGCAGTATAGAATGCCGTTGGCTGATCTGGATCGGTGCGACTGGACTCACACGGCGCCATTCGGGTTGTGAAGGCGTACAGGCTTCCGTCGAGAAGCAAATGACACCAGACCCAAGTCGCATTGCGTTCCGGGTACCGGGAAATCCTCAGGCTGAACCCGTTTTCCACTGCCGGGTCAAAATAGAGAACCATGGCGGACTCGCTCCAGGTCCGTTCCCCCTGAACGACCTTTGGACCGGCTCCGGCGAGGGCAGGCGACAGGCCAAGCCCCAGAAGCCCGGCGGCCAGTGTTCGCCTTGCGGGATCGGGATGCGCGTTGTTCGTCCCGGAACTTGAAAACATCCAGTTGTGCTCCCCTGCGCCTTCGATTTCCGCCTTGATGGCTCTGGCCTGGCTCGATGCCCGCAGATCTGAAAGATCAATCGCATCCCCCGCCTTGTCACCAAGGTAATCTGCTGTGAGGTGCGTTTCCCAGCCCCCCAAACATGACACCGAATTAAGCTGGATATCCGGCAAAAAGTCCCCACATCCTGTAGGACTATTTCACAGGAGGCCGCAGTGAGCGACCAGACCAACAGCAGCCCTGCCCCCGACGAACATTCGGGCGTCACCCCTGCAGGCGCCCCTACGATTGCCGTCGAGGACAAGACCATGACGGTCGTGACCTACGCCCTGTTTCTCGGGGGGTTCGTCTCCGGCGGGGTCAGCGCGATCATCGGCTTGATCCTCGCCTACGCCAACCGCAGCTCGGCGTCACCGCGGGCCCAGTCGCACTATACTTTCCTGATCCGCACCTTCTGGATCGGGGCGGCCATCATGCTGGCGGCGGGCGCCATGCTGTTCTGGGGCGCAATCCTCAGCGTCATACTGATCGGCATTCCGGTGCTGATCCTGGGCAAGCTGGTCTTCGGCCTGAGCTCAATCTGGTATGGCCTGCGCTGCATTGTCGGCCTGCTCAAGGCCCTGCAGAACGAGGCCTATCCGACCCCGCAGAACTATATCCTCTGACGAAAAACGGGATGGGGCATGCCCCATCCCGCCATGTCATTCGACGATGTAAGGCGACTTAAGCCGGAACCAGCTGGCGCCGGACCATCTTGGCGTAGTCGTTCATCAGACCCAGGGACAGGGCGCCCGGGGTGAAGGTGTACTCGCCGATCTGCGAGACCGGGGTGACCTCGGCCGCCGTGCCCACCACGAAGCATTCCGTGAAGGTCGACAGTTCCTCGGGCATGATGTGACGCTCGGTCACGGTCACGCCCTGGCTGCGGGCCAGTTCGATGACCGACTGACGGGTAATGCCGTTCAGGAAGCAGTCCGGCGTCGGGGTGTGCAGGGCGCCGTCCTTGACGAAGAAGACGTTGGAGCCCGTGGATTCCGCCACATAGCCCCGATAGTCCAGCATCATGGCGTCGGTATAACCGTCCTTCTCCGCTGCGTGCTTGGAGATGGTGCAGATCATGTAGAGGCCGGTGGCTTTGGCGTGGACCGGTTCGGTCTCGGGCGACGGGCGCTTGTACTTGGCCCAGCACATGCGGATGCCCTTGGCCTTTTCCTCGGGCTTGAAATAGTCCGGCCAGTCCCACACGGCGATGGCCACGTGGATCTTGGTATTCTGGGCGCTGACCCCGATCATTTCCGTGCCGCGCCAGGCGATCGGACGCAGATAGGCGTAGCTGAGGCCGTTCTTGGCGCAGGTCTCCTTGCAGGCCTGATCGATCTGGGCGACGGTAAAGGGGATTTCGAAATCCAACATCTCCGCCGACTTGAACAGACGCTCGGTATGCGCCGTCAGCTTGAAGATCTCTCCGCCGTACATGCGCTCGCCCTCGAACACCGCCGAGGCGTAGTGCAAGCCATGGGTCAATACGTGCACCTTCGCCTCGCGCCAGGCAACAAACTGGCCGTCCAGCCAGATCCAACCATCGCGATCATCGAAGGGAACGAGAGTCATGGGGAAAGTTCCTCCTTTCAAGGAAATCCCCTTACAGACCTCCGGGCGCGTCGCGTCAAACATTTTGGAGCCATGGCCTGATGTCGATGACCTCCAGCTACGCCGCTGACCGCCACCTTCTGGTGGTGGATGACGACGACCGCATTCGCCAGCTGCTGAAGGAATACCTGTCCCGGGCCGGGTTCCGGGTTTCCGCCGCCTCGGGCGGAGCCGCAGCGCGGGGCCTGCTGGACTCCCTGGATTTCGACCTGGCGGTCTTTGACGTGATGATGCCCGGCGAGGACGGCTTTTCCCTCACCCGCTGGCTGCGGGAGCGCAAGGGCGCGGCGGGGCGCACCCCGGTGCTGATGCTGACCGCCCGGGGTGAACCCAGCGACCGGATCGAGGGCCTGAAGCTGGGCGCAGACGACTATCTGGCCAAACCTTTCGAGCCCGAAGAGCTACTGCTGCGGATCGAGGCCATCCTGCGCCGGTCCGACGCGCGCCCGACCCTGGCCGCCGCCGGGCCGGTGGCTCTGGGCGCCTGCCGGTTCGACATTGACCGTGGAGAACTGACCCGGGACGGCGTCCTCATCCGCCTGACCGAAGCCGAGATCGCCCTCCTGCGTCGGCTGGCCCGCAGTCCCCATGAGCCGGTGGAGCGGATGGAGCTGGCCAAGGAGACCGTCGACGCCTCGGGCCGGGCCGTGGACGTCCAGGTCACACGCCTTCGCCGCAAGATCGAAACCGATCCCAAGACCCCCCGCTATCTGCAGACCGTGCGGGGCGTGGGCTATCTGCTGGCACCCGACTGATGCGCCTGAGGGTCTTTTCATCGGCGCGCTGGCAAAGGCTGATCAAGCGCAGCCTGCCCACAACCCTGTTCGGCCGCAGCCTGCTGATCATCATACTGCCAGTGGCGATCATGCAGATCGCGGTCACCTGGGTGTTCTTCGACGCCCACTGGCAGACCGTGACCAGCCGCCTGTCCGAAGGCCTGGCCGGCGACATCGCCTGGGCGGTGGAGAGCTATAATGACGACCCCAGCCCGGCGGCCCTGGCCCGGCTGACCGATCGGGCCGAACGGTCCATGAGCCTTTCCATCGCCCTGCAGCCTGGCCGCACCCTGCCTGAACGCCGCCGCCATAACCCCTTCGGCGTGGTGGACCGCGTGGTGGACAAGGCCCTGGCCGCTCGTCTGGATGCGCCCTTCTGGTTCGATACGACCCGCTATCCAGCCTATGTGGACATCCGCGTCCAGACTCCGAACGGCGTCATGCGAGTCCTGGCGCCGCGGGAAAGGGCCGTGGCGACCCAGGGCCACATCTTCGTTCTCTGGATGACCATCGCCACCCTTCTGCTGACCGCCATCTCCATACTGTTCATCCGCAACCAGGTCCGGGCGATCGAGAGGCTGGCCGACGCCGCAGACGACTTCGGCAGGGGCGTGGACTCAGCGGCTTTCAAGCCTCACGGCGCAAGGGAGGTGCGGCAGGCGGCCCGGGCCTTCCTGGCCATGAAGTCCCGGATCCAGCGCCACATCGAGCAGCGCACATCCCTGCTGGCCTCGGTCAGCCACGACCTGCGCACGCCCTTGACTCGCCTGAAACTGGAGCTGGCCCTGGCCGAACCCAGCAGCCGCACCGTTGAGATGAAGCGGGACCTCGCCGAGATGGAGCACATGATCGACGAGTATCTGGCCTTCGCCCGCGGCGAGGGCGGCGAGATCGTCGAGTCGGTGAACCTTGGTCAGTTGATCGATGATGTGGAGCAAGGCGCTCGCCGGGCCGGGGTAGAAGCCAGGGTCACCGTGGACGAGGCCCTGACCGTCCAGGTCCGCCCCAACGCCCTGAAGCGGGCCCTGTCCAACCTGATCATGAACGCCGCCGCCCATGCGGACCGGGTGCATATCGCCGCCGCGCCCCTGCCGGAGGGCTGGGTGCAGATCGTGGTGGAAGACAATGGCCCCGGCATAGCCCCCGAACGCTATGAGGACGCCTTCAAGGCCTTCAACCGCCTGGATGAGGCCAGGAACCAGAACGAAAAGGGCGTGGGCCTTGGCCTGGCCATTGCCAGGGATGTGGCCCGGGCCCATGGGGGCGACATCCTGCTGGCCAGGTCCGCCCTGGGCGGCCTGAAGGCGACCGTGCGCCTGCCAGGGTCGGTGGAAGCCCGCCTCTGACTGTCGCAAAATCGCCATGAGGCCTTGGCATCTGCGGGGTTCCACTCCCCGAGATCAACACCTGCCGGAACCTGCAATGCTGAAGAAACTTGTCCTTGCTGCAACCCTTGTCGCTGCATTTCCGGCTGTCGCCGCCAGCCCTCCCGAAGGCGTCTGGTATGTTCAGGACCGGTCGGCCAAGGTGCGCATCGCCCCCTGCGGTCAGAAGCTGTGTGGGACCGTTGTCTGGATCAGCGACAAGATCGACAAGGCGACCGGCCTGCCACCAGTGGACAGCAAGAACCCAGACCCCAGCCTTCGCAGCAGGCCCATTGTCGGCCTGCAGCTGCTCCGTAACTTCTCACCATCGGCCGACGGCAAGTGGACCGGTGGAACCATCTATGATCCCAAGGTGGGCAAGACCTATGTGTCGAAGATCGCCCTGACGCCGAAGGGAACCCTGAAGGTTGAAGGCTGCATTTCAGTGGTCTGTCAGGGGCAGATCTGGTCGTCGGCGGACTAGAGCCGCGGCGATAAGTGGGAACCGGTTATCGCAACGAACGTGCCATAAACCTTTGAATTATAGCGCACTTTTACCCATTGGACGGTTCCGTCTAAAGGGAACGCGCTCTAGCCGCCCAGTTCCACAGACCTGTGGGTCGCCGCGATAACCGCGTCCCGCAGCAAGGGTTCAAGTCCGCCCTCTCCCATCAGGATCCTGAGGGCAGCTTCGGTTGTGCCATTGGGCGAGGTGACCTGCCTGCGAAGATCGGCGGGGCTTTCCCCGGACTGGGCCAGCAGGGCCGCCGCGCCGGTCATGGTGGCGCGCGCCAGATCCCGGGCCGCCTCCGGCGACAGACCCACAGAAACCCCTGCTTTCTCGAGAGCTTCCACAAAGGCGTAGAAATAGGCCGGAGCAGACCCTGAGACGCCGGTTGCGGCGTGGAGCAGCTCTTCGTCGTCCAGATCGACCACAGTCCCCACAGGGGCGAACAGGGCGCGGGCTCTGGCCCGGGCTTCATGGTCGTCGGCAAAGATGCTGGCGACGCCCTGGCCGATAGCGGCGGCTGTGGTCGGCATGATCCGGGCGGTCCGGCGCCCGCCGAAAGCTGAGGAGATGTCCGAGGACCTGACCCCCGCGGCCACTGAAATCATGATGGCGTCGGGCGCCAGATGATCGCCCACCTCGATAGCGGTCTCGCGCCAGATCTGCGGCTTGACGGCCAGCAGGACGGTTTTTGCCCTGGCGAGGTCTTCCAGCCCGGGGTTGAGCAGGGCCCCCAGCCCGCCGGCAGCGCGGGCGGTTTCCGACAGGTGGGGATCGCGGATGATCAGGTCGGAGGGCGCAAAGGCCCCGCTCCGGCGCCAGCCCTCGATCAGGGCGCCGCCCATCCGGCCTGCGCCGAGCATCAGAATGGGCGTTGCGGACATCGGGAACTCCGGCTGACCCTAGGCTTCGCCGACCGTGTCGAACATACAGGCCTCGATGGCCTGGGACGGGGTCTTGCCGCCCTGGGTCAGGAAATCAAAGGCGGGGTAGAAGCGGTCGGCGGCCTCCATGGCCACATCGATCATCGCCGCGGCCTGGGCCAGGCTTGGGCGCTCGCCGCCTGTCAGGGCCATGGCGTGGCGGAAGACGATCTCGCCGTCATCCCAGACCTCGAAATGGCCCAGCCAGACCCGCTGGTTGATGGTCGAGGCCAGTTCAAAGGCCGCAGGCCGCTGATCCGGCTTCACCTGAAGGTCGACAGACAGGCAGAGCTGCAGGCAGTCAGCTTCCGGCCGCCAGGCGAACCACAGCTCGAAATCCTTCCAGTCGCCGGAAAGGGTGAAGGCGAGGTCGCCCTCCTCCGTACGGTCGAACTGGAGGTTTTCTGCCGCAAGCACATGCTCGACCACATCCAGGGGATCATGGGCCAGGATGATGTCGTCGTCGGAAAGGGGCGTTTCCATAAGACCGTGGGTCTCCTCGCAGCGGGCGTGGGCTTTCCCACGAATCACCGTGCGATGGTGAAAGTAATCTGCTTCGCGCGCGCCCTGTCACCGGCTTCTTCCGGCAAGCGAGCCACAATCGCGTGTTTGGCGCTGTTTAGGCGCCGGCCTTGGGCGACTTCTTTGCAGCGGGCTTGGCCGGAGCCTTGGCGGGAGCCTGGGCAGCCTTCAATTCCGCCACCTCGGCCCGAAGCGCCGCCACCTCGGCCTTCAGGGCGTCGAAGTCCTCGCGCCGGATCAGATCCAGCTCGGCCGCCATGCGGTCGGCCTGGGCGCGGAAGGCCGCCCTGGCCTCTTCGCCAGCGCTTTGAGCCAGGCCCATGGCTGCGTTGGTCAGCTTGGCCATTTCGTCGAGAAAGGGGTTCTGTGTCTGCATGGCCCTAATATGGCCCTTCAGGGGATGAATGCGAGGGGGTTCTCGTCTAAAGCGCATAGCATCGTGTGGATGGAGAGTTCTTGGTGGCCCTGCCCTATCCGGTGATTGACCCTGTCCTGGTGAATATCGGCCCCCTGCCGATCCGCTGGTACGCCCTGGCCTACATCTCGGGTATACTTCTGGGCTGGCGATACATCCTCGACCTGTTGAAGTCCGAGAAGCTCTGGGGCGGCCGCAAGCCCCTGCTGAGTCCGATCCAGCTGGACGACCTGATTCTCTGGATTACCCTGGGCATCATCCTCGGAGGCCGGATCGGCCACGTCCTGTTCTACACACCGCAGATCGTTCTGGCCGACCCCCTGGAAATTTTCATGGTCTGGCACGGCGGCATGAGTTTCCATGGCGGAACCCTTGGCGTGCTCGTCGCGACCCTGCTGTTTGCCTGGCGCAACAAGCTCGACCTCTATGAGCTCGGAGACCTGATCTGCGCGGCCACACCGATCGGTCTGCTGTTCGGGCGGCTGGCGAACTTCATCAAGCCCGAACTTTGGGGTCGGGTGACCGATGTTCCCTGGGCCATGGTGTTTCCAGGGGCCGGCCCCCTGACCCGCCATCCCAGCCAGCTCTATGAGGCGACCCTTGAGGGGGTGCTCCTCTTCCTGATCCTGCGCTGGGGAACCCATGGGGCAAAGCTCCTGCGCCGGCGGGGCGTCATCGCCGGTCTGTTCTTCCTGGGATACGGTCTCTTCAGGGCAGCCCTGGAAAATGTCCGTGAACCCGACGAGGGCATGCCTGATTTCCCCCTCGGCATGACCATGGGCATGATCCTCAGCCTGCCCATGATCCTTGGCGGCGCCTGGCTGATCTGGCGCGGCATGAAGGAAGAAATCCCGGCGACGCCCCATGGCCCTGCTTGACCGGCTCAAGGCCCTGATCGCAGCCACAGGACCGCTCAGCATCCCGCAATACATGGACCTCTGCCTGCATGATCCGCAGGAGGGGTACTACGCCACCCGTCCGGCCCTTGGCGCCCAGGGCGATTTCATCACGGCCCCTCTGGTCAGCCAGATGTTTGGCGAGATCATCGGTGTCTGGCTGATCGAGACCTGGCGCCGCCTGGGCCGGCCCACACCCTTCCGGCTTGTGGAAATGGGGCCAGGGGACGGAACCCTCATGGTCGATATCCAGAGGACGGTCAGGACGGACGCAGGCTTCCTGGCCGCCCAGGATCTGTGGCTGGTGGAGACATCGACCCCGCTGAAATTCCTGCAGGCTGAAAAGCTGGACGACGCTGGCAGTTGGGCCGCCTCACTTTCCGAGGTCCCCACCGGTGCGCCCCTGCTGGTTGTCGCCAATGAATTGCTGGATTGCCTGCCTGCCAGCCAGTTTGTCCGAACGCCTGCAGGCTGGTCGGAGCGAGGGGTCGGCCTGGATGATGCCGGAAACCTGACCTTCGGCCTGATGGGCTCCCTGCCGGCGGGCGCCTTTCCGGACGCTCCAGCTGGGGTTCTGATCGAAGTCTCCGCCGCCCAGCAGGAGCTGGCCCGCACCCTGGCCCAGCGGATCCAGGCAGACGGAGGCGCGGCCCTGCTCATCGACTATGGACGTTCAGAACCGGGACCTGGCGACACGCTTCAGGCCCTGAAGGCCCATGAAAAAGTTTCCCCCCTGACCGATCCGGGCGCCGCCGACCTGACGGTTCATGCTGACTTCCCGGCGGTGGTCGCCGCTGCAGCCAGCGAGGGCCTGCCGGAATGGCCGATCCTGACCCAGGCGACATTCCTGGTGAAGATGGGCGTCATGGAACGGGCGGAAGCCCTGGCGGCGGCACAGCCCGGGCGGTTCGATACCCTGGAGCGACAATTGAACCGCTTGCTCTCCCCACAGGAAATGGGCGACCTTTTCAAGGTGGTCTGTCTGGCCCAGCCGGGACTGACGCCGCCTGCTTTCGAGGCCTTCTGATGCTGCAGGTTCTGACATCGCCGCTGCTGGATCTGCCGGGCGTTCGCCATGCCTTCTTCACCCGTCAGGGCGGCGTGTCCCAAGGGATCTATGCAGGTCTCAATGTCGGTCAGGGGTCTGGTGACCGACCCGAAGACGTGGCGGAGAACCGCCGGCTGGCGGCCGCCCATTTCGATCTGCCGGTAGACGCCCTTTCAAACTGTTACCAGATCCATTCAGCCACAGCCCTTGTTGCTGACGCCCCCTGGGGCCTTGAACGGCCTGAGGGCGACGCCGTCGTGACAGGCGCAACCGGAGTGATCTGCGGCGCCCTGGCGGCCGACTGCGCGCCGATCCTGCTCGCTGATCCAGAGTCGCGGACCGTCGCCGCCGCCCATGCGGGGTGGAAAGGCGCGCTCGCGGGAATTGCCGAGGCCACGGTTGATGCCATGATCGCAAGGGGCGCCAGGGCTGGAAACATCGTCGCCATAGTAGGTCCCTGCATCAGCCAGACCTCCTACGAGGTAGGCCTGGAGTTCGAGGCCCGGTTCATTGCAGCCGACACTGGCAATTCCACCTTCTTCATGGCTGGTGAGTCGGCCGATAAACGGCATTTCGATCTGCCGGGCTTCGTCCTGTCCCGTCTTCAGCGCAGCGGAGTCGAAACCTGCGCCTGGATCGGAGCCGACACTTGCACCGATGAGCAGCAATTCTACTCCAACCGACGGGCCTTTCGTCGCGGCGAACCCGATTTTGGCCGCCTGCTCTCAGCTATTACGCTTGTTTGAACTGCCAGCACTTGCCCCCCGCCAAGGGGCTGCTACAAGCCGCGCCATCTGGTGAAATCAAGACCTCGAGGGTTCCATGAAGCTGCTGGCTGGCAACTCCAATCGCACCCTCGCCGAGGCCGTCGCCTCCCATCTGGACCTGCCCCTGACCCGGGCCCAGGTAAAACGCTTCGCCGACAATGAGGTCTTCGTCACCATTGACGAGAATGTCCGCGGGGAAGACGTCTTCGTCATCCAGTCCACCAGTTACCCGGCCAATGACAACCTGATGGAGCTGCTGATCTGCATCGACGCTCTCAAGCGGGCTTCGGCGCGGCGGATCACGGCGGTCATGCCCTATTTCGGCTATGCGCGTCAGGACCGGAAAACCGGAGGCCGGACGCCGATCTCCGCCAAACTGGTCGCCAATCTGATCACCCGGGCGGGCGCCGACCGGGTCCTGACCATGGATCTGCACTCGGGGCAGATCCAGGGCTTCTTCGATATCCCCACAGACAACCTGGCGGCGACGCCCCTGGTGGCCGGCGATATCAAGGCCCACTACCAGAACACTCACGAACTGCTCATCGTATCGCCCGACGTCGGCGGCGTGGTCCGCGCCCTGGCCGTCGCCAGCCGCCTGAATGCCGACCTGGCCATTGTCGACAAGCGCCGGTCAGGTCCGGGCAAGAGCGAGGTCGCCAACATCATCGGCGACGTGGAAGGCCGGCGACTGATCCTGTTCGATGACATTGTCGATTCGGCCGGCACACTCTGCAACGCGGCCAAGTCCCTGATGGACGCCGGCGCCGTCGAGGTCTCGGCCTATGTGACCCACGGCGTCCTGTCTGGCGCCGCCCATGAGCGAGTGGCCAATTCGGTGCTGAAGGAACTTGTCATCACCGATTCCATCGAGGCGTCCGATCTGGTGGCCAAGTGCAGCAAGATCCGCCAGGTGAGCTGCGACACCCTGATCGGCGAAGCCATCCGCCGGATCGCCAACGAGGAATCGGTCTCCAAGCTCTTCGACTGAACGGCTTCCCGGCCGCAGTTTCGACACGGACTTACCGCAGTCTGCGAAGGATTCCGTCCCTGACCGAACTGGTCTAGGGTTACCAAATCGTCCGCGCCCGTCTGCCGCCCTGGCCGACCCAGACCAACCGGGAAAACCGCCGCAATGCGTAAATCTTTCAAGGCGTCGATCGCTTCGTCCGCCGCCCTCGCCGTCCTGTTCCTGGCGGGCTGCGCTTCAGACCCCGGAACACCCCTGGCCGTGGCGCCATCGCCCCCGCCCGCCGTCGTGCGTCTGGCGCCCGCCATTCTGGAACAGGCCAGCGCCTACCGGACCTATATGGACCGCACCAGCGCCATTACGGGCGGCTTCCAGTCGGGCGAAGATATCGCCGCGGCCCTGCAATCTGCAGACGCCTATGAGCCGACCGCCCTTGTGAGGGGCGCCATGGCCTATGGGGCCATCGCAGCCCTGCAGGATCAGGCCTTCGTCGCCGGTATCCGCAGCTTCGGCAGCGGCGCTGAACAGCGGCGACAGCTGGCCTACGAGATCCTGCGCAATCCGAGCTATGTGCTCGGTCTGCCGGGCTCGATTTCCGCCCAGGGTCTGGTGGTTCAGGCGCTGAACGCCGACGGCCAGGCCCTCTACAACGCGGGCAAGGCGGTCAAGCAGTCGGCTTATGATCTCCAGAAGCAACCCTGGTCCAAGGCCGAGGTCGCAGACCGTCCAGGTCGCCTGGCCAGGGCCAAGGAACTGTCTTCGGCCCTCCCTCCCGGGGAATCCGCTGTCACGGCGCGCCTGCAGCAGGCCTCTGTCGGCGCCGTCAATCTGGGACTCACGCCTGCCACGGCAGCGGGGGCCAATACGGAAGTGGTCGTCCGCAGCCTGGCTGTGGCCGCCCTCGCCGTTCTCAATCAGGCCGACACGGCTGACATGGCCTCGATCGATGCGGTCATGGCAGACCGCAATGTCAGCTTCTGCATGACCATGTCGAAACTGAATCTCTATCAGTGTCTTGCGGTGTCCCGACCGAACTATGAGGACATCTTCTGTCTGGGCCAGCATGTGATGATGGACACCGGCCGCTGCGTCATCAAGGCGTCCGGTCAGGCCGAGCCCTTCGAGGCGAAATTCATCCCGGTGGTGCGCTCCGACATCGGTTACAACCAGCCAAAGAAGCCTGTTCGGAAGAAGACTTCAAAGAGTCGCTAAGACTCATGGCTTGCGCCCGTTGCCATGGGCGCAGGTTTTGTGTATCAACCGCCACCTTTCGGCCCTGACGGGTCGTCCGCCGCCGCGCGTGACATTCGCGCGGCGACTTCGTTTTGAGGCAAGGCCATGGCCGATATCATTTTGAACGTTGAAGTCCGCGACCGCACCGGCACGGGCGGCGCACGTGAAACCCGCCGCTCCGGCAAGGTTCCCGGCGTGCTTTACGGCGGCGCCAAGGATCCTGTGGCCATCGCGGTGAAGGAAAACGAGTTCCGCAAGGCGCTCTACACCGGCAAGCTTCTGGGTCACTTGGTGACCCTGAAGTACGGCGACGAGACCCAGCCGGTCATCGCCAAGGCGGTGGACATGCATCCGGTCACCGATCAGCCCTGGCACTTCGACCTCTATCGGGTTGATGAGCATCAGCAGATCAAGATCGCCATTCCGGTTCACTTCAAGAACCAGGAAGCGTCTCCTGGCCTGAAGCGCGGCGGCACGCTCAACATCGTTCGTCACGAAATCGACCTGAACTGCCCGGCAGACCATATCCCGGAAGAACTGGTGTTCGACCTGACCGGTCTGGACATCGGCGACGCCATCCGGGTTTCGGCCTTCACCCTGCCGGCCGGCACCAGCGCGGCTCTGCCTGCTGATCTGGTGATTGCGACCGTGGCTGGTTCTTCGGCTTCGGCTTCGGCCGCCGCCGGTGAAGAGAACGCGGACGCCTGATCAAGGCTCCGCTGCCTCCAGCCCCCGGAGGACTAGATGCTCATACTTGCGGGACAGGGGAATCCCGGCGCGCGTTATGCCGGCAACCGGCATAACATCGGCTTCATGGCCGTGGACGCCATTGCGCGCCGGTGGGGCTTCGGCCCGGAGAGATCCAAGTTTCAGGGCCTGATCCGGGAGGGTGACATCCCCACCCCCGGAGGACCTGTGCGCGCCCTGATCCTCAAGCCGCAGACCTTCTACAATGACAGCGGGCAATCCGTGTCCCAGGCCATGAAGTTCTACAAACTGGCCCCCCGTGATGTCGTGCTGTTCTATGACGAGATCGATCTGGCGCCGGGCCGCTTCCGCATGAAGACAGGCGGGGGCGCCGCGGGAAACAATGGCGTCCGCTCGGTCACAGCCCATATCACTGCCGAATTCCGCCGGGCCCGACTGGGGGTAGGCCATCCTGGCCACAAGGACCGGGTCCAGGGCCATGTTCTTTCCGACTTCCACAAGGTCGACCAGAACTGGCTTTCGGCCCTGATTTCGGCAGTTGCCGATGCCGCACCCCTTATGGCGGCGGGCGAGGATGAACGCTATCAGACTGAAGTCCTGCGTCTGGCGCCGGCGGAGAAGTCTGATCCCAAGCAGGGAGACCAATAGCCCATGCCCCTGGAACTTCTTGGCCTTTCATTGATCTTCTCCATAGGCCTCTGCGTCCACGTGGTGCGGTCAGGCCAGCAGACCTTCTGGTTATGGATCATCCTGATGTTCCAGCCGCTGGGCGGTGTGGTCTATCTGGTCGCGGTCATTGGGCCAGAACTGCTTGGCGGGCGGACGGCGCGACGGTTCGGGGAAGCCGCCCGGGAAACCCTGGATCCCCACCGCGAGTACCGGGAGGCCAGGACGGCCTTTGCTGAAACGCCGACCGTGCGCAACCAGTCCCGCCTCGCCGCGGCAGAGGCCCAGCTTGGTCGCTATGCCGAAGCCGAGCGGCTTTATGCCGAGGCCGCCCATGGAGTCCATGCCGAAGACCCTGTTCTGCTCCTCGGCCGCGCCAACGCCCTGCTGGAGCTTGATCGCGCCGAGGAGGCCTTGCGACTGCTTCAGCAACTGAGCCTGGATCCGGAAGGGCGCACGCCGGCAGCCTCCCTGGCCCAGGGAAGGGTCTATGAGGCCCTTGGGCGGGTCTCCGAGGCTGAGGCGGCCTATGACTGGGCTGCAGGCCGCCTGCCCGGCCTGGAAGGCCTGGGGCGTCAGGCGGCCTTTCTGGCCCGAACCGGCCGCAAGGCGCAGGCACAGGAACTACTCGCCGAGATGGATCGCCGACTCGCCAAGACCAACCCCCAATTCCGCAAGGAAGGCCGCAGGTGGCGCGATCTCGCCGCATCAGCCATCAACGGCTAAACTCATATCTGAACCGCCCGGGCGTCCGCCCTGGCCCCGTACCAGGAAACTGAAATCCCCATGGCCCTCAAAGTCGCCATCGTCGGCCTGCCCAATGTCGGCAAGTCGACACTGTTTAACGCCCTGACCCAGACGGCAGCCGCCCAGGCGGCCAATTACCCGTTCTGCACCATCGAGCCCAATGTGGGCGACGTGGCCGTCCCCGAGCCCCGTCTCGACGATCTGGCGCGGGTTGCAGGGTCAAAGGAAATCCTGCCTGCCCGGATCAACTTCGTGGACATTGCCGGCCTGGTGCGCGGCGCGTCCAAGGGCGAAGGCCTGGGCAACCAGTTCCTGGCCAATATCCGCGACTGTGACGCCGTAGCGTTTGTCGCCCGCTGCTTCGAGGACGACGACATCACCCACGTCGAAGGCCGTGTTGACCCGATTTCAGACCTCGAGATCATCGAGACCGAGCTGATGCTCGCCGACCTGGAAAGTCTGGAAAAGCGGGTGGTCAATCTCGATAAGCGCGCCAAGACCGGCGACAAGGAAAGTGCGCTCACCCTCAAGCTGGTCAATCTCGCCCTGGCCGAACTGCGCGAGGGGCGCCCTGCCCGGATCGTTCAGGTTCCCAAGGAAGACGGCAAGGCCTGGGAGATGCTTCAACTCCTGACCTCCAAACCAGCCCTCTATGTCTGCAATGTGGAGGAAGGTTCCGCCGCAACCGGCAACGGTCACTCCGCCACAGTGGCCGAGCGGGCGGCGCGGGACCACGCCAACTGCGTGGTCATCTCGGCTCAGATCGAGAGCGAGATCGCCCTGCTGGATCCCGCTGAGCGTGGGGAATTCCTGGAGACCCTGGGTCTGGAAGAACCCGGCCTGAACAAGCTGATCCGCGAGGCCTACAAACTTGTCGGTCTGCAGACCTATTTCACCGCTGGCCCCAAGGAAGCCCGCGCCTGGACAATCCCTGTGGGCGCCACAGCGCCGCAGGCGGCGGGGGTCATCCACACAGACTTCGAAAAGGGCTTCATCCGGGCCGAAACCATCGCCTTTGAGGACTATGTCCGGCTGAACGGCGAAGCTGGCGCGAGGGAAGCCGGCAAGATGCGCTCGGAAGGCAAGGAATACATCGTCCAGGACGGCGACGTCATGAACTTCCGTTTCAACGTCTGACAGCTTCCAGATCGGCAGACCAAAAAAAGGCCCCGGGAAACCGGGGCCTTTTCTGTTTCGGTCGTCAATGCAGCCTGGGCAGCCTAGTGGCTGACATTGGCCCAGATCCGCCGGTAGCTTGCATAGAGCAGGCCCGAGAAGATCAGCAGATAGATCATGGCGGCCAGACCGAAGGACTTGCGCTCTTCCATCTTGGGATCGCTGGCCCAGGTCAGGAAGGCCGTCACATCCAGGGCCTGCTGTTCGATGGTGGACTTGGCGCCATCATCAAACGTGACCTTGTCCGGCGCCAGGGGCGGCGGCATGGCGATGAAGCCGCCGATCGGCACCTTCTTCGGATCACCCGTCCAGTAGCTGCTCATGTCGCCGGGCATATAGGGATTGTAGTGTTGGCCGGTCGGAACGGTCATGCCCTTGGGCGCTTCTTCATAGCCAACCAGCAGGGAGTAGATATAGGCCGGTCCGCCCTCCCGTGCCTTTGCCATGGTGGACAGGTCCGGCGGCAGAGCCCCGCCATTTGAAGCCCGTGCGGCAGGTTCGTTGGGGAAGGGATTGGGGAAGGCGTCAGCCGATGTCGCCGCACGCTTCACCACATCACCGGTTTCAGAGTCGATATCGTCGACCTGATATTCCTTGGCGATGGACTTCACATAGGGGTTGTCATTCGGGTTCTTGAATTCGGGGTCGTAGAACGGCCCGCCCTTCTGTCCCAGATTGCGGAAGGACATCAGGTTCATCGAGTGGCAGGCCGAGCAGACCTCCCGATAGACCTTGTAGCCCCGCTGAAGCTGGGCCTGGTCGAACTTGCCGAGCGGACCCTGGAAGCTCCAGTGAACTTCCCTGGGCTCTTCCTCGGTTGTGGACGCGAGGGCGGGGGCGCCGATGAAAGCAAGCCCCAGCGCCGCGAGAGCGAAACCTTTGCGCAGCATCGAGGCTCAACCCCTCTTTTCAGGCGAAGCCGCAGCACCGGCTGGCGCATTGGCGGGATGTGAAAGCACAGGCTCGCTGATCGATTCCGGCTGGGGCAGAGGGGTCTCGGTGAGGCCCAGGACCGGCAGGATGATCAGGAAGTAGGCGAAGTAGTAGGCCGTAGCCATGCGAGACAACCAGACCACCGAGTTGAGGTCTGCGTCGATCACCTGGAACGTCGTAAGTCCCGGAATGATCTTGTTGTCCGGCAGCTGGCCGCCGCAATAGCCCAGAACCAGGGTCACCACCACGAAGATGAAGAAGTAGAGCCTGGCCGTCGGGCGATAGCGCATGGACCGGACCTTGGAGGTGTCGAGCCAGGGCAGCAGGAAGAGCATGGCGATGGCGCCGCCCATGAAGATCACGCCCATCAGCTTGTCCGGAACGGCCCGCAGGATGGCGTAGAAGGGCAGGAGGTACCATTCGGGCACGATGTGCGCAGGCGTCACCAGCGGGTTTGCCGGAACATAGTTCACCGCGTCGCCCAGGGCGTTCGGGTTGAAGAACACGAAGGCCGCAAACATCAGCAGGAAGACCGAAATCGCGAAGCCGTCCTTCACCGTGTAGTACGGATGGAAGGGGACGGTATCTTCCTTGGACTTCACATCCACGCCGGTCGGGTTGTTGTTGCCCGGGACGTGCAGGGCCCAGATGTGCAGGGCGACAACGCCCGCAATCATGAAGGGCAGCAGATAGTGCAGTGAGAAGAAGCGGTTGAGGGTGGGGTTATCCACCGCAAAGCCGCCCCACAGCCAGGTGGTGATGGACTGGCCGATCACCGGAATGGCGCCGATCAGGTTGGTGATGACCACCGCGCCGTGGAAGCTCATCTGACCCCAGGGCAGGACATAACCCATGAAGGCGGTGATGATCATCAGCAGGTAGATCACGCAGCCCAGCAGCCAAAGCACTTCGCGGGGGGCCTTGTAGGAGCCGTAGTACAGGCCGCGGAACATGTGGACATAGACGGCCAGGAAGAACATCGAGGCGCCGTTGGCGTGCACATAGCGTATGAGCCAGCCATAGTTCACGTCGCGCATGATGTGCTCGACGCTGTCGAAGGCGAACTTCACATGGGCCACATAATGCATGGCCAGAATGATGCCGGTGACGATCTGGATGCCGAGGCAAAGGGCAAGAATGCCGCCAAATGTGTACCAGTAGTTCAGGTTCTTCGGGGTCGGGAAGTCGACAATGGTGTCATGGCCAAACCGGATGATCGGCAGGCGCACGTCGAGCCACTTCTCGAAGCCGCTCTTGGGTTCGTAGTTTGAATGTCCGCTCATGATCCTCAGCCCACCTTGACCTTGCTGTCAGACAGGAAGGTGTATTCGGGCACCGCCAGGTTCTTTGGCGCAGGGCCCTTCCGGATACGACCCGAGGTGTCGTAGTGCGAACCATGGCAGGGGCAGAACCAGCCGCCGAAATCGCCGCCGCCGAAGGTCGGCACGCAACCCAGGTGGGTGCAGGTGCCGATCAGGACCAGCCACTCGGCCTTGCCGGCCTTGTGACGTTCCTCGTCAGTCTGGGGATCGCGCAGGGCCGCGTTGTCGTCCTTGATCGCCGCAGCGATCTCCTTGCCGGTGCGATGGCGGATGAACAGCGGCTTTCCGCGCCACTTGATCACCACCTGCTGCCCCAGTTCGACCTTGGACAGGTCGAATTCCACCGAGGCCAGGGCCAGGGTGTCTGCGGCAGGGTTCATCTGATCGATGAACGGCCACGCTAGCCCACCGACGGCGCCGACGGCGGCGACGGTAGCGGCGATATGAATGAAATCACGCCGGTTGGGGTCTTCCCCTCCGGTATGGTGTTCGGGAGTTGCGCCCATGACGGTGCTGGCCACCTTTAAGCTACCCTTCGGTTGGGGCTGAAACCGGATGGCTCCCGCCCGACTTCGACCCAGTCAGAGATTCTGGCTTGGGTCCCTCAAAACACATTGTAGAGCCGGCCCCGAACTTTGGAAACGCCGTCGCCGCAATTTGCGACTCCACCATTTCGATGATTCGGATTAGCCCCATGCATCCCGTGGCTGGACCGCTTAGAATGCTGCTCGCGCTTTTTCAACCGGACATTCCGCAAAACCTTGGAGCAGCCCTCAGATTAGGGGCATGTTTGGGGGTAAAAGTGCATGTCATCGAGCCCTGCGGCTTTCCGCTCTCGGACAAAGCCATCCGGCGGGCCGCCATGGACTATGGCGAACCGGCAGAAGTTACCCGCCATGCGGGCTGGTCCGACTTCATTGCGGCGGACCTCGGGCGAATCATCCTGTTCACCACCAAGGGCGCCACGCCTCTCCATGACTTCCGGTTCCGGCCTGATGACGTCCTGCTGTTCGGACGGGAAAGCCTTGGGGTGCCCGACGAGGTCGCGGAAGCCGCCGACGCGAGGGTCATCATTCCCCTCAGCCCGGGACGCAGGTCATTCAATGTGACGGTCTCGGCCGCCATCGGACTTTCCGAAGCGTTGCGTCAGACCTCGCTTTTCCCTAATCCCGTGGTCCCATGACCGACGCCGCAACCCTTGAAAGCTACAACACCCGCGCCCGCGCCTGGTTCGACTCCCTCCGGGACCGGATCGTCGCTGAGTTCGAAGCCATGGAGGACGAGGCGCCCGCCGACCTCTACCCCGGCGCGCCCGGCCGCTTCGAGCTGAAGCCCTGGGTCAGACCGGCGGGCGGCGGCGGCGTCATGGGCTTCATGCGCGGCGGGCGGTTCTTCGAGAAGTGCGGCGTCCACATCTCGCTGGTGCATGGAACCTTCACGCCGGAAATGGCCGCGACCATGCCAGGCGCCGACAAGGATCCCCGGTTCACGGCCACGGGCATCAGCTTGATCGCCCACATGCACAATCCCAAGGTTCCGGCGGTTCATATGAACACCCGGTTCCTGGCGACGACCCAGAGCTGGTTCGGCGGCGGGGCAGACCTGACCCCGACCCTCGATGTCCAGCGGACGCAGGAAGCCCCCGACGCCATCACCTTCCATGCGGCGATGCAGGCCGCCTGCGACCGGCACGACCCGACCTGGCACCCGAAGTACAAGGCCCGCTGCGACGAGTATTTCTTCCTGCCGCACCGCAATGAGCCCCGGGGCATTGGCGGCATCTTCTATGACCACCACAATTCCGGCGACTGGGAGCGCGACTTCCAGTTCACCCAGGATGTGGGTGAGGCCTTTCTTGATGTCTATCCGCGCATTGCCCGTGGACACATGCATGAAGGGTGGTCAGATTCAGACAAGGCGGAGCAGCTTGTGCGGCGCGGCCGGTATGTGGAGTTCAATCTCCTCTACGATCGGGGCACCATGTTTGGACTGAAGACCGGCGGAAACATCGAGAGCATTCTCAGCTCCATGCCGCCCATGGTCGCCTGGCCCTGATCGCGGAGCGCACGACATGCCTCACATCCGACCCTTTCGGCCCGAGGATATCGACGCGCTTTACGAGATTTGTCTGAAGACCGGGGACAGCGGCCGTGACGGTTCCCACCTCTATGAAAATCCAAGGATCATCGGCGAGATCTACGCAGCGCCCTATGCAACGCTCCGACCTGACCTGACCTTCGTCGTCGAGGATGAATTGGGCGTAGGCGGCTACGTCCTGGGAACCGAAGACACCCGGGCCTTTGAAGCCCAGTGCCGTGAAGTCTGGTGGCCCAGGGTCCGCGAACTGTATCCCTATCCTGAAGGCGCCTCCCAAAGTGGCTGGACAGCTGATCAATGGCGGGCCGCCCAGATACACTACCCCCCACCCACGCCTCAGTCCGTAGTCGCCGACCACCCCGCCCACCTGCACATAAACCTGCTGCCCAGGTTACAGGGCGTGCATCTGGGGCGTCCATTGCTGGAGACCTGGATGAAGGCTGTATCCAGGGCCGGGGCGGACCGGGTCCATCTTGGATGCAGCGCAGACAATCATCGCGCCCTTCGCTTTTACGAAGGTTGTGGCTGGGACCGACTGGACATTGAAAACGCCGGAGCGACGGTCTGGATGGCCCGGGCCGCAGGCTAGGCGTTCCGGGCCAGGAACTCTGCGATCCAGCCGCCGACCCGGGACCGGTCGTCGGCCTGGGCATAGGATGCAAGGGCGGCCTCCGCCTGGGCGTCCGTATAGCGCGTTCCCCGGCGGGTCTCGATCAGGGCCCTGGCGTAGTCGGGGGTGAACTCGGGGTGCAACTGGATCGAAATGGCTCTCTGGTCCCCATAGGCCAGCATGCCGAAAGGCGTGAAGTCATTGGCGGCCACAACCTGCGCGCCAGGCGGCAATTCCACCACCTGATCCTGATGGGATGCCGGCACACCAATGGTCGCGGCTGTGTCCATCCAGGCATGCCGGGTCGCCACCTCATAGCGATGCAGACCCACACCCCATCCCTTGGGCGACTTGATTACCTTGCCGCCGAAGGCTTCGGCCATGATCTGGTGCCCGAAACAGACGCCGACCAGGGCCGTGCGCCCCTTGGCGGCCTGAAGGAAGCCCTTGAGCGGATCGATCCAGGGATGGGGCTCGTAGACCCCTGCCGAGGATCCCGTGATGATGTAGGCCCTGTGGTCCTCGACCTCGGCCGGAAACTGCCCGTCCGAGACATCGTAGGTCGCATAGTCATGCGCCCCCTCGCCCAGAAGGGTGCGGAACATGGACGGATAGTCGCCGAACCGGTCGACAATATCTTCCGGTGGGCGGCCCGTCTCCAGAATGGCCAGCTTCATGGCGCGCCTCCCAGGGACGCCGCAACGACGCCCAGTTTTTCCAGAACCTCCGCCCTGCCGTCCGTGAAGTCACGATCCAGCCACCAGGCCTCGACCTCGGCCAGGGCCTTGCCGATCAGGGGACCGCGGGGAAGGCCTGCTGCAGCAGCGTCATCACCGTTGACCGGAAGAACCGGTGGAACCCAGGCTGAAGCCAGTTCCAGGAGGTCGGCCCATGCCGCCCGGCTGGTTGTCGAGCCTGATGCCGCCCAGGCGAGGGTCACGCGGTCAACGAATGTCGAAGCACCCATCTGGTAGAGGGCCTGTCTGGCAAGCTTCGGGGACATGTCGGGGCGCAAGTCCAATGAGGCCTCCGCCGCCGCCACCAGCCTGCCGCGCTCCGCGTTGGACAGCCGCATTGTGTCCGCGGTCCTGCGCACGGCCTCCCTGTCCTGTGGCAGGAGGGCGGCGAGACGCAGGACCGGATCAGACTGTATCCGCCCTTCAACCGCCAAACAGACCAGGGCGCTGAAGTCAGCCAGATCCCGATGGTCTGGCAGTATGATATCCAGGACCCCGGTCCTGGCCATGAGATCAACGGCCATTCGGGGGTCATCGGCGGCCAGGAGTTTGAGCAGCTCCTTCGACGTCCTCTCGGCAGGTAGGTTCCTGATGGCGTCAGCCAGGGCGCGGCAGGCCTCGAGGGCTTCCGCATCAGGGTCGCCCCGGCCATACCAGGCCAGGAACCGGAAGAACCTCAGGATCCGGAGACTGTCCTCCTCGATCCGCGTCCTGGCCTCACCGACGAAGATGATCGCCCCGGCCCTTCCGTCAGGGATTCCCCGACCTGTGGGGTCGAAAAGGACACCTTCCCGATCCGAATAGACCGCGTTGAGGGTGAAGTCCCGGCGCTGGGCGTCCAGTGCCCAATCCTGGGTGAAGGCCACCACGGCGCGGCGACCATCCGTGGAAACGTCCCTGCGCAGGGTCGTCACCTCGAAGGGCAGGCCATCGATCACGGCCGTAATCGTCCCATGGTCAATGCCTGTCGGAACCGCCCTGATTCCAGCAGCCTTGAGCGCGACGGTGACAAGGTCCGGGGTCAGGGTGGTGGCTATGTCGATGTCGCCGATGGGCGCCCCCAGCAGGGTGTTGCGGACGCAACCGCCAACAAACCGCGCGCAGCCTCGACGGCCCCTCGCCTCGAGGGCGTCAAACAGGGCCGTGACCTGAGGCGTGGTCATCCAGGACTGCACCCCGACGGTGTCAGTCACCTGACCGCCTCCAGGCTTTGGGGACCATCATAAAGGCGGCGGCGGAGGGCCCTCAGCATGCCGGCGGTCGCGCCCCAGATGTAGAAGTCGCCGTGCGTCATGGCGTAGAACCTGCGGACCTCACCGCTGGGCAGGGTCCTTTCATGTTCTTCGTGATTGTCGGTATTCATAAGGAAGTCGAAGGGGGTCTCGAAGATGTCGGCGACTTCATCGGGGTTGGGGATCAGGTCAAAGCCGGGAGCGATGAATCCGACCACCGGCGTAATCAGATAGCCGGTCCCGGTCTGATAGGGTGATGACAGGCCAACCAGGGAAACCAGCTCGGGACTGAGCCCGACCTCTTCCTCCGCCTCACGCAGGGCCGTTTGCCAGGGGGTTTCGCCCGGATCACGCCGCCCGCCTGGAAAGGCCACCTGCCCCGCATGCCGACGCATGGTGTCTACCCGGCGGGTCAGCAGGACGGAATACCCCTCCTCCCGCTCGATGAGACCGATCAGCACCGCGGCCGGAGTCAGCTGCTCAAGGTCGTCGGGTCGCACCGCCGCTGTCGACAGGTCATAGTCCGAGGTGATCAGGGCCGGCGGTCGATCTTCCAGGGGATCCAGCCGGTCGCTGATCCAGTTCCGCAGGCCGCCATTCACGGGCAATGAACTCCGGCTGGACCGAGGGGGAACCAGACGCCCCCGGACATGACCCCGAGCTCGGGACCCTTGGGCGTTTCCCGCTCTTCAGCCATCTCTACCAGCTCATAGAAGACAGGCCGGGCGATCAGCGCCTCAAGGCCCCGACGCACATGCACGTAAGGGCGTGGCTCGCCGGTCTTCCCGTCCATTTCGACACGGATGGCGTTCTCTGGTCCAGCCGTGACCTCGTCGCCAACATTGGTCAGGAAGGTCAGGCCCGTTTCCGTCCGGTCGACCCGCACCGCGATGAACGGGGCGTCTTCAACCGTGATCCTCATCTTCTCGACCGGCGTCACCAGATGGTAGCCGTCAGGGTCCTTGCGCAGCACCGTCGAGAACAGCCTGACAAGGGCCTCGCGGCCGATGGGCGTGCCCTCATGGAACCACAGGCCATCCTTGCGGATGACGATGTCGATATCGCCGCAGTGCGGGGGATTCCACAGGTGTACAGGCGGCAGGCCGCGCCCCGGCGCCTGCTTGGCCGCGGCGATCACGCCATCCAGGCCCTGGGATTTGGGAGATTCCGTCATGGCGTCAGGTTAGGCCTGCTCGGCGCTGGCCTCAACCACCTCCCGCCATCAGGGACGCACAGGGCCGGAAAGAGGCCCGGTCGCCCCCCTGGCGAGCACACGGCGCTGATCTACCGGGCCGGGCAGCTTCACGGCTGCGGTAGGGGCAGATGAAAAGCCGAACCGGGTGAAATAGGGTTCGTCGCCGACCAGCAGGACAACCGGAAATCCTGCCGCCTCAGAAGCCTGACAGGCTTCGAGAACCAGGGCGCCGCCGGTTCCGGACTTCCTCTGGTCAGCTTCGACGGCCAGGGGCCCCAGGAACATGACCGGTGTCTCACCGACCTGGACCTGGGTCATCCGCACGCATCCGACCAGTCGACCCTCATCCCAGGCGCAGAAGGAAAGGTCACGGCGAAGGGGCGCCATTTCCCGGACACGCTCGGAGACCTTGGTGAACCTTCCTGGCCCGAAGGCGTGGTCCAGAAGGACTTCGATGGCAGATGTGTCCGAGATCTGTTCAGGGACAATGACGAACCCGGAAACGGGCTTGGCGTTAGGGGACATGGGCAACTCGAAAACCGAAGGACGACGAACCCGGCGCGCTCAGGCGGTCCGGGGGCGGAGGATCAGGCAGCGCAGGGCGCCGTTCGTCGCAGTCGTCGCATGGACCTCAAGTCCCTCGTGATCGAAGGCCGGGCAGATAGGGCCCCAAGCCCCCCCCGTCAATGCTGCTTGGTCAGAGCCACTTGCGCGGCAGGACACGGCCAAGGGGCCGCACCTCACCCGAAGCCAGACCCAGGCGTTTCATCCTGGCGGGGGTCAGGGCGGCCAGGGCCTGAACAGGCTCCAGTCCACCGACCGGGCTGTAGGTTACGTCACCAAGCCCGGCCGCCCCATCAATGGCGGTCCATTCAGCTTTAGCGCGGTCCTCGAAGCCGACCGCGAAATAGCAGCGCACGGGCGCCGGCTCCTCCGCCATCTCCACCATGACGCCAATCACCCAGCCCGACATTCCGAATGGTCTCCTGCCGGGACACAGTGTGTGGATTCGCTTGCCAAGCCGCCATGACCGGTTGAGGCTGGAGAGGAAAAACCGGATCGGGAGGCCGCCATGACCAGGGTTGAAGTCGTCGAGTACACGGATTGCGTCTGCTCCACCGCCTGGGGCGCCGAACCCCAACTGAGGCTGCTGGACTGGCGACACGGCCATCACATGACCTGGCGAAAGGTCATGGGCGGTCTCGTCGGCAATGCCGCGACCGGCAAGGAAGGATGGGACCGGATCAGCGCCGCCGAACCCATGCGCGCCTACTGGAAGCGGGTCTGGCATCTGACCGGCATGCCCTACCCCAACCCCATGAAGCTGATGTTGCAGTCTACCGACCCGGCTGGCCAGGCGGTCAAGGCGGCGGAGCTTCAGGGCCAGGAAGTGGCTCACGCTGTCCTTCGGAGGTTCCGCGAGCAGATCTTCATTTTCGGAACTGGTCCCCAGACCCCCGATGAGTTCGACGCTGCTACGGTCGGCGTGCCCGGACTGGATCACGCCCGCTGGCGTCTAGATCAAGCACGCCCGGAGGTGGCCGCAGCCTACAAGGCCGACTGGAGCGAAACCCGCCAGCCCAATGACTATGTGCGCAATCTCAAGCACGACAGTCCGATGAATGGTGAACTCAAGCACTCCGAGGGCCATGACCGGTATGCGCTTCCGACCCTGATCTTCAGGGGTCCAGGGGGCGATCACACGGTGGCGGGCTGGGTGGACTACGATGAGTATGTCGCCGGGCTTGAAGCCGCCCTTCCCGGCGCGACCGCAGACGCCAGGCCGGACCCGACGCCAGATCAGGCCCTGGCGCGGTGGGGCGTGCTGACATCGAAGGAACTGTCCTTCCTCTGTGGCGAAGGCGCCCCGCCGCCGAGTGGGGCTGTAGTCCACGACTGGGGCGATGGAGTGGTCTATTTTTCAGGGTCAGAGGCCCGGGCAAGGGGACTGACCCTTACGCAAGCCTAACGTCAGCCCTGCAGGGACCCACCTGCAAATGCGCCTACCCTCTGTTCAGGGGCTGCGAAAGAGATAACTTCCCCCGCAAGACCTTCGGGAGGCGACAAGCGTGAACAGAACCCTGGCATTGGCCCTGGCCTTGATCGGCGCGTTCGCCTTTGCGTGGTGGACGGCCCAGACACCTCAACCCCTTCCTGCCAGCGCTTCGCCCAGCGTCTTCGCCGCCGGCCGGGCCATGGTCGACAACCGGGTCATGGCACGGACACCGCATCCGATCGGGTCTGCGGCCAACGCCCAGGTTCGCGACTATCTCGTCCAGAGGATGTCCGCCCTTGGCCTGAACCCTGAGATCCAGAGCGCCGATGTCCTGCGCAAGGTGGATCGGGCGGAGACCCCTTTCGTTACGGGCGGCCACGTTGAAAACATCATCGGGGTCCTGCCGGGCAAGTCACGCACGGCGCCGGCCCTGGCCCTCATGGCCCACTATGACAGCGTGCCCGGCTCCCCGGGGGCGGCCGACGATGCCGCTGGCGTTTCAGCCGCGCTGGAAATCATGCGTCTGCTCAAGGCCCAGGGTGTGCCCGAGCGGGACGTGATCCTGCTGATCACCGACGGCGAGGAAGCCGGGCTCCTGGGCGCGGCGGCCTTCTTCCCCGAACATCCCCTGTCCAGGCGCATTGGCTTCATCATCAACATGGAAACACGGGGCGGCGGCGGCGCGGCCCAGATGTTCCAGACCGGCGGCGAGAATGGCGAGGTCATCAAGCGCTTCGCCCGGACCGCCGTACGACCGTCCTCGTCATCCCTGGCGGTATTCCTCTATGAACACATGCCCAATGACACCGACTTCACGGTCTCGAAGGCCGAGGGGATTACCGGGTTGAACTTCGCCTTCATCGGCCGTCAGTTCGACTATCACTCGGCCACATCCACCAGTGACAACCTGGATCAGGGCAGCCTTCAGCACATGGGCGATCAGGCCTATGCGGCGGCCAGGGATCTGGCCTTCTCGGCGGAACTGCCTGGCAAGAGCCCCAACCTCGTTTACGCCAACACCTTTGGCTCGCACATATTCGCCTATCCGCAGATCGCCGGATGGGCGCTGCTGGCCGCGATCGCCGCCTGGATCGCCCTTGGGGTGCATACCGCCCAGCGGGCGGGAGTCTTCCGCTGGTCGGAGGCAGCCCGTGGCGCAGGCGGCGCCGTCTATCTGCTGCTGACCGGCGCCGCCGTCCTGCACCTGGCGCGCAAGATGA
Organism: Alphaproteobacteria bacterium PA2; assembly: GCA_002256425.1. NCBI lineage: Bacteria > Pseudomonadati > Pseudomonadota > Alphaproteobacteria > Alphaproteobacteria bacterium PA2. The sequence goes on along the minus strand of NKIZ01000001.1, from coordinate 1,069,662 downwards.
CGGGCGTCGACCTGGGGTTCTTCGAACAGCGGCAATTGCTGGCGCAGGTCAATCGCTGGGAGATCGCCCTGGCCCTGCTGGGTGTCGCCATGGTGATTTACACCGCCAATGCGACCGCGTCCGGCCGCTCACGCTTCACGGCGGCTGCATTGGCGGCGACGGCCGGGATCATGTCCTGCGCCTTTGGCTTCGATCCAGTCGGACTGGGACTTGGCATAGCCGGCGGCATGGTCGCCCTCATCTCCATGGGTCGCCCGGCCGGCATTACGGGCGCATGGACCGGGGTCCTAGGTACAGCCCTGCTGGCGGCGACTGTCGGCCAGATCGTAGCGCCGCCCACAGCCTTCCTGATCGCCTGGCCCCTGGCCCTGGCCGCGGCTCTCGGCGCAATCAGCGGGATGGGATATCGCCGCAGCGCCTGGATGACCGTGCCGCACGCCCTGGCGGCGGCAGGGGGACTGGCCTGGTTGTTGGGGCTCGCCCACGGTGTATTCCAGGGTCTGGACATGGTGGAGCTTCTGGCCATCTTCGCATGGCTGTGCGGGCTGCTGATCTGGCCCCTGGTGCAGGATGATGACAGGGCGCCTGAATGGGCGGGCCTGGGCCTGTTTATGGCCGGTCTGGCCGTCACCCTGCTGGTGCGGTTCGACCCGCCATGGTCGGCCCGCCACCCCCAGGCGACCATGATTTCGTATGTGCAGGATACCGACACGGGCAAGGCCTACCTGGCTTCACCGGTCTCGAAGCTTGACCCCTGGACGGCAAGGGCGCTGCAGACCTACGGGCGGCCGCCCGTTCGATCCGACGTGCCGACCTTCGGAAGGGGCATGGAGTGGATCGCGACGGCGCCACCCATCGCAGCGACAGCGCCTGATTTCATCCTTCAGGATCTGAAGGATGGCAGCTTCGCCCTGACCGTCACGCCGCCAGCCGGCGCCCGGAATATCTCCCTGGAGCTGACGGCCGACACAATCATCCAGGCCACCGCCCTGAACGGAACTCCCATGAAGGTGCTGGACAAGCCCGGCCAGGCCACAAGGATACGTCTCACAGCCATGCCGAAGGGCCTGGTCATGACCTTCAAGCCCGTGGGGCCAGGCGGACTGCAAGTGAAGTTTGCGACGACCCGCGAGGGTTGGCCGACTGGCGCTGCGCCCTTGCCAGCCAGGGACGAAAAGACCATGCCCTTTGACCTTTCGGACTCCACACTGGTCCTGGGATCCAGGAAGTTCAGCTGGTAGGAAGCGCCATGGCCGACGTCATCATCTATCACAACCCCAATTGCGGGACCTCGCGAAATACCCTCTCCCTCCTGCGGGAAAGGGGCGTCGAACCCGTAGTGGTCGAGTATCTGAAGGCCGGCTGGTCCGAGGCCCTTCTCAAGGATCTGGCGGCGCGGAGCGGCGGCTCCCTGCAGGACCTGCTGCGGGTGCGCGGCACCCAGGCCGAGGCGCTTGGGCTGACAGACCCCTCAGTGACCGAGGCGACACTCCTGAATGCCATGGTCGCCGACCCGGTTCTGGTCAACCGCCCCATTGTCGCCACGGCGAAGGGCGTCGCCCTTTGTCGGCCTGTCGAGCGCGTACTTGACCTGATCTAGCGAACAGATCGATTCTCCCGGTTCATGGCCGAGTTCGATCCCAGACGACCGCCCTCCAGACTTCTCGCTCGCCTGACCCTGGCGACGGCGGGTCTGGTGGCGGCTGGATGGGGTGTTACAGCCTATGGCGCGCACGCCGTGGCAAGACTGGCCCCGCCGCTTAATCAGACCGAAATCAACGCCCTCCAGCACAAGGCGTTTACCGAGGCGGAAGCCCTTCCCGGCTTTGGCCGTCCGGAACATCTCGAAATCCAGGTCGCAGTCGGCGAGACCCTCCAGGGCGCCATACTGCGCGCCGGCATAGGCCCCGATGACGCCCGCGAACTCATCAACACCCTGGCAGGCGCGATCGACGTCACCAGTATAAGTCCCGGCTTCACCCTTGATGCGGCGGTCGCCCGGCGGCGGGGCGGCGAGGAAAACCTGCGCCTCATCGGCCTGTCCCTTCGCACCAGTCCCGCATCAACCCTGGCCGTCACGCGGACCTTTGATGGCGCCATGCGCCTGCGGGAGATTTCGGAAAACATCCGGGCCGAGCGCACGGTCGCATCGGGCGCCCTGGACGGCTCCCTTTCCGAAACAGCCGCCGAACTGGGCGCGGGGCCAGCCATCATCCAGCAGATGGTCAAACTGTTCGGGCACAAGGTCGACTTCGACCGGGACCTGAAGCTGGGGGACAAGATCGACCTGATCTATGACCGCGCCGTCACTGACAGCGGCAGGACGGTTCAGACCGGCGATCTGCTCTACGCCGCCATCAAGGGCATCCGGTTCTATCGGTTCGAGCGCGCCGGCAAGGCCGAATACTTCGACGCCAATGGCGAGAACATTCGCGGCTTCCTGCTGCGCACGCCGGTGGCCAGTGGGGAAATGACCTCGGGCTTCGGCATGCGCCGACACCCGGTCCTTGGCTTCAACCGCATGCACCAGGGCATAGATTTCGGCGTCGGTGTCGGCACCCCGGTGCTCGCAGCCGGGGATGGCGTGGTGGAAACCGCTGGCCGCTGGGGCGGCTATGGCAACTGGCTCAAGATCCGCCACCCCGAGAACTGGGCCACCGGCTATGCCCACCTGCTGAAGTTCGCTCCGGGGATTGCGCCGGGCCAGACCGTCCGGCAGGGCCAGGTCGTGGCCTATGTGGGGACCACGGGGTTGTCGACCGGACCCCACCTTCACTACGAGATCTGGCAGGATGGAGCGCGGGTCAATCCGGTCAGCGCCCGGGTTCCCCAGGGCGTGACCCTGGCGGGCGCCGACCTTGACGCCTTCCGGGCCGAAAAGGTCCGGATCGACCGAATGCTTGTACGAGGGTCTGTAGACCTCTCGCGGGAGACGCCACGGCAGGTGGCGAGCACAGAGCCCGTCGTCGCCCTCAGACGCTGACAGCGCCCAACGAAAAAGGGCTCCGCCTTGCAGCGGAGCCCTGATTTCAATCTGACAACTTCGATCAGTCGAACATGATGACCGAACGGGCCAGTTCGCCGCGCTTCATGTCGGCGAAGCCTTCATTGACCTGCTCCAGCTTGATGCGCTGGGAGATCATCTGGTCCAGCTTGAGCTTGCCGTTCATGTAGAAGTCGACCAGCCGGGGCATGTCGACGGGGAAGCGGTTGGAGCCCATCATCGAGCCCTGCAGCTTCTTTTCGCCCAGGAAGGCGGCGCCCGGCAGGGTGATGGACTGACCGATCGGGATCATGCCGATGATGTTGGCGGTGCCGCCGCGACGCAGCATGTTGAAGGCCTGCTCCGCCGTCTTCGACAGGCCGATGGCCTCGAAGGAGTGGTGAACGCCGCCCTTGGTCATTTCCAGCACTTCCTTGACCGCGTCGGTCTGGGAGGCGTCGATGAAGTCGGTGGCGCCGAACTCGCGGGCCAGGTTGCCCTTGGAAGAGACCATGTCGACGGCGATGATCCGGCCGGCCCCGGCGATGGACGCGCCATTGATGGCCGACAGACCAACCCCGCCGCAGCCGATGACGACAACGGTTTCGCCCGGACGGACGCTGGAGGTGTGGATGGCGGCGCCGACGCCGGTCATGACCGAGCAACCGATCAGGGCGGCGCGATCGAGGGGCATGTCCTTACGGATCGACACGCAGGCATGCTCGTGGATCAGCATGTATTCGGCGAAGGAAGACAGGTTCAGGAACTGCGGCAGGGGACGGCCGCCCTGGCTGAGGCGCGGCTCCTCGTCGGCGTCTCGCTTGGTTTCCGGCGAAACGCACAGCGACAGGTGGCCGGTGAGGCACTGGTCGCAGTGGCCGCAATAGGCCGACAGGCAGGTGATGACATGGTCGCCGACCTTCACGGTCCGGACTTCGGAGCCGACAGCTTCGACAATGCCGGCGCTTTCATGGCCCAGGACCGCGGGAAGCGGATGGGGATAGGACCCTTCCATGAAGTGCAGGTCGGAGTGGCACAGGCCAGCGGCCACGGTGCGGATCAGGACCTCATGCGGGCCGGGCTTGTTGATCTGGACGTCTTCGATCTGAAGCGGCTTGCCCACTTCGCGCAATACGGCGGCCTTCATGTTTCGTCTCCCCATGTCGCCCGGTTTCGGACGGGTTTCAAAAGCCGGGCTCTATCCCGGGCATCTCAAGTCGATAGCTTATCGCCGTTCAGGTGAAGCGCGCTAGAGCCTTTCCGTTCCGTACCGCTAAGAGGTCACCTGATTTCGCAGTTCGCGCTTCAGCACCTTGCCGGTGGGACCGATGGGCAGGGATTCGACGATCCTCACCTCGTCTGGCGTCCACCACTTGGCCACCCTGGTCGAGACGTGGATCTTCAGTTCCTCAGGATCGGCCGTATGGTTCGGGCGCAGGACCACCAGCAGCAGCGGCCGCTCATCCCATTTGGGGTGGGGTATGCCGATGGCGGCGGCCATGGCCACGGCAGGATGGGAGGACACAGCGTCCTCCAGATCCAGGGTTGAGATCCACTCCCCGCCTGACTTGATCACGTCCTTGGCCCGGTCCGTGAGGCGCAGATAGCCTTCCCCGTCCAGGGTCGCGATATCTCCGGTGTCAAACCAGCCGTCCGGCAGGAAGACGTCGGCGCCTTCATTCTTGAAATAGGCCGACGACACCCAGGGGCCGCGAACCTGCAGGGCGCCGGAGCTCTTGCCATCCCTCGGCTGGATCGTCCCGTCGTCGCCCATGATGCGCATTTCGACGCCCCAGCCGCCACGGCCCTGCTTCTGCTTGCGGGCCAAGGCGGCGGCGGCGTCCTCGCCCTCATGCTTTGATAGAGGCGTATTGATCACCCCCATGGGGCTGGTCTCGGTCATGCCCCAGATCTGGCGAACATCGGCGCCCAGCATATCCTGGACCCGGCTGATGAGCGAGGCGGTCGGGGCCGAACCACCAACCGCCAGGGTCTTCACCGAGGTCAGTTTCTCACCGATCTGGTCCAGATGGTCGAGGACGCCCACCCAGATGGTGGGCACCCCAAGCAGGAAGGTCGGCTTCTCGGCGACCGCCAACTCGCAGATGGACGGGCCATCCAGATTGCGTCCGGGCAGGATCAGCTTGGCCCCAACCAGGGGCGCTGCATAGGGCGTGCACCAGGCGTTGGCGTGATACATCTGGGCGCAGGGCAGGACCGCTGAGGTCGCCCCCAGATCAAAGCAGTCCGGCTGGACCAGGGCCATGGCGTGCAGGACCGTGGACCTGTGCGAATACAGCACCCCCTTGGGATTACCGGTCGTCCCGGAGGTGTAGCAGAGTCCCGAAGCCTGACGCTCGTCGATATCGGGCCAGACATAGTCGGCGGAATGCGACGCGATCAGCTCTTCATAGACCAGGGTTCCATCCGGCGCTTCCGGCGGCAGATGTTCCCGGTCGGTCATGGCCACGAGGGTTTTGACGGTCTGAAGCTGGGGCGCAATGTCCCGGACGAGTTCGCCAAAAGTGATGTCGAACAGCAGGATGGCGTCTTCTGCGTGATTGGCGACCCAGGCCACCTGATCGGGGTGAAGCCGCGGATTGATGGTGTGCAGGATCGCGCCCATGCCGGTGACCGCGTAATAGAGCTCGAAATGCCGGTGGGTGGACCAGGCAAGGGTCGCCACCCGGTCTCCAGGCTTGACGCCCAGGGCTGTCAGGGCGTTGGCCATGCGCTTGGCCCGTTCGAGGGCGCGGGCATAGTCGTACCGGAAGATCGGGCCCTCGACGGTCCGGACCACCACCTCGCGGTCTCCGTGATACCGGGCCGCATATTCCAGGATCGAAGGCAGGCTGAGCGCCCGCTCCATCATCAGGGCCTGCATAATGTTTCAACTCCCGACGCCATTTTGTCGGGAAGTCTAGTTTGGGAGTTCATTCAGGACTAGGGGCTGAAGTCCTTCCCGGGCTAAGGGCGCCGGTAGATATGGACCTGACCCTGCTCTGCCAGGGCCACGGGCGGGCGATCAAGGATGAGCCCGGCCTTGATGGCGAAGGGGTCCGGATCTCCCGCATAATAGGTCAGCCGTTCTGGATTGTGCAGAACGCCCTGGGGACCTGAGACCACATAATCCAGGGTAATGTCCATGCGATCGAGGCCCTGCCGGAAGGTATGTTCCAGCACATAGAGGGTCAGGCTGGCGCCGTCAGCGGTTGCCTGCTGAAAGACCGGAACATTGGGCGGCGGCGGCGGCAGGGCCATCTTGCTGGCGTCAGGCATGTGAAACCCGGCAAGCCCGCCGGGGCGCAGGTGCTTGAAGACCCCGTTGAATGTGTTCTGCCATGCTGCGCCCCGGGGAATATGGGCCAGGCCATAAAAGGGACAGATGACGGCATCGAACGTCTCGCCAAGCGTCAGGGACGTCATGTCGCCAAGAACATACCGAAGGCGGGCCTGTACCCCTTCAGGGGCCCTGGCGCGCGCGGCCTGGGCCTGGGACAGCATGGAAGGGGCGATCTCGACGCCCAGGACGGAAAACCCCTGAGCAGCCAGGGCGGAGGTCACCCTACCCGTGCCAGAGCCCAGTTCCAGAATGCGCCCTTCCGCAGGCGCCAGCTGACCAAAGAGGGCGACATCGTTCGCAATGGACCGATCTGCCGACGCTACAAGGTCGTAATAGCGCGACGAGGCCGCGCCCGAAGCATAGTAGGGACGGGCCTTGACCATGGATTAGGACAGCCTCAGGCCGCCATGCGCGCTTTGAAGACCCCGTCAGGCAGACGGGGCGCCCGGGTGGGATGGACGAAGAAGTAGTCTTTCCAGTCTGCGCCCGGCAGGACCGTGGTCCGCTCTTCCAGACGATCGCCGTTCAGGGCGAACATGCGATATCCCCGGGACCGGAAAATGTCGACGACCGCCTCGGCCGAGCCACCGAACCGCTCGGTCAGCATGGCCGGATGGATCTCGATCAGGACATGGGGCTTGTCGCGGTCGAGAATGCCTTCGGCGCCCTTCAGCGCCTTCTGCTCAGCGCCCTCGATGTCCATCCGGATGAAGTCGACCCGGGTGATCCCCTGCGACCTGCAGTACTCGTCCAGGGTGACCACCGGGGTCGGCTGGACCTCGACGCCCGTGTCCTCCAGGTCAGGACGAACCTTACCTTCGGGCGCCGCATCGGCGACGAAGGCATAGGCGCGCCCCATCCGTCCGGAGGTCTTCTTGGGCGTCACCAGAAGCATTTCCCCCGGCGCATCAGAGACAGCGGCGTGGATGGGCCGCACCTGCCGGGCAATGCCGTGCCAGGCGAGGCACAGTTTCAGCACTTCGAAGGTGAAGCCCGAGGGTTCAAAGGCGTGAATCTGGGCCGACGGCGCTACCTGGGTCATCACATAGGAGTGGCGGCCATCGCTGGCGCCCACATGCAGACAGACCGGAGAGCCGGAGAGCAGGTCCGCCAGATAGGGCGTTTCGGGCTCATGCTTGGCCCATCTCATATTGCGGCGCCAGGCGCGGAAGGCGTGGCTGATCACCCGTAGGGACGGCATTCTTCGGAATCCTTTTGCGGGGGCTCTTTACGCCGCGTCCCGCGTCATCGTCATCATGTAGTTGATGTCGCAGTCCATCGATTGCGACCAGCGGCCAGTCAAGGGGTCGAAGACAACCCCGAAGGGGCCTTGAATGGCCAGGGGTTCACCGGTCATGAAACCCCGCAGTTCCGAAGGTTTGAGGAACTTGGACCAGTCATGGGTCCCCGCCGGCAGCCATCTCAGCACGTATTCTGCGCCGATCTTGGCCAGGGCCAGGGCCTTGAGCGTACGGTTGAGCGTGGCGACAATCATGATGCCGCCCGGGGCCAGCAGGCGGCCGCAGGTCCGGAGGTAGGCGGCGGGATCGGCCACGTGCTCGATCACTTCCATGTTCAGGATGACGTCATAGGGACCAGCGCCATCCGCCTCTAGCTGTTCAGCCGTAGAGCAGAGATAGGTGACCTTTGCGCCCACCTGGGCCGCATGGGCGCTGGCAGTACCGATATTGCGCTCAGAGGCGTCGACCCCGGTCACATCGAAACCCAGCCGGCTCATGGGTTCCGACAGCAAGCCGCCGCCGCAACCGATATCGAGCAGTTTGAGGCCCTCGAAGGGCCTGCGGTCGGACCCGTCGCGCCCAAAGCGGACAAGGGCCTGATCTCTGATGAAGCCCAGCCTAACCGGGTTGAACTTGTGCAGGGGCGCGAACTTGCCCTTGGGGTCCCACCACTCGGCTGCAATTCTTGAAAAGCGCTCGACTTCGGCCGGGTCAACACTGGAAACGATTGTCGTCATGCCCCCCTTTTAGCGCTTTGCAGCCCGAACGCGAAGGGGAAGCGTTGCCGACCGCCGTCTGTCCGTTTATGACGCCCCCTCCCCCGCGACCAAGGAGCTGTCGCCAAAAGCCATGTCTCGGCTCGTAATGAAATTCGGCGGCACCTCGGTGGCCGACCTGGAACGCATCCGCAGGGTCGGACGCCTGGTCGCGGCCGAAGTCGCCGCTGGCCACAAGGTTGCTGTCGTCGTGTCGGCCATGGCGGGCAAGACCAATGAACTGGTGGCCTGGACTGATGGCGCCGGCCCCGCCGCCCAGGGGCTGCCGCCTTCTGACGATGAATACGATGTCGTTGTAGCCTCCGGTGAACAGGTGACCGCCGGCCTGCTGGCCATGACCCTGCGCAACATGGGCCTGCCTGCCAGGTCCTGGATGGGCTGGCAGATCCCGATCATCGCCGACGACGCCCATGGCCGCTCCCGCATTGATGATGTTGAGGCCGACAAGCTGACAGCCGCCATGGATACGGGCGAGATCGCCGTGATCGCCGGCTTCCAGGGCGTCACACGGGATGGCCGCATCGCCACCCTGGGCCGTGGCGGATCCGACACCAGCGCAGTCGCCATCGCCGCTGCGGTGAAAGCCATCCGCTGCGACATCTATACGGACGTCGACGGCGTCTACACCACCGATCCCCGCATCGAGTCCAAGGCGCGGAAGTTGTCCAAGATCTCTTATGAAGAGATGCTGGAAATGGCGTCCCTAGGGGCCAAGGTCCTGCAGACCCGCTCGGTCGAACTGGCCATGGCGAAGAATGTGCCGGTGCGGGTATTGTCCAGTTTTGTCGAGCCAGGCGAAGCGCCCGGCCAAGGCACCGTTGTGTGCGACGAGGAAGAGATCATGGAAAAGCGGATTGTCAGCGGCGTCGCCTACAGCCGCGATGAGGCCAAGATCAGCCTGTTCGGCCTGCCCGACCATCCCGGCGTGTCGTCGGAAATCTTCGGCGCCCTGGCTGACGCAAACGTCAATGTGGACATGATCGTCCAGAGCCACGCGCGCACTGCGGACACGGCCAATATGGAATTCACCGTCGGCAAGCGTGACGCCGCCCGGACGGTCGAAATCATCCGCGCCGCCCAGCCCCGGATCGGCTTTGACGACGTCCAGGTGAACGAGGACGTATCGAAGGTTTCGGTGATCGGCGTCGGCATGCGCAGCCATACCGGCGTGGCCAAGACCATGTTCGGCGCCCTGGCCGAAAAGGGCGTCAACATCCAGGTCATCTCCACCTCGGAGATCAAGATCAGCGTGCTGATCGACGCGGCCTATACGGAACTGGCGGTCCGCGCCCTGCACGCCGCCTATGGCCTGGACCAACTCTAGCCTTCAATTCGGCGGAGGTGTTCGACTAGCCAAAGGCGCGGAGCCCTGCCAAGACTTGGCGGCGCCGGGATACCCGGCTGGATCAGGGGGACGGCGGCGCAGGCATGGTCTTTAGCTCCATCATCTTCATCTTCTATTTCCTGCCGGTCTTCCTGCTGGGCTACTACCTGGCCGGCTGGCGGACAGGCGCCCTTCTGGTTGGCAGTGTGGCCTTCTATGTCTGGGGAGAAGGCCCATACATCTTCCTGCTCGGCGGGTTGATATTACTGAACTATCTGGCGGCGATCGGCATAGACCGCCTATCGACCGGAGGTCGCCGCACCGCCCTGGTCGCAGCGACAGTGGCCATTGATTTCGGCGTTCTGGGCATCTTCAAGTATGCAGGCTTCCTGGCTCACAACCTCGACGCCCTGCTGCCGGGATCTCCCCTGCCCGAGGTTACCCTGGCCCTGCCCCTGGGCATTTCCTTCTTCACCTTCCAGCTGGTCAGCTACCTGGTGGATGTCGCCCGGGGCCAGGTGAGGGCCGAGAAGGACCTGATCAGGTTCTCAGCCTACATCCTGATGTTCCCGCACCTGATCGCCGGGCCGATCGTCAGATACGCCGACATTGTCGACGAAATGCATGCGGACCGCCGCAAGTCGACCCATGTGGGACTTGGAATCCAGTACTTCATTATCGGGCTTTGCCAGAAGGTGCTGGTGGCCAACCAGGTGGCGCCCCTGGCGGACTATGCCTTCGGCGCCGCCACCCTGGATGGCGGCAGCGCCTGGCTGGGGGCCCTGGCCTATACCCTGCAGATCTATTTCGACTTCTGCGGCTATTCCAACATGGCCATCGGCCTGGCCTTCATGCTGGGCTTCACCTATCCGAAGAACTTCAACTACCCCTATGCAGCGGCCTCGATCACCGACTTCTGGCGGCGGTGGCACATTTCGCTCTCATCGTGGTTCCGGGACTATGTCTACATTCCCCTGGGCGGCAACAGGGGTGGGCTGGCAGCCACGGTCCGCAACCTGCTGATCGTCTTCCTGTTGACCGGTCTATGGCACGGCGCGGCCTGGAGCTTTGTGGTGTGGGGCCTCTATCACGGGACCTTCCTCATGCTGGAGCGCTTCGGCCTGGCCCGCATTCTGACCGCCTTGCCAAGGGTGGTGCGCCACGCCTACGCCCTACTCGCGGTCATGGTCGGTTGGGTCATTTTCCGCGCTCCCGACCTTCCCGCCGCCGGACAGTACCTGGCCGCCATGTTCGCGCCGAAGGCTCTGTGGCAAGGGGAAGTCGACGTCCTGGTCCTGCTCAATGCTGAAGTGACAACCGCCCTTTTCCTGGGCGTGATCCTGGCATTTCCAACCCTTCCCGCCCTCCTTGATCGCCTTAAGGCGCCGCGGGCCGACTCAGGTGCGGCTGTTGAAGACACCCGTGCAGCGCACATACTGCCGGTCCTTGTCCTGATCCCGGGCCTCATCCTGAGCGTGGCCCACCTGGTCAACAGCTCGCTCAATCCCTTCCTCTATTTCAGGTTCTGACATGGTCTCGTCCCACACCTGGCATTGGCGGGCGCTGATTGGACTGACGGTCCTGACCCTGGCGGGCGGCTTTCTCCTGCCGAAAATTGCGGTCGCGCCGGAATTGGACGAGCAGCGCGTCCTGGCGACCCTGCCCGCGCCGATCAGAGGCCCCGGCGATCTTGAGGACTATCGCAATGAGCTGAACGCCTATGTCGCAGATCGCTTCCCTGCGCGCCCCTATCTCATCGGCTGGCTGAACGCAGCGCGCATGCCCTTTGGCGTGTCGGGCTCCGGGAAGGTGATCGTCGGAAGAGACGGGTGGTTGTTCTACGACAACGACACTCATCTCGGGGAAATCCGGAATGATCCGCCCCTGGGCGCGCCCACCGCCCGGGAGGCCATGTATCATCTCGCAGGTCGGACAGAGTACCTCCAGCAGCGCGGCATCAAGTATCTGGTGGTCAGCCCACCACAGAAGGAAGCCCTCTATCCGCAGTTGGCGCCTTACTGGTTCAAGGCCAGCGCCCAGAGGCCCGCCATGGTCCTGCCGGGCATGGCCAGAGCCGCCCAGGCGGGCGACATCCTCTATCTGTATGACTTCCTGCAGGAACCGGCGAAGTCATCTCCGGGTCTGTTCAGCCGGCACGACACGCACTGGACCGGGCTGGGCGCGCACTACGGCTATGTGGGCATGATGAACCGGCTGAAGGCGATGGGGGTCGGCGAAGACCCTCGGCCCCTTTCCGACTTTCAGGCCAATCCTGTCGCCCTTTGGGGTCCGCGGGATCTGGCCATGATGCTGGGTGTCTCCAGCTTCGTGAAACTGACCTACCAGGACCATAGCGACAAGCAGGCGGAAGGGCGGCTGAACACCATTTTTCTGGGCGAGAACCGTAGCTGGACCGGGCCACAGGTGGTCGACACAGGTCAGGCCGGAAAGCCCGTCCTGATGATGAGCCGGGATTCATTCTCCAACGCCCTGGTTCCATTTCTTTACAGCCATTTCAGCCGGCTGATCCTGACGCACAATCAGGATGGGACCTGGCGCGAGGACCTGATCAACCGGTTTCATCCTGATGTGGTCGTGCTCGAGGTGATCGAGTCCGGCATTCCGGCGTCCCTTGGGGACGGCCCCCAGCCCTCGGAGGCCGCCAAGGCCCGGATCGACGCCGTAGTGAAGGCGCAGTTCCCGCTCCAGAGCATGCCGCGGTAAGTGGGAACCGGTTTTCGCGACAAACGCGCTCTAGGTCGCTGGCCTGTCCTGCCCCAGACGCCAGGCGGCCAGGACTGCGGCGAGCGCCACAGGAAGCGCGGCAATGAACACCCAGAATCCCGCGGCCCTGGCGCCTTCAGCCGTAAATCCGTGAGCGAAGCCTGACAGGTTTGCAACCGCAGCAGCCATGGCGGCGCCAGCAGCATTGCCGGTCTGTCGGACAGTTGATCCCGCGGCGGCGCCAATACCGCGCTCATCCTCGGGCAATGCGCCTAACAGGCGTTGGCTCATGAAGGCCGATGACAGGCCAAATCCGCCGCCCAGAATTATGCCCGCAATGCCTGCCCCGACAACGGATCCAGTCGGAAATACCAGGGCGCTGATCCCCACCCCCAAAGCAGCCACGGCGACCCCAAGTCTGATCATCCGACCCGGCCAGACCCCTGTGAGGTGTGCAACCATCAATCCGGCCAGGGTCCAGGCGACCGCCTCTAGGGCAATGACATAGCCGGCCGTCAAGGCGCTCAGTCCGGCAAGGGTCTGCAGGATCGCCGGACCGTAGACGGAATACCCCATTGAGGCGCAGGTGATCAGGAACATGGCCACAAAGCCGGACCCCGGAACAGATCGCATGTCTCCCGCGGAGATGGGCAGAAGTCGCACAGACTGGCGGCCATCGTGCTTGACCGCCAGGACCATCAATCCAAGTCCAGCGAGGACCAGGCCAAGGGAAAGCGCAGGGCTGCCGGCGATATCAGCCATGGCGATTGCGGCCACGCCAAGAGCGATCAGGCCGAGCGTACCCCAGGCGATCTTGTGTTGCGCATTTCCGTCATCGCCCTTCGGCAGCATGCTCATGGCCGCACAGGCGACGGCAACCGCCTGGATCGCGAAGCTCCAGAAGACCCAGCGCCAGACGCCCGCGTCGGCGAAGACGCCGCCAATCAGGGGACCCAGCAGGCTGGCGACACCCCAGACGGAAGTGATGGCCGCATAGACCCTCGGCAGGGTGCGGCCGGGAAACATCAGACCGATGGCGACGGAGCAGAAACCGACGACCCAACCCCCACCGATCCCCTGAAGCAGGCGGCCGGCCAGAAAGGTCGCAATGTTCGGCCCCGCCGCGCTCAACACACAGCCAAGGGCGTACAGCATGGCTGACGCCGCCGTCGCCCGTCGCAGCCCGAACCGGTGCGCCAGGACCCCTGCGCTGGCGCCGGCCAGAACCGCCCCCAGCAGATAGCCCGCCGTCGCCCAGCCAAAGAACGCATAACCGCCAAGCGCCTTGCCAACACTGGGCATGATGGTCGCCGTGACCAGACTGTCAGCAGCATTCAGCCAGACCCCCAGGCAGATGAGGACAAAGAGCGGAAGCCGCCCCTCGCCCAGGACATCGGCCCAGCCGCCCTCCTTGGCCATCAGGTCCTGGCCTTGGCCGCGCCGGGGATGGCCATGGGAAAGTCCTTCGACCAGTGAACCGCGGTGCCGCCAGCTACATACCAGGACACAATCAGGGCGCAGATCAGTGTGGCGGCCAGATGGGACCGCGTCCGCCGCCAGGTGAAGACCGTGACGACCGCCAGGGACGTCATCAGGGGCACGAACTGGATGGCGACAATGATGTTGAGGGGTTCGGTCGGCGTCAGCAGCATGCCGGTGGCGAACAGGGTCCCGTACTGGATCAGCAACAGGACCGCGAAGCCGCCGGCCATGGCGACAATCGCATAGCCATACTGGGCCGCAGCGCCTTCGGAGCGGGGCGGAAGGACTGCCGTAAGTGCGCGGATCGTCACCCAGAAATAGACCAGCCAGGGGACCAGATAAGCCAGGAACATGCCGAAATGCGCCCCGTCCAGGGGCTTGAGACCCAGAACCCAGAAGCGGAAGTCGACCTTGAAAACCAGATCAGCCAGAACGAGGGACAGGTAGCCGACACCAACCGTAAGGCCTGCGAACCAGCCATCCCGCAGCCAGGCCAAAGGCGCCTTCGACTTCCCTGTCCGCAGGACCACGGAAACCACTACCGCCAGGACGGCATTGAGCAGGGCCCAGACCACCAGCTGGTTATGGATGTACTGCGGAAACAGACGCATGGGGACAAACAGCCCCCCCAGCTTCATGAAGGGGAAGAAGGTCAGGGCCGGCAGGGCGGCGGTGACCGCCAGGCCCAGCCAGCGCGAGGGGCCAGGCTTTCCACCTGCGGGTTCCTCAAGAGCGTTGAAGCCTTCGACCACAGGCTGGGACAGGACCTGAAAGGTTCCCAGCATCAGGATCACGAAGCCGACGAAAGCGGTCAGGGTACCGACCTCCTTCCAGATCCAGATCTGGTCTGATGGATCCCTGGGAGAGGCCGCGCCGGATAGCGTATTCTGGAACCAGTCGACAGCCCGGCCGACCCCCGCCTTCGAGAAGTGTTCCCAGGGATGGGTGATCGGCGGATTGTAAAGCACGCGTGCGGTCCCGGCGGCGACATCGCCATAGACCTTGCCCTCGATCACGGGTTTGTCCGTGCCGAACAGCTTCTGGATGCCTGGCGTTCCGGCGATGTCCGAACCCTTTGGGGTCTTCCACATCAGGCCGGCAAATTCGTCAAACTGGCCGAAAACCAGGGCGAGGTTGCGGGGAAGTTGCGTGTTTACGGGGACCGAGGGCCCGAGGAGTCCTGGTGAAGACCCTTCAAGGACAGTGGCCTTGTAACCCTGCGGTTGGGAGATGGCCGCCATGTAGACTGGGGCGCCGCCAAGGCTGTGCCCTTCCAGGCCGATATTGTTCCGGTCCACCCCGGGAACCGACTGGAGATAGGCCAGGGCCGCAGGGCCTCCAAACCCGTTGGCGCCGACATTGCCGGTGGAATAGCCGTGCCCGGTCATGTCCATGGCCAGAACCACAAAGCCGCGACGGGACAGCTCGATGGCGAAGGGGCTCTGCATTTCACGGGTGTTGATGTAGCCGTGACTGACCAGCACTGCCGGCGCCGGGTGGGCGGCGTCCACCCCCCGCGGCGTGTAAAGCAGGCCCGACATGACCACGCCTTTCGGCCCCGGGAAGCGGACATCGGAAACCTTGACCCCGCCGGAGGTTTGTATGGCCCAGGCGAGGATCGAGCCGGCGAGCACCAGCAGCAACCCCAGTCCCATCAACCCGTATCTGCGCAACATGTCAGCTTCCCCCACTTGTCATTGGAGCGACTATGGCCGGGGGAATGGCGCGGGATCAAAGAAATTCAGAGACGGGCAGGCGCCCCGATGGGGTGCAGTCTGCGAAATCTGGCGGTCAGGCCTGCTTTTCCGTATCCGCCTCCGCCGTCAAACCTGCTAAACCTGCCGCAAGGAGAGGAGACCACGGTCTTGATGCCGTCGCCCACAGCCGGAATTCGCGGGCAGCGAAGCCTGTTGAGACAGATCCGTGAGGCTTTGGCCTCAGGCGGGCCGGCTCAGGCGCGTCTGGATATGGTGGTGCGGATCATCGCCCAGTCCATGGTGGCCGAGGTCTGCTCGCTCTACATGCGCCGGGCGATCGGCGACATGGAACTGTTCGCCACCCAGGGTCTGGATCCCAACGCCGTCCACGTCACGCGGATGAAGCCCGGCGAAGGCCTTGTGGGCGAAATCATGCGGCTGGGTCGCCCCCTCAACCTGTCCGACGCCCCCAACCATCCGGCCTTCTCCTACCGGCCGGAAACCGGCGAAGATCCGTTCCACGCCTTCATGGGCGTGCCCCTGCTGCGCGGCGGGCGGGCGATCGGCGTCCTGGTTGTCCAGAACCGCACCGAGCGTGTCTATTCCGACGATGACGTCGAGGATCTGCAGATCGTCGCCATGGTCCTGGCGGAAATGGTGGTGGGCGGCGAAATCGCCCAGGCCGGCCCGCTCAGCGGCATTGATCTGGTTCCGCAGAAGCCTGAGCGCCTGAAGGGCGCACGGTTCGCCGATGGTCTGGCCCTGGGCGTCGCCGTCCTGCACGAACCCCCTGTCGCCCCCAGCCAGTTGCTGGCCGAGGATGTTGGAGCGGAAGACGCCCGCCTGAAGACCGCCATTTCCGAGCTTCAGGCCCAGATCGACTTCATGCTCGAAGGCCAGCACGGTCTGGTGGAAGCCAGCTACGAGGTGCTGGAAACCTACCGCATGTTCGCCCACGACCGCGGCTGGAACCGCAGTCTTGAGGACGCGGTGCGCAATGGCCTGACGGCTGAGGCGGCTGTCGAGCGGGTCCGCTCCGAACACAGGGCGCGACTGGGCCAGGCCCGGGATCCCTATCTCCGCGAACGCCTGCATGACTTTGAGGATCTGGCCGACCGACTGCTCCGCCACCTGTCCGGCGAAGGTGGCAAGAAGCGGGACCTGCCCGAGAACGCGATCCTGATCGCCCGCAATCTGGGGCCTGCCGACCTGCTGGAATACGACCGCACCCGGTTGAAGGGGCTCTTGCTGGAAGAAGGCTCGGCCGCCAGCCATGCGGCGATTGTGGCCCGGGCCCTGGACATTCCCTGCGTCGGCCGCCTGGCCGGCCTGCGCGACAGGGTCTCGGAGGGCGACCCTGTCATTGTCGACGCCGAAACCGGCGAAGCCTATCTGCGGCCGCGTCCGGACGTCATCAAGGCCCTGCAGGCGCGGATCGAAGTCCGCCAGCAGAGACGCGCCGAGTTCGCCAAGCTGCGCGACACCCCGGCCTTCACCCGCGACGGCGCGAAGATCAGCCTGTTGATGAACGCCGGCCTCGACGTGGATCTGGACATTCTGGACGAGACCGGCGCCGAGGGCATCGGCCTGTTCCGCACGGAATTCCAGTTCATGGTGGCCGAGGAAATGCCCAGGTTCAACGCCCAGGCCGCCCTCTATGAGCGGGTCATGGACGCCGCCGGCGACCGCCCGGTGACTTTCCGCACCCTCGACCTCGGTGGCGACAAGGTGCTGCCCTATCTTGAAGCCGAGCGGGAGGACAACCCGGCCCTGGGCTGGCGCGCCATTCGTATGGGCCTGGATCGACCGGCCCTCCTGCGCCTCCAGTTGCGGGCGCTGATCGCCGCCTCGAAGGGCCGTGCCCTGAAGATCATGTTCCCGCTTGTGGCCAGTGTTGATGAGTTCAGGGCCGCCAGGGCCCTCGTTGACCACGAGGTGGCCTGGGCCCAGAAGCGCGGGCGACCCGCTCCCCTGCGCCTCGATGTCGGCGCGATGATCGAAGCGCCGTCCCTGGTCTGGCACCTGGACGCCCTTCTGCCGATGACGGATTTTGTCAGCGTCGGGACCAATGACCTGATGCAGTACATGTTCGCGGCGGACCGGGGTAATCCCCGGGTGTCGGATCGTTATGACTTCCTGTCGCCCCCCGCCCTGCGGGCTCTGGAAACGATTCAGAAGGCCTGCGCGGAAACCGGAACCCCGGTCTCGGTGTGCGGGGAAATGGCCGGACGGCCGCTGGAGGCCTTTGTCCTGGTCGCCCTGGGCTTCGAGGGCCTCTCCATGCCGCCCGCCGGCATTGGACCCGTCAAGCAGATGGTCCTTTCCTGCGATCGTGAGGCCGCACGCCGAGGGGTAACCGCCCTGCTGCGCAGCACGGCCGGTTCGATCCGCAATGAGGTCGAAACCCTCGCCCGCAAACTCTACCTCGCCATCTAGCACCGCCGTGACGAGCCAAGCCGGGACAGACACGCCTTCGGGACCGACCCTGATGACCGGCCCCAATGTCGGGGCGGCGCTCAAGGCCATTCGGCTCTACAGGGGCCTCTCCCTGGACCAGCTGGCCGAAACGACCCGGGTCCGGGGGGCGTATCTGGCGGCCATAGAGAACTTCCGCCTCGATCAGCTACCCTCGCGGCCCTTTACGGTCGGCTATGTCCGCGCCTACGCCCAGGCCCTGGGACTGGATGGCGAAGCCGCCGTCGAGCGGTTCCGGGCGGACGATCCCCTGCTCAATGAAGGTCTCGCGGCGCCGATCGGGGTCGACAATTCCGACCGGCGCATCGGCGCGATTGTGGTCGCCGCCATCATCCTGGTCGCAGGCATTGTCGCCTGGAACATCGCCCAGCGCACCGCCATGGAGGATGCGCCGCCTCCACCCTCGGCGCCCGCGAGGGCTATTGCAGCAGCGACGCCAGTGGTGACCAAGGGCTTTGTCGAGCTGGGGGCGCCCCTGCCCGCACCAGTGGAGTCCACGGCGCCCGCGCCCTACGAGACTCCGGGTCTGGCAAAGGCCATGAGCGATGCGAATTCTCCTGAGGCGAGCGAACCGCCGGCAGATCCTGTAGTCCCACAGATGAATCCACGGTTCGAAGCCAAGGGTCCCATACTCGGTGCGACGGCCGCAGAATCCCGGGTCATCGTCCAGGCCAGAAAGTCGGCCTCGCTGATTGTCAGGGGGCCAGACGGCGCAACCTATTTCGCAAGACAGCTGGCGGTTGGGCAGGCCTATCGGGTTCCCAATGTCAAAGGCCTCACCCTGGAAGCTTTCGACGCCGGCGCACTTCAGATATTTGTAGCCGATGAAAGTCGCGGCGCCGTTCCCGTCGGCAAGAGTTCAGTGGCCCAACTGGCGCCGAGCCCCTAGATATAGCCTGTCATGACCGCACACGATCACACCCACATTCGTCCCTGGCGCGCCATCGAACGGCGCGTGTCCCGCAAGATCCGCGTCGGCAATGTCGAGGTGGGCGGCGATGCGCCGATCACGGTCCAGTCCATGACCAATACCCTGACCTCTGACGCCGGGGCGACCATTGACCAGGTCCGCCGGCTGGAAGAGGCCGGCGCCGACATCGTCAGGGTTTCCTGCCCGGACGAGGCCTCCACGGCAGCCCTGCCGACCATTGTGAAGGCCGCCAAGGTCCCGATCGTCGCGGACATCCATTTCCACTACAAGCGCGGGATCGAAGCCGCCAAGGCTGGCGCGGCCTGCCTGCGGATCAATCCCGGCAATATCGGCCGCCCTGACCGGGTGCGCGATGTCATCCAGGCCGCGCGGGATTATGGCTGCTCCATGCGGATCGGCGTCAATGCCGGCTCCCTCGAACCCCACCTTCTGGAGAAGTACGGCGAGCCCTGCCCCCAGGCCATGGTGGAGAGCGCTCTGGATCATGCCCGGATCCTGCAGGACCACGACTTTCACGAGTTCAAGATCAGCGTGAAGGCCTCGGACATCTTCATGACCGTGGCGGCCTATCAGATGCTGGCCGAGGCCATTGACTGCCCCCTGCACGTGGGCGTGACCGAGGCTGGCGGAACCCGGGTCGGGACCGTGAAGTCCTCCATCGGCATGGGCAATCTACTCTGGGCCGGAATAGGCGACACCATCAGGGTCAGCCTGGCGGCGGACCCGGTCGAAGAGATCAAGGTCGGCTTCGACATGCTGAAGTCGCTGGGCCTGCGCCACCGTGGGGTCAATATCATCGCCTGCCCGTCCTGCGCCCGTCAGGGCTTCAATGTCATCCAGACGGTCGAGGCTCTGGAGCAGAGGCTGGCGCACATTTCCACGCCCATGAGCCTGTCGATCATAGGGTGCGTGGTGAATGGACCCGGAGAAGCCCTGATGACCGATCTCGGGTTTACGGGCGGGGGCAAGGGATCAGGAATGGTCTACATGGCCGGAAAGCCCGACCACAAGATGGACAACGACCACATGGTCGATCACATCGTCGAACTGGTGGAAGCCAGGGCCAGGGAACTCTCCACCCAGTCATAGGCCTGTGACGCAAAAATGACGTAGGCGTCACCCCTTGCGGAACACCCCCGAGATTGCTTAGGTGCCGGCATCAATCACGGAGGACACAATGTCCGCAGACGGCAACTGGAAGATCACCATCAACTCCCCCATGGGCGCTCAGACCATCGAAGCGACCCTGACCACCAATGGCGACACCTTCACCGGTTCGACCAAGGGTCCGATGGGTGAGCAATCTGTCGAAGGCAAGGTCGACGGCGACACCCTGACCTGGTCAGCGGCGATCACCTCGCCCATGCCCATGACCCTGGAATTCTCCGCGACCGTCAGCGGCGACACCCTCAGCGGCAATGTGAAGCTGGGCGCTTTCGGCAATGCTCCGCTCTCGGGCGTGCGCATCTAAGCCACGCGCTCACCAGCGTTACGATCTGCGGCGGGTCGATCCGGAAGGGTCGGTCCGCCGTTTTCGTTTCAGGCTCAGGAATCCAGAACCACGCCGGACAGGCGCGCCCGACGGGCTGCCCCAGCCCTCAGGAAGGCTTCCGCCTCAGCTGTCAGCGCCCAGCGGTGCTTGCCAGGTCCAAATGGCCGGCGGAACAGAGGCTGGACATTGGTCGTCAGGGCTTCAGGACTGGAATGGGCGTCGAAGACAGCGACAGCCCGGGCGCGAAGGGTGTTGTCCACCGGCGCGGCGCGGTTCTCTCCCAGGGATGCGATGACCTGCTCCCGGGGCGCGCTGCCGCCCAGACGCAGCAGGACTTCACAAATCTCCGCCACCAACGGGTCCACATGTTGTGGACGTCGGCGCGGGCGTCTGTTCTGGGGGTCGAGGATCGACGGCATGGGCGGGACCCTAGGGCCATCGATCAAAGGTTAAAACCGACTACGCCCCTGCCGCGAGTGGGATTCACCCCTCAAAAGAAGCAGCAACCTTAACCGGCGCGCCGCCAGCCCACGGTCGGCGCGCGTTCGGCCAGAAGAGCGGCGACATCGTCGGAGTGGATCGGGCGGGAGAACAGGAAGCCCTGAATATTGCCGCATCCCGCGCGACGCAGACCATCACGCTGGGTGTCGGTCTCCACGCCTTCAGCAATGACATCGAGATCCAGGGCGCGGGCCATTTTGACAATGGCGCCAACCAGGGCCTCGGCGTCCTTTTCAACCCCAAGATTGATCACGAAGGACCGGTCAATCTTGATCTTGTCGATCGGATAACGCCGCAGATAGGCAAGGCTGGAATAGCCGGTGCCGAAATCATCCAGGGCCAGGGAGAAACCCATGCCCCGCAGTCCGGCAAGGGTGCGGTGAACGATCTCGTCGTCAACCAGCAGGACACCCTCGGTGATTTCCAGTTCGATCTGATTGGGGTTTGCCCCGGCGTCCTTCACCATCTGGGTGATCTTGCCAAGGAAGGCCTGGTCCCGCAGCTGGACGGCCGAAACGTTGACGGCGACACTCAACCCCGGCCAGCGCCGGCTGTCTTCGAAGGCCTGACGCATTGTGAAATCGCCAAGGCGCTCTATGAGACCGCACTCCTCGGCAATGGGTACAAACAGGCCAGGGGAGATCGGGCCCCGCTCCGGGTGGGTCCAGCGTACCAGGGCCTCAACCCCGACCACACGGCCGGCCCCGTCAGCCTGGGGCTGGTAGACCATGGTGAGGCTCTCACTGGCCAGAGCGGCGCGCAGATCGGCTTCCAGGGCCCGGCGCTGCTTCAGCGCCTGATCCATCTCGGGCTCATAGAAGGCATAGCGGCCCCGGCCATTGGCCTTGGCGCGATACATGGCCAGGTCCGCCTGGCGCAGGATTTCACCCACTTCACAGGTCGGGTCGCTGATCAGGGTCGCCCCCACCGAAGCGCCGACAAACACGCGTCCTGCATCCAGATCAAAAGGCTGCGAAATTGCGTCAATGACCCTGTCGGCAAGGATGGCGATACTGTTAGCGGAGGCGCCGACTTGCAGGATCGCAAACTCGTCTCCACCCAGACGGATAACCGTATCCGTCACGCGGCATAGGGGGCCGATGCGCGAGGCGACGGCGGCGATGAGATCATCTCCGGCCTGGTGACCGAAGGTGTCATTGACGTCCTTGAAGCGATCAAGATCCAGGGACAGCACGCCAACGATCGGGCCATCCCGTCTCTGGTGGGCAAGGGCCTGGGCGACACGGTCGTTGAACATGGTCCGGTTCGGCAGGCCCGTCAGGGCGTCATGGAAGGCCATATGCAGGGCGCGGGATTCGCTAGCGACCAGGGCCTGGGAAGCCCGGTGGGTCTTGAGCAGAAGCTGAATGGCGCAAAGCGCCAGAAGCACCAGAACAGCCAGAACCGGCGGCACGGTATTGGCCAGCATCTGGCGGCCGGGGGTCAACGGCGTCCAGTCCAGTCGCGCCACATCACGGGCATGACCATCCTTCAGCAGGAAATGCCCTTCCTTTGGCTCGTCCAGATGCAGATTGATGATCGGTATGTGCAGTCCGGTCAGCAGGAAGCGGTCGCTGAACGCCTTGATGAAATTTTCGTCGAGATCTTCGGCCGCCACGATGATGGGCGCCGGACCTTTTAGGGTTGCCCGTCCAAAGTCGGGCTGCACCAGACTGACGGTCACCAGGATCGGCTTGCCATCCAGCAGGGCTATGGCGCTCTGCTGGATCGGATGGGAAATGATCCGCTCGTAGGGCTTCTGCGCAAGAGGCAGTTGCCGTGCAGCTTCTTCGGCCCGGACATGGTCGATCAGGGGCCGGATATCGCCGGCGAACCGGTTGTAGAACCGGGTCGAAACATCGTGGCCCTTGACCATGGCGTAGAGCGGTCGATCCTGGCTGTCCAGGATCACTGCCCGCTCCAGTTTCAGGGAGTTGTAGAAGAACTGGCCGATATTGGCGCTCGCCCAGGAGGGATCATACTGGACCCCGAGGTTCAGGAGCGCATCGTCCCAGTTGACCTGGCCTTCGATGCGGGTTTCCTGGTCCCGGATCCATCCTTCGATCCCGTGGGAAACCAGTTGCTCTTCGCGGGCAACGGCCTGCTGGTCAGCCCGGCCGGCAATGCTCACAAAGGAAGACACAAGCAGCACAGCCCCCGCCAGCCCCACCAGGAGGAGGAGGAGAAACCGGAGCGTTGCATCAGACGGTCTAGACGGCATTTACCTGGCCTGGGGAGGAGGCAGTTGGTGTCATGTAACCACGAACGACTTAACGGAAGGTAGTCAACATATTGTTTTGTAAAACGAAATTCCCATGTTTGGTAAACCCTGAGGTAACCATGCCAAGAGACATGCGCGGTCGGTAGGTCGACACCCGGGGGATCAGACCTAAAGCGCCTTGCTGGTTGGCTGGCCTGGATTGCGGTGACTGGCCTCCTGACATTGGCAGACCGGGCGGGGCGGAGTAGAAGGCGGCCTCCCGTTTGAACGAGTTATCACACCGTGCGTCTGCCCCAAGCCCGTCTCGATCAGGTCCTCGACCGCTTCCGCGAGATCGAAGCCCGCATGGGCGCCGCGACAGACGGACCCGAGATCGTGCGCCTCTCCAAGGAACATGCCGAGCTCAAGCCCGTGGCCGACGCTGTACTGACTCTGGCCCGGGCCAGGGACGAGGCGCCCGAGCTTGAGGAAATGCTCGCCTCCGGTGACCCGGACATGGCGGAACTCGCACGGGACGAACTCGACGCCCTGAACACCCGCCTACCCGAGCTTGAGCGCGAGGTCGCCCTGCTGCTGGCGCCCAAGGACAAGGACGAGAACGCCTCGGCCATTCTGGAAGTGCGGGCCGGAACCGGCGGCGACGAAGCCGCCCTGTTCGCCGGCGACCTGTTCCGCATGTACCAGCGCTATGCCTCGACCCACGGCTGGCGGGTGGAAATCGACTCGGTCTCCGAAGGCGAAATGGGCGGCTACAAGGAAATCATCGCCGCCATCACCGGCGACGGCGTCTTCGGCCGGATGAAGTTCGAGAGCGGCGTCCACCGGGTTCAGCGGGTTCCCGAGACCGAAGCTGGCGGCCGCATCCACACCTCGGCCGCCACGGTCGCTGTCCTGCCCGAAGTGGAGGACGTGGACATTGTCATCAATGACTCCGACCTGCGGATCGACACCTATCGCTCATCCGGCGCCGGCGGCCAGCACGTGAACAAGACCGACTCCGCCGTGCGCATCACCCACCTGCCCACCGGCATTGTGGTGACCAGCTCGGAAAAGTCCCAGCACCAGAACCGCGCCCGCGCCATGAAGGTCCTGCAGGCCAGGCTCTATGACCAGAAGCGCGAGGCCCTCGACACCGCCCGCGCCGACGCCCGCAAGAGCCAGGTGGGTTCCGGCGACCGCTCAGAGCGTATCCGCACCTACAACTTCCCGCAGGGCCGCGTCACCGACCACCGCATCAACCTGACCCTCTACAACCTGGCCAAGGTGATGGAGGGCGAGTCCCTCGACGACGTGATCAACCCCCTGATCGCGGAAGATCAGGCGGCGAGGCTTTCGGCGCTCGAGGACGAGTTCGGGTAGGGTCGCTGACCTCCCGCAACGGATTTGAACTTCCTTCAGTGAAGACGCCCGGGATGAAGTCCATGTCTGACGAAGCCGCCCGTTCCGCCCTCAGCAAGGTCCCGGCCGTCACCCTGGGCTTCTGGGCGATCAAGGTCCTGGCGACCACCCTGGGCGAGACGGCGGGCGACACCCTCAGCATGTCCCTCAACCTTGGCTATCTGCTGAGCACGGGGATCTTCCTGTCCCTGCTGGTGGTCCTGGCCCTCTGGCAGATAGCCTCGGATCGGTTCAGGCCGACTCTTTACTGGGCGACCATCATCGCCTCGACGACGGCAGGTACGACCCTGGCGGACTTCGCCACCCGGTCGATGGGGGTGGGCTATCTCGGTGGCTCCCTGATCCTTGCAGCGGGCGTCATGCTTTCACTTGCGATCTGGCGCTGGAAGCTGGGGGCGATATCCGCTGACGACATCCACGCTCCAGCCGCCGAACGGTTCTACTGGGTGACCATCACCCTTTCCCAGACCCTCGGCACAGCCCTGGGCGACTGGACAGCCGATACCGGCGGCCTGGGCTATCTGGGCGCAGCGGCGGTGTTTGCAGGCTTGCTGGCTGTCGTGGCGGGGCTCTACTACCGGACATCGATCAGTCGGATCGCCCTGTTCTGGGCGGCCTTTGTCCTGACCCGTCCCCTGGGCGCTGCTGTCGGCGACTGGCTGGACAAACCTCTGGACCATGGCGGCCTGGCCCTCAGCCGACCGGCAGCCTCCGCAGCCCTGGCCCTCGCCATCATCACCCTGCTCTTCATCCTGCCCCAGCGGGCCGGACGCCAGGGACAGGCCTGACTACTTCCGGGTGATGGCGGGATCTGTCGATGCCGCGATTGCAGGCAATGAAGCCCTGAGATCCAACATCGGTTGCTGCGAGACCCTGATGCCGCCACTCAGCGGCCGATCAACGTCAAGTATCAGCGTGATCGCAATTGTCAGCAGTATCAGGAGCACGGTCGCTGGCCCCCGGTGTCTCTGACCGCCGGATTCCAGGACATATCCCAGCATTACGGCCGATAGGACGACGTAGAGCAGGAGCATGCCCAGCAGGCGCTCGGGCAGATGGGTGCGTCTGGTTTCCGCCCTGGTCGCCGCGAGATCGAAACTTTCGTTCAGGGACTCCATCAGTCCACGGGTGATCTGGGGCTCGGGGTCCGAGCGAAGGGCCTGACCTGTCATGGTCCAGATGCGCCTCTGCAGGGACGCGGTTCCCTCAACACTGTCTGAATGGGATTCCAGCAGGGACCAGGATATCCGCGCCTCAACATACTGGCCCAGAGCGGTCACGAGATCAGACCTCAGCGGCTCCTGCAGGAGGTCTGCGCGCAGAAGACTGGTGCCGATGGCGTTTGCTTCAGCCATGACCAGGTCACGGCGGGATTCATACCGTTCAAGGGCCAGTGAGAAGGTGAAGCCAAGCAGAAGCGCCAGGAGACCCAGAACGGCTGAAAGCAGGTAGTCCGGGCTTTGCAGGCCCTCGGAATCCTTGCGACGCCTTGCGACGGGAATGCGATAGCCAAGTTCAAGTGCCGCGAGCAACAGGACGAATATGGCGCAGGAGACAAGAAGCAGCGGCGCCGTTGCTGACCATGCCATCTCAAAAGTCCATCAAAGTGGCCACGGAGGCGCCAGCCTGGGTGGTAAGCAAGGGGTTGCAGCTACCTCGCCGGAATTCGCACAGTGGGCAACCCCCGCAGTGAAAACCCCTCAGAAGATTGGTCTGTTGCTTCTGGCATTGGCCCGCTTGCCCGGCGCCGACTACTTCTTCGTAATCGGCGTCAGGAAGGACTTGGTCTCGGTTGTGGCCTTCACCTTGGCCGTCTTCGGCTTGCGGACTTCCTTGTTGGACTTCTTCTGACCCTTGGCCATGCCGGTCTCCTGGTGCGCCTTTCGGCTCTGGGTCAGGCCCAGCCCTTTGACGTCCGCAGGACGATGTCAGGTTGGTAGCAGGGTTTCACCTGCCCGTCCTCCTAAGCCTTGAGTTCGAACCGTCGCCTCAGCCCGCCAAGGGGCTGCAGGAACAGGCGGTGGGAGGCCTCCGAGAGGGCGAAGGTGGCGGGGATGGCCAGGAGCGCGACCACCGCCCTTTGCGCCAGGGGCAGTTCAGAGGCCGGGCCACCGTTCAGATGGGCGAAGACATGGTGCAGCTCTGTGTTCCACAGGTAGGCGGCATAGGATCTGCGCCCCATCCAGCGCACAGGCGCAAACTCCATCAGGCGTCGCAGGGTCTGACCCAGGGGGCAGAAGAACAGGCCCCAGAAGCCCAGGGCGAGGGCGATACCCTGCAGGGAGAACCTGATGGTCTCGCGGTAGGCCGGATCGCGATAGACCAGTGTCGCCAGCATCAGCACCCCGCTCAGGACAAGACCAAAGGCGGCGGCGCGGGGGGCAGTCTTGAGGCGATGGCCAAAGCGCTCGAAGACAATGGACATCAGGCAGCCCCAGGCCATGGAGTCGATCCTGCACTCCGACGCCTGATCGGCATAGAGATCCGGCGCGCCGCTGACATAGGCGAGGATGCGCCAGGCCGGGACGGCGACACAGACCAGCCCCAGGAGCGCCAGCAGGCGGTTTGGCTGATTGCGACAGAAGACCAGCAGCAGGGGGAAGGTCAGATAGAAGTGCTCTT
Source organism: Alphaproteobacteria bacterium PA2 (assembly GCA_002256425.1). Classification (NCBI taxonomy): domain Bacteria; kingdom Pseudomonadati; phylum Pseudomonadota; class Alphaproteobacteria; species Alphaproteobacteria bacterium PA2. The sequence goes on along the minus strand of NKIZ01000001.1, from coordinate 1,042,452 downwards.
CCACCGCCAGGGACCAGAGCTGGGGCCAGTGCGGGGCGATGGCCAGGGGCGCCTGGGCGATATTCAGATAGTTGGTGAAGAAGGCGAAGCCCGCAGCGATCTGCGGCAGGGGCGAGTCCATGCCGTAGAAGCGTCCGGCAAGGATTGTGATCAGCAGGAAGGCATAGAGCTCGGGCGCCAGGCGCAGGAAGCGTCGGATATAGAAATTGCCAAGCTGGACCTGGCCCGCCGCCGCCTGCTCGCTGCGCAGCAGGGTGGTGATGAGGAATCCGCTGATGAAGAAGAAGGTGGTGACGCCCAGGCCGCCGGGCACCATCCGGTCAAATCCGAAATGACCGACTATGACCAGCAGGACAGACAGGGCGCGCAGGCCGTCCAGCCCCATGAGATAGCGGCGCTCGTCATAGAAGACATAGGGCGGAGCGGTCATGGGCCAAGGTTAGGAGGCGGAGGTGACAGCGTCGTTAATGCCTGCGGTTCCTTGCAAGACGGCGGCAATTGCGGCAACCAAAGCCCATGGATGCACATGTCGCAGCTCTCTACCGCCACCCCGTGAAGGGCTTCACGCCCGAGCGCCTGACCCATGCCGATCTGATGGTGGGCAAGGAGTTTCCCTGCGACCGGATGTTTGCCGTGGAGAACGGACCCTCGGGGTTTGACCCGGCCGCGCCTGCCTGGGTGACCAAGATGAAGTTTACGGTCCTGGCCGCCCTGCCCCAGGTCGCCCTGGCGACCACGGCCTATGACGAAGCCAGCGGAACCCTTTCAGCCAGGGCGCCCGGGCAACCCGACTTTGCCGGCGACCTGAACGCATCAGAGGGACAGGAAGGCTTCACCCACTGGCTCAAGGGCCTGCTCGGCAGCGACGCCCATCCGGATCTGAAGGTCGTCCAGGCGCCCGACCACAGGTTCATGGATCACCCCCTGGGTCACGTCTCCATCCTGAACCTCGCCAGCGTACGGGACCTTGAGTCAAAGCTCGGCCGCGAGATCGACCCCCTGCGGTTCCGCGCCAACATCTATGTCGAGGGCTGGCCGGCCTGGGCCGAAGACGCCTGGGAAGACCGCGACCTGATGGTCGGCTTCGCCCGGGCAAGGGTCTACAAGCCGATCAAGCGCTGCATCGCCACCCACGTGGACCCAGTCACCGGCGAGCGGGACATGGATCTGGTCAAGGCCCTGTTCGATAACTACGGCCACATGAACTGTGGGATCTATGTGCACGTCACCGATGGCGGCCGGGTCAGCCTGGGCGATGCCTGTACTGCGCCGCAGGAGCGGAAATGACCCACACCCTGCTCAGCGCCTGGCAATCGGCAAAGGCGCGGTTGCAGGCGGCGGGCCTGAACGGCCCGGTGATCGACTCCCGCCTGTTGGTAGAGGCCGCGGCCGATGCGACGCGGGCTGACATTGTCGGCGATCCCTACCGCGCCCTGACCCCCGAACAGGAAGCGACCCTCGAGGACTATCTCAGTCGTCGGGAGCGCCGGGAGCCGGTCAGCCACATTCTGGGCCGCAAGGGCTTCTGGAAGATCATGCTGTCGGTGAATTCCCATGTCCTGACCCCGCGTCCGGATACCGAAGTCGTCGTCGACTACGTCCTGAAGAAGATGCCCGAGCGGACGCCCTTCACAATCCTGGATCTGGGTGTCGGATCCGGCGCCATCCTGCTGTCCATCCTGGCCGAGCGACCCGCGGCGAAGGGGCTTGGAGTCGACCTCTCGGAGGAAGCCCTTGCTGTGGCCCGTGACAATGCCGCCCATCTGGGTCTGGCCGGCAAGGTGGCCCTGCTGCGTGGCGACTGGACCAGCGGCCTGGGCGAGAACAATTATGACGTGGTGGTTTCCAACCCGCCGTATATCGCGAGCGACGTGATCGAGACTCTCGAGCCCGAGGTCAAGGACCACGAACCCCGTCTCGCCCTCGATGGCGGCCCGGACGGCCTGGATCACTACCGCGTCCTCGCCCCGGAGATCCTCAGGGTGCTGAAACCGGGCGGACTGTTCGCCGTCGAGATCGGTTACGACCAGAAGGACGCCGTCGAGGCCCTTTTCAATGCGGCAGGCGCCGAAGATGTCTGGACCATCCCTGACCTCGCCATGCATGACCGTGTGGTGGTCGGAATGAAAAAGGCCTTGGAAACTTCACGGTGAATCGCTAGAGCAGGGTTCTGTCTCCACCTCATACGTCGGTGCTTCAGGTTCGGCCTCCAATCTGGAAAGCCTGGACCGCTCCGACAGGCGCGCCGTGTGGCGCGAGCCCCAAGTCGGGGTGGAAGACGAGGAACACCTAAGCATCAACTGAGTTTTCCGGGCCCAGGCCCAGGACCAAGGCGAAAGGATACACCGACCGCATCAAGGCTCCCAGAGCCCAGACGGTCGGCGCGAGGACGAATGAGAGACTTCAAAGGTATGAAGCGCCAGCGTGGCCGCAATCGTAACGGCGGCGCGAACAACGGCGGCAAGCCTCAACAACAAAACGCCAACCGTGCGTTTGAATCCAACGGACCCGAGAACATCAAGGTTCGCGGGAACGCCCAGCACGTTTTTGAAAAGTACCAGCAGCTGGCGCGGGATGCGACGACGGCCGGTGACCGGGTCCTGGCGGAAAACTACCTCCAGCACGCCGAGCACTATTTCCGGGTGGTCCGGGCCATGCAGCCCACCCGTCCGGCCAGCGAAATTCTCGGCCGCGACCAGTTCGTGTCCGGTTTCGACATCGACTTCGAAGACGAGAGCGGCGCCCAGGCTGCCGCCCTTGCTGACGCTGAAGCCGCCGCCAATGGCGATGCAGCTGAAGCCGGTGAAGGCGAAACCGAAGCCCGTGACCGCAATGGCTGGCGCGATGACCGTCCCAGGGACGATCGGCCGAGGGAAGACCGTGGAGACCGCCCGCGCTATCGCGATCGTGACGACCGCTGGCGGGACGACCGCCCCCGGGAAGACCGCCCGCCCCGCGAAGATCGCGGCGACCGCCCGAGGGATGACCGTCCCCGCGACGAGCGGCCCCGTGAAGACAGGCCCCGTGAAGAGCGGCCACGCGATGACAGGCCACGTGACGAACGCCCCCGCGATGAACGGCCCCGTGAGGACCGCCCGCCTCGGGAAGACAGACCGCGCAATGATCGCCCTGAAGGCGGTCGCCGTGATCGCTGGCGTGAACGCGAGCCCCGTGAAGATCGCCCCGAGCGCGATCCCCTGGCGGTGATCGAGCCCAAGGCCGCTCCCATGGTGGCCACTGAGGAAAAGAGTTCACCCGTCCTGCGGGACGATGACGGCGGTGAGAGCCACGCGCCGGCCTTCCTGAAGGCGCCCCGGTCCCGCGCCCCCAAGGCCGAAGCCGCCCCCGTGGCTGACGCCGGAGAAGAAGCCGCCAAGCCCGCCCGTCGTCGCCGCGCACCGCGCAGCTTCGAAGGCGGCGGCGAAGAGGGCTAGGCCTTTTAGAGCGCGTTCCCTTTAGACGGAACCGTCTAAAGGGTAAAACTGCGCTCTGACTCAAAGGTTTAGAGCACGCTTGTCGCGATAACCGGTTCCCACTTATCGCGGCGGGCTCTAGAGCGCGTTCCCTTTAGACGGAATCGTCTAAAGGGTAAAACTGCGCTCTGATTCAAAGGCTTAGAGCCCGCTTGTCGCGATAACCGGTTCCCACTTATCGCGGCGGGCTCTAGAAGCTGTATCCAATTCCGAGCCGCAGGCTGCGGCCCGGAAGCGGTGCTATGTCCTTCAGGAAGGATACGTGCTCGCGCACTTCCTGATTGGTCAGGTTGTGTCCGTCCACGAAGATCTTGAAGCCTGACAGCTCGCTCGGGCGGTAGATCATCTGCGCATTCACAAGGGTGTAGCCGTCCGTTGCGCGCTCAAAAGCGGCCAGGCGGGTCTGCTTGGCGACCTGCCGCACTTCTACGTTTCCGCTCCATGGACCATGACGGCCTTCCAGACCCAGGGCGAGTGACCAGGGCGGGGTGCGGGGTGCGGGACCGCCACCGGTTTCGCCGCGGACAGTGTCCCCGGACAGCTTCACTTCGGCGTGGGTGTCTGCAGTATCCAGCAGCTCATAGGACGCTTCCAGTTCAGCGCCGTGGAAGTCGGCCTTGCTCTGGGTGAACCGGTAGATCGGGAAGCCGGAGTCCGGATCGTCAAGTCCCGTTCCCTTCAGGTCGATGAATCCATCATAGGACACGACGAAGGCATGCAGATCGATGGCGACGGGGCCGGTTGAGTAATGGATTGTCGCATCCACCGAATTGGAAATCTCGGCGTCCAGCTTGCCGTCGCCAATTTCGAAAACCCCTTCGGCGGGGTGGGCGCCATTGGCGAACAGTTCCTGCTCGCTGGGCGCACGACTGGCCCGGGCCAGGCTGAGGGCGAGGAACCAGCCATCGGCCGGACGGATGAAGGCTGCTGCAGAGGCTGAGACGTTGGTAAAGTCCCGCTTGCCCGGGACGCTGTCCAGCTCGCGACGATCCAGACGAAGTCCGCCCTCGACACCCCAGGCCTCCTTGTCGAGCCGCTGAAGGGCGAAGATTCCCTGTTCAGTAATTCTGGTCTTGGGGACGAACACTTCCGCTCCGATGGCGTCGAAGTTCCGAAGGAGCGCCTGCACGCCTACGGCGCCCTGCCATCCGTCTCGATCCGGCTGCACAAACTCGGCGCGGCCCTCCCAGCCATCGGAAAGGAACCGGGTGCCGGGCGTCCCAGCCTCAAGCTCCACATGTTCATAGTCAGCATGACCGGCGGTCAGCTTGATACGATCAAAGGGACCGAAATCTCCGTTCAGGCCTGCGCGGAAATCGATCCGGGTCTGGCTGAGGTCAATGGAGATGGGATCGGGTTCATCGCTGGGCACCCCGTAGAGGGTCTCGAGCTTCTTGACCGACATGCCGACAAAGCCGTTAGCGCCGACATAGGACAGGCCTGCTCCATAGGATGTGAGTTCAACGGCGGTATTGACGACCTTGCTCTCTACGGCCTGGGGAGCTGGAAGTCCCTCGTCCGCCGCCAGGCGCGAGGAGATGGCTTCCATTGGAATGGTATAGTCACTGCTCTTCCGCTTCAGCCCATCCAGGGTGACGACCCAGTTCCCGGCGCCATAACGCAGTTCCGCAGATCCGCTTTTTCCGTCATCCACACTGGAGACCGAACCCAGTACCCGGCCGTGCAGGCCATCGACCGTGACATTCGAAATCCGGTTGTCCGTAATGTTGACCACGCCGCCAATGGCCGATCCGCCATAGGCGAGGGCAGATGGCCCCCGCAGGACTTCAATCCGCTCTGCTTCCTGGGGATCGGTCGCGACACTGTGGTCCGGCGACAGGGCCGAGGCGTCGATCATACCGACGCCATTGGTCAGGACCATGACCCGGGGACCTGACAGGCCACGAATGACAGGCCGGCTGGCGCCCGGTCCGAAGGCGCTGGACCGCACACCCGGCAGGCCGCTCAGCACATCGCCGATCCCTGCCGGAACCGCTGTGTCCAGGTCTTCACGCTTGACCACGTCGACATTGGTCGTGGCGGAGTCCAGGGAGATCACATAGGGCGCACCGGTCACGATGACTTCAGCGATCACCTTGCCATCCTCAGGGGGGGCATCGGCGGCGTAGGCTGAACCGGACGCCAGGAGCGCGACGACAGCCGTCGCCGACAGGAGATCACGACGCATCATTCCAGAACCTTGTCAGCACAGTTAATGTTACAATATAACGTCCTCTGTTATGAGATAACATAACGGGCTGTCAAGCGGCCTCCTTGAAGTCGGAGGCGGAGACAGTTACCTGTTGAGAATGAGCGCAGATTGTCATCATTCCATAGGCGCCCATCCGGGCCTGGAGGGCGACTCGCTTGGTCTTGCGCTCGCCGATGCCGAAACCAGATGCCAGTCCACCCAGGAGCGGCTGACCCCTCCCCGGCGTCGTGTGCTTGAACTCCTGCTACAGTCCGACGCCCCGCTGAAAGCCTATGACCTGATCGCGGCGTTCGGGCGGCAGGGCGAGCCCGCCAAACCGCCTACCGTCTATCGCGCCCTGGAATTCCTTGAGCGCATGGGGTTTGCCCACAGGATCGAAAGCCTCAACGCCTATGTCCCCTGCAGGCATGATGCCCAAAGCCACAAGGCGGCCTTTCTGATCTGCGATTGCTGCGGGGCCGCCCAGGAATTCGATCCGGACCTGCTGGATCGTCTGTCATCGGTAGACATGGCCGGCTATGCCCTGCGCTCTGTCACTCTGGAAGCTCACGGCCTGTGCCCGGCCTGCCAGGGCGAGGCGGCGCCATCCTAGGCTGAATCGGGCTGCGACTTTTAAGCGCCCTGCTTGAATCCGCTCGCAGAGCTCCGTGAGCTTGGGCATTCTCACACCCTTCGGCGATAATGTGCGCCGGATGACACAAGGTTGAAACCGAGATGACGGCCAGTTCCAAGATCTTCATCGGCCTGGGGGTCACCCTGGCCGCCGCCATGATGCTCTATGGCCCCATGGGCTTTGGCCGCGCCTGCGTGATCGGCAAGACGGCTGTCGCCAAGGACATGGCGACCTTTGCAGCCTCGTCGAACTCCTAGTCCTCAGGAACCTTCTCGATGTTCACCTCATTCCTGACCTCCTTCATTCCTTCCCTTTTCGCCTTTGGCGCCGGGCTGCTGATCGCCTGGCTGGCCTGGGGCTGGGGCCGGGCTGGCAGAGACTGAGCCGATAGGAAATCCTGCCATGTGGAACTGCACAATCGGTGGCCTGTTCTGGCTCACCCTCCCCTTCCTGATCGGGTTGGTCACGGGCTGGTGGGTCTGGGCACAGAAGCCGAAGGCCCCGGAAATCAACGCGTCGACTCCCGTTCCTGAATCCCATTCGGCAGCGCCACAGGCCTTTGCGTCTGCCCCACCATCGGCGCCGGCGCAAACTCCCAAGGCCGTTGAGGTCGCGCCCGTAGCCGCGGCGCCGCTGGTCGAGAGCCCCCAGCCGAAAGCGCCCAGGCTTACCGCTATCGGCATCCCTGCTGCGGTCGGCGCTGCCGACGACTTGCTGCAGATCAAGGGCATTGGCCCCAAGTTGAACGCTGTCCTGAACGATATCGGTGTTGTGCGGTTCGACCAGATCGCGGCCTGGGGTGAGGCGGAAATCGCCCGGGTAGACGATCATCTCGGCGCCTTCCGGGGCCGCATCGACCGGGATGCCTGGGTGGATCAGGCGAGCCTGCTGGCAAAGGGACTGATCGGCGAGTTCGAGGCCCGGTTCGGGAAACTCGACACCGAAACCAAATAGGCGGAGACTCCGGCCGCGTCACACTCACGGCGCGATTGCAGTTCAGGCCCCCGCGTCGTCCATGATCGAGGTTACTCCCGGCATTGTCCTGGCAGACGACGAGATCAGCGAGCGGTTCATACGTGCTGCTGGCCCCGGCGGTCAGAACGTCAACAAGGTGTCGACAGCGGTCGAGCTTCGGTTTGACGTCCGGCGGTCCCCGTCCCTGCCCAATGATGTCGCCATCCGCCTCATGAAACTGGCGGGCCGCAGACTGACCCAGGACGGAATCCTGGTCCTCGTCGCCATGACCCACAGGACCCAGGAACGGAATCGCGCCGACGCCCTGGATCGCCTGCTGGAACTGATCCGCAAGGCGGCCGAACCACCGCCGCCACCCCGAAAACGAACCCGCCCGACCCTGGCCTCCAAGACCCGCAGGCTGGAAGGCAAGGTCAAGCGCGGCGGGGTCAAGGCCCTCCGCGGCAAGGTCAGGGGCGACGACTAACCTTAACGAAGGCTTGGCGGATGAGGCAGTCGGCGCCTATTCTGTGCGCATGATGAAACTTCGCCATCTCCTGATCACCGGCGCCCTTCTGGCGCTGTCCGCCTGCGCTGCAGGACCGACCCTCGGCCCGCAACCGCCAGGCCGCGATCCGGCCAGCGCACCGCCATCGGCGGAAGTCTTCCGGGCCCAGGATTTCGCCTGGTCAACAGCCGTCGGCAAGGGCGGAATAGATGGCCATGTGGGGTTCAGCGCAGCGGGCGTGAAGTATACCTGCAAGGGCGCTGGCGTCATCCTGACCCCGGAAACCCTGTGGTCCCGCCGCAGGATGACCATCCTCTATAATTCGCCCGTGGCTTCGGCCTTGCCGGTGGATCAGGTTCGCGCCCGCACGCCGACGGCGCCCAGCGGCGACTATTCCGCCTTCATACGCCGCTCGACCTGTGATGGCGCCGACCGGTTCTCATTCTCCAACCTGCCCAATGGCGCCTGGTTCGTGATCCTGGTGGCCAAGCCCCTGGGCGGCAAGGGAACCGACATGGCCATCATGAAGCGGGTAGAGGTCCGCGGCGGACGGATCGTTCTGGTCGAACTGTAGGATTCAGGGGCGGGACCGGCCCGCCCCCTTTTGCATTCCTAGTGAACCAGGGCCTTGCCGATTTCCAGGCCACCCGCGCCGGCTGACACCTCAATCACCGACCCGTCCATCAGGTCGCCGGCCAGAAGCTTCCTGGCGATGGGGTCCACCAGCTCCTTCTGGATCACCCGCTTCAGCGGCCTTGCGCCATAGACCGGGTCGTAACCCCGCTCCGCCAGCCAATGGCGGGCGGCGGGATCCAGGCTGATCGCCATGCGGCGGTCAGCCAGCATCTTCTCCACCCGCTGCAGCTGGATGCCGACGATATTGTCCATTTCGGACCGGCCCAGACGCTTGAAGAGGATGATCTCATCCACCCGGTTCAGGAATTCCGGGCGGAAGTGGCGACGGACCACGTCCATGACCTCGCCGCGCACCTCTTCCACATCATCGCCATCGGCCTGGCTGGCCAGGAACTCTGACCCAAGGTTCGAGGTCATGATCAGCAGGGTATTGCGGAAGTCGACAGTCCGACCCTGACCGTCGGTCAGGCGGCCGTCATCCAGCACCTGGAGCAGGACATTGAACACATCAGGGTGAGCCTTCTCGACCTCGTCGAACAGGACCACCTGATAGGGCCTGCGCCGAACCGCTTCGGTCAGGGCGCCGCCCTCGTCATAGCCCACATAGCCAGGGGGGGCCCCGATCATGCGGCTGACCGAGTGCTTCTCTATGTACTCGCTCATGTCCAGCCGGGTGATTGCGGCCTCGTCGTCAAACATGAAGGCCGCCAGGGCCTTGGTCAGCTCGGTCTTGCCGACACCGGTCGGGCCCAGGAACAGGAAGGAGCCGATGGGCCGGTTGGGATCCTGCAGGCCAGCCCGGGCGCGGCGAACCGCGTCGGAGACGGCGACAAGGGCCTCTTCCTGGCCCACCACGCGACCGCGCAGGGCGTCCTCCATGGCCAGCAGCTTTTCCCGCTCGCTTTCCAGCATCTTGTCCACCGGAATGCCGGTCCAGCGGGAGACCACCGCGGCGATCTGCTCGGCGTCGACCACTTCAGGGCTGACCTGGTCCTCGGCCGCCTTGGCTTCGGCGTCAGCCAGCTGCTTCTCCAGCGGCGGGATTTCGCCATAGGCGATCTCTGAGGCCCGCTGCAGGTCCCCACGGCGCTGGGCGGCCACCAGTTCGGCGCGCAGGCGGTCAATGGCTTCGCGTACCTGGGCGGCGGAAGAGACCTTGTCCTTCTCCGCCTTCCAGCGGACCGTCATGTCCTCGGACTGGGCCTCAAGGTCGGCCAGTTCGTCCTCCAGCTTTTCCAGCCTCTGCTTCGAGGCGGCGTCGCTTTCCCGGGTCAGGGCTTCGCGCTCGATCTTCAGCTGGACGACCCGCCGGTCGATTTCGTCCAGCTCCTCGGGCTTGGAATCCACGGCCATGCGCACCCGGCTGCCGGCCTCGTCGATCAGGTCGATGGCCTTGTCGGGCAGGAAGCGGTCGGCGATGTAGCGGTTCGACAGGGTGGCGGCGGCGACAATGGCGCTGTCGAGAATACGCACCCCGTGGTGCACCTCGTATTTCTCTTTCAGGCCACGCAGGATCGACACCGTGTCCTCGACGGTGGGCTCACTGACAAACACGGGCTGGAAGCGACGGGCCAGGGCCGCGTCCTTCTCCACGTGCTTGCGGTACTCTTCCAGGGTGGTCGCGCCAACGCAGTGCAGCTCTCCACGGGCCAGAGCGGGTTTCAGCAGGTTGGAGGCGTCCATCGCCCCCTCGGTCTTGCCCGCGCCCACCAGGGTGTGCATCTCGTCGATGAACAGGATGATCGAGCCCTCGGCCTGGGTGACCTCGTTCAGCACGGCCTTCAGCCGCTCTTCGAACTCTCCGCGATACTTGGCGCCGGCGATCAGCGAGCCCATGTCCAGGGCCTGGAGCTGCTTGTCCTTCAGACTTTCAGGCACGTCGCCATTGACGATGCGCAGGGCCAGGCCCTCGACGATCGCCGTCTTGCCGACACCGGGTTCACCGATCAGGACGGGATTGTTCTTGGTCCGACGGCTGAGGACCTGGATGGTCCGGCGGATTTCCTCATCCCGGCCGATGACAGGGTCGAGCTTGCCGTCCCTGGCCGCCTGGGTCAGGTCTCGGGCATAGCGCTTGAGCGCATCATAGCCCTCTTCGGCATTGGCGGTGTCTGCCGTCTTGCCCTTGCGCACAGCCTTTGCGGCCTCTTCCAGACCTTCGGCGGTGACGCCCGCGTCCTTCAGCAGTTTGGCGACATCGCCGCCTTCCCTGGCCGTCGCGATCAGCAGGCGTTCGGTGGTGACAAAGGCGTCGCCGGCATCCTTGGCGCCGCTCTCGGCCTCGGCGAAAATCCGGGCTACTTCGCCGGACATGTAGAGCTGGCCAGAGCCGCCCTCCACCTTGGGGCGCTTGCCCAGCAGGACGTCAACGGCGGCGTCAGCCTCGGCGGGACGTCCGCCGGCGCTCTGGATCAGGGTGCGGCTGAGGCCGTCCTTTTCCTCAAGCAGGACCTTGAGCAGGTGTTCAGGCGCCAGTTGTTGGTGACGACGGGCCAGGGCAAGGCTCTGGGCCGACTGGACCGCCTGTTTGGCGCGGTCGGAATAGAGATCGATATTCATGAGTCCCCTCGTAAGGCGGAAGTTCGAAGATCGCCTTGAGAAAGCGCAATCCCCGTCACCCCGATGTAGTGTGGCTCCTACGCCACACAAGCCTCGCCGAGCAGAACTTGTTCCCGATCAGATCGGGGACACTACTGACGGGCCATTTCCGCCGCGCCTATGCCCTCGCCATCGAGCACCTGGTCATCATCCATGGTGACCACGACCCGCGACAGCTTACCGGTGAAGACGAAGGGCGCCTCGTATCCGGCGACCGGACTGCCGCGGTCCAGACCAATGTCCAGGCCCGACCAGGAGATGAAGTTGGCGAAGCCCAGATGGGTGCGGACCTCACCGGCCTTCTTCCCGTCGACGGCCAGGGTGAAGCTGCGACCATCACTGTCCTGACGGACACCCACTGACAGTCGGTGATGGCCGGCCGGAACCGGCGCCTCAGAGGTCGCCGTCACCAGGGCGCCGCCTACATTGATCGTATAGTTCAGCCGTCCATCCTGGAGGTAGAAGCTGTAGCCGCAGGTGGCGTCGCCATGGGACAGCAGGACGCCCTCAGCCCCTTCCGGCGGCACGAAGGCCTCGGCCTCGATGCGGTAGGACCGGCTGCGGACATCGGGGGCGACATCAGTGGGCAGGTGGCCCATGCCCTTGTGGAAGACGAAGCGTTTGCGGTCGCCATGATAACGCAGGGCGTTCTCGGCGAAGCGGGGCCCGAACCGGTCGTCCAGGGGCAGGACATTGCAGCGCTCGGCCTCGGACCACCAGGCCGCCACCAGTTCATCCAGCTTGTCCTTGCGGGTCTCGGCCAGATTCTCGACCTCCGAGAAGTCGGCGTCGAGGTGGTAGAGTTCCCAGACATCCTTGTCGAAAGGCAGGCCCGGCGGGTGGAAGGACACGGCTTTCCAGCCATCCTTCCAGAGGCCGCGATGGCCGAACATTTCGAAGTACTGGGGCCGGGTCCTGTGGCTGGCCGCCGGGTCGGTGAAGGACGCCTTGAAGCTCTGCCCCTCCAACGGCATCTGCGGGACGCCCCCAATGCTCTGGGGAATGTCCAGACCCAGAATGTCGAGAATGGTCGGGGTGAAGTCGGTGGCGTGGGCGAAGGCGTGGCGCAGCTCGCCCCGGGCCTTGATCCCGTTGCGCCACGAGATCACCAGGGGGTCGCGGATGCCGCCGCCGTGGGTGTTCTGCTTGTAGCGGCGCAGGGGCGTATTCGAGGCCATGGCCCAGCCCTGCGGGAAGTTGGAATGGGTGTCTGGCCCGCCAATGTCGTCGATCCGCGCCAGCTTCTCAGCCATGGGCTCGGCCTTCATATTGTAAGGCCCCATGGCGTTGACCATGCCCAGGGGACCGCCCTCCTGACTGGCGCCATTGTCTGACAGGATCAGGATCAGGGTGTCGTCGCGGATGTCGGCCCTGTCGAGGAAGTCGATCAGGCGGGCAATGTGCTGGTCGGCATGGTCGAGCATGCCGGCATAGGCGCTCTGCAGACGGGTGAAGAGCCTCTGCTCATCGGGGGAGTATTCATCCCAGCTGCGGACGCCGTCATTGCGCGGCGGCAGGACGGTTTCCGGCGGGACAATGCCCAAGGCCTTCTGACGGGCGAGCCGCGCCTCGCGCTCAGCGTCCCAGCCCTTTGCGAAGACAGCATCATAGCTGTGGATCAGGTCCTTGGGCGCCTGGTGCGGGGCGTGGCAGGCGCCCAGGGCCAGCCAGAGCAGCCAGGGCGTATGGGGCGCATCGGCCGTATGGTCGGCGATGAAGCGGATGGACTGGTCCACCAGATCGGCGGTCAGGTGATAGCCGTCGCCATAGCCGCCCGGCGGGTTGATGGGCGTATTGTCCCGCACCAGCTCCGGGGCGTACTGGTCGGTCTCGGCGTCCATGAAGCCGTAGAACCGGTCAAAACCGCGCCCCAGGGGCCAGCCGTCGAAGGGTCCGGTAGGTCCGGATTCGGTCAGGGGCGTCGCATGCCACTTGCCGACCATATAACTGCGATAGCCATGCGGCTTGAGCATTTCCGGAAGGGTCCCGGCCTCCCGGGACAGCTTGCCGCGATAGCCGGGAAAGCCGCTGTCGAAATTGGCCAGACAGCCCATGCCCACCGAATGGTGGTTGCGGCCGGTCAGCAGGGCCGCTCGGGTGGTCGAGCACATGGCCGTGGTGTGGAAGCTGGTATAGCGCAGACCGTCTGCAGCCAGGGCGTCGATGGTTGGGGTCCGGATCGGCGAGCCATAACAGCCGAAATCCGAAAACCCGACATCGTCAAACAGGACCACCAGAATGTTCGGCGCACCCTTGGGTGCCCGGACAGGCTCAGGCCAGTAGGGGGTGGAGTCCGCGAGGGTCCTGCCGATCTTCGCCGCGCCTTTGGTCATGTCCGCCCCGCCTGATTCAATTGGCAAGATGAATGCCAGCTTTCTTCAGGACCGCAAGGGCGGCCGCTTCCTACTTCTGCGTCGCGTAGATCTTCACCACCTCGTGGAGGAAATCGCGGCCCTCATAGAGGGACTGGACCCGGATCCGCTCGTTCAGGCCATGCACCCCGCCGCCATCCGGATCGCCGAAGATGCCGGAAAGGCCATAGGTCGGGATTCCGGCGGCGTTGGTGAAGCGGCCGTCGGTCGCGCCGGTGGACATGGCGGGCACCAGGGGCACCCCGGGCCACATCTTGGCCGACACCTTTTCAATGGGGGCGACAATGGTCCTGGTCAGGGGCGGCGGCGGCGAGACCGGGCTGGGCACGCCCACCGGGGTGACGCTGACCTTGTCATTGGCGAAGACCTTGATCAGTTGCTGGCGGACCGACTCGATGGTTTCACCAGGCAGGATCCGGCAGTTCACATTGGCCTGGGCCCGCTGCGGCAGGGCGTTGGGCGCATGTCCGGCATTGACCATGGTCGCCACGCAGGTGGTGCGCATCATGGAATTGCGGCTGGCGTCCCGGGCGACGGTTGCAATGGCCGCAGCATCGGTCGGGTCCTTGGCGACGGCGCTCATGGCCGCGCCGCTCTCGCCGCCCTCGATCGGGCCCATCTTGGCGAAGTGATTGCGGGTGGCCTCATTGATGGCGATGGGGAAGTCATAGGCCCCCAGACGGGAAATGACGCCCGACAGGTGATAGATCGCATTGTCCCTGATGGGGCGCGAGGAGTGCCCACCGGGATTGGTCGTGACCAGGGTGAAGTCCTGATAGACCTTCTCACCGGCCTGAATGCCTAAGAACTGGCGCTCGCCCTTCTCGTTCAGACGGCCGCCAGCGCCTTCATTGAGGGCGAACTCGGCGCTCATGGTCTCGGGACGTTGCTTCAATAGCCATTCGACGCCGTCAAAGGTGTCGGAGGTTTCCTCGCCGCAGGTCAGGGCCAGCTTGAGGCCGCGGCGGGGTTTGAAGCCTTCGGTCTTGTAGCGGATCATGGAGTCCGTGAAGATCGCGGCCATGCCCTTATCGTCGCTGGAACCCCGGGCGTAGAAATAGCCGCCCTCCTCGATCAGGGTGAAGGGATCGCGGACCCAGTCGGCGCGATTGGCTTCGACCACATCAAGGTGGGCCAGCAGCATGATGGGCTTCAGCTTGGCGTCCGACCCTTTCAGATTGGCGATCAGGGCGCCCCACTTTGGATGCTCTGGCGGCACGATCACTTCCACCTCGCTGTCGGCATAGCCGGCGGCCTTGAGCCGCGCCGCCATCTTCTCTGCCGCCAGGGTGCAGCTGCCGACGGACAGGGTCGTATTGGTCTCCACCATCTCCTTGTAGAGCTCGCGGAACGCCAGCTGGTCCGGGCGCGGCTCGGCATTGGCGCCGCCCGCCAGGGTCATGGCTGCAAGGATGGAAGCGGAGGCCAGCAGTTGGAGGCGCATGATCTTGAAATCCTGATCGGGATGGGTCGTGAGCGTTTTGGATAGACCCACCCCAACAGGCTGGCAAACAAGATGATTGCCGGGAGCAGATTTCTTGGCCCAACATGCCTCTGAAGCGGAGCCTCAGATGACCCAGACGCCTGAATTTTCGACCCTGCTCTATGAAGTGGCGGACCATATCGCCACCATCACCCTGAACCGCCCCGATCGGCGCAACGCCCTCAATCCCCTGGCCTATGCCGAGATCGAGAGGGCCTTCCGCGTCGCAAGTCAGGACCCAGAGGTCCGCTGCTGCGTGGTCACCGGATCGGATCCGGCCTTCTGCTCGGGCGAGGACGTCAAGGAGATGATGACCGGCGAGCCTGCCAGGCCGCGACCGCCGGCCGTGCGCCAGCCGCCGACCCCGGCGGCCATGGCGGCCCTCGAATGCGAAAAGCCGGTGATTGCGGCGGTCAACGGCGCCGCCGTCGGCTGGGGCATGGAGCTGGCCCTCTATGCCGACATCCGGATCGCGTCAGAGCGGGCCCGTTTCGCCGAACTCTTCATCAAACGCGCCCTGATCTGCGATGTCGGCGGCCTGCTGCGCCTGCCGGCCATTGTCGGCCCGGCAAAGGCGGCGGAACTGCTCTTCACCGGCGACGCCATAGACGCCGCCGAGGCCCTGCGGATCGGCCTCGTCACCCAGGTGACGGCCCATGATGATCTGATGCCGACAGCCATGGCCATGGCCCGACGCATCGCCGTCAACTCGCCCCTCGCCCTGCGCTATATGAAGGAAGGCCTGCGCAAGACCGCCTATGGCGATCCGCGGGAGGTGGGCGGCTGGGCGATCGAAGTGATCTACAAGCTCTTCGCCACAGAGGATCACCGGGAGGGGGTTCGCAGCTTCCTGGAGAAGCGGGAGCCGGTGTTTACGGGGCGATAGCGGGAGGGATTTGGCCGTCCGATCAGGAGCGTCACCCAGGTCCAGGAGTCGCCGTCTGATCCCTGGGCGCAAGGCGAGTTACCGAGGCTCCTCGAAGTGGGATGGCGGACGTTGGTTCCACAGCAGCAACTACCGCATGTACGTTCAGGCGTGAGCAGATCAACTCCCGCCTTTCTTCTTGGGGCCGCGCCACGCTACATATCGCTTGCGCTTCAACCCGAATTTCTTCGCGACCGCCTCGTCAATCGCGTATGCTACTTCGAGGCAGTTGCCGCTCAGCCGCGAGAACATATCGAGGTCCACATGGAAGTACTTTCCATCGACAAAATGAAACCCCATGTGATTTTCAACGCGAGCTAAGAATATACCATTCACCACTCCCCGATTGTGGGTGTAAATGTTCCTTATTTCGACGAGAATGGCAGTTAATGCTCGCTGCTCATCTGTGATGGAACCAGCAAGGCCAAGCCGCTCAAACATGAATTCTTCCATTTGCCCAAGACCAGCATATGAAAGTTCATTCACTTTCTTGTCGATTAGATAGCGAACCACATCGTCGAAGCGAGTGAAGCCGAGCAATTCATCCCAGCGGATGGTTTGTTTACTCTTGAGAATTTCCGGCCTTTTAAAAATAGCTGCCTGGATGATTTCAGAATAGTAAAGTAGAAATGCATTGGTTGCTCTCAATACTAAGTTTTGAGACTGTATGCTTCCATACTTTTTGAGCTGGTCGAAAACAGGAGACGGGTTGGCCTGCACTTCATCATAGACCTCAATGTGCTCTGGCTTCGCTCCGACCTCCGCAAGGGCCTTGGAGGCAATGAGACGCATCTTGTCAGATCTAGTGGCTAGCGTAACAGTGAAGAAAAAGAAACGGACAGTCTCACGGTAGTCGTGAACAAAACGATAGAGAGCGTGGGTACACAACCGGTTGGGGTCTAAATTGATCGAACGGACAAGTTCGACAGTTTCATCATTGTCTTCATCGGTTTCTTTATCTTGAACCATCGCACGCCCCAAATTTTTCCTAGATGCAGCACAAAAGCCGCAACACAGAACCGCAACGGCTTCCGCGATAAGCTAGCGGACATGATTATGGTCTAGAAGGAGATAATCAATTCTAGAGGCCGGGGACCTGCTCTCGGTTGTCCAACACCGACCAAATTCAGGTCAGCAACAGGCTGGAAACGGTCGCCCTGGCCGCAGGCCCGCAAGCAGCCTTTCGCCAAGCGGCGGCGAACGGGACTTCGATATCAGGTCTATCGGCTCATCTGCCTAGTTCAGCTTGTCAGGCTTTCCCGGTTCGCCCGGCAGGGGCGCGACCGGCACGCCGTCATCGGTCAGCTTCTTGACCTCTTGCGGCGTGGCCTCGCCGTATATCGCCCTTTCTTCGGACTTGCCCTCGTGGATAGCGCGGGCCTCCCTGGCGAAGCTGTCGCCCACATAGTCGAAATTGTCTTCCACGTGTTTGCGGACCTGGCTCATGGCGTCGGCCAGCATGGCGCGGGTCTCGGGCGAGCCCTCAAGACTGCGGTTCTTCGTGCCGGCCACGGCAGGCGCCATGATCTGCTTGCGCACGGATTTCGTGGCGCAGACGGGGCATTCGAGGAGACCCCTCGCCTGCTGATCGTCAAAGTCGGCCGAGGCCCCGAACCAGCCCTCGAACTCATGGCCCGCCTCGCAGGCCAGGGCGTATTTGATCATGCCAGGGCCTGTGGCGGGGCGAAGGGTCGTGCGTTGGCCAGGGCCGGAATGGCGGCGCGGGCCTTGGCCACGGCGGCCAGATCCAGATCGACCACCAGCACGCCGGGCTCATCATGGTCCAGCTGGCCCAGGATCTCGCCCCAGGGGCCGATGGCCAGGGTGTGGCCCCAGGTGCCCCGGCCATCCTCGTGGAAGCCGCCCTGGGCGGCGGCGAGCACGAAGCTGCCGGTCTCGATGGCCCGCGCACGCAGGAGGATTTCCCAGTGGGCCTGACCGGTGGGTCGGGTGAAGGCGGCGGGAACGGTCATGACCTCGGCGCCGGCCACGGCCAGGGCGCGATAGACGGCCGGAAAGCGCATGTCATAGCAGATGGTCAAGCCAAGCTTCGCCTCGCCGGCCATCGCCGTCACGGCGCGGTCGCCCGGCTCATAGGCCTCGCTCTCCCGGGCGGTCTCGCCGGTGGGCAGGTCCACATCGAACATGTGCAGCTTGTCATAGGTCGCCGTGATCTCGCCCTGGGGCGAAATCACGAAGGAGCGGTTGGCGGCCTTGCCATCCTCACGCAGGACCAGGGCCGAGCCGATCAGCAGGCTGACGCCCAGCTCCCGGGCCAGGGCCCGACAGCCCTGAACCACAGGGTCATGTTCGGGGGTAGAAAGCCGCGGCAGGAGCTTGTCGCGGTTCTTCTCCAGAAGGTTCGAGCCCTCTGGCGTCACGATGAAACTGGCGCCCTGCCCCGCAGCCTCGCGGATCAGGGGCTCGAGGTGGGCAAGCCCCGCCGCCGCCGTGGACGGCGTGCGGGTCTGGACCAGGCCGACGCGAAGGGCGGTCATCAGGCCGCGAGCAGGGGATCGAGCTTGCCGGCCTGTTCCAGGGCCATCATGTCATCGCAACCGCCCACATGGGTCTCGCCGATGAAGATCTGCGGATAGGTGGCGCGGCCGCCAGACCGCTCCAGCATCTCGGCCTTCTTTTCGGCGTCAAAGGCGGCGGAGATCTCGTCAAAGGCGACGCCCTTCTTCTCCAACAGCGACACGGCGCGGATGCAGAAGGGGCAGAAGGGTTTGGTGTAGATGGTGACCTGGGCCATGGCTCATTCAGACTCTGTAGCGGGTTAACCCATCCTATATGGGGCCGATTGCGGCGTCTTTCACCCTCGAAACGACAGCCACGTTCACCTGATCCGCTCCCGCCTTCAAGAGCGCCCGGGCGCAGCCCTCCAAAGTGGCGCCTGTGGTCATGACATCGTCAATCAGCACGATCTTCCGTCCGGCCACCAGTCGGGCCTTGCGGGCGGGAACCTCGAAGGCCGCGGCCACATTGCGCCGCCGCCCGGAGCCCGACTTGCCCCCTTGAGTCTCCGTGGCCCGACGACGGACCAGGGCGTCAGGCAGATAGGTCAGACCGGCCAGCCGCGACAGGGGGCGGGCGATCTCGGCGGCCTGATTGTACTTGCGGCGGAACAGTCTGGTCGGATGCAGGGGAACCGGCGCCACGCAGTCGGCCTCGGCCAGCAGGTCCCGGGCCGACCGCGCCAGCCAGCGGGCGAAGAGCGGACCAAGGTCTGTGCGGTCGGCGTGCTTGAACTGCAGGATCGGACCCCGGGAGTTTTCGTCATAGAGGCAGGCCGCCCGGGCTCGATGGAAAGCGCGGGGTTTCGCCTCACAGGCGGCGCAGCGAATGCCGGGGCCGGCCTCGAACTCAAAGGGCGTTCCACATCCGTCACAGACCGGATCGTCTAGGAATGTGATGCGGCTCCAGGCTTCGGCAGACAGGCCCGAGGATTGAACTGCAGGACCGCCTTCCAGGGTTTGGGGTGGGAAGATCAAATCAAGCAAGTGGTCCGCAACGCGCCTTACGGCCCAATTCTGCTCCCGAGTGGGCCCAACGGATCCATTGTCTGTCGCGATACGCACTGACTAAACGTCCTGCCGAGTTCTGGCGATGGCCTCGACCTCAGCAAGCAGTGCTCGAAGCTGGTTGAGGTCTGGATTTGGAGGCCCTGCGCGCACAGCCCGCTTGCGGATTTTTTCCAGCTCTGGGTCGGCAATCTCGACGCACTCAAACTCGTCCCAATCCCAATCTCCTGCTGTTTCCTCGATGAAGTCGCGTAGGAAGCCTGCAACTTCATCGACGGTTCGGTTGGCTTTCCTTGAACCTGGCCAAAGGTTCGAAATCAGCGCGATCGGAATGAGGACGGGCGCAAGAAGGATCGCTACCCATCCGTTGATCTTTATGCCCGAGCTCCGTTGCATCCTGTTACCCTCACTCAACAAGGCTATGCCCACAGATACATTCCTGGCCCAGGTCCCACAGCTTCCCAGCCGCCCCGGAACACGTCATCCTGCAGACCCATGTCCGCCCCGCCCCTGATCTTTGACCGCAAGCTGCTCCGCGCCCGCCTGGATCGCGCCGCCCCGACCTATGCCGGCGCGGATTTCCTGAAAGCCAGGGCCGCAGAGGACGCTGTGGTCCGCCTGGAAGCCATACTGCGCGAGTTTCCGGTCGCCGTCGACCTGGGGGCGAGGAATGGCGCCTTCGCCGCCGCCCTCAAGTTGAGCGACGCCGCCTCCCGGGTGGGCTTGCTGATCGAGACCGACCTGTCGGGCGCCATGCTGGCGGGCCGCGCCGGGCCGCATCTGGTGGCCGATGAGGAGCAGCTGCCCTTCGGCTTTGGCAAGCTGGACTTGGTGGTCTCGACCCTGGCCCTGCACTGGACCAATGATGTGATCGGCGCCCTGATCCAGATCCGCCGGGCCCTGAAGCCCGACGGCCTGTTCCTGGGCTCCCTGTTCGGCGGCGCCACCCTGAACGAACTTCGCCAGTGCCTGTTCGACGCCGAGCTGGAAATCACCGGGGGGGCCGGCCCCCGGGTTTCGCCCTTCGCCGACGCTTCCGACGCCGCCAGTCTGTTGCAGAGGGCGGGCTTCGCCCTGCCTGTCGCCGATGTGGACCGGGTCACGGTCCGCTATGCCCATCCCCTGAAACTGCTGGCCGACCTGCGGGCCATGGGAGAGACCAGCGTCCTGGCCGAGCGCCATCCCAAGCCCCTGACCCGCCAGGTCCTGGGCCGGGCCTTCGAGCTCTATGTCCAGAACTTCGCCGAGGCCGATGGCCGCATTCCGGCGACCTTCGAGATCCTCACTCTCACAGGCTGGACCCCGGACGAGAGCCAGCAGAAGCCCCTGCGGCCCGGCTCGGCCAAGATGCGGCTGGCCGACGCCCTCGGAACCACCGAGCATCCCTTGCCCAGGGAAGAGAACTAGCTGCCAGACTGCTGACATGACGGTGGCCATGGCCTCTGATACCGTCTGGCCATGAGACGCGCCGACCGCCTGTTCCAGATCATCCAGATCCTCCGTCGATCCCGCCGGCCGATCACGGCCGACGCCATGGCCCTGGAGCTGGAGACCTCCAAGCGCACAGTCTATCGCGACATCGCCGACCTGATGGCCCAGAGGGTGCCGATCCGGGGCGAGGCTGGCATCGGCTACATCCTCGACAACGGCTATGACCTGCCGCCCCTGATGCTGACCCCCGACGAGATCGAGGCGGCGGTCCTGGGCGCCCAGTGGGTGGCCAGCCGGGCCGATCCTGCCCTGGCCCGGGCCGCCAAGGACCTGATCGCCAAGATCGGCGCCGCCGTCCCCGAGCGGCTTCGCCCCTATGTGCTGGAGCCCGCCTCCGGGGCCACACCGGCCTGGAAGTCAGCTGTCGACACTCTGGATATGGCCTGCACCCGGGCGCACATCCATGCGGGCCGCAAGATCGCCCTGACCTATCGGGACGAAAAGGGTCAGGTGACGGAGCGCACCATCTGGCCGGTCACCATCGGCTATCAGGACACCACCCGCATGCTGGTGGGCTGGTGCGAGCTGAGAAGCGACTTCCGAAGCTTCCGGACCGACCGGGTCGAGGACGCCGAGTTCCTGGAAGACCGCTATCCGGAACGCCCCGCCGTCCTGCGGGCCAGGTGGCGGCGGACCGTCGAGGCCCGGAACCAGGCCTGGCATGACCGGGCGGCGCGGGGCGAGGGTGACTGTTCGGGCGGAATTGCGGACTCACCCATGGCGTAGACCGCCGGGTGCGCCTATCTCGACCGCACCATCCAAAGGAGTTTTCCGTGTCCCTGTCCCTTTATGACGCTTCCATTCCCGTCTTCCTGCATTTCCTGCGCAATCTCTCGACCTTCCTCGACAAGTCCGAGGCCCACGCAGCGGCCAACGGTATGGGCCTGTCCACCTTCACCGACGCCCGGCTGATCGAGGACATGCATCCCCTCACCCGCCAGATCCAGATCGCCAGCGACGGCGCAAAGGGCGGCGGCGCCCGGCTGGCCGGGATCGAAGCCCCGAGCTTCCCCGATGTGGAAACCACCTTCCCGGAGCTCAAGGAACGCCTGGCCAAGACCATCGCCTTCCTGGAAACCATCAAGCCGGAGCAGGTGAACGGCAGGGAAGACGCCGTCATCGAATTGAAGTTCCCGGGCCAGACCCTGACCTTCACCGGCCAGACCTTCCTGCTGCAGTTCGCCCTGCCGAACTTCATGTTCCACGTGGTCACCGCCTATGCCCTGATGCGCTCCAAGGGCGCGCCGCTTGGCAAGATGGACTTCCTGTCGGGCGCCACGCCCCGCTAGGAACCCGACTTCTCCCCCGGCGCGCACGCCGGGGGAGTTCTGCGTTGTCGCCGTCCGGATCCGGGCCTAGCGTGGACTCTCAGATCGAGAGGTTCCCATGCGCCGCAGACTCACACTCCTGGCCCTCCTGGCGGCGACCAGCGCGCAGGCCGCTCCCGCCCAGGTCTCCCAGACTGTCGTCGGCCTCAAGGCGCCCGCCGAAATCCGCATCGACAAGTGGGGCATTCCCCACATCTACGCCGCCAGCGTGCGCGACGCCTTCTTCCTGCAGGGATACAACGCCGCCCGGGACCGGCTCTGGCAGATCGACCTCTGGCGCAAGCGCGGGCTGGGTCGTCTGGCCGAGGATTTTGGTCCCGCCTACGCCGCCCAGGACAGGGCGGCCCGGCTCTTCCTCTATCGTGGCGACATGGACGCAGAATGGGGCGCCTATGGCCCCGGCGCGAAATCAAACTCCGAAGCCTGGGTGGCTGGGGTCAACGCCTATGTGGCCGAGATCAACAGCGGCAAGCGCCCCCTTCCGCCGGAGTTCAAGCTGGCGGGCAGCAAGCCCGGCCAATGGACCGCCGACGATGTGGTGCGAATCCGCAGCCACGGCCTGACCCGCAATGTCGGGCTGGAAGTTTCCCGGGCCCGGATCGCCTGCGAGGCCGGTCTGCCCGCTGCCCGCCTGTTGAAACTGCTGGAGCCGGCCTGGACCACCAAGGTGCCGGAAGGCCTTGATCCCTGCGACGTGCCGGCGGGTGTTCTGGCCGACTATGATCTCGCCACCAGCGGCGTGAGGTTCTCGCCCAAGACCGCCGGGCTCGCCGTCCTGGATGTGCCGCCCGACGCCGTGGGCTCCAACAACTGGACCATCGCCCCCAGCCACACCACCACAGGCCGCCCGATCCTGGCCAATGACCCGCACCGGGAGCATGGGGCCCCCTCCCTGCGCTACATCGTCCACCTGGAGGCTCCGGGCCTTTCCGTCATAGGCGCCGGCGAGCCCGCCCTGCCCGGCGTCTCCATCGGCCACAATGACAAGGCGGCCTTTGGCCTGACCATCTTCCCGGCTGACCAGGAAGACCTCTATGTCTACGAGACCGACCCCAAGGACCCCGACCTCTATCGCCATGGTCAGGGCTGGGAGCGGATGACCACCGTCACAGAGACGGTCGCGGTGAAGGGCCAGTCCGACCGTCAGGTCACCCTGAAATTCACGAAGCACGGACCGGTCGTCTTCGCTGATGCCGACAAGAACCGGGCCTTCGCCGTGCGCACGGTCTGGTCCCAGCCGGGAACCAGCGCCTATTTCGGCTCCACCGGCTATATGACCGCCACCAACTGGCCCGACTTCAAGCAGTCCCTGGCCAAGTGGGGCGCGCCGTCGGAAAATCAGGTCTATGCGGACACCTCGGGACAGATCGGCTGGGTCGCAGCGGGGCGGGTGCCAAGGCGAGCCAACTGGGATGGCCTCCTGCCTGTCCCAGGCGATGGGCGCTATGAGTGGCAGGGCGCCCTCAGCCTCGACGAACTGCCCAGCGACGTCGACCCGAAATCCGGCTGGATCGCCAGCGCCAACGCCCTGAACCTGCCGGAAGGCTATCCGGTTGCCGAGCGCAAGGTCGGGTTCGAGTGGTCCAACAATGCCCGCATCACCCGGATCAACGAGGTCCTGGGCGGCAAGGCCAAGGTCAGCGTCGCCGACGCCATGGCCCTGCAGACCGACCCGGTAGACGTCACCTCCCGCCGCCTGATCGCCCTGCTGGCGCCGCTCTCGAGCCAGGATGCCAAGGCAGCCCTCGGCCTGGCCCTGTTGAAGGACTGGAAGGGCGCGACCACGACAGACAGCGCCGCCGCCGCCGTCTTCGAGACCTGGACCGGCAAGCATCTGGGCAAGGCTCTGGTGCGCGCCACGGCCCCTGAGGCCGCCCACACCCTGTTGGGTGGCGGCGATCTGGCGGCGGTCATGGAGTATCTCGAAACGCCCGACGACGGATTGACCCCGAAAGCCAGGGACGAGGTCCTCCTCTCAAGTCTCGCGGCGGCCGTAGACGAAGTGGGCCAGAAGCTGGGTCCCGATCCCAAAACCTGGGCCTGGGGACGCCTGCACCAGGCCGAATTCAGCCACGCCCTTTCACCCCTGGCCTCCGACGACCAGAAGGCCGCCCTCAAGGCCGGACCATCACCCATGGCTGGAACCAGCCTCTCGCCCATGGCCGCCACATGGCGGGCCAACGACTTCAGGGTCACGGCGGGCGCCTCATTCCGGATGGTGCTGGATGTGGGGAACTGGGACGCGAGCCGGACCATCAATACCCCCGGTCAATCGGGCAATCCCGACAGCAAGCACTTCCGCGACCTCTTCCCCCTGTGGGTGACCGGCCAGTACGTGCCGCTGACCTATTCACGCAAGGCCGTGGAGAAGGTCACCGAGACCGTGATCAGCCTCTCGCCGGGACAATGAGCGAAAGGCAGGTCAGCCCGGCCTCGGCCTTGGCGAACTCGCTGATATCCAGGGCAAGGGTCGGAAAGCCGGCGGCCTCAAGCACGGCCCGGGTCGCGGGGGTCGAGGCCTGAGCCAGGGTCCGTCCGGCGAGGGTCAGGGTGTTTGCGCCGAAGGGTTCGGAAGGATCGACTTTCAGGCGGCGGAAGGCGGAAAAGGCGGTCTCATCAATCCAGTGCGGGTTGAGCAGCAGGGTCTCTTGGTTCAGGGCCGTGACCGCCGTCTTCAGATGCAGGGCGCCGGGCACGGGAACCCCCTCGACGCGATAGCCAAAGGGCTGAACGAGCGCGTCCAGGGCCGCGAGGCCATCACGGTCAGTCCGGGTGGACTGGCCCACAAAGATCTTCCGGCCCACCACCAGCACGTCTCCGCCGTCCATGCGGCCGGCTGGAAGGGTCAAAGCAGGGCGGTCATCGGGCAGTGCGGCGGCCACTGCCGCCTGCTCACCCCGCCGCGACGGCGCCCCGGGGCGAAGCAGGACTGAAACCTCGGGCAGGATCACGGCCATGTCCTCCACGAAGGCGCAGTCTGCGAGGCCGTCATCGGCTTCCAGAACAACCACCCTCAGACCCGCCGCCCCAAGGGCCGCTGCGTAGGCCTCATGCTGTTGACGGGCGAGGTCCGGATCGATGGGGGCACGGCCGAGGTGGGTCCGTTCTCCACCTTCCATCTGGGTGCTGGGACGTCGGATCAGGGCGGAAATCATCGCGGACCTATCAGGGCTTACAGATAAGCTGGGACCAAACCTTGCACCGCAGCATTGACAACTGCAGCCCTGACCCCGAAAAACCGCGCCCGGATTGGAATTGGCTGAGGACGCCGCGATGACCTACATCGTCATGGACGCCTGCATCAAATGTAAGTTCATGGACTGCGTGGAGGTGTGTCCCGTGGACTGCTTCTACGAAGGCGAAAACTTCCTCGTCATCAATCCCGATGAGTGCATTGACTGCGGCGTCTGCGAGCCGGAATGCCCGGTGGACGCAATCAAGCCTGACACGGAAGATGAGGCGGACGGTAAGTGGCTGCGCATCAATTCCGACTACGCCAAGGTCTGGCCCAACATCACGGTCAAGGGCGAACCCCCGGAAGACCGGACCGACTTCGAGCGTGAAACCGGCAAGTTCGAGAAGTACTTCAGCGAGAAGCCTGGCAAGGGAAGCTAGAGCACAGACCTGCAACCTCCGGGGGCAAGCCTTTCTTTCCGCTGAATTTTATGCTAGATACGCCCCTGACTTGCCGACAGCCATCACGCGGTCGGAGTCGTTTGTGCAAAAGTGCCGTAACCGGCCGATGAGCGCCTCATAAAGGCGAAGGGTGTCTTCGAAGGTTTAGCCAGCTCCAAAGACGTTCAGAACCGCCCGTTTTTGCGGTGGGGATGATCTGTCTCTGTAGCCAGAAACTTCTTCTTCAAGCTGCCGTCGGGTCGGGCAAGGTCGAAAGGACTGAAACTGATGAGCAAGAGCGGTCTGGAATTCTCGGTTGGCGATCACGTGGTCTATCCGGCCCATGGCGTCGGTCGTGTGCAAGGCGTCGAAACGCAAACCGTCGCCGGCTATGATCTGGAAGTCTATGTCATCACTTTCGACCATGAGAAAATGACCCTGCGGGTCCCTACCGCCAAGGCGCGGGTTTCGGGCCTGCGCTCACTGGCCGAAGGCAATGTGGTCTCCCAGGCCCTGACCACCCTCAAGGGCCGCGCCCGGGTGAAGCGCACCATGTGGTCCCGCCGGGCCCAGGAGTACGAAGCCAAGATCAATTCCGGCGACCTGATCTCCATCGCCGAGGTCGTTCGCGACCTGCACCGCGCTGAAAACCAGCCGGAGCAGTCCTATTCCGAACGCCAGCTTTACGAGTCGGCCCTGGATCGCATGGCCCGCGAAGTCGCCGCCATCGAGCGGATCGACCGCGACGCCGCCATCACCATACTGAACAAGAGCCTGGTCAAGGCCGTCGCCGCCTAGGTTGGCGACGTCACCAAAGCTTGCTGACGCCCGGTCGAAAGGCCGGGCGTTTTCGTATGTGGGCGGCCAACTCTGGATGTAGCGCCCCGCCCGGGCTTCCCATAAGGTTCGTCATATTTGAACGACCCTATTCCAGAGGCCGCCTGTCATGACCCAGACCACTTCAGCCCCAAAGCCGCCGATCGATAAGCAGGCCCTGCTGGCCAGGTATATTGCCGAGCGTGACAAGCGACTTCGGGCAGACGGCAACAACCAGTATCTGGAACTGAAGGGCCGCCTTTCCCACTATCTGGAAGACCCCTACACCCCCCGGGTCGAACGCGAACCGAAGACCGACCATGTGAAGTTCGCCTTCATCGGCGGCGGCTTTGCCGGCCTGGTCACAGGCGCCCGGCTGAAGGAAGCCGGGATCACTGACGTCCGGATCATCGAGAAGGGCGGCGACTTCGGCGGGACCTGGTACTGGAACCGATATCCCGGCGCCCAGTGCGATACGGCCTCGATGATCTACATGCCCCTGCTCGAAGAGACGGGGCACATGCCAACCGAGAAATACGCCCACGCCCCGGAAATCCTCGAGCAGTGCCAGAGGATCGGCAAGCAGTTCGACCTCTACGACAACGCCCTGTTCCACACCCAGGTGAAGGACCTCACCTGGGACGACGCCGGCAAATGCTGGGTGATCGAAACCGACCGGGGCGACCGGTTCACCGCTGACTATCTGGGCATGGGCACTGGCCCCCTTCACGTTCCCAAACTGCCGGGCATTCCGGGCATTGAGGACTTCAAGGGCCATTCCTTCCACACCAGCCGCTGGGACTACGCCTATACGGGGGGCGATCCCAAGGGTGGCCTGATGGCCAACCTGGCCGGCAAGCGGGTCGCGATCATCGGCACTGGCGCGACTTCGGTCCAGGCCGTGCCCCACTTGGCCAAGGCCTGCGGGACCCTCTACGTGGTCCAGCGGACACCCTCGTCCATCGACGTCAGGGCCAATGTTCCCATCGATCCGGAATGGTTCTCGACCATCGCCACCCCGGGCTGGCAGAAGCGCTGGCTGGAAAACTTCACCGCCAACCAGGCTGGCGGCAACCTGGCCGAGGAGGACCTCGTCCAGGACGGCTGGACCGATCTCTCCCGCCGCATACGCAGCAAGATCATGCAGCTGCCGCCCAGCGAAATGACGCCCCGGAACATGCTGGCGGCCTATGAGGACTCCGACTTCGAAAAGATGGAGGAGATCCGGTCACGGGTGGACCAGATCGTCGGCGACCATGAGACGGCGCAGAAGCTGAAGGCCTGGTATCGCCAGCTCTGCAAGCGCCCCTGCTTCCACGACACCTATCTTCAGGCCTTCAACACCCCCTCTACCCACCTGATCGACACGGACGGCCAGGGCGTCGAGAAGATCACCGAAAAAGGCTTTGTGGTCGCCGGCCAGGAATATGAGGTCGACTGCATCATCTACGCGTCGGGCTTCGAGGTCGGGACAGAGCATAAGCGGCGGGCGGGCTTCGACCTGACCGGACGCAATGGCCTGAAGCTGTCGGAAGCCTGGGCGGAGGGCATGCGGACAAAGCATGGCCTGCACATCCACGGCTTCCCCAATGCCTTCATCGTCCAGCCGACCCAGGGTGCAAACCTGATCTCCAATGTGCCGCACAATCTGACGGACTCCGGCCTGACCATCGCCACCATCGTCAAGCACGCCGAGGCCGTGGGGGCGAAGACTGTGGAAGTCACCCAGGAGGCCCAGGACGCCTGGGTGGAGCTGCTGATCAGCGGGCCTGGCCGCATGCTAGGCGCCCCGGACTGCACCCCCGGCTATTACAACAATGAAGGCCAGGACCCAGGCCCCGCCGCCAAATACGCCGTGGGCTATCCCGCCGGCGCCACAGCCTATTTCCGTTACATCGAAGACTGGCGGAACAATGGCCGGTTCGAGGGCCTGGACATAAGCTAGACCGACCCTGCATCGAGGTCGCCGACAATGATCGCCATCCTTGCAGTTCTGGCAATGAGCACAGCGACGACCTCGGTCGCGGGGCCTACAGTCCAGGGCCTGGACCATGTACCGGTGGCGGTGGCTGACCTGGACCAGGCTGCGGCGGACTTCGGCAGGCTCGGCTTTGTTCTCAAGCCCGGACGGCCCCACACCAACGGGCTCGGGAACCGCCATGTAAAGTTCCCCAATGGCGGCGGGATTGAACTGATCACGGCCTCAAACCCCGGCGACGACCTTGCAAGGGAATACGCCGAATGGCTTAAGGGTGGGGATGGTCCGGCCTTCTGGAGCCTGTTCAGCCCAGACCTGCAAGGGCTGACCGCCATCCTCAAGGGGCAAGGGCTCAAGGCTGAAAATGAGGGCGGCGTGGTTACGGTCCAGCAAGGCCCTGCCGCCAGTCGGCTGTTTTTCGGAAGTCGCCAAAGGTCGCCGACGGACGGCCCCATCTACTGGAACCATCCCAACACGGCCTACCGGCTTGCAGGCGTATGGCTTTCCGGAAACGCCCCGGACCTCACACTTCTTTCAACCCTCGGCGTCAGGCCAGCCGGGCTCAGCCGCTGTTCGCCCTTTGACCGGAAGGCTGCTGTGTTCCGGCTGTCCATGGAAGGTGAACAGGTCCTCGTCGCGCGGGGCGTATCACGCGCGCCTGAACGGTCGATCATCGGCCTGACGGTGGCGGTGCGGGATCTGCAGGCGGCCCGCGCTGTGCTCACGGCCAATCACGTGGAAGTCGTGACGGCCCCGGCCTGCGGAAGCCACAGCCTCTGGATCCCCCCTGCCGCCGCCCACGATATGTGGCTGGAACTGTCAGATCGCACAGACGGCCCGGCAAGCGCGGTTCCCTACCTGATCCGGCAGAGATCGCGCAAATAGGCCACTGCCGACCTGCTGGGCAGGAAGAAGTAGCCGCCGCCCTTCATGGTGATGAAGCTCTGCATGTTGCGCAGGGTCAGGGGTCCGGCGGCCGTAGGAATGGTGAAGTTGCGCTCCGCCAGCTGTCGGCCTGACCGGGTGGCGATGGGATCGACCTCATTGACCAGGCTGTGGAAGGACGGAAAGCCCAGCCAGGTCTGCTGCATCATTTCGAACTGCCGCTCGAGGTCCACACACAGGGCGACGAACAGCAGGCCCTTCTTCGCCTTCGCGGCCGGCTTGTCAGTTGGGTAGGTCCCGGTGGCCTCGTCATAGAAATAGGTCCTGCCCCGTCGCATGAGGGCGTGCCGCCGGGTGATGACCTGCTCCATGGGATCATTGGGAGTCAAACTGTCCCGGGGATTGGCCCGGCGGATATGGGCGCCCATGGGACAGGCATGCCCCTGGGGATCATCCCGGCCATAGAGGAAGTCATTGGCGGCTTCGTCAGATGACCGGGTGACGGCGTAGGTCGGGTTGCCGATCAGGGGGCGACCGTCGCGCCACCGCCCCATCAACTTTGCAGCCACCCACTCGTCGGTCACCTTGTCGCCGACAATCTGCGAAAGCTTCGCCTCACCGACCCTTGCATTCAGGTCCTGCGCCTTCTCAGCGGTCATGGTGGCGAAGCCTGCGGCGTCCTGCTCCAGCTGGCGGATGACCAGGAAGGCGCCATTGCGGCCGAAGTCGCGGAACTCGCCCTGCAGGGCCGGCAGATTGATGTCCGGATAGCCGAAGGCCCGGGTATCGCTGGGGACAGGCAGATTACCGCCCACATCGCTTTCCGCAGGCGTCTTGAGGCAGGGGGGCATGTGGCCCTGGTTGTTGGGATAGCCGAAGATGAATTCCCCGGGCTCGACCACGCCCAGATCATCCGAAGCCGGCGCGGAGGGCGACACGCCCTTGAGGGTCGGACCTGAAATGCCATCCCGAAATCCGAAGTGCTCGTAGCCGGTGCTGGGTCCATTGGCATTGGGACTGTCCAGGGTGACGACATCGCCCTTCTCGTCGAGGGTAACCGTCCTGATCGGCGTATGGACACAGTTGCCATCCGCCTGGCTAAGGCCTGCCATGAGCTCGGCGATCTGGCTGTCGAGGGCCTCAGGCGACGCCGCATAGGTCATCAGCACCCCGTCGCAGACCAGCTCCGACTTCAGACCCTCCGACACGCCATCCGCCCAGAGCCAAGGCTCTGCTGGATCAGCCGGCGCAGCGTCGCCGAGAATGGGCCCGCGACTGACCATGCCGTGAACGAAAGCCTCGGGAAACTCCTTCAGCAGGTGGATGGGCGGACCGAAGGCGGTGTCGAAGGCCTTGAGGCCCTTGGCCGACAGGGCCATGAACAGGGCCTTGTCCTTGTCGGGGAACTTTCCATAGGAAATCTGCGACTGGATTGATTGCAGCCAGGCGCCGCGCCTTGCCGGATCGGCCGGCAGGGTGAAGGGAATGCAGGCGCTGAAGATGGCCCGGCGCATGCCGCGGAACAGCAGGGACTGAACCTCCGGCGCCTCGATTTCTCCGACCTGTGACTGGCCTGAACCAAACAGATCCAGCCAGGAACGCGCCGCAGTGTCGTCATAGGCCGAGGCCAGGCCCCGCTGGATCAGCATGTTGGCCCGCATGACGTCGCCGGTGAGTTCGGGGAACCGGCAATACCAGAAGTCCGTCGGGATCTGCTGGCGACGCACCCAGCGCTTGAAGCGCTCACCGTCGGCGGCGCCGTCTCCGATCAGGCCCTTGGACCTGGGGAAGCCTACGCCATTGCTCCAGGCCGCGGTCTGGCCGGCGTGGGCGCGGGTGATGAAGTCCTCGAGATAACTTTCCCAGCTTCCATCATAATTGGACTGGAAGACCATGGTCCGGCTGCCCGGCATGCGGAACCATTTGGCGAAGTGGATGGTCCCCATGGTCAGGACAAAACCCGGTCGGAACCAGATCAGGCTCTGGGCTATGCCCCACATGGCGAAGGCGAAGGCGAACCGCCGGATCAGGCCCCGCTTCAGGGGCGTAACGGCTATGATGTGGTTCTGCTGGTAGCCCGGTGCATTTTCCCGGGCGATGATCGTCTTGACCCTCTCCGGATCAGGCGCCTGATCATCGGGTTCTTCCCTGTCCTCTTCAGCAAGGAAGATCCGGTAGGCGGCGAAGGCTGTCCCGGCCCAGAGTGAAGCGGTCAAGACGAGGCCCAGGACAGTGACGACGGCCCAGTGGGCCAGGGCGCCAGATCCGGTCCCTGCCCCCAGGGCAAAATGGAGCACGCCTGCGACCAGGATGAAACTTGCAAGAAATCCTGTCACCAGCTGAAGGCCAAGCCCGCCCTGCAGGACCTTGGGCAAGGGCTCCCAGAAGGTCCTGGGCTTGCGCCAGGTGGAAATGGCCAGATCGCCCCGACTGGGCTGAACCGTCAGGGCGTCGAGGGCCAGATTCGCCGGATCGGTCCGGAGATGGGCGCGCACCGCGGCGAGCACTTCCAGGGGCCTGGCGCCAAACCTGTCGCCCAGTCGATCAAGGGCCGCCTCAGCCGCCGCCCTCAACCGCTGCTGGTCAGCCGTTCCGGCGACACTGCGCTCCTGCGAACCCATGAAGTTGATGCCCGTGGCGCCCCAGGGCCCGGTATGCAGCTGTAGCGTATGGGCCCGGAGGACATCCTCGATCGATCGCCCGTCCCCTGGACGCAGCCATTGAAGCAAGGGCTGCAGCCAGACATCCACATGTCGCGCAAGGATCGGGAAGGCTGAAGCGCGGGTACCGTCCACATTGAATTCCAGCAGCAGGGTCAGGGGCGGTTCACCACCCTCACCCCAAACCGACGCCGAGGCGAAATGGACAATTCCGGCAGCCGCAAGGCTGCTGGCAATGTCAGGTCGGGCAGGGTTGCCCAGAGCCTTGAGCCGGGTCTCGATATCGCTGCGTTTGAGGTCAGCCGTGATCGGGATGCAGACCTGGATCATGTCCTGGGTGCTGCGCGCACTGGCATAGACCATGTCCATGGACCGCGGAAAATAGCCCACCCTGCGCAGGGCGCCGGTTCCGTCGGGAGCAGGCAGCAGACCGTCCCGGGCGAAGAGGGCGAGGAACATCTCGGTGATGATGGCCATGGCCAGGTGCTGGCCCAGGCACTGGTGAACCCCGTGGCCGAAGATCAGTTCGAAGTCCTCGGGCTTGCGGGGGCTGGAGGGTCGGTCCGCCAGGGCTGACATGGTCGAGACCATGACCGTGGCGCCCTGGGGAATGGTCTTCTGGTACCATTTGCCCTTGCCGACGACGGTCGCCTTGCGGGCATACCGCCACTGGCCAGGGGCAAGGGCGGGATTGCGCCGCCCGGCCTCGAGAAGCAGGTCCCGCATCCGGGTCCCGTCATCCTGCGCCTTCGCCGCGAGGCGGGCGTCCCGGGTGGTGGAGGAACGGCCAAGGACCTCCTCAAGCATGTTGGCGGCGCCAAGCCCGTTGGTCGGGATGAAGCCCACCACCAGACCCAGAATAATCGCCCGGATTTCCTCGCGCTCCAGACCCAGAGCGGGCTCCCGCTTCCTCAGCCAGACCAGTCGCTGAACCAGGGTCAGCTCATTGAAGGGCGTTTCGCCAGACGAAGGCGCCTGCCCTATCTCATCGTCGGCCTTGTCGATGGCCACGTCGATGATCCGGGACAAACGCAAGGCGCCCGCCCGCGCCAGCTGGCGCTTGATGGGGTCTCCGGTCGGGTCGGCGAAGAGCAGTGCGGACACCGCGACAGACCACTCGGCGAACCGGTTGGGATTGGGAAACTCCAACCCGAAATAGCGGCGGCAGATCTCGGTCGGCACGCGGAAGATGAAGTCCGTGATGACGTCGATACGACCGGCCGCCCCATCCAGAAGCGACTCTGAAAAGGCGCGGCTCTGGCGTCGGGCGAGGTCCAGGTCCTCGCGCAGGACAATCCGTCTGATGATGGCATTCTGTCGGGCCTGATCTGGCCCCTCAAGTCCCAGGACAAAGGTCGCCGCCTTGCCGTCTGCGCTATGGGACAGCTCCTTCATTTCCGGGCCGTAGGGCACTTCCAGGAAATCCGGATTGTCGAGGGCCTGGCGGACATCCTCCTTGCGTGTGATCCAGTACATGCCGTCAATCTTCAGGACCGGCGAGATACGCCGTCCGACAGCAACGACCAGAGGGATACCCTTGCGGATCAGGTCAGACTTGAACTGGTTGAAGACGCCTTTTGGCGCCATGCGTTCAAAATCAAAATCAGGGAAGGCCTCATCAGGCAGGTATTGATCCTGACCTTGTGCAGATTGGATACCTGCATAGTATTTCGCAACCAAAGTCTTCCCCACTCATTTCAGGCCTTTTCCTTTGAAGCCTGGCATGAGTCAGACTCTCTTCAAGGAGAAGGCGTCACCAGCGTTACGTCGATCTCACCCAGGATCAGCTTCAATTGGTCCGGCCATGACTGATCTACGAATGGCACCCAATCCAGATGCTTGAGCTTGAACCTCGGATTTGACTCTTTCAGCGCAGCCAGGGCAATCGCCGCGGACTCCCGCTCCCCGCGACCAATTAGCGCACGCACTTTAGAGATGTGGGCATACCAGTAGGCCGGGCGTCGCAGCAAGGACTTCTCGGCCAGATCGATGGCTGCGTCCCAGGATCCGAGCATGGCGTGACACATGGCCAGCTCGCCGAGCAGGTAATAGGAATACTCCTCGCCCATATTGAGCCGCAGGGCTTCTGAGAGCATGCCGACAGCCTGCTCCGGATCACCACTCAGATAATAGGCCGCCCCCAGCTGGGAATAGGCATAGGCCAGACTGGGATTGAGCGAGATGGCCTGTTTCAACAGGCCTACGGCCGCCGAGGTATGCTTCAGCCACAGCTCGGCTATGCCGGCGATCATGTAGCCGCGGCCATCCAGATAGTCCGCCGAAATGGCGCGTTGAGCGAGACGCCGCAGTTCTATGACTTCGGTCCGATCGGCCCGCGCCAACCACAGCTGACGCTGCCGGAAGAAGGCCAGCTGCAGAATGGCCTCGGGCGAGTTGGGCGCCAGGGCGAGGGCTTCGTTGAGCAGTCGACCCGCGATTTCGCCGTCTTCAGGGGTATAGCGGTTGTGGTGCCAACGGGCGCGCCAGATGAGGTTTGTCACCTGGGGATTGCTCTCCGGGCGTGCGACGGCCCGGGTCATTTCCGCATCATCGACGGAGCTTGAAAGGGCGCCGACAATGGCGGTGAGGACCCGCTCCAGGTCCTCCGAGGACAGTTCAGCCGGAAGGTCAGTCCGCCAGGTCCAGATCGCCTGCCCGTTGACTGCCTCAGAAATACTTGTGGTCAGGTTCAGGGAAGCGCCCTGCGACCGCAGGCGTCCTTCCACCACATAACGGGCCCCAAGGGCCTCGCCGATTTCAGCAAGGGTCGAGTTGTTTGTGGAATAGGCGAAGCTGGCCGCCCTGGAGATGATCGGAATCCACCGGAGCCGGGACAGGTGTTCAATCAACTCCTCCGCCAGGCCCTCCGCGAGATAGGTATTGGAGGGGTTGTCGGTGAGGTTGGCGAAGGGCAGGACCGCAAGGAAGGGCCGCCCGAAGAAGCCTTCATCGGACCTTGGAGCCTCGGCGACACCCCTGGGCGGCGAGGACTTTGCATTGGCGATGGCCTCGCGGTACTGGGCGCGCTGGTCACGCAGCCAGTCCTCGAAGGCATCCTCGGCGTGAAGATCCACACCCTCCAGAAACGCCGCATCCTTGGGGAGAGACGCCGCAAGCTGGTCGAGATTCAGGATGTCTATGTCCAGGGCGTCCAGGGCCAGGCTCACCCGACTGTGCTGGGTCAGGACAAGGTCCGCGCCCGGCTTGTTCACCCATTGCCTCAGGTTTGAAAGTTCCCGGCGAAGGCTGGCCTGAGCCTGCTCGGGACTGCGCGAACCCCAGAGCATGTCCTGCAGGAAGGTACGCGATCTCGCGCCGTCCCGGCTCGTCGCCAGCAGACCCAGCAAGGCGACAGACTTCCGACTCGGGATCTCGACCCGTGCTCCCGAAGGATCGTAAAGCCCGAAGCTTCCCAATAAGCTGAGCCTGAACCTGGCTCCTTGCCCCGCCATGCTCGTCTGACCCTGCCCCACGGCGCACCATTAACACAATCAGAGACTGTGACACTCAACAGAGAGGTCAAAACGGACCGATCTCCATCGGCGCATCGTTCCCCCAAAGAACATCCGCGCGAAGTGACCTTGGCCTATGGCTAACGGGGCGGCAAGGGTGACCGTGCGCTGAATTTCAAAAGCCGAAACAAGATTGAAACCCAATGTAACCAAAATGGTGTGGACGCCGTACTCCCTCAGGCACCAGTGAAGGACCCCGCCATGGCGATCAGCAGCGACTATGCAAACCCGGTCACGGTCAACGGCTATTCCTGCCGCAATTGTACGGAAGTCGACATGGCCAAGAAGCACATTGATCCGGCCCATCCCCAGGACGGCCCGTTTGGGTTGAACTCAAAGGATTCCCATGGGCCAGCGGTCAGGTTCGGCGGCAATCTGCAGGATCCACAGCCCTCACCCGGGACTGCGCAGCCCCAGACCCTCGGGTCTCTCGTCAGCCTCAGCGTCTAGGCCAGGTCGCCCTCCGGACGGCTTGAACGGACCCAACCCGTGACCGAGAGCCGGTCAGCGGTAACAAAACCGGCCACCTGGCTGACGCTGTGGAGCTGCGGAACACGGAACAGGTTCAGGGCGTTGAAGCTGGGCGTATATCCTTCCAGCACGTGACCCGCACGGTCATGGAACAACAGGAGGCCGCCCCACTCTGTCCGCCATACCGGCGTCAGACCCAGCACCATGGCGCACAGCCGGTTCTTGCCTTCCACCTCATCATCATGGGCGGTGAGGAAGTGTCCGGCGCGATAGCGGGTGGCCTGGGCATCGCAGTAAGCGGCTGACTCCAGGCCGGTCAGCCGACGCATGAGCGCGAGAAAGACCTCGCTGTTGAGCAGGGCATAAAGGTCTGCAAGCTGTGACCGGGAGTCAGTCGGCCTGCGACCGGCTTCAACTTCATCGCTGATCCGCCAGAGTTCGAAGTCATAGGCAAATCCCGT
Organism: Alphaproteobacteria bacterium PA2; assembly: GCA_002256425.1. Lineage (NCBI taxonomy): Bacteria > Pseudomonadati > Pseudomonadota > Alphaproteobacteria > Alphaproteobacteria bacterium PA2. The sequence goes on along the minus strand of NKIZ01000001.1, from coordinate 1,005,937 downwards.
GCGACCACCCTCGGCGACAGCCTCTGCGACCTGGGAAAGAACGGCGTCCGGCGTCTGGGCCTGCGCCGCCAGATCGATGTCATAGCTCTTGCCATTGACCGTGAAGGTCCTGGCCCAGCTCATGTCCGCTGCAAGGACCTCATGCAGCGCCCCGGCCAGATCCGGCTTGAGAAAGTCCGGGATATGGAGGCGGCCTGTCTCCTGGAATCGCCGCGTCAGGGCGTCCTCATCCAGAGGCCTCCAGAAGGGCGACGGCTCAGTCATTGTGTCCCTGAACTTTGGGCATGGTCCGCATTGCCTGCGAAGGTGTTTGGCGCGACAAATCCTCCATGACTATTGGCGCCAAATCACGACCATGAGCAAGGCGGACCTGGACAGGGCGGCGGGCCTTCTGGCTGCAGGGAAGGCTAAGGACGCCCTGGCCGTCACCAGGTCCCTCATTCGTCGGGCGGACGCCGACCCTCGCGCCTTCGCCCTGCATGCCTCGGCCCTGAAGGCCATGGGGCGGCGGGATGAAGCCCTGCCGATTGACCGGGAAGCCGTCCGCCGTTTTCCTATGGGGCGGATCGGCTGGCACAATCTGGCGGCCACCCTGGGCGACCTGGGGAAGGCTGACGAAGCGGTGCGGGCAGCCGAGACGGCCTTTGAACTGGGCCTGGATGCTCCGGAAACCTGGCTGGTCTATGCCCGCGCCCTGGTTGCGGCCGGCCGCCTGGATGAGGGAGAGCAGGCCTACCTTCGATTGATCCGCAGGCGCCCAGGGGAAGTGGCCTGGGGCATTGAGGCGGCCAATCTGGTCTGGATGCGCACCGGCGATCTGACCCAGGCTGACGCCGTGCTGCTGGAGATCGCCAAAGCAGGCGCCCAGCCGGTTCCGATCCTGTTGGGCCGGGCCGACCTGGCGCGGACTGCGGGACGGGCCGACCTTGCCTGGGATCTGCTGATCCAGGCCCTGCGGATGGCGCCGGACAATGTCCAGACCCTGCTTGCTGCGGCTCAGGCCGCAGTAGAGGGCAAGAAGCTGGGCGACGCCGACATATTGATCCGCCAGGCGCTGGGCCATGCGCCCGCTTCGCCGGCGGTGTTAAACCAGGCCGCTATTGTAGACCTGGCCCTGGGTCGGCCCCAGGACGCACTGGCCAGGGCTCGCAAGGGACTGGAGGCTGCGCCGAACAACCAGTCCCTTTGGGCCTGGGCCTCTGTCGCCGCGCGCCAGATCGGGGATCCCCTGTATGACCAGATCTGCGCCTATGACGCCCTGGTCCGGGTCTTCGACTTCGAGACGCCGCCGGGATGGCCGGACATGGCAGCGTTTCTGGCCGACCTGGATCAGGCCCTGACGGCTCAGCACAAGTATCAGCGGGAGCCCGCCAACCAGAGCGTCCGCGGGGGTAGTCAGCTATCGCACTTCCTGAAGGGGTCCGATGATCGCGCCATCAAGGCCGCCTTCGACCTGTTCACCACCGCAATCAACACATTCCTGAAGGACCTGCCCCCAGGCGGCGATCCCCTGAGGATGCGCAAGACCAGGGACTGGAAGTTTCAGGGCGCCTGGTCGGTCCTGCTGCGCCAGGGCGGATCGCACGCCCCCCACATGCACATCGAGGGCTGGATCTCCTCGGTCTTCTATGTGGCGACACCAGCCGTGTCAGCGGGCGCTCCGGACCGGCAGGGCTGGCTGGCCATTGGCGAGCCGCCCCTGGCCTTGAACCCACCCTGCCCGGCGGTGATGCATGTCGAGCCCCGGCCCGGACGACTGGTGCTGTTTCCATCCTATGCCTGGCATGGGGTCATACCGTTCCAGACAGATGACCGGCGCCTGACCATGGCCTTTGACGTGGTCCCCACCTAGGCCGTCACGCCCTCAAATCACACGGACCGACCCGGAATCAAAAAGGCCGCGGGATGACTGGATAGGTCCAGCATCCCGCGGCCAATCTGGATCAGGTCTGGGACCTAGAAGCGGGCCTTCAGACCCACGAAGTAACGACGACCCAGCACGTCATAGGTCGACGGGTCGGTGTTGGCTGCGATCTGCGAGGTGTAGATCGGAGGCAGCTTGTCGCCGATATTGTTCACGCCCGCGCGGACTTCGAACATGTCGTTGATCTTCCAGCTGCCGTCGATGTCGTAATAGCTGTAGTTCGGCGCAGCCTGACCACTGGCAAAGAAGTCATCGACCTTGCCAATCAGACGCCAGCGCGCGCCGAAGGAGTAGTCTGCGACCGACCAACGGACGTTGGTCATCGCCTTCCAGCGGCTGTAGTTGGAGCCAAGGGTGTTACCAACGGTGCCGGCGCGCTTGTCGATGTTACCGCCGGGGATGTTCTGGACATCGAAGTTCAGCAGGTAGCTACCCGAGACATTGGTCGCAATGCGGCCGTAGTCATCGCTGAGACCGATGGCGCCAAGACCGAAGCCCCAGTCGATCTGGAAGTCGATGCCGTCGGTTTCATAGGAGCCGAGGTTGGCGTTGGTCGACTTGGCGTCAGAAATTTCACCAGTCGCCGGGTCGCGGCGCAGCAGCTGACAGAACAGGTTCGAAGCCGAGAAAGTCGGGTTCGAAGCCGTGCCCAGCGGGTTGTTGAAGCAATAGGCCAGGGAGGTGGCGGCGTTGATGGTGCCGACCGCGTCCTGGATCTTGATGTGGTAGTAGTCCACCGAAGCCGACAGACGCTCGAGGATCGGAGCCTCGAAGCGCGGCTGATAGACCAGACCGAAGGTCACGGAGTCAGCCGTTTCCTGGATCAGGTCGGGATTGCCGCCGGTGGTCGATTGAACCTGGTTGTTGGCATAGGTGAAGCTGTCGATGATGACCGACGGCACGCCTTGAGCCAGGCACAGGGCCCGCACGGCCGCCGCATTGGCGCCCTTGCGATAGGCGCCCTTGACATCGCAGGGGTCGCCGGAGCCGACGCCGCCTGCCGGACCGATGGTCGGGAAGCTCTGGCCCTGCGGGGCGTAGAGTTCGCCAACGCTCGGGGCGCGGATGGCCTTGGAGAAGCCGCCGCGGGCCGCCAGGGCGTCCACAATCTGCCAGTGGCCATTGGCGCTGAAGGTCGAGACGCCGCCAATCGTGTTGTAGTCCGAATAGCGGTACTTCAGGTTCAGGCTTGCCGACTGGATCAGCGGCAGGTCCTTCAGGACAGGAACGTCCACTTCGCCGAAGATTTCATAGACGTCGGTTGAACCGCGCAGGGCGTTCTGGGCGTTGAAGCCCACGACGCCCGGTGAGTCCTGGGCGATCGGCGTGGTCACGGTGTCGCGGGTCGAGAGGACCGAGTCCGGAACGAAGTTATAGGCGTTGCGGATGTAGTCGGCGCCGACGGCGGCCTTCATGACGCCAGCCGGAAGCTCAAACAGCGAACCCGTGGCGCTGATTTCGGCCAGACGCTGGTTGAAGCTGGTCGAGTTCTTGGTCACCCGGCTGATGTAGGTGGCGCAAGCGGCCGAGATCGGATTGGTGCCGAAGGGGTTGTAACCGCCGGCGCAGATGGACTTACCGCCATCAGCAGCTTCCAGCAGGGTGCGGACTGCCGCGTGGGAGATGTTGCCGTACTGGGTTTCCAGACGACGCTCACGGCCATCAGCCATGTAGGCGTCCCAGGTCCAGTCACCGGCAATCTTGCCCCTCACGCCAATCAACATCTGGGTGACGGTGTAGTCGCTGACCGAACGACGGCCGCCGACTTCCGAGAAGCGCTTCCGGAACAGGAAGGGCGCGGTCGGGTTCGCACGGGAGGCCAGCAGGGTCTGCAGGTCACCCGGGACGAAGGGGTTGTTGTAGGGGACCAGGAAGCCGGTATTGCCGGTCGCCGGGTTGCCGGCTGCCGGAGACGGAGCCAGAAGGGCGCCGGACTGGTAGCTGACATAGTTGAACTGGGCGTAGGCCTTCATGGTGTCGAGCAGGTCATGCTCGACCCGTGCGAAGGCGTTGTAACGCTCAAGCGGCACAACCAGGTTGTTCAGGGCGCCGGTGTTGTAGTTGCCGGTGACCGGAATGGTGTCGAAGTCGACGCCGGTCGGGCCCTTATAGTTGATGCCGTTCTGGAACAGGCTTCCGTCATTGTTGAAACCGAGACGGGTGGTGGTGCGGCTGACCGAACCAGCGGCCTTGCCGTACTTCGCGAAGACCGCGTCCATGGCGGCCTGGGTCGGGGCGTTGGTGGCGATGGTGTCATAGGCGCCCATTGGCGTCGTCGAGGACGGGCCAGACACGGCCGAGAACGGACGGGAGCCGTTCAGCACGTTGCCGCGGTTGGAGAAGCCCAGCGACATCACGGCATTGCCGGCGCCTTCATTGAAGTCGCCGCCCATCAGGATGCTGACGTTTTCGGACTCGCCGTCGTGGCGGTTGGTGATGCCGTACTGGGTGTCGACTTCAATGCCGTTGAAATGCTTCTTCAGGCGGAAGTTGACGACGCCGGCGATGGCGTCCGAACCGTAGGTGGAGGATTCACCGCCGGTCACGACTTCGACGCTCTCAACCAGACCCGGAGGAATGGTGTTCAGGTCGACCGTGCCGTCAGAGTTGGACGGCGGGATGCGGCGGCCATCCATCAGGACCAGGGTGCGGTTGGTGCCGAGGCCGCGCAGTTCGACTTGCGCCTGGCCGTTACCACCGGGGTTGTTGGAGGTGGAGGTCACGGACGGAACGAACTGGGGCAGTTCGTTCAGAAGGGTTTCGACCGTCACCACGCCGGAATTCTTCAGGGCTTCAGCACCAACCGTCACGATCGGGGTGTTGGAGCGATAGTCCTGGCGGGCGATGCGCGAGCCGGTAACAATGACTTCTTCGACTTCAGCGGAGCCCTTTTCGGCTGCAAAAGCGGTAGCCGGCATCACGGCGAACATCGCCAGACCGGTCAGGACAGACGTCGCCAGAAGGCGTTCACGCGTCTTATTCATGTTCAAGATTTCATCCTCCAGCATGCGCAGATCCCGATGGGGCGCGCCCTGCAGCCAAAACGTGTCACATGCCGCACCGCGACATAGATCGATCACGTCTAGGGAAGAGACACGGGTCGGGCAACTATCATTACCGAAGCGTAAGCAGGTTGCCGCCTTTCTGTCGCATTTTGGTCACATGTCACCATTTGGGTCGCGGCTGGCGGGGTCTGGTTTCGGGTGTAAGGTGGGATCACAAAAGCCTGTCGCCAGAGAAACCCATGTCGACCAAACCGAAGATCGCCCTGACCCTTGGCGCAGCCGTTGCAATCTCGCTGGGGGCCTTCGCCGCCAGTCCTGCCGCAACATCGGCGACCACCGCCCTGCAGAAGGTGATCGCCTGCCATGGGGTGGCTGACAGCCAGGCGAGGCTGGCCTGCTATGACGCTGCGGTTTCAGCCCTTCTGGCGGACAGCAAGGGCTCGGAAAGTCCTGTCGGCGCGGCGGAAGATGTGATCGTGATTTCCAAGGAACAGGTGCGCAATGCGAAGCGCCAGGCCTTTGGCTTTGACCTGTCAGCGCTTTCAGTTTTCGACCGGGGCGAGAAGCCCGAAGTGATCGACAAGATCACGGTCGTCGTCGAGCGGGCCTACCAGACGGGCTCGGGGCGCTGGATCCTTGAAATGGACAATGCCTCGACCTGGGAACAGACCGATGACGAACAGGTCTGGAAGGGTCCGAAGAAGGGCTCGCGGGCCGATATCCGCAAGGCGTCCATGGGCAGCTATTTCATCAATCTCGACGGCCAGAGGGCAATCCGGGCCCGCCGGGTCAAGTAGCCGCAGGTGGAGCGGGCCGAGGCCTCCCCGATCTATGGCTGCATCGAAGCGGGCGGGACAAAGTTTGTCATTGGCGTGGTCAATGGCCAGGGCGATGTCCTTGCAGAGGCGCGCATCGGAACGACGACGCCTGAAGAGACTCTCAGGGCCTGTGTGGACTGGCTTGAGCGGGCGCAGGACCGCCTTGGGCCTCTGACGGCCCTGGGGGTGGCGAGCTTTGGCCCGGTTGAACTTGATCCGGCATCAGCAAGCTGGGGATATATCACCTCGACCCCGAAAGACGGCTGGAGCCACACTGACCTTGCCGGGAGGTTTGTCCGGGCTTTCGGCCTTCCAGTTGGTTTTGACACAGACGTAAACGGAGCCGCACGGGCCGAGGCGCTCTGGGGCGCCGGGCGGGATCAGAAGATCAGCGCCTATCTGACCATTGGCACAGGAATAGGCGGTGGCGTCATGGTGGATGGCGCGCCCTTACAGGGCCTGAGCCATCCTGAAATCGGCCATTTCAGACCACCCAGACACGCTGATGATCTGCACTTTTCCGGGGTCTGCCCCTTCCATGGCGACTGCCACGAAGGCCTGGCCAGCGGGCCGGCCATACAGGCGAGGTGGGGCTGTGAGTTGTCAGATCTCCCGCCGGATCATCCTGCCCACGACATCATCGCCTGGTATCTGGCCCACCTGACAATCGCTCTCCAGGCGATGCTGGAACCCGGCAGGATCATCATGGGTGGCGGTGTCATGGAAACCCCGGGCCTCCTGGCCCAGGTGCGTCAGGCCGCAACCAGACTAGGCGGCGGGTACTTCAAGGGGCGTTCAGAGGATGTGATTGTTCCCCCCATGCTGGGCAAGCGCCTGGGCCTGCTGGCAGGCCTCGCCCTCGCCCTGGACGCAGAAAAGGCGCCCTACCCGGCCCGGCCGTCCGCTGTGATCCGGTAGATCAGACAGGTCTCGGCCTTGCGCGGTGGGACCGGCATTCCGTGGTTCGCCAGCCATGCCCCGTGGATATCCACGCCGTCGCCGCGGTACTCCAGAAAGACGGGGGCGGCGGCCTGGCCCGAACCAGGCCGGGGTCGGACTTCCTCGATCCGGTAGACGCGATCCTGGGCGACCATGGGCAAGGCCAGATCTGTCGGCCACTTCTGCGTCATGGGGCCCATGCGATAGACAAACAGCAACAGATCATCCACCGCGCCATGAGCCTGCCAGACCACGGAGTCCTGGCCTTCTCCCAGCCAGACCTGTCCCTGATGAAGCTGGCCGCGAAGGGACTTGTAGAGATCGATCCACCCCTTCAGCTGGGTGTTCTCCGCTCCATCCAGGCGCCGCGGATCCAGTTCGACGCCGAAATGCCCCGGCAGGGCGACAGCAGCACGGAAATCGAGGGTCTGACTTCTCCCCGTCGTGTGCGCCTGCGCCGCGCCCACATGGGATCCCATGATTTCCGGCGGGAAGAACTGCAGGAAGCCACGCTGGATGGCGACCCGGGATACGGCGTCAATACAGTCGCTGGTCCATACCCGGTGGGTATGTTGCAGTACTCCGGCGTCAATCCGGCCGCCACCGCCGGCGCAGGCCTCGATCTCGACCTGCGGCCACCCTTCACGGATCCTGGCCATCAGGTCATAGGCGGCAAGGGTCTGCCGGCGATAGGCGGCCCGCCCCGCAGATCCGGCCGTGGTCAGATCGCGATTGTGATCCCACTTCAGATAGGCGATCGGCAGGCTGTCCAGCAGGGCGCCGATCTTTTCAAGCAGATAGTCCGCGACCTCTGGCCGTGTGAGGTCAAGGACCAGCTGATTGCGCGCCGTCAGCAGGGGGCGGCCAGCGATCTGCAGCGCCCAGTCAGGATTCGCGCGGAAGAGATCGCTGTCAGGATTGACCATTTCCGGCTCGACCCAGAGACCAAAGGACATGCCCAGGTCGTTGACCCGCCGGGCCAGGGGGCCAAGTCCCTCAGGGAAGACCTCCGCGTCTGTCCACCAGTCGCCCAGTCCCGCCCTGTCGCTCCGTCGCCCCTGGAACCAGCCGTCATCCAGGATGAACCGCTCGATTCCAGCCCCTGCCGCAGCCTCCGCCATGTCCTCAAGGGCAATTGGAACCAGGTCGAAATAGACCCCCTCCCAGGTGTTCAATCCCACGGGGCGGGGGCTCATGACGCCGCCCGGCCAGGAAAGTCGGGCTCGAATGGCCTTGTGGAAGCCAGAGGCAACACCGTTCAGTCCGCCGGTGGAACAGGTCGCCAGGACCTGCGGGGACACGATCTGCTCGCCTTGCGCCAGGCGCACCTCGCCGGGCGCCAGCCATTCCCCCAGTTGCCACTGGAAGCGACCGTCCTCCAGCCACTCAATGACCTGGGCATGATTGCCGGACCAGGCGAGCTGGGCGCCAAAGGCGAGCCCCGCATGGGCGCCTGCGCCTTGGGTGACGGCGACCGCGCCCGGAAAAGCGTCGTGTGAAGTCAGGCCGCGCCGGTTCTCCCGACGCCATATCCCGCGGGCGAGGGCTTCTTCCTGCAGCAGGAATTCGGCGTTGTGCCGACCCCCATAGTGCCGGACCTTCGCCACCTGCGCCGGCAGGGGCAGAACAGCGGCGGCCAGCCACTGCACATCAAGAGCGCCAGCTCCGGTATTGGTCAGCCGGGTGGAGACCGTGAGAACGTCGGAGGCGGACTCCAGCGCCAGGTCAATCTCGACCAGCAGACCGGCGACGCTGTCGGTCAATCTGACAAGCAGGGCGCACCCCGGGTCTGTCCAGGTGACCTCGCACGCCGTGATCGCCTGGGCAAAATCCTGGCCGTCCCGGTGGGCAAGCAGGGCCGATGTCCCGTACCAGCCCACGCCGAATGTCGGAAAGAGGCTGAGAGGAAAGTCGTTTTCCAGGGAGAAGGTGGGCGTCGCCCGCCCTGCCCGCAGCCCGAAACCCGGAACAGCATCTTCCGGCAGGCGCGGCCCCCAATAACGCCAGAGCGGCGCCTCGGTGTCCGACAGCTCGAGAACTGCTGAACAGTTCGCGCTCATCAAATGGGCGTATCGCGGTGACTGGTCGGTCATGGCCTGCGTCAATCCAGATTTCTGTCCACGCTCAACACCATCAAGGGGCGCCCCGCAATGGAAAGCCTTGACCCGGCAGGGTTCACCTGGCCGTCGCGCGCCGCCTACTGGCCCGGGGCCTTGCAGGGCGCGGCGGACGCCGGGCAGCCCTATGCGTGGTGTCCGGGCCTGGCAAGGTTGGGCGAAGGCTGGGGCTTACACCGCCTTTGGGGGTCGCTTCAGAGGGTGCTTGGCGTGGCGTCTTTCCTTGAAGGCCTCCTGGCGAAGTGCGCGCTCCGCAGCATAGGCAGGCAGGAACTCAACGCTCACCGAATGACCGTCAAAGGCTTCTCCACAGCCCTTGCAGGTTGGACCATAGCCAGCAACTTCGCCGCAAGCTGCATGCCGATATTCCAAAGCTTGGTGCTGATGATCTGGCTTGCACCAGGTCTCACCCCAATCCCTGATCGCGATCATGACGGGAAACAGGGCCCTGCCCTTTTCAGTCAGGACAAACTCGAAGCGCGCCGGGCGTGGATTATAGAGCTGCCGCTCGACGAGGCCCTCGGTCACAAGCTTGCGAAGTCGCTCATTGAGCATGATCGAGGTGACGCCAAGTTGCGCTTCCATCTCGTCGAACCGGCCCCGCGCTGTGAAGATCTCGTTGAGTATCTGCAGGGTCCAGCGCTCGCCAAGAATACGCTGCACGAGCGCGATCGGGCACAGGGTCGTATCTGGTGATGAGGTCGCCATATCCGGTACGCTCGCTTCTTTTCCTCCCCAGCGATTCACGCCGCCCAGGGTTAACGGGATGCTGCGCGCATTTGTCGCAGGCGTAAATCGCACTCGCCTCTGAGGTTACAATTTTCACGTGGGCCATCCGTTACGCGAGTACCGGTCCGTCTTTGTTCGACAGGGTCGGTCCATGGAAAACTAGATGCAGAAAGCCGCCAGGTCGCCACACCACCCACCGCCAACCGGTATCTTCCAGTCGGCAATCGAGCACACCGTTCTTGCCCCTTCCTGGATAGTGGCCTTGAAGGCGCCGCCTGTTCCTCCGACCACAGCCCAGATCAATTCATGGGGGCCGGACGCCAGGTCCAGGGCCTGGTTCCCGGACCGGCCATCGAGGACAACATCGCCAATGGACGCAAAGAACGGTCGATCACACGCGATCTGAATGGTCACAACTGACATGTCTGGCCCCCTGGTTCGGGAGGGGTTTAATGCCCGGCAGACCGGAATCTGTGAGGTCGGTGTGACGCCCGCGTGAAATCGACAGCCTGATGGACAGGATTGCCGGGCTGGGCGAGACTCTCCTGCAGCAAACAGGATCAGGACCATGAAAGTCGCCGTCTTCACGTTTTGCCTGGGCCTGATCGGGCTCCCAGCCCTGGCCCAGCCGACCCATGTGATGGTCCGGGCCCAGGCCCTCGACGCCAAGTTCATTGGCGACCACACGGGCGGCGCAGACATCACCCTGACCGATGTCAGGACCGGCAAGATCCTGGCCAAGGGAAGGACAACTGGCGGAACCGGCGACACTGGCAGGATCATGAAGGCGCCCCACAGCCGCAGCGGCGGGCTGGCGGACGCCCAGACCGCAGGGTTCGACGCCGTCATCGACATCAACGCGCCCACCCTGGTCCGCGCCGACGCTGCCGGGCCCATGGGTCGTCCGGACTCCGTGATCCACGTCTCCGCTGCCACCTGGGTCTATCCCGGACGCGACATTTCAGGGGACGGCTGGGTCCTGATCTTTCCTGGCCTTGTGGTCGAGCCCAGGGCGGCAAAAGCCGCTGACGGGGCTTTGGCCATATCGGCCAGCGTCACCCTGATGTGTGGCTGCCCCATCGACACCGGCGGCATCTGGGACGCCGCCAACTATTCGGTCGAAGCCACCCTGATCCGCGGCGGCAAGGTGCTGGCGACAGCGCCCCTGACCTTTACCGGCAAGACCAGTAAGTTCGCGGGACAGTTCCCCGCCCAGACGCCCGGGACCTATCGGGTCCGGGTCAGCGCCACGGACCGCACCACCATCAACGCCGGGACCGTCGAGATCCCGGTGGACCTCAAGCCCTGAGGGCGCGAGGGGCCAGCTGACCGTTCATGACGGGCAGAAGGTCGGCGACCGAGTCGATCACCATGTCAGCGCCGGACGCCAACAGACTGTCAGTGACCCGCTTGAGGCCAGCTTCACGGGCCTCTGGCGACAGGCCGAGCAGTCCCTCCCGGCTCAGCCCCATCCCATTCCCGGACGCCGCGAGACCGATGGTGAAACAGCCGGCGGCTCGCCCTTCGGCGATACCGGCTTCGGCGTCATCAACCTTGATGACCCGGGACAGGGGCCAGACCCCCAGGTCTGCGCAGGCCCTGTAGATCATCAGCGGGCTGGGCCGACCCTGCGGGGTTTCGCCCGAGCACATGAGATGATCGGGGGCGTAGCCCTGCGCCGCCGCCGCCGCGACCACGGCCTGCATCATTTCGCGGGTATAGCCGGTTGAGGATGCGACCTTCAGCCCCGCTGACTTCAGCGCCGACGCGGTTTCCGCCGCTCCGGCGATCAATTCAGAGGCCTTTGCCGCGGCCTCGAGCATGAGGGGGGTGAGGTCGGCCATGATCGAGATGATGTCGGCCTCGCCCGGCGCCCCGCCCCGCGCGGCGCTCCAGGCCTCATTCACCTCAGGACGGGCCAGCAGGGCCCGCACATGGTCGACCTTGGCCATGCCCATGTCGGCCCGGGCGGCGGCCTCGGAGATCGTCACGCCGTGACGGTCAAAGGCTTCCAGCAAGGCCTCCACGGGTGCGCAGCAGCCGTGGTCCACCATGGTTCCCGCCCAGTCGAAAATGACCAGGTCAAAGTCTGAAAGCTTGGGCAGGGCCATTGGCTGTTCCTAGAGGAGATCTGAGATGACGTCTTCGCCAAGGGCGAGACCGACCGAGGCGCCGGCGCCTGTGGTCACGGTGACAAGCCGAACGCCCGGAGCCGGGTCATCAATGACCACGTCACAGGCCTTGGCATAGGCATAGGTTCCGACCCAGCGCTCGACAACCGGAGGCGCACGCCCGCCGAACACGGCGGCGTATTCGTCGAGGATCAGGTCATCGACCCCCTGGTGCGAGAAGGGGTCCGGCGTCGCGCCATAGTGGTGGCTGTCTCCGACCACCAGACTGCCATCCGCGCTCTGGACGACGATGAGATGGACGCCATTGGCCAGATGCCCTGCCTGCTCCTTCTCAAGGCGCGCCTTCAGGGCGGCGGCTTCGGGCAGGTCCGCATAACCGGAATATCGGACAAGTCCGAGATCGCTCATCACCCCGCCCGCCAGGGTGAAGCCGGGGGAGGCCAGGCGCAGCATCTGCAGCTTGCAGCGCGTCACCCCATTGGCGGCCAGTCGGTCGGGAAACAGGCTGGTCAGATCATCCCCGGGGCAGACCACAATGGCGTCTGCCTCTATGACCCCGGCGGTCGTCAGGACCTTCCCGGTCTCGACTCCCAGCACAGTGGTCAGACGCCGGAAGGTCACGCCGTGGGCCTGCTCCAGCCACTCAGCCATGCGCGGAATGGCCTGCCGGGACTCGACCCTCAACTCGTGGGGGCTTTTCAGGGCGGCCAGATGCCCGGCGCCTGCAAGCTCCGGCCGGGCAGTTGCAAGCTGCGCCGGACCCAGCAATTCGCAACCGTCAGCCATGTCGGTCTTCAGGAAGGCCTCCAGCACCGCCACGGACTCCGGCCGCCGCACGGCCAGGGCCATGCCCCGGTGCAGGACCGGAATGGACGCCTGGTCGGCAAGCTCCGCCCAGAGCAAGGCCGAACGCCGCGCCAGGGACCACATTTGGCCCGCGGCCTGACCCGTCACGGTGATGAAGCCGAAATTGCGCACCGAGGCGCCATTGGCCTGGGCGTCCCGGTCAATGACCACAACGCGCTTGCCACGCCTTGCGGCCGCCAGGGCGCAGCCGAGGCCAACTATGCCGGCGCCGACCACTGCAAGGTCAAACCGTTCCGAAGCGCCTTGACCCAAGGGGCTTGTTCCTCTCTCAGAATTGGCAGGACCCGGGAGGGTCGCCATAGTCGTCGTCACTGCGCCGACACATGCGACCGCTAACGACGCAAACATAACCGCCGAGAGCAACAAATCCATGACCGGACTTAAAGCCAGGCTCTCCAATGCGCACCCGGCGGTCTTCACCCTGTTCGCCGGTCTCGCCGGCTTCAGTGCCTATTTCTCCATGTACGCCTTCCGCAAGCCGTTCTCGGCGGCGACCTTCGAGAACGTGGACGGCTGGACCTTCCTCCTGGACTACAAGGTCGCCCTGGTGATCGCCCAGGTGGCCGGATACGCCCTGTCCAAGCTGATCGGGGTCAAGGTGGTTTCCGAGATCGGGTCAGGTCGACGGGGTCTGGCGATCCTAGCCCTGATCGGCGTCGCCTGGCTGGCCCTGCTGATCTTCCCCCTGATCCCCGCCCCCTGGAATGTGGCCGCCCTGTTCCTGAACGGCCTGCCGCTCGGCATGATCTGGGGTCTGGTCTTCGGCTATATGGAAGGTCGTCGGGTATCCGAGGCCCTGGGCGCCATTCTGTGCGCCAGCTTCATCGTCTCCTCGGGGCTGGTGAAGTCGGTGGGCAAGTGGCTGATGCAGGTCCAGCATGTGGACGTCTTCTGGATGCCGGCTGTGACGGGCGCCCTGTTCATCCCACTTCTGCTCCTGTCGGTCTGGGCGCTGGAACAGATGCCGCCGCCCTCCGCCGAGGACGAAGCCGAGCGGGTCCGCCGGGCGCCCATGACGGGACCGGAACGCCTGGCCTTCCTCCGCACCTTCGCCCCCGGCATCATCATGCTGGTGATCGGATATGTCCTGCTCAGCGCCTTCCGGGACTTCCGGGACAATTTCGCCGCCGAGATCTGGAAGGCCCTGGGCTTCGGCGAAGCCTCGTCCGTCTTCAGCGCCAGCGAACTGCCGGTCGCCGTGGTCGCCCTGGGGGTTTTGGCGGCCCTGATGACGGTGAAGGACAACCTCAAGGCCCTGCTGGCCATGCACGGGGTCATCATGGCCGGCTGCGCCATTGTCGGCCTGTCGACCCTGGCCTTCCAGGCGCACCTGATCTCACCCCTGGCCTGGATGATCCTGAACGGCGCGGGGCTCTACATGGGCTACACCCCCTTCAACGCCATGCTGTTCGACCGGCTGGTGGCCTATAGCGGTCAGATCGCGACGGCGGCCTTCCTGATCTATGTGGCGGACGCGGCAGGCTATTTCGGCACCGTGGGTCTGCTGTTCTGGCGAAACTTCGGCGCGCCGGAGCTGGACTGGCTGCAGGCCTTCTCCCTGGGCGCCTATGCCGTCAGCGTGATCGGCGTCGTCTTCACGGCCCTGTCGATGGTCTATTTCCTGCGCCGGGCCCAACGCCAGAAGCTTTGATCCAGGTCAGGGCCGACCTTTGAAAGCTGACGGAAAAGACCTCCCTACCCGGAGGTCTCCCCCCAAATGCCTGCGCTTCAAACTACTGCTCTGGCCACACCCCAGATCCTGTCCCGCGCCGCCCTGATCGCGAAATATGACGGCCGCGCGCCGCGATACACCAGCTACCCCACCGCTGTTCAGTTCACCCCCGATGTGAATGCCCAGGCCTATCAGGACTGGCTGGGTGGGCTGTCGCCGGAAGAAGCCGTGTCCCTCTACCTGCATATCCCCTTCTGCTCGCGGCTCTGCTGGTACTGCGGCTGCAACACCCGGGCGGTGAACCGCCACGAGCCGGTGAGGGACTATGTGACCTATCTGATGCGGGAGAACGCCATGCTGGCGGCCGCACTGCCCGGTCGGATGAAGGTGGATGCCGTCCATCTGGGCGGGGGTACACCCAACATGCTGACCCCGGACGAGCTGGACCTGATCTTCGGGACGCTCAGGCAGACCTTCGACTTCAGCCCCGACGCCGAGATCGCCGCCGAGCTGGACCCGGAAATCCTGACCCGCGACTGGGTGCAGGCCGCCGCCGCCAATGGCCTGAACCGGGCCAGTCTCGGCGTCCAGAACCTGGCGCCCGAGGTCCAGGCCGCAGTCAACCGGGTGGAGCACTTCAGCCACATCGCCAACTGCGTCGGCTGGCTGCGGGAGTTCGGGGTCGGCTCGATCAACATGGACCTGATGTACGGCCTGCCCAGACAGACCGTGGCCAATACCCTGGACACTGTCCGCGAGATCCTCACCGTCCGGCCCGAGCGCCTGGCCCTGTTCGGCTATGCCCACGTGCCCTGGATGAAATCCCACCAGCAGCTGATCAAGGACGAGGATCTGCCCGGCGCCGCCGAGCGCCTTGACCAGAGCGAAGCCGCCGCCGAACTTCTGGTGTCGGAGGGCTATGTCCGCATCGGCCTCGACCACTTCGCCCTGCCCGATGACACCCTCAGCAGGGCCCAGGCTCAGGGGCGGATGCACCGCAACTTCCAGGGCTATACCACCGACGAAGCCAGGGTCCTGCTGGGCCTCGGCGCTTCGGCCATCGGCGCCCTGCCCCAGGGCTTCACCCAGAACGTCACGGCGGAGCTGGGCTGGCGGGCGGCCATCGACAGGGGCGAACTGCCCATCGCCCGGGGCGTCGCCCTGACCGACGACGACAGGTTCCGGGGCGAGATCATCGAGAAGCTGATGTGCGATTTCGCTGTGGATCTGGCGGAGGTCTGCGCCCGCCATGGCCGCGATCTGGCCGACCTGGCCAATACCCGCCCCGGCCTTGAGGACCTTGCGGCCGACGGCCTGCTGACCATGGAGGGCGACCGCCTGATTGTGACGGAGGCCGGCAAGCTGGTGGTCCGCACCATCTGCGCACTGTTCGACGTCTATTTCGCGCCGGAGGGCGGTCGGCACTCCAAATCCCTCTGACTCCGGTCTTGCATTCGGGGCCCTCCCGCCGCCAAGTGTTGGAAAACATGGCGGGAGGATCCCATGCACAAACAGGCCCTGAGCGCGATCGAAGCGCGCGTCACCAAACCCTCGACCTCATATGAGACCATCAAGGTCACGCCGATCTCGCCCCTGATCGGCGCAGAAATCAGCGGCATCGACCTGTCCAGGGACCTTTCCAACCATCAGTTTGACGAGATCCACCGGGCCTTCCTCGAGCATTCGGTGGTCATCTTCCGCGACCAGAACCTGACCGCCGACCAGCACAAGGATTTCGGCCGCCGGTTTGGCAAGCTTCACGTCCACGCCCTGCAGGTCATCCGCACCGAAGGCCAGGGCGAGCACGAGCGCCTGGAGGTCAAGGCGACCCAGGCGTCGAAGTATGTGGCCGGCGAGGCCTGGCACACCGATGTCAGCTGCGACCTCGAGCCGCCCAAGATCTCCATGCTGCACATCGACACCATTCCCGAGATCGGCCTGGGCGGCGACACCCTCTTCGCCAACATGTACCTGGCCTATGACCTGCTGTCGGATCCGATGAAGGCCTTCCTCGAGGGCCTGACCGCCATCCATGACGGCGCCCTGCCCTATACCGGCGCCTATGGCTACAAGCCTGACACCCCCTTCGAGCGCCACGAGCACCCGGTGGTGGTCCGCCATCCTGAAACCGGAAAGAAGGTGCTGTTCGTCAATCGCGGCTTCACCTCGCACATCGTCCAGCTGACCCGGCAGGAGAGCGCCGACATCCTGGAAATGCTGTTCCGGATCGTCGAGATCACCCCAGCCATCACCTGCCGCATGCGGTGGACTCCAAACTCCATGGTCATGTGGGACAACCGCTGCACCCAGCACCACGCCCTGTGGGACTATTTCCCCTTAAGCCGTCACGGCTGGCGGGTCTCGGTGGTGGGAGAACGCCCCAGCGCATAACCGCTTGCGTTCCGCGCCAGTCGATCAACAATGGCCCCAAAATAAAGATCCCCCGGGAGGCCAGCATGCACGATCTCATCATCCGCAACGGAACCCTCGTTGACGGCACCGGCGCCCCGCCGGTCCTGGGCGACATCGCCATCGACGGCGACCGGATCGTCCAGGTCGGTAAGGTCACGGGATCGGCCCGCAAGGAGATCGACGCCAAGGGCATGGTGGTCACGCCGGGCTGGGTGGACATCCACACCCACTATGACGGTCAGGCCACCTGGGATCCCTTGCTGGCCCCCTCCAGCTGGCATGGCGTGACCACAGCCATCATGGGCAATTGCGGGGTCGGCTTCGCCCCCGTCCGCCCCCAGGACCACAACTTCCTCATCGAGCTGATGGAAGGGGTCGAGGACATTCCCGGCGCCGCCCTGGCCGAGGGCATTGACTGGCAGTGGGAGCGGTTCCCCGAATATCTCGACGCCCTGGAGTCCAAGAAGCGGGCCATCGACGTCGGCGTCCACGTGCCCCACGGCGCGGTGCGGGCCTATGTCCTGGGCGACCGCTGCAATACCGACTACGCCCCCAATGCCGACGAGATCGCCGAAATGGCCGAGCATGTCCGAGAGGGCGTCATGGCCGGGGCGCTCGGCTTCTCCACCTCCCGCACCCTGCTGCACAAGGACAAGCAGGGGATCCACGTCCCGGGCACCTTCGCCGGGTCCGACGAAATGCTGGCCCTGGGCCTGGCCATGAAGGGCCTCAGCCACGGCGTCTTCGAGATGGTGTCCGACCATCTGGGCGACGACGACGAGTGGTCCTGGGTCAAGGCCTTCGCCCAGGAGACCGGCCTGCCCGTCACCCTGGTCGCCACCTCGGCCGGCGCCTATGAAGGCAACAAGATGTACAACATCGCCGAGGAGTCCCGGCTCCAGGGCATGGACATCCGGCCCCAGATCGCCGGTCGCCCCACCGGGGTCCTGCACGGTCTGCAGTCCAACTTCCACGTCTTTGTCGGCCACCCGACCTATGCCAAGGCCGTCGCCCCCCTGGATCTCGAAGGCCGGGTCGCGGCCATGAAGCGCCCCGACATCCGCGCCGCCATCCTGGGCGAAGACAGCATGATCCGCTCGGCCATCATGGGCTCGGACATGACGGAATTCCTGTTCCGCATCTTCCCCCTGGGGGACAATCCGAACTATGAGCCCGACCGCGAGGCCAGCGTCTCGGGCATGGCCGCCGCCGCCGGGATCACCCCGCTGGAGATGATGTACGACCTGTTGATCCGCGAGGACGGCAAGGAGCTGTTTTACCAACCGCTCGGTGGCTACAACACCTACAACTTCGACTTCTTCCGCAAGAACATGCAGCACCCCAATGTGCTGTTTGGCCTGTCGGATGGCGGCGCCCACTGCGGGGTCATAGCCGACGCCGGCATGCCCACCTTCATCCTCACCTACTGGGCCCGGGACCGGGTCAAGGGCGAGCGTTTCCCCCTGGAATTCCTGGTGCGCAAGCTGACCAGCGACACGGCAAAAGCCTATGGCCTCAATGACCGTGGCGAGCTGAAGCCTGGCATGCTGGCCGACATCAACATCATCGACTTCGATCGCCTGCGCCTGTTCCGGCCCGAGGCGGTCCACGACCTGCCGGCCGGGGGCAAGCGCCTGGTCCAGCGGGTGGAGGGCTATCGCTATACGCTGAAGTCGGGCGAGGTGACCTTTGACGACGGGGAATTCACCGGCGCCCTGCCGGGAACCCTGGTCCGGGGCGGCCGGGAAGCACGAATTCTGGCCTGACCTGACCTAGCGTCGGGCTTGTGGCCGCGGCTGCGAGCCCTATTGTATCGACCAACGACCCATTCGAGACGACCGGAGAGACCCACATGGCGGATTTTGGCGGCGACGTTGAACTGGAAACCTTCCGCAAGGAAGCCCGCGACTGGCTGGAAGCCAACTTCCCCGAAAGCCTGCGCAGCAAGCAGGGTCTGGCCCTGGCCCTGATGGACGGCCCCGCCCCCACCGGCGATGTGGGCAAGTGGAAGGCCGCCATGGGCGCCAAGGGCTGGGGCACCCCCACCTGGCCGGCCCAGTATGGCGGCGGTGGTCTCTCCCAGGCCCAGGCCCGGGTCCTGCAGCAGGAAATGGCCGCCATCGGCGCCTTTAACCCGCTGATGGCCGGCATGGGCGTGACCATGATCGGTCCGACCATCATGGATTACGGCACTGAAGAGCAGAAGCAGAAGCACATCCCGCCCATCTGCCGCGGCGAGGTGCGCTGGTGCGTCGGCTATTCCGAGCCGGGCGCCGGGTCAGACCTGGCCTCCCTGCAGATGCGCTGCGTCGACATGGGCGATCACTGGCAGATTGACGGCCAGAAGATCTGGACCTCGGGCGCCCAGTATTCCGACTGGTGCGGCGCCCTGGTCCGCACCGATCCCTCCGCCAAGAAGCATGAGGGCATCAGCTTCATCCTGATCGACATGCATCAGGACGCCATCGAAACCCGGCCGATCAAGCTGATCGCCGGCGCCTCGCCCTTCTGCGAAACCTTCTTCACCGAAGCCACCGCCACCAAGGACGCCCTGCTGGGCGAGATCAACCATGGCTGGACCGTGGGCAAGCGCCTGCTGCAGCACGAGCGCGCCAGCCAGACCGGCGTCTCCATGGGCGGCAAGTCCACCCCGCTGCAGGACATTGCCCGCAAGTATGTGGGCGTCGATGAGGCCGGCCGCATTGCCGACGCCGACCTGCGCACCCGCCTGACCCAGCACCTGATGGATGCGAAGATCCACGGCCTGACCCTGGCCCGCGCCGTGGCCGAAGCCAAAGGCAATTCCAGCCCCGGCAACGCCGCCTCGGTCCTGAAGAACAGCGCCACCAATGTCTCGCAAACCCGCGCCGAACTGACCCTGGAAATCATGGGCGGTCAGGGCCTGGGCTGGGAAGGCGACGCCTTCGAAAAGGAAGAAATCGAAGCCGTCCGCGGCTGGCTCAGCGGCAAGGCCATGTCCATCTATGGCGGCTCATCCGAGATCCAGAACAACATCATTTCGAAGCGGATTTTGGGTTTGCCGGATACGACGCAGTCGACGTGAGGCGGTGTGCTCGCTCCCGGGTCAGATCATTTTGTTCTTGTTTTGTTTCACGTGAAACAGCTATAGATACAAGGCGATAGATTCATCGGAGGACGTTCACCCATGGGTGATGCAGGTCTGCTCGAACGCCGGAGGTCCATTCTCGCCGCCGCCGAAGCCCGGGGCCGCCAAGCCGCACGGACCGAGCCCAGGGCCATCCGCGCCCACTATGACCCTCAAGTTGGTCGGGTGGTGGTTGACCTGACCAATGGTTGCACCTTTGCCTTTCCGCCCAAGTTGGTTCAGGGGCTGGAAGGCGCCACCGACGCTGACATCGGCGCTATTGAGGTGCTGGGAGATGGCTATGGCCTCCACTGGGAGGGTCCTGACGTGGACATCTCCATCCCTGGGCTGATGATGGGTCTCTTCGGCGGCCGCAGCTACATGGCCCGCCGGGCAGGCCAGACCCGCTCCGCGGCCAAGTCCCAAGCCGCCCGCGCCAACGGCGCCAAGGGTGGACGGCCGCGGAAGGCGGGATAGGTCTCTTGCAGCACGGACGACTGGTCGAGTTCAATGCCCTGGATGCGTGCAGGTATCGGCGGCCGTATCAGGTGTTGGGGAATGCTGGAACTGTCACCGGATTTCCGGCCTGATCCCGGTCGCAGACGACCTCTACGATGTGCATCTGCAGGAATTGAGACAGGAAGGATTGATGAAATGAGTGGTCATCAGCCGTTCTCCAACCTCAAGAAGGGCTGGAGCCCCGAACGGCTCGCCGCAAACCTGGCCCGCAAGGCGGAGCTTGGGGCCGAAGTGGTCAGCCTGGAACAATTGCGGGAAGGCCTTGGCATCAGCCAGGAGGAACTGGCCAGCCTTCTGGAGGTTCAGCAACCGGCCATCTCGAAACTGGTCCGCCGCCCGGACATGAAGGTCAGCACCCTGCGCGACCTCATCGCCGCCATGGGCGGCGAGCTGCACATTACGGCGACCTTTTCCGATCGCTCCGTCGAGATTGGCAATTTTGCGGGCGGGTAAAGGTCAGGGGCGCAGTGAGGCTTTACGGGACCCGCTGCGACGTCGCAG
The DNA here is from genome assembly GCA_002256425.1 of Alphaproteobacteria bacterium PA2. Lineage (NCBI taxonomy): Bacteria > Pseudomonadati > Pseudomonadota > Alphaproteobacteria > Alphaproteobacteria bacterium PA2. Next base: position 985,196 of record NKIZ01000001.1, on the reverse strand, counting down.
ATGGTGTCACAAGCCGACAAAACTAATGAATGCTGGACCTGCCAACTGAGTCGTATGGTTTTCAACAGCCCCGTCAGTATCGGTGAAATACTGGACCTGACACTCTATTCTTTGTAAGCTTGATGTGGGAGGATTCCCCGTGGGCGCTGCTCTGATCCAAACTGACAGCACGCTACCTAGTTTGCCTACCTTGTTGTCCTCAAGATTTTATCATCAACGTGGAAAAAATGATCGAATATTTTGGCGCTTTTAGCAATTCTGACAAGCTTGCCATTGTATTGTTCCTTATTTCTTTGATTGCGGCGGTTTTTATTTCGGGAATTTATTTTGCATTAGGCCGCGGGAAGATTGCACTTAGTTGTTATCAGAAATCCAATAGGATTATTGGCTCTCATCTAGGACAAATCTCAAGTGATTTAAGCGTTCTATACGATGGCGTCGAGATACCACGACTGACTAGAACCATAGCTGTTATTTGGAACAGCGGAAATACAGTAATCAATCGCGGAGATGTTGCTCAACTTTCGAAACTAAGGTTTGAAATGGAGAGTGGCGAAAAAATATTGAATACTGCAATTATTAAATATAGCAACGAAGTAAATGACGCCAATATATCGAGTTCTGAAAAATCACTCGACTTGGCATACGTTTCATTCGAATATTTGGCCAAGAATGAAGGTGTCGTAATAGAATTACTTCATACAGATCAGCGTAGTAATATTCCCTTGTTGGGAACAATAAAGGGAATGAAGAGAATTAGAAATATTTCAAGCCCATTAGATTTACACTTCTCACAGATTAGGGACATGTCTTTTATAGGCAAAGATAAGCCTCCCAAGATTTCTAGAACTACTGCAATGATTGTATTCTCGAATATTATTTTAGTTTTGGGACTAATTCTTGCCGCGACGGGGATTATATATTTGATTTCCGAGGCCGAGGTGGTGATGCAGGAAGTGTCTCCAAATAGTGACCAAGGAAAAGTTCTTGCGCTATCTGGGGTAATGTACATATTAATGTCCTTGTTCTTTCGCTATATATTCAAGATGCCATACCCAAGAACTCTACACTGTATGGAAATTGATTAGTATCATCTTAGGTGAAATTAATATCACCTATCCCTGCGTCGCAATAAATTGCCGCGCCGCCTTCACCCCGAATTTCGACCGCGCATAGTGCTGTGCGTCGGCTTCGGTCGAATTCAAGGCATCCTAGGGGATGGTGCTGTTCGCCCCCCGCGGCTTTTGAGAAAATCTACGGCGCTGGAATGAGAACTGGGGTTCCAACCCGATTGTCCGGGTGTCCCATGACAACGTCCATGGAAGACGGTTCGGGAATGGGCAGGCCCTCATCCGCCATGAGGGTGATGTGGCCCCGCAGGGCTTCCTGCCCCATCACCGCAAGTTCCGACAGATCAGAGCCGGCGGAAATGCAGCCCGGGAAATCGGGAAATGAGATCCCGAAGTCGCTGCCCTCATCCTTATGGATGATGCCGATATAGTATCGCACCGTCTGCACTCAGGATTTCAAATCCGGCCGCGACGCCAGAAATGCCGCCTTCTCCGCAGGCGTCAGCACCTTGGCCTTGGTCTGGCGGGAGACCTTGGGGGTGGGCGGGGCGAAGGTCTTGGAGGCCTGGGGGGTTCCGCCCTTGAGGTCGGACAGGCGCTTGGGGGGCGGCTTCATGGGCCTCTCCTGAGGGGACTCGGCGCGGTTCCGCCGGGACACGCCCTCATCGCAGAATTCTCAGCGGGCGGCCAGCATCATGCGTGCGGCCTTTTCGGCGATCATCATGGTGGGCGAGTTGGTATTGCCGGAGGTGATGGTCGGCATGACCGAGGCGTCGGCAATGCGCAGGCCCTTGACCCCCCGCACCCGCAGCTGGGCGTCGACCACCGCCATGGAGTCGTCGGCCCGGCCCATCCTGGCCGTGCCCACCGGGTGGAAGATGGTGGTGCCCAGGGCCCGGGCGGCGGCCAGCAGGTCGGCGTCGGTGCGGGCCTCCGGCCCCGGGCGGTGCTCCTGGGGCTTGAAGGCCTGGAGGGGCGCCTGGGCCACGATCTTGCGGACCAGTTTCAGGGAGTCCACCGCCACTTTCTCGTCCTGGGGGGTCGAAAGATAGTTGGGCTGGATGCGCGGGGCGGCGAAGGGGTCGGCCGAGCCGATGTGGATCGAGCCCCGGCTGGTGGGGCGCAGATTGCAGACGCTGACCGTAATGGCCGGGAAGGGGTGCAGGTCGTCGCCGAACTTGTCCAGGGACAGGGGCTGGACGTGGAACTGCAGGTTGGGGGTCTCGAACTCGGCCGAGGAATAGGCGAAGGCGCCGAACTGGGAGGGCGCCATGGACATGGGCCCCCGGCGCAGGGCGGCGTATTCCAGGGCCATCAGGGGCCGCCGCCACCAGGAGGCGTAGAGGGCGTTCATGGTCGGCACGCCGCTGACCTTGTAATAGGGCCGGATCTGCAGGTGATCCTGCAGGTTCTCGCCCACCCCCGGAGCATGGACCTTGCAGATCAGGCCCAGGGAGGTCAGGCGGCGGGCGTCGCCTATGCCTGACAGCTCCAGCAGGTTGGGGGTGCCCACGGCGCCGGCGGCCAGCACCACCTCGGCATTGCAGTAGGCTTCGAACCGCTCGCCGTCCTTCAGCCAGGCGACGCCCACGGCCCGGCCATTCTCGATGAGGATCTCGTTGACCTTGACGCCGGTCTCCACCTGCAGGTTCTGGCGGTATAGGACGGGCTTGAGGAAGGCGCTGGCGGCGCTCCACCGGCGGCCGTTCTTCTGGTTCACCTGGAAATAGCCGGCCCCGAAATTGTCGCCGCCATTGAAGTCGGGGACCAGGGGGATGCCGGCCTGGGAGGCGGCCTCGCCAAAGGCGTCCAGCACCTTCCACCTCATCCGGGGATGGTCGACCCGCCACTCGCCCCCCTGGCGGTGCAGGTCATCGGGCGGGGAGACATGGTCTTCCTGGTCGAGGAACAGGGGCAGGACATCGCCCCAGCCCCAGCCCGTGAGGCCTATCTGGCGCCAGGCCTCATAGTCCGCCGCCTGGCCGCGCATGTAGATCATGGCGTTGATGGCCGAACAGCCGCCCAGGACCTTGCCCCGGGGATAGTTCAGGCTGCGGCCGCCCAGGCCCGGTGTGGCTTCCGTCTGGAACATCCAGTCGGCCCGGGGATTGCCGATGGAGAACAGGTAGCCCACGGGAATGTGGAACCAGATCCAGTCGTCATTGCCCCCGGCCTCCAGGACCAGGACATTATTGCTCGGGTCTTCCGACAGCCGGTTGGCCAGGACGCACCCGGCCGAACCCGCGCCCACGACGATATAGTCAAACTGATCGCTCATGGGCGCGGTCTGGAGTTCCCTTAGAGGCTGGGGTTGATCAGGAACTTCTCGCCTGTGGCCTTGCGGTTGTAGGCGGCGATGGCGTCCAGATCCAAGGCGCCCTGAAGGGAGACCACCTGGGTGTAGTGGCTGGCGAAGGTGGTCTTGATCTCGGCGGCGACCCGGGCGCGCAGTGCGCCGGCGGCTTCTGCGCCGATCTTCATCAGGAAGGGGGTCAGCAGCCAGCCGCCCAGGCCCCACATCATGCCGAAGCTGCGGTTGAGCTCGGTCGGGCCGGTGTTGAGGCCGCCATAGATGTAGACCTGCTTGTAGGTGCTCGAGCCATAGCGGCTGTAGACCGTGGCGGTCTGGTTGGCGGCCGCTTCCATGCAGGTGAGGATCTGGCCGGCCAGCTTGCCGCCGCCGATGGCGTCGAAGGCCAGGGTGGCGCCGGCTTCCACCAGGGCCTTGGTCAGGTCTTCCATGAAGGTGGCCGAGCTGGAGTCGACAATGTGCTTGGCGCCGATCTTCCGCAGGATGTCGGCCTGGGCGTCATTGCGGACGATGTTCACCAGATCGACCCCGTCCATGAGGCAGATCTTGTTGAGCATCTGGCCAAGGTTCGAGGCGGCCGCAGTGTGGACCAGGGCCTTGTGGTTTTCCCGACGCATGGTCTCGACCATGCCGAGGGCGGTCAGCGGATTGACGAAGCAGGAGGCCGCTTCCATCGGGGTGACGCCGTCGTGCATGACCAGGCAGTCAGAGGCCCGCAGGGTGCGGTACTGGGCGTACATGGCGCCGCCCAGAACGCCGACCGTCTTGCCCATCAGGGCCTGGGCAGCGGGCGAACTGCCGGCCGCGATGACCACGCCGCCGCCTTCATTGCCCACGGGCATGGATTCATCGACCCGGCCAGCCATGGCCCGCATGAACTGGGGCGGCACGCCAGCGGTGACGACGGTGGATTCGCCCGAGCCTGTGGACTTTGCGGTGCTCATGTCAGCAGCGCCGACCAGGAGGCCCAGATCCGACGGATTGATCGGCGAGGCTTCGATGCGGACGACGACTTCATCGGGGCCCGGCTCGGCAACCGGCACGCGCTGCAGGGACAGTTCCAGCTCGCCGCTGGCCTTGATCAGGGACCGGAGTTGCAGGCCCGTGCTTTCGATATTGCCGCTCATAGTGTCTCTCCCAATGATTTTCAGCCGCCAGGGCCATTTCGGGACACTTCTACCGACCATTGTTTAACCTGTCTTCGGTAGAAACGCGGGGCGTGGCGCCTTGGTCCACACGCAGCATCGCGGTTCACCCGATGGTCCAGATCGCCTGCCTCCATACAGCCGAAAGCAATGTCGCCGTCTTCGAGGCGGCGCGGGTGAAGCTGGGCTGGCCGGAAGGCGCCCTTTCACACCTTGTCCGGCCCGATCTGCTGGCGGCGGCGGAGTCTGCGGGAGAGCTGACCCCGGCCGTGATTGACCTCACCCGCCGGGCCCTTTGCGACCTGGGCGAAACCGCCCCTTCGGTTCTGCTGACCTGCTCGACCCTGGGCCCGGCCATACCCGCCGAGGCGCCAAACCAGTTCCGGGCCGACAGCGCCCTGGCTGACCTTGCCGTGAAGGGTGGCGGCCGGGTTGTAGTGATCTGCGCAGCCCCCTCAACGCTCCAGGCGACAGGCGACCTCTTCAGGACCGCCGCCACAAGGACGGGCGCCGAGATCGACATCTGGTGGGTCGACGGCGCCTGGGACATGTTCAAGGCGGGCCAGCTGGACAACTACGAAGACACCATCGCCGCTGCCGCAGACCGGGCCCGGAAGGATGGCGTCACCAGCGTCGCCCTGGCCCAGGCCTCCATGGCGGGAGCCGCTGACAAGGTGCAGGTGCAGCCCCCGCCCCTCACCAGCCCGATGGCAGGCCTGCAGGCCGCCCGCAAGGTTGTCGCCCGACCCTAGATTATTGTTGCACTGATCGTGCCAATACTTCAGGCTCCCTCCCACAATCAGGGTCGTTTCGGACCCACCTGGGAGATGACCATGACGACCCTGCCCCGCATCGCCGCTGGCCTTACCTTTGCGCTCACCATGGCCGCCGCATCCTCGGGCCTGGCCCAGACCGCGCCCGACAGCCTGAAGGTGACCTTCTGCGGCACCTCGGGACCCCTGCCGGTCAGGGACCGCGCCAAGCCCTGTGTCGCCATCCAGGCTGGCGGCTCCCTCTACCTCGTGGACGTCGGACCGGAGTCTGCGGAAAACATCGGCCTCTATCGGCTGCCTGCGGCGACCGCCAAGGCGGTCTTCATCACCCACCTGCACTCCGATCACATCGGCGATCTGGGGGAGTTCAACAATAACAGCTGGGTGGCCGGTCGTTCCGTCGCCATGTCCGTGGTCGGCCCCGCCGGGGTGGACAAACTGGCCGCCGGGATCAACCAGGCCTATGCCCGGGACCACGGCTTCCGCATCGCCCACCACGAGCATGACGGAGTGAAGCTGCCGGTGGCCTTTGGCCTGCTGGCGCCCAAGGTCATCAGCATTCCCGGAGACCAGGCTTCGGGCAAGGTGCGCTCCAAGGTCGCCTGGACCGATGGCGACCTGACCGTGACGGCCATCGCCGTGGAACACAGCCCGGTCTCGCCGGCCTTTGGCTACCGGTTCGACTACAAGGGCCGCTCGGTGGTGATCAGCGGCGACACGAAGAAGTGGCCCCAGCTGGCCGAAGCGTCCAAGGGCGCCGATGTCCTGATCCACGAAGCCCAGAACTCAGACATGACCCGGATGATGGTCCGCGCCCTGGCAGGCGCCGGTCAGGGCCGGATGAGCTCGATCATGGACGACACCCTGACCTATCACACCACCCCGGTGGAGGCTGCCGAGACCGCGAAGGACGCCGGGGTCAAGGCCCTGGTCCTCTATCACCTGACCCAGGCTGGCCTGCCCTTCTTCACCGAGGCCAGCTTCACCAAGGGCGTGGACGCCGTCGGCTTCGCCCCCTGGAAACTGTCAAAGGACGGCATGACGGTGGAACTGCCGGTGGGATCGGCGGAGATCAAGTACGGGCAGTACTAGGGGCGGGATCCAAGTGTCCTGCGGGCGAAGGGCGGGGATGCTGTGAGAGTCAGTGGAGCAGAGATACGCACTTTGCAGATAGGTCCTAAGGTCAGCATCCTATTCCATACAGTGTCACCGTAACCCCGGTAAAAACTCCAAACCGGCGGACCCCATGGACCTCCATCATAGCATCGTCAGATGACATCATCATGGAACTAAGCCCGCCGCAGTCAGGGCCTGTACCATCCATACATCCGAACAATCCCGCTAGGTGGGGTCAGAACAGTGCTTACACCTGATCTCTAGCCAGTGGAGAATGAACGCGATTTAGCTGGTTAGTACGGCTGTAGCTCAGCTGATGATTTAAGGTAGAATGAAACCATGAACCTGCGCGCTGGCGAATTTCAGCTCATCGACCTCGCGAAAAAGAACGTCATTCTGGGAAAGAATGGGTGCGGAAAGAGCTTCCTGCTCAAGAAGATCGAAATCTCAAGTGATCTCGGTGAAGGGATTGGGAAGGTACGCTACATTAGCCCGGAGCGCGGGGGCGTGCTCCAATATGAGCCCAACATCGAAGTAAGCCTCCGCCACAATCCAAGGTGGATGGAAGAGAACAGGCGGCAGAATCAGTCCTCCAATTTCCGAGAGCAGAGCGCAGTGCTGTTCCGGCGGCTGGAACTTCTGAAGCTTCGTGAAATCGATGAGGACCGTACGAAGCCAAGATTCGGAGTGGTTCTGGAAAAGTTGAACGTCCTCTTGGATCGCGTTCAGATTGAGCTTGATCCAACTAAAGCCTTTAAGATTATCGTCCGCGAAACCGGCGCTGAAGCGCAGGCGACTGACATAAGCAGCGGTGAGTCCGAACTAATCTCGCTCGGAATTGAAATCCTATCTTTCGTGAGCGAAGCGCAAGCAGGGAAAGAAAACGTGCTCTTGATGGATGAGCCCGATGTCCATCTTCACCCCGATCTACAGGATCGTCTGACGCGCTTCATGATCGAGGCGCTCGCTGATCAACCCATCACACTCGTCGTGGCGACACACAGCACACCACTTCTCGCAGGCCTAGCCACAGATCCTGAAACACGAATGGCTTTTAAGCGGAAGGACATTTCCGCGCTCACGTTCAGACCTGTTACGACCGTCGACCGTGAAATTCTGCCAATCTTTGGCGCACACCCACTGTCGAACGTATTCAACCAGGCACCCATTCTAATCATCGAAGGGGAAGACGATGAACGGGTGTGGCAGCAGGCAATTCGGTCGAGCGGGGGACGCGTTCGCGTATTTCCGTGTGTCGCTAGCAGCATCAATCAGTTCGCCCAATTTGAAAGCGAGGTGAATGGGCTAATCGATGCCGTCTACGACGACGCGAAGGGATACTCTCTTCGGGACCGCGACTTGCAACCTGAAGCCATTGATGACCTTGGACACATTATTCGAATGCGCCTCGGGTGCCGTGCCGCCGAAAACCTGATGCTGAGCGATGAAGCTTTGGCGCTGGCTGATACAGATTGGCCGACTCTTCAGGAGAAAGTGCGCAACTGGTGCGAGTCTAAAACAGGCCATAAATACCACGCCCATATGCAGGCTTTCATCGAAGGCGGGTTCGATCGCAAAGGCCACGATCTGAAAGAAATTCGGAATATTCTCGTAAGCGAAATGACCAACAAGCCTTGGGAGGTTCTTTGCGGCCAAGCCATCGCGACGCTGGCACAAAGTGGAGGCCCTGCGGCAGAAGGATCACTGCGGGATTTTCTCGGTGAAAAGGCGTCTACGCAGATCCTGCATCTTGCGGACTAAACACCGTAGTTGATCGCTCTCCGAACCGCCCCTACGTGAGCCGCGTTGCTAAGATGGTCGTCGAAATTACGGCGACACTGTACGAATTAGAAGTCCGCACGGGCAGACAGGGCCGGCCATCGAAGGTCAGACCTAGCCCCTAGTGCCCAAACTCCTCCGACCAAACGCCAGCAGGACAAGCAGGGCCGCCTCGATCACCATCGGAGGTACAAGCTCCGGACTGACCCCCTGGACGGCCAGGTTGAGGCAGCGTCCCGCGAGGGCGGCGGCGATCAGGAGCAATGGCGCCAGGATCAGGGCCCGGTCATTCTTCCAGGCGGCGAACAGTGAGAGCCCGCCCGTCACGGCGAAGAAGCCGGCAACGTCGGCGCGAATGGTCGCGAGGCCAAGGGAGCCTACAGGCGTCAGGCCCAGCTTCAGACCCGTGGCTTCGGGTTGCAGCAGCAGTCTGGTTGCGACCAGAAGGCCCAGCAGGCCGGCAATTCCGACCAGTCCGCGAATGATTGTCCGGCCCATGGTGAAGGCTCCCGATTGATTGTGACGCGCCTTATGTCACAATCTGATCGAGAGCCCAAGCCGGAGCGCGCCAATGACCCTGACCTATGACCTCTACTGGTCCTTCCGCTCGCCCTATTCCTACATGATCACCCCGCGGCTGGTGGCCCTGGAGGCCGAGTTCGACGTGGTCTGCAATGTGAGGCCGGTCTATCCCCTGGCGGTGCGGACGCCGGAATTCTTCGAGACCCGCGATCCCCTGTGGTTCAGCTACTTCCAGGCCGACATCCACCGGGAGGCGGAATTCCTGGGCCTGCCCTTCCGCTGGCCGCGGCCGGATCCGGTCTATATGGACCGCGAGACCCGGACCTATCCCAAGGACCAGCCGCACATCCACCGCCTGACCCGCATGGGCGTAGCGGCGACCGAGCGGGGCAAGGGCCTGGCCTTCCTGAACGAGATCAGCGCCATGATCTGGGGCGGCTCGATCGACAACTGGCATGAGGGCGATCATATCGCTGACGCCATCCGCCGGGCCGGTCTCGACCCCGCTGACATCTTCAACGCGGTCGATTCAGACGCCGATCGCCTGCACCAGATCATCGAGGTCAACCAGGTCGACCAGCGCAAGGCCGGCCACTATGGCGTGCCGATGATCGCCTTCAATGGCGAGCCCTTCTTCGGCCAGGACCGCTATGACCAGTTCCGCTGGCGGCTGGGCCAGCAGGGCCTGCAGCCGCGGACCTAGAGCACGCCGCGATAAGTGGGAACCGGTTATCGCGACGAGCGTGCTCTACTTGTTTGGATAAGAGCGCAGTTTTACCCTTTAGACGGTTCCGTCTAAAGGGAACGCGCTCTAGGGAACCGGCGGGTCGGTAAAGGAGCCCGCCGCCAGAACCACCGCGTCCGGCGTCGCCAGGATCTGCTCATAGGCCTTGGGCGGATAGGCCATGTGCGGCATGGCGGGATCATAGGGCGGCTGGGGCACGGGGCTTGGGCCTGTATAGGCCATGGGCGCCTTGAACCGTTCGGCCTCAGCGTCGGAAATCCCGGCCTTGGCCAGGACGGCCGGGTCGACCCAGTGGGCAGGGTCCATGAGGGTTCCAGGCGTCGCCACCTCCAGGGTCATCTGGTCGGGCCCCGCAAAATAGATCGACTTGCACATGCCGTGATCGATGGGGCCGATGACATTGACCCCATGGCTGCGGATGCGGTCGCGCAGGGCGATCAGGTCGGCCTCGGTGTCAGCCCGGAAGGCCAGATGCTGCAGGGTGCCCGGCGCGCTGACGCCGGCGCCGGTGCCCGCATGGGTCACGCCCACCTCGATGGGGATGTCGTCGACCTTGGGCAGCTGGACGATAGAGAAATAGCTGTGGTCATTCATGCGCAGGAAGGCGTGGAGGCCGCCGGGCACGCCGTGCATGTCGAACAGGGCGACCAACGGGCAGCCCATGACCTGCGAGAAGAAGTCGATATGCTTCTTGATATCCCCGGCCATGAAGGCCAGGTGATGGATGCCGGTGGGATGCTGGCTCATGGTTCCTCCCCTGTCTTTGACGGTGACAATAGCCTCTGGACGGCCGGCGGCATATGCCTGAGTCTTGGCGCCAATAACCTTCAGGGGAGGAATGCCGATGAGCGTGGTGCGCGAGCCCTATGGCTTTGTACATGCCGACAACACCCGGCTGAAAGAGGTCTATGGCGGACCCTCGGGCCAGGTCTTCGTCGAGTGCATGCGCATCCGGCCCGACGACGTGGAGTCAAAGAGCGTCATCCTGTTCAGCCACCCGGTGGGCGGTGGATCCTTCCTGCCCCTGGTCTCGGCCCTGGCCCATGCGGGCCGCCATGTCATCTATTGCAACCCGCGCTATCGGGGGAATGACACCGCCCTGATCATGGAGAAGTGCGTCCTTGATCTGGGCGCCTGCATTGCCGATCTGAAGACCCGGTTTGGCTATGAGAAGGTCATATTGGGGGGCTGGTCCGGCGGCGGATCCCTGTCCCTGTTCTATCAGGATCAGGCGGAGCGCCCGACCCTGAAGACCACCCCGGCGGGGGACGAGGTCGACCTGACGGCGGCGGGTCTGATCCCCGCCGACGCGGTCATGTTGCTGGCCGCCCACATCAGCCGGTCGGTCACCATGACCGAATGGCTGGACCCGTCGATCCTGGACGAGGACCGGCCCTTCGAGCGGGACCTGGAGCTGAACATCTACGATCCCGCCTGTCCCAACCAACCCCCTTATTCCGACGCCTTTGTCGCCCGTTTCCGACAGGCCCAGATTGACCGCAACCGCCGCATCACGGCCCGGGTGAAGGCCGAGCTGGCGCAGATCCAGGCCGGGCCGGACCCGGACGCCGAGCGCTGTTTCGTGACCTATGGCACCATGTCAGACGTGCGCTGGATGGACCCGACCCAGGACCCTTCCGACCGCAAGCCCGGGACCTGCTATCTGGGCGATCCGCGGATCGTCAATGACGGGCCGGTGGGTCTGGGGCGCTTCTCGACCCTGAGGTCCTGGCTGTCCCAGTGGAGCTATGATGAGAGCCGGGCCAATGGCCTGGTCAATGGGGCGAACATGTCCTGCCCGGTCCTGGTGATCAACAATACCGCCGACCTGGCCTGCACACCCAGCCACGCCCAGCGCCTGTTCGACGCCGTCGCTTCGCAGGACAAGACCCTGGTGCACATCGAGGGGGCCGACCACTATTACGTCGACCGCCGTGACCTGCTGCCCAAGGCCTGCACGGCTGTGATCTCCTGGCTGGAAGCCCGGGGCTTCTAGAGTTTCACTGGGCCGTATAGCCGCCGTCGATCACCATTTCGCCGCCGGTCATGAAGCTGGACTCATCGCTGGCCAGGAAGACCACGGCGTCGGCGATCTCCCGGGGGACGCCCAGCCGGCCAATGGGGTGACGGTTGATCAGCATTTCGCGCCGCTCATTGGCGTTTTCGGCGTTTCGCAGGATGCCGGACACCAGGGGCGTATCAATGAAGCCGGGATGGATGGAATTCACCCGGATGCCCAGGGGCGCCCATTCCAGGGCCGCGGCCTTGGTCAGCATCAGGACCCCGCCCTTGGACGCGCAATAGGCGGCCGCACCGGGGCTGGCGACCTTGCCCATAATCGAGGAGAGATTGATCACGGAACCGCCCCTCTGGCCTGCAGCTATAGCCGGTCCGCAATAGCGGAGGCCCAGGAAGACCCCATCCAGATTGACCGCCAGGGTCTTGCGCCAGCCCTCCAGGCTGTGGGTCATCAATTCCAGCCCGGTGATGGCTATACCGGCATTGTTCACCAGGATGTCGAGACGGCCGAAGGTCTCCATTGTGCGGGCGACGACGGACTCCCAGTCGCCTTCCGAGGTCACGTCATGACGGAGGAACAGGGCCTTCCCGCCATTGGCCAGGATTTCGTCGGCCAGATCCTGACCTGCGTCCTCCGCCAGATCGGTCAGGACAACACTGGCCCCTTCCCGCGCCAATCGCCTGGCGGACTCCGCGCCCAGCCCTGAAGCGCCGCCTGTCACCAGGGCGGTCTTGCCCGCCACCCGTCCGCTCGCCATAGCCTTGTCTCCCCCTGGATTTTTCCTCTGGCAGGCAGACTAGGACAAATCCACGCCAGAGAAAGGGAGAGAAACTATGGCCCCGTCGGTTGGCGCCTAGCCTGCCGTAGGAATGAGCTCGAACTCCACCGGCGGCACGTTGAGGATCTTGCAGAGACGCAGGACAATGTCCCTCTCGGCCTCATCGAAACCTCCGTCCGCGGCCGCCACGCCACAGGCTGTGGCGACCAGACGTCTGGCGGCGAGCGGATGGCTGCGAAGCTTGGCCACCGCCGCCTCGGCGTCGCTGCGGGCAAGTTCGGCGTCGCGATCGAACAGGTCGATCAGCTGGTCGAAGGCGTCCAGGGCTTCATCGGGCCCGAAAATCGCCAGATCCTCAATGGCGCAGAATCGCTCGGTAAGCTTGCGCCGCTCCTCCACGGTCACCCAGCCGTCTGCGTGGGCCACCAGGGCGCAGGCCCCGATGATGGCGTCAAACTGGATCGCGTCTCCGGGTGTCCAGGCCTCTTTCAGGAGGCTGCGGAAGTCGGGGCGATAGCGATGGTTGCGATTTGGCATTCAAGCTCCTCAAGTATCAACTTGAGGCGGCTGGTGATCGTATTCCGGGCCGCCTCTGATGACAGGGAGGTCAGGCCCTTGGGATTGTAAGGCCCGATACATCCCTGGCGGTCCGACATCACGCATCGCCATGTTGACGACGCGCCAGAGGGGCCCGGCCCGCGCACCAGAAATGGGAAGGAAGGTTTCGCCTTCAAGGGATGGCGCCAAAGAAAGTTCAGCCAGCCGGGATTTTCATCCTGATACGGATTATGCTGCACCAATTGCTGCGCAGCATTTTCCGGTCAGAATGCGCCGAAACACCAAGCCAGGATCGACTTCTGGGCGTGGATACGGTTTTCCGCCTCGTCCCAGATCAGGCTCTGCGGACCGTCGATGACGTCATCCGTCACCTCTTCGCCGCGGTGGGCCGGCAGGCAGTGGAGAAAGACGCTGTCCTTCGCCGCCAGTCCCATGAGACCGCTGTTTACCTGGTAGGGCTCGAGGGCCTCCATGCGCTGGTCATGATCCACATCGCCCATGGAAACCCAGGTGTCGGCGATGACGCAGTCGGCGCCTTCGACGGCTTCCCGGGGATCATGGGTCGTATGAACCCTACCTTGCTGCTCGCTGGCGCGGGCCAGATCCATCAGGTCCGGGAAGTAGAGCGCCGGCGCCGCGATATTGAACCGGAAGCCCAGCTTGGGTGCAGCATGGATGAAGCTGGCGCAGACATTGTTGCCGTCGCCCACCCAGGCCAGGGTCTTGCCACTGATCGGGCCCCTGTGCTCCTCGAAGGTCATGATGTCGGCGATGATCTGGCAGGGATGCCCCTTGTCAGACAGGCCGTTGATCACCGGAACGGTGGAGCCATAGGCGAGGCGCTCCACATCGTCGTGATGGTTTGCGCGCAACATGATGGCGTCGACCATGCGCGACAGGACCCGGGCGGTATCCTCGATGGTCTCACCACGCCCCAACTGCATGTCCGAGGCTGTGGAGATGATCACATCTCCACCCAGCTGGCGCATGGCCGCATCGAAGGAGAACCGGGTCCGGGTGGAGTTCTTCTCGAAGATCATGGCCAGGGTGCGGTCCCGGGCCGGCGCATCGGGATCTACCCTGCCCTGGGTCCAGCCCTTTCGGGCGGCCTTGCGGGCGTGGGCGTCATCCAGAATGGCGCGCAGGGTCGCCCCGTCATGGCGCCAGAGATCGAGGAAATGTCTCACGGGCTGGGTCATGAAAACCCTCCATTCACCGCCTGCCGCAGGAAAGCCCGGCAAGGGCGGGATCGTTCATTCGGATCTGGAAGTCCCGGCTTGCGCCGGGACCTGGGATGGATAATCAGGCGGCCTTGGCTGCGGCGCGGGCGGCTTCGCAGGCGCGCTCGATCCGGCTGACGGCGTCACGGGCCTCGTCGAGGGTGAGGGTAAGCGGCGGGAGAAGGCGTACGCAGTTGTCGCCGCCGCCGGCCAGCAGCAGGTGCTGGTCACGGGCATGCTGCATGAACTCGCGGTTGGGCGTGCCCAGTTTCAGACCGATCAGCATGCCGCGGCCGCGGACATCCTGGACAACGTCCGGGAAGCGTTCCTGCAGGCCGGCGAACTGCTGGCGGAAATAGCCCGAGACCTCGTTCACATGGGCGAGGAGCTCCGGGGAGTTCAGCTGCTCCATGGCGGCAAGCCCCACAGCCATGGCCAGGGGGTTTCCGCCATAGGTCGACCCGTGGGAGCCGACGCTCATGCCGGACGCCGCCTCTGCAGTCGCAAGACATGCGCCGACCGGGAAGCCGCCGCCCAGGGCCTTGGCCACAGTCATGATGTCCGGCTCCACCCCGGCCCATTCATAGGCAAAGAGCTTGCCGGTCCGGCCAAGGCCGCACTGTATCTCATCGAGGATCAGCAGGACGCCGGTTTCATCGCACAGCTGACGCAGGCCGCGCATGCAGGCGTCGGGCAGGGCGCGGGCCCCGCCTTCCCCTTGCACAGGCTCGATGATGATCGCCGCCGTGGTCGGGCCAATGGCCGCCTTGAGGGCCTCATGGTCGCCATAGGGCAGCTGGATGAAGCCCGGCATTTTGGGCCCGAAGCCCTCAAGGTAGGACGCATTGCCCGAGGCGTTCACCGCCGCCAGGGTCCGTCCGTGGAAGGAGCCCTCGAAGCCGATGATGTCAATGCGCTCGGGCTGACCCTTGGACCAGTGATACTTGCGCGCCGTCTTGATGGCGCACTCAACGGCCTCCGCCCCGGAATTGCCGAAGAAGACAACGTCGGCGAAGGTCGCGTCGGTCAGCACCTTGGCCAGCTTTTCCTGGCCGGGGATCGTGAAGATGTTCGACACGTGCCAGAGCTTTTCAGCCTGGTCCTTCACGGCCTGAACCAGTTTGGGATTGGCATGCCCCAGGGCGTTCACGGCGATGCCCGCCATGCAGTCGAGGTATTCCTCACCGTCCACAGTGAAAAGGCGCGCGCCTTCGCCTCGTTCGAACGCCAGCGGGGTGCGGCTGTACACGCCCATGATGTGGTCGTCAGGAACGGGCGCCGAAGCGGTCTTTTCAGTCACGGGAGTAACCCTCCGAAATCAAGCGTCCCCGCCGCAGGGCGACGGGGACTGGAAGGCTTGGCGTTTTCGTCTCAAGCAACCCCTCTGTCAACAAAGACGAGGGGCTGTCATCAAGACTTTATCTTGTAGCCGGTCTCGAACATCCACAGGCAGATGCTGGTGAAGGCCACGATCAAACCTGCGGTCATGGCGACGCCGACAAAAAGTGAGCCCTCCGCGTGGCCGATGAAGCCGTAGCGGAAACCGTCAATCAGATAGAAAAACGGATTGAAGTGGCTGGCCGACCTGAAGGGCTCTGGCAGGCGCTCTACAAGATAGAATGTTCCGGACAGAAAGGTCATGGGCATGACGATGAAGTTGGTGACCACCGCCATATTGTCGAACTTCTCGCTCCACAGACCGGCCATGATGCCCAGCAGACCCAGTATGGTCGCGGCGCCCAGCCCGAAATAGAGCACGGCCCAGGGATGTGTGATGGGCAGGTGGGTGAAGGGCGCCACCGCCAACCAGGTCACTGAGCCCACCAGTATCCCCCGGGTCGCGGCGCCAAGGGCGAAGGCCGCCACGTGCTCGGGCGGGGTCAGGGGCGGAGTCAGGAAGTCACCGATCAGCCCATTCATCTTGGCCTGCAGCAGGCTGGAAGACGAATTGGCGAAAGAGTTATTCAGTATGGACATCATGATCAGGCCCGGCGCCACGAAGGTTCCGAATTCTACGCCATGGACCGGCGGTCGCGCCCCCTGGGCGGCGACCACAAAGACCATCATGTAGAGCAGGGAGGTGACCACAGGCGCCGCCAGGGTCTGCATGCCCACCTTCCAGAAGCGCATGACTTCGCGCCGATAGAGGGTGCGGAAGCCCGCCCAGTTCACCCCGTGATAGTCCCGGGGTTGCGGCGGAATGACTGCGGCGGCGGGGGTGATGTCGGTCATGGATCTGATTTGCCTCCCCCCAGCCTGATGCGCAAGGCCCGCCAGGGCCGAATCAACATCTAGTTTCTGTGGATGGAGCCCAAGGCGCCTATTGTGGTGATTAACGAAAGGTATACGGTATCTGGTAGTTAAGGGGGGCCGGAGTTGGGAACGGCCACCAGATATTGATCCAGGGGGTGCGCAGGGGCGCCATATGGATCCTAAAAAGCGGTGGAGCGAGCCATGGGCTGGACGGACGAACGCGTCGAAATGCTGAAAAAGCTCTGGCAGGACGGCTTGTCCGCCAGTCAGATCGCAAAACAACTGGGCGGGGTCACCCGTAACGCCGTGATCGGCAAGGTCCATCGTCTGGGCCTCTCGGGTCGCGCCGCGCCTTCCAAGCCCGCCCGCCCGGTGTTCAAGGCGCCGCGTCCGGCCCGTCCCGTGGCCCAGCCGGCCGCACCCCGTCGGATCGCCGAACCCGCCGCCATGACCCTGGCGCCGCCCATGCCTGCGCCGGTCCGTTATGTGGACGAAGCGCCGGGCTCGGCCACCGTGCTGACCCTGGGCGCCCACATGTGCAAGTGGCCGATCGGCGACCCGTCCAGCGACGGCTTCACCTTCTGCGGTCGTCGCCAGAGCGATGGTCCCTATTGCGTCGAGCACGCCCGGGTCGCTTATCAGCCCGCGCAGACCAAGAAGAAGTCGGGCGCCAACGAGTTGGCCCGCTCCCTGCGCCGCTACATCTAAATCCGTTGGGGATGGGGTAGTGGGGGTTTGGGTTTTCGCCCAGCCCCCGCTACCTTTCTCTGATGAGCGATCTTCCCATCGAGTCTGATTCAAACGCCAAGGCCTATTCCGTCTCGGAACTGGCTTTCGCGCTCAAACGGACTCTCGAGGAATCCTACGGCTTTGTCCGCCTGCGCGGCGAGCTGTCCAAGGTCACCTTCCACGGCAATGGTCATGTCTATCTGACCCTCAAGGACGAACGCGCCTCGATAGACGGCGTGGTGTGGAAGGGGTCCGTCCGCGCCCTTTCGGTCCGCCCTGAACAGGGCCTTGAAGTGATCGTCACCGGCAAGATCACCACCTTTCCCGCCGGATCCCGCTACCAGATCGTCATCGAGACCATGGAGGCCGCTGGGGTTGGCGCCCTGCTGGCCCAGCTGGAGCGGTTGAAGGCCCGCCTGCAGAGCGAGGGCCTGTTCGACAGCGCCCGCAAGCAGGCCCTGCCCGCCATGCCCTCTGTGGTGGGCGTCATTACAAGCCCAACGGGCGCGGTCATCCGGGACATTCTTCACCGCATCCGCGACCGCTGGCCCTGCCATGTGATTGTCTGGCCGGTTGTGGTCCAGGGAGACGCTGCATCAGCCCAGGTCCGCGCGGCGATCGAAGGTTTCAACGGCTTGGCCCCCGGCGGCCCCGTTCCCCGCCCCGACATCCTGATCGTCGCCCGGGGCGGCGGTTCGGTTGAAGATCTTTGGGCCTTTAATGACGAGGCCCTGGCCCGCTGCGTGGCGGCCTCGGAGATCCCGCTGATCTCGGCTGTCGGCCACGAGACCGACACCACCCTGATTGACTTCGTTTCAGATCGCAGGGCGCCGACTCCGACAGCCGCCGCTGAGATGGCGACGCCGGTCCTGTCAGAACTGCGGGCCGGCATTTCCGATCTCACGGGACGTCTGCACCGCGCAGGCGGGCGGCTGGTGGAAGATCGTCGGGGCCGAATCGAAACCCTGGGACGCAGTCTGGCACGAGTTCCTGACCAGCTCGAACTGGCCGACCAGCGCTTCACCCTGGCGAAGAGCCGCCTGGGTGCGGCCCTGGAGCGCAATGTCGCCGTTCACCGGACCAGTCTGGTGCGGGTCGGGTCACGCCTCAATCCCGCCATGCTCCAGCGACCGCAGACGGTTCATCAGGACCGTCTGTCCCGGCTGACTGCGCGCCTGCAACCGGCCATGACCCGGGCCGTCGACCGGGCCCGGGAGAGACTGGTCAGCCTGTCAAAGCTTCATCTGTCCGTGGACCCCAGCGCGCCACTCAAGCGCGGCTTCGCCCGGGTGCACAGGCTGGATGGCGGGCTCGTCCGGGAAGGGGCAGGCCTTTCAGCAGGCGAGGCGGTGCGTCTGGTCTTCGCTGATGTGGATCGCAACGCCATCATTGATGGCGCCGGGGGCGCTGAGGTTCCTGCGCCGAAGACGCCGCCACGGCCGGTGAAGCCCATCCGTCCAACCCCAACGCCGCCGAACCAGGGCGATCTGTTCTGATCGCCCGGCTTGGGCTAATGTGTGCGCCATGAACGCTATTGATCGTGATCTTCCGAACGCCGCCGACATTGCCAGCCTGCACTATGGCGATGGCGAATTTGTCGTCCTGAAGAACGGCAAGTATGTGCTCTGCGCTGTTTCAGGCGTCAAAATCCCGCTTGAGGCCCTGCGCTACTGGAGCGCACCCCTGCAGGAGGCCTATGCAGGCCCGGCAGAGTCCCTCGCCCGCTGGCAGGAGAAGAACCCCTGACCTCCACCCGCAGGCAGGCCCTTGTCGGCCTTGGCGCCCTGGGCCTTGCGGGGCCGGCGCGTGCGGATATTCCCCTGGAGCTCACCGGCCGCTCGCAGCAGGGCGGCGCCCTGATCGGCCGTACACGGCCCCGGGCGAGGATTTTTGTGGATGGGGTCTATGAAGGCCAGGCGTCGGCGGAGGGGCTGTTCATTGTCGGCTTTGACCGTGACGCTGAACCGAAAGCCACAATACGCGCCGTAGCGCCCGAAGGCGCCGCCGAACATGTGTCGCACATCGCGCCGGGCGTATTCGACATCCAGAAGATCAGCGGCCTGGCTGAAGACCAGGTCAATCCCCAGGGTGAGGCCCTGCTTGCCCGGATAGCAGCTGAAACGGCGCGCAAGTCCATTGGCTTTTCCAGCCGGGCAGACCGTCAGGATTTCCGAACAGGCTTCATTCTCCCCTTGAAGAAATTCCGCCTGTCGGGACGATTTGGCGGCCAGCGCGTTCTGAACGGCGTGCCCAAGCGGCCGCACTATGGCGACGACATGGCTGCGCCAGCGGGAACGCCCATCCATGCCCCCGCAGGCGCCCTGGTGGCCTTTGCTGAAACCGGGCTGCACTTCGAAGGCGGCCTGACCCTGCTGGACCACGGACAGGGCCTGATCACGGCCTACCTGCATCAGTCGAAGGTGCTGGTGAAGAAGGGCGACGTCGTGACCCAGGGCCAGGTGATCGGCGCCGTTGGCAAGGAAGGCCGGGCGACCGGGCCCCATCTCTGCTGGCGCATGAAGTGGCATGGTCGAAATCTCGACCCCATGCTTATGGTGGGCGTGAAGGCCGCCTAGCCCCTGGGCTTCCTGTAGTGTTCGTTGGGCCAGCGCTTGTGGACCCAGAACCATTCGGCCGGCCGCGCCCTTACCCGATCCTCGATAAAGGCGTTCACCTTGCCCACCCCGGCGGCGATGTCGGCATTGCGGTCGCCGGTATTCTGCAGGTGGATGGCGTCGTGGACCACGACCTTGAACCTGGCCTTGTGCGTGCGCTGGACCGACATGGGTTGCAGCGGGATATTGTAACGCAGGGCGAAGCTGCTGGGGCCCGGCGCCGTATAGCAGGTCACGCCGAACAGTGGTGCGGCGACCCCGCCATTGAACTTCTGGTCATTCATCAGGGCCGCGCACTCGCCCCGACCCAGGGCCCTGATCAATTCCCGGGCGCTTTCGCCGCCCTTGGGCGCAAACAGGCGCACGCCATACCGGAAGCGGCTGCGGCGGAAGCTGGCGTCCACATGGGGATTGTTCATCGCGCGATAGGTGATGTGGCAGGTGATGCCGGCCTGAACGATGGCAGCCGGCATGACCTCCATCGAGGAAAAGTGTCCGGAAATGAATACGACCGCCTGCCCTTCCCGGGCGATTTCGGCCAGCCTTTCCCCATTGACCACTTCCACCCGTGTGGGATCGGCGATGATCTTGTCGAGGATGGGGAACTCCAGCGCCACCCGACCGGTCTCGGCCCAGCTCTCCATGGCCAGGCGGTGGATCTCTGCGTCAGGGGCGTCCGGAAAGGCGATCCGCAGGTTGGCCATCACCACCCGGTGAGTGCTGGTCAGCGGACCTAACCCCTTGAAAAGCCAAGCTCCGAAGTCAGAGACCCCATCAATCGGAAACAGGCGCGCAAGGCCTGTGACCGCGTCATAGGCCAGGGCCTCGAGCCGCCAGACAAGGTCCTGCGCCAGTGATGGTTTGGCCGTGGTCATAACGCAGTCCTAACCGGCCAGGGGCCTGTCGCGCAACGCGAACCGGGCTCGCTTGGCGCGCGACTTGCCAATTTGAGGGCAGCCCGTCTCACTTTGAGACAGGCGGTGCAACCAAGACAGAGGGGCCGTCATGGACTCCACCGGCAGCAATATCGATCTCCACCTGGGCAAGCGCCTGCGTCGTCGTCGTCGACTCCTGGGCCTGACCCAGCAACAACTGGCCTGCGCCTGCGGCGTCCGCTTCCAGCAGATCCAGAAGTATGAGTGCGGCGCCAACCGCATTTCCGCAGCGCGGCTGTGGCAGCTCTCCGAAGCCCTCGAGGTTCCGGTCGGCTATTTCTATGACGGTCTGTCAGAAGCCGCCAACCGCGAGAACAACGGCGAGACCGAAGGCAATGGCGAAATGTTCGCCCGCAAGGAAACCCTGGATCTGATCCGCGCCTACTACCAGCTGGGCGAGCGTCCCCGCCGCCGGCTGCTGGATCTGGCCAAGTCCCTGAACGGCGACCAGGAAGCCGCCTAGACCGTCGGAGCCCCCGCTGTAACGGCGGGGGGTTTCACTTCCGGGGCGCGACGCGGTAGAGCAGGACATGCTCACGCCCCAGCGCCTCGCGGTCCTTGATGACCTGCTACTCGACCTGAACGCCGCTTCGGCAGAGGTCATTGCTCCCCTGTTCCGCGCCGATCACGGCCTGGAGGACAAGGGGCATGCAGGATGGTTTGATCCGGTGACGGTCGCCGACAAGGGCGCCGAAGCCGCCATCCGCAAGGTGATCTCCCAGCGCTTTCCCGAGCATGGAGTCATTGGCGAGGAGTATGGCGAGGACAGGCCGGACGCCGAGTTCGTCTGGGTCCTCGATCCCATTGACGGCACCCGGGCCTTCATCGCCGGCCTGCCGGTCTGGACCACCCTGATCGGTCTGCGGCACGAGGGAAAACCCGTCCTTGGCTCCATTGGCCAGCCCTATATCGGCGAGATCTATATCGGCCATGCTGGCGGTTCCCGCATGGTGTCCAGAGATGGCGTCCGGCCCCTCAAGGTCCGGGCCTGCGATGGGCTGAAGTCAGCCGTCATCGCCACCACCGACCCGGACGGATGCTTCAAGCCGCCGGAACTGGAGGTCTGGAAGCAGGTGCGCGCGGCCGCTCGACTGGCGAGGTTCGGCTGCGACGCCTATGCCTACGCCATGGTGGCGGCCGGGACCCTGGACCTTGTCCTCGAAGCCGGCCTCAAGTCATGGGATATTGAAAGCGCCATCCCCTTGATGGAGGGCGCTGGCGGCATGGTGACGGACTGGCGGGGCGCGCCGGTTGGCCAGTACGGCGGCCAGGTCGCCATAGCCGGCGACCGCCGCTGCCTGGAAGCCGCCCTGGCCCTGGTCGGGCCTGCCGCCCACTAGGCCTTTTTCTTCGGCGCCGCCTTGGCTGCGGGCTTCTTGACCGCAGCCTTGGGAGCCGCCTTGGCCTTTGACGTTGGAGCTGCTTCAGCCTTGGGCTTGGGAGCCGCCTTTGCGACAGACTTCGGCTTTGCAGGCGACTTGACCGCAGCAGGCCTGGCTTCCGCCTTCGGAGCCGCCACCGCGGGCTTTGGCGCCACCAGGTCCGCGAGCGCATCAAACGCCCTCCAGAACTGGTCGCGCAGGTCATCGGTCTCCATGAGGATTTCATGCTCGGCGCCTGCGACGCTGACGAACTTGCCATCGGGCAGATCCGCCGCGGCCTGACGCTGGGCGGTGTCGGTCACCAGCTTGTCGTCCGCCGCCGAAACGATCACCACCGGGATCTTCACCCCCTGCAGATTGGATTTCACGCCCAGATAACGGGTCGCAGTGAGGGCGAAATCCATCCACCCCCAGGTGGGCGCCGAAAGCGCCAGGTCGTTATTGGCGGCGATCAAGGCCCGCCCCCGGGCGAACCGGACGGGATCATGGGTCAGGACATTGCCTTCGAAGGCTTCCTCATAGGGATTGCCCACTGGCTGGCGGGCATATTCGGATCCCTTGCCCAGCAGCATGTTTACCGCGACCAGGAGCCGCGCCATGGGCGGAGCGCGAACCCCCAGCATGGGCGCGCACAATACGGCGCCGGCGAACCTGGGCGACTGCCCCCTGGCCAGGGCCATCAGGGTCAGGCAGCCGCCCATGGAATGGCCGATGGCCAGCCAGGGCTTGGGCAAACGGGCCTCGAATGCCGCCAGAATGGCTGCATAGTCATCCACATAGGGCTGTACGCCCTTGGCGTGACCCTTGAGCCGGTCGGGAAGGTCACGATGGGACAGGCCCTGGCCCCGCCACTCCTGGCACAGGACAACAAACCCGCGGTTCAGCAGGTCGGTGATGACCTCGAAATACTTTTCAATCGCCTCGGTCCGCCCGGTGGACAGCACCACCGAACCTCGGGCCTTGCCCTTCGGGGTGAAGAGGGCCGCCCGAAGCTGGGCGCCACCATTGCCGGAAACCCATTCAGCGCCGCCGCCTGGGGGGATTGGCGATTGGGGGATGGAGACCAGGGGAGCGAGCAACATGTTCGAATTCCTATGCCAGTTTGGCGAAGAGGGCCTGCATCTGAGGCTGAAGCGACATGGCCAGGGACATGTCCGACACCTGGAGGCGTCCGGTTATGACGGCAGTCATGGGATTGAGCTGGCCCTTGCCCATGGCCTCCAGATCCCTTCGGCTGACCTTGACGGTCAGATCGGCTGGCAGGTCGTCATTGGTGACGCCGGTCTCGCTGATGTGGATGAAGCCTTCGCCCTTCAGGTCGATCTTGAAGGACTTGCCAAGGCCCGAGTCTGGTCCCAGGACCCCTGCAATCTTGGCCGTCAATTCTTCCAGGCTCGCCATGGGTCCCCGCCGCTCGTGCTGGGCCAATGTCGCCTGACCTGCCGCGCTTGTAAACGCCGCCCCTGGGTCACCCGGGCTTGCGGAAGCGCAATGTCATGCGGTCGCTCTCGCCAATCGCATCATACCTGGCCCGGTCGAAGGTCGGATCGGCAGGCTGACCCCGCAAGGAGGTCCTTCGGACAGGCGGCAGGGTCCAGACGCCGAAAGGATGATCCTTGGTGTCGAGGGGATTGGCGTTGATCTCGCTGGCGGTCTCAAACAGGAAACCCGCCTCCTGCCCCATCTGCACCACAAGGGACTGCAGGACATAGCCGTCCGACGCCAGAATGTCCGGGGTCGATCCAGGAACGGCCCGGTGTTCTTCAACCCCCAGGACCCCGCCAGGCTTCAGGGCTTCAAAGGCGTCGTGGAAAGCCTTTTCGGCGATTCCGGCCGCCATCCAGTTGTGCAGATTGCGCAGGAAGAGGGCCAGGTCAGCGGAGCCGGGCGGCGCCACGGGACCGCTGGTGGCGCCAAAGGTCGTAATCTCCACATCGCCATAAAGGTCAGGATTTCGCCTGAGTTTCTGCAGATAGGCGTTCACGATCTGGCCGGCGGCCGGGTCGTCAGGATTGTCGGTCTGGAGGTCGGCGGCATAGAGCTTGCCTCCGTTTGCAGCAAGGTAGGGCGCGAGGATCTCGGTGTACCAGCCTGCTCCTGGCCAGAATTCCACGACAGTGGCGTCCGACTTCAGATCCCAGAACTGCAGGCTCTCCAGCGGGTGACGCCAGATATCGCGGGCCTGGTCGGCGGCGGTGCGCCAGTTGCCGGAAATGGCCTGGGTAAGGGTCATGGGGTGTCGCACGGATGTCCGCCCCGGCGCGCAGGCCGCCAGAGCCAGCCCGGCAGTGAGCAACATCCTTCGGGAAATGGACCGGTCGTTCCGCATGGTGGGATCTGGCCTAGCGCGATGCGGCGACCGGGTCAAAAATCGGTCTCCCGGCGCCCTTGAAACCGTGGACGCCTCGCCCATCTCTACTCCGAAGGCGCTGGAATTCCGGGCCTTCCGAGACCCCGCGAGGCTTCGGCTCGCGACCGTTTCGCATTCAACCTTGCTTGGTAAAGAAGGATGTTACCCAAGATGCGTACGATCGACTTTTCCCCACTCTATCGCTCCGTCGTCGGCTTTGATCGCCTGGCACAGCAACTTGAAACCGCCACGGCGGACTCAGCTTCCGGCTACCCGCCCTACAATATCGAGCGGACCGACGAGAACGCTTACCGGATTGAGCTGGCCGTCGCCGGCTTCAAGCCCGAAGAACTGAACATCGAGGTCAAGGAGAACCTGCTCACCGTCCAGGGTCGCAAGGCGGCCAATGACGAGCAAAGGCGCTTCCTGCATCGCGGACTGGCCGAGCGCGACTTCGAGCGCCGCTTCCAGCTGGCGGACTACGTTGTGGTGACCGACGCCGGGCTTGCCGACGGCCTGCTGTCGGTAAATCTGAAGCGCGAACTCCCCGAGGCGCTCAAGCCGCGCCGGATCGACATCGTTACAACCCCGGCCTCCGCCACCTTGATTGAAGGTGAAAAGGCCGCCTGACGGCGTATTTGAAGACCGCCTAGCCTCCCCCTCTGGGCGGTCTCTGAAAGGGTCGGCGCTGCGTAGCGTCGGCCCTTTTTTGTTCAGGAGGAGCTTCTAGACCCTGAGCCCCTTGGCGCCTTGCCGGGCCGCGCCAGCCAGTTCCGCCTTGGTCAGGTCTGCTCCCGTAAAATCCGCCCTGGACAATTCTGCGCCCAGGAGCTTGGCGTGACGCAGGTCAGCGAAGGACAGGTCTGCATGTCGCAGGTTTGCGCCCGACAGGTCGCAGGCAATGACCCGCCCTCCCGAGAGATAGAGGGGGCCGAGGGCGGCATGCCTCAGGTCAGCGCCGGAGAGCTTCGCGCCCGCAAGCCTGGCGCCGCGCAGATCGGCCTTCTGCAGATTGCAGCCGCGAAGATCGGCGCCCTCAAGGTTGGCGCCCTGCAGTTGGGCCCCTCGCATGTCGAGGCCGGAGAACACCGCGCCCTTGGCGGACACCGCCGTCAGGTTCTGATCGGAGATCGAGCCCAGGCCGTTGAGATTGGCGTGATTGAGAATGGCCGGCCTGCCCCGTTTCCCACCGGTCTCGCACCACTGGGCATGGGCCGTCATCATGGCGGTCCAGGCGTCCCGGGCGGCAGGATCAATCTGCTGGGAGTTCTGCAGGGCGCCCGACAGGTTTGCGCTGCGGACATTCCAGGATCTTGTCTCGGCGCCAAACAGCACCGCCCCGCTGAGATCAGCGCCTTCGAAGTCGACATGGGAAAGATCAGCGCCTGTCATGTCTGCGCCAACCATGGAGGTGCGCTGGAAATTGGCTTTCACCAGCTTGGCTTCGCGCATGAGCGCATTGCTGAAATCGGCGGCGACACTGACCGCCCCTGAGAGACGGCTGCCCTGCAGGTTGGCGCCGGCGAATACGGCGATCCTCGTTCCGGCTTCCTCGGCTTTGGGATCATAGAGGCGCAGGCTCTTGGACCCTTCTCCGGACAGGACAGCTCCTGGCCGGAGGTCGGCTTCAAAAAGGTCAGCCCCAGCCAGGTTGGCCAGACTGAGATTGGCCGAGCGCAGGTCCGCCCGCTTCAGGAGAGCGCCGCTGAGATGGGCGCCATTCAGATCACACCCGTAGAGTATGGCGTGCTCGAGCCGGGCGCCCTGCAGCAGGCAGCCCTTCAGAATTGCGCCCGTCAGATCAGCATCCGTGAGGTTGCGACCGCGAAGGTCGGTGTCCGACAGGTCCTTCCACGCAAAGTTGGCCCGAATGCCTCCGGGCCGGGCGGCGCACATGCGTTCATGCCGCGCGCAGATCTCGTCGACGGCAGCTTGATCCAGCTTTTCGACAGCGCGCGGGGACGCCAGGGAGAGGGACATTTCGGGAAAGCCTTGCAACCAAACTTCCGGGCACGTCGCCACGTCGAAGACGCAGCCCGGCCGGTTGCGGAAAATGCCATCACAGGGTTTCGCTTTTCCCCACAGGAAGAGTAAATCTCGCGGAAAGCATATGGGGCCCCACGGGCGCAGGGACTACCTTTCAACGATCCTCCAGGTTGTCCCTGGCATACAACTGCGCAACCGCTTCAGCCTCCTGCGCAATAGTCATGCGGAGGGATTGCGGTGAGCGGACCAGCACATCACGACCAAGCCTCAAGAGCAGGCGAGCTGTGTAGTCTTCTGCTTCTACAGGTATCTCTGCCTCGACCCAGCCAGGCGGCTCGCATGGGCTCGAGGATTTGCTGATGGATGCGGCCAGCAGGGGCGCAACATCCCCGAGCAGCTTCAGGCCTCTGGGAGATACCTGAACAGTGGCGCGTCCTGCCAGGAGGCGGGTCTCAAAATCGCGCGCCCACCCAGACCAGTAGTGCTTAAGGTCAAAATCCGCTGGCCGCTGAAAGCTTTCCTCCAGGATTTCAAGGGCCCGGATATTGGAAACCCGGTAGGTGCGCGGCGCGCCCTTGATGGCCGCGACCAGGTACCAGGCGCCACCTTTCAACACCAACCCCCATGGGTCGGCGAGACGCTCGACCTCGCCAGTCCAGCTTTCGTAGGTGAAACAAACCCTTCGGTCTTTCCAGACGGCATTCGCAAGCGATGGAAGGTGCTCAAGAAGCTGCCCCCCGTTGTACCAGGGATCAGGATCCAGGTGAAATCGCGTGCCGACCCTGAGTGCGCTGGCGCCAAGAGCCGGCGGCAGGCTGGCCAGCATCTTCAGCTGAGCGCTGGCCGCGGCCTCGCCGATCCCGAGATCTGCCGCCGCCGCGCCAATTCCCGCCAGCAACAGAGCCTCGGCCTCTGACTCCGTCAGGCCGGTGAGCCGGGTCCGATAGCCCTCATGCAGTTCAAAACCACCATTCCGGCCTCGCTCTGAAAAGACCGGAACCCCCGCTGCGCTCAACTGGTCGACGTCCCGGTAGATGGTACGGACCGAGACTTCGAGATCACGCGCCAGATCCACGGCGCTGATCCTGCCGCGAAGCTGAAGGCGCATGAGGATGGTCAGGAGTCGGCTGGCGCGCATTTTTCCACCCTATGCCAAATACCTGACGTTTGATGTCAGCATTACGCGGATAGGCCGAAGTCCAGGAACACATTCGCGCACCGGATCAAATGGAGCCAACCATGGATGAAGATCGCCGCCGCCTTATCAATGGGGGCGCTGCAGCCGGCGCAGCTGCATTTCTACCGATCGCCGCTGCAGGGCAGGACTTCATCCTCGACCCCATTCCGGCCCTCCCGGCCAAGCCGACCCGAGGCAAACCGGGGGATTTCAACTTCCTCACCGGCGAATGGCGCATCCACAACCGGCAGATCCGCGACGGGATCTGGACGACCTTTCCCGGCGAAGCGACGGTCAACGCCATCATGGGCGGACTGGGCAGTGTTGAGGATCTGCGCATTCCGGTCCGCAAGTTTGGCGGCATGGGTCTGCGCCTGCTGGATCTGGAGGCCGGGGTCTGGTCGGACTTCTGGGTCAATGCCCGCAGCGGCGTCCTGTCAACGCCAGGCCAGACCGGGAGCTTCGAAGACGGCGCAGGAATCTTCGTCTCGGACGATGTGATGGACGGAAAGCCGATCAAGGCGGTGGGTGTCTGGGACAGGATTTCGACGACCACCTGTCGTTGGCGTCAGGCGACCTCGACCGACGGCGGAAAGACCTGGTCGCAGAACTGGATCATGGACTGGTCGCGGGTCTGAACAGGTCCTCAGGCGGGACGGTAGTCGGCATAGAGGAAGCTGGCTTCGTCGGCGAGAAGCCCGGTCAGGACAGGAATGCCGGCTGATCCAAGCCTGGCCTGACCCTGACCATCCGCATGCACCGAGGCGTCAGGGCAGGCGACGACCACTTCCAGGACCCCTGCGGAAACCAGTCTGTCCGCACAGGCCACCCGGCCGGTTGTCCTGTGGGCGCAAGGTTCCAGGGTGACAAAGGCCCTGGCGCCCCGGGCCCTGTCGCCAGCCTGATCCAGGGCCTGTTCCTCGGCATGTGGCCGGCCCCCGGTTCCGGTAACGCCTTCGCCGACAATGGCGCCGTCACGGACGATCACGCATCCGACAGAGGGATTTTCCGCCGTCTGGCCCAGATGGGTGCGCGCCAGTTCGATTGCCCGGCGCATGGCTTGAATGTCGCTGACCATGGCTCTTTGTCGCCCTCCCCCGCAGGGTCTGGCAAGCCTGCGTCAAGAATTAGCCGCTATGACCGGAAGACGGGTCGACAGGTTCGCCTCGGACAAGAATGTCAAAGAGGCTGCAATGGTGGATGCCCTGGTCGTTCGCGACCTGAACAAGAGCTTCAAGACTCCGGCTGTGCGCGGCCTGGATCTGGTGGTCAGGACCGGGGAACTCTACGCCCTGCTGGGCCCCAATGGCGCCGGCAAGACCACAACCCTGCGCATGGTCGCCGGACTGTTGGCGCCGGACTCCGGATCAATCTCGGTCTTCGGCATTGATGTCCTCAAGGACCCCCTGGCCGCCAAGCGGGTCATTGCCTGGGCTCCTGACGAGCCCATGCTCTATGACCGCCTGACCCCGCTGGAATATCTGGAGTTCGTCGCCGGCCTCTGGAGTGTCCCGCCGGCCCTTGCAGCGAGCCGGGCTGAAGACCTCCTGCGAACCCTTGGCCTCTGGGAGGATCGCAATCGCCGGTGCGAGGGATTTTCCCGGGGCATGCAGCAGAAGGCCGCCCTGGCGGGCGCCCTGATCCACGACCCCAAGCTGCTGATCCTCGATGAGCCCCTCACCGGCCTGGACGCCGCCGTCGCCCGTCAGGTCAAGGACCTGCTGCAGGCCAGGGTCGCCGCCGGCGCCACCGTCATACTGACCACCCACATACTGGAGGTCGCCGAGCGCATGGCCGACCGGATCGGCATCATCCAGGGCGGCAAGCTGCTGGCCGAAGGCACACTGGACGAGCTTCGCGCCAGGACAGCCGGTCAGGGCGGCACCCTGGAAGACGTCTTCCTGGAACTCACCGGCAACCAAGGGAACCTCAGCACTTGAGGTCTCAGGGCGGCGGCGTCGCACGGATCCTGAGGGGCACGACAGCTGGCCTGCTGTTCCATGAACTGCGTCTGTCCTGGCGCGCCGTTGCCGCCCGCAGCGGCGGCGGGGTGCAGGGACTGGTCATTGCAGGCCTGGTGATTGGCCTCCTGGCCCTGTTTGTCGGCGTTCCCCTGGGCTTTGCCCTGAAACACTATCAGCCGCCGATTTCGCGTCTGAACATCATCATCACGGATCTCGGCATGCTGGCGGTGGCCAGTCTGATGGTGTCGCAGACCCTGTCTTCAGCGACCGAGAGCCTCTATCAGCGCGGCGACCTGGATCTGATGTTCACGGCGCCGATCTCACCGCAGAAGACCCTGGCCGCGCGATTCATGGCGCTGGCCGTGACGGTCTTCCTGACCTTCGCCCTCATGGCGACTCCCCTGCTGGTCCCCATCGCCCTGATCGGCCATCCGGCCTGGCTGTCCTTCTATCTGGTCCTGGCCGCAACCGCCCTGGGGGCTGCGGCCCTTGGTCTGGCGCTGTGCACCTTTCTCTTCCGGTTGATCGGCGCCCGCCATACCCGCGCCGTCGCACAGTTCATGGCGGCCATCATCGGCGCCGGCTTCTTCCTGGCCAGCCAGATCAACACCTTCTTCGGCAGGACCGAGGCGCACGGCATCTGGGCCCAGGCCAAGGAACTGGCCCTGGATGAATCCTTCAAACTCCCACCGGGCGCAGACATTCCCCTGCGGGCCATGCTGGGCGAGCCTCTGGTCCTGCTGGGATACATACTGGGGGCGCTCATCCTGTTCTTCGGGGTCAGTTCCTGGCTTGGCGCACGGTTCGCCGCGGACGCCGCCACGGCCAGTGGCGCGGACACGGCCAACGCCCCCAACAAGGCCCGCGCGGCCCGATGGGAAACCAGCGCCTTCCGGGCGACCTTCCGCAAGGAGGTGCGTTTGCTCTGGCGCGACGCCGCCCTGGTGTCCAACGTCCTGCTGCGCACCCTCTATGTGATCCCCCTGGCCATCATCGTGATCCGCAGCGCCCGGGGCGTTGACAGCCTTGCCCTGGCCGCAGGCGCGGGCGGTCTGGCCTTCATGGCCGGACAGGTTGCGGGCACACTGGCCTGGATCACGATTTCTGCGGAGGAGGCCCACGACCTCCTGGCTGGATCACCGACAAACCAGGGTGTCTTCCGGCGGGCCAAGCTGGCGGCGGCCTACCTGCCCCTGCTGGTCTTCCTTGCCCCCTTGCTGGGCTATCTGGTGTGGATTTCGCCGGTGGCGGGATCCTTCGCCATGATCGGATGCCTTGCGGCCTGCATCACCTGCGGCCTGATCAATATCTGGTACCAGAAGCCGAGCAAGCGGAAGGACTTCCGTCGGCGCAAGGGGTCATCCTGGTTCGCGACCCTGGCGGAGGCCTCCGTGGCGGCCCTGATCGGCCTCGCCACCACCTTCGCCGCCCTGGGGTTTACCTGGGCCGCCCTGCCTGCCCTGCTGGCGGTCGGACTGATGCTCATGCTGCGCAGGTCCGACGCCCAGATCGCCCGGGCCATCGAGGACTAGATCGCGGGCAGGGCCTCGGCCCGGTCTGCATCAAGATAGCGCGCCGCCACGGGCTTCAGACCGGCGTCCAGATCGATCACCAGCGGGTTACCCGTCGGGATCTCGACCCCGACAATGGCGTCGTCGGCAATGCTGTAGAGCAGCTTGACGATGGCCCGCAGGGAATTGCCGTGAGCGGCCACGAGGACGGTTTCGCCCGCCGCCAGCTTCGGGGCGATCTCGGCGTTCCAATAGGGTTCGACCCGCTCCAGGGTGGTCTTCAGGCTCTCGGTCACCGGCAGGACGGCGCCGGCATAGCGGCGATCCTTGCTGAAGTCGTATTCGCTGTCCGCAGCCATGGGCGGCGGCGGAATGTCATAGGACCGGCGCCAGACCTTCACCTGGTCAGCGCCGTGCTTGGCCGCCGTCTCGGTCTTGTTGAGGCCGGTCAGGCCGCCATAGTGCCGCTCGTTCAGACGCCAGTCCTTGGTCTCCGGGATATAGACCTGGCCAGCCGCCGTCAGGGCCAGCCAGAGGGTGCGGATGGCCCGGGTCAGGACGGAGGTAAAGGCACGGTCGATCTGGATGCCCGCCGCCGCAATCAGTTCGCCACCCTTGCGCGCCTGGGCCTCCCCTTCGGGGGTAAGGTCCACATCCACCCAACCGGTGAACTTGTCTTCGAGGTTCCAACGGCTCTGGCCATGGCGCAGCAGGATCAGGGTGGGCAAGGGACGAACTCCTTTTGTCGGGGCCGGGCTAGGACCCTCGCGACAAGACGTCAAGTCCGCGCGACTTCGGGCGACTGGCCCTGAAGCCCCGCAAAGGCTATATCGGCCTCGACATGTTGGATCGACTCTTTCTCCCGGCCCTGATCGCCCTGACCATCGGATTGGTCAGCCTCGCCATGGTCTGGCCGCAGGGCCTTGGCGATCGCTCGCCCGGCCCCTTTGGTCACACGCCTGTGCAGCAGACTCCTGAGATGAAGGCCGCCATGGCCAAGGAGTCGACGGAAGCCAATGAGCGGGCGGCTCGGGCCAAGCAGGCCCTGATCGATCTGCAGGCGCAGACCCTGGCCCCCACCCAATGAGCGACTTCGACGCCATAGCCGTCGGACGCCGGGTGCTGGCCGCCGAGGCCGACGCCCTGCAACTCCAGGCGAGCGCCCTGGGTGAAGCCTTTGCCCAGGCCGTTGACGTCCTGGCAGGGGCCAGGGGCCGGATCATCTGCACTGGTGTTGGCAAGTCCGGGCATGTGGCGCGCAAGATCGCCGCGACCTTCGCCTCTACCGGCGCCCCCGCCCACTTTGTCCACGCCAATGAGGCCAGCCATGGCGATCTGGGCATGATCGGACAGGACGATGTGGTCCTGGCCCTGTCCAAGTCCGGTGAAGTGCGGGAACTGGCCGATATCCTGGCCTATGCCAAGCGGTTCCAGATCCCGGTGATCGCCCTGACAGCATCGGCCGACAGCGCCCTGGGCCGGGCGGCTGACATCCAGCTCCTGCTGGCCGAAGCGGCCGAAGCCACGGGCGACGTCAATGCGCCCACCACCTCGACCACCCTGCAGATCGCCCTGGGCGACGCCCTGGCCGTCGCCCTGCTGGAAAGGCGCGGTTTTACCGCCAAGGACTTCAAGACCTTCCACCCCGGCGGCAAGCTGGGCGCCATGCTCCGCACAGTCGGCGACCTGATGCACGGCGCTGACGAACTTCCGCTGATCGGTCCGGACGCGCCCATGTCCCAGGCCCTGCTGGTCATGACAGAGAAGCGCTTCGGCATTGTTGGCGTTCAGGGGCCGGACGGACGCCTGATCGGCGTCATCACCGACGGCGACCTGCGCCGTCACATGGACGGCCTGATGTCGCGGACCGCCGGCGAAGTGATGACTCCAGGCCCGAACAAGATCGTCTCGCCCCGGCAGCTGGCTTCTGAAGCCCTGGCCATGATGGCCGATCCGCCCCCCAGCGTTCATATGCTGTTTGTGGTCGATGAGGGGAACCCCGTCGGCATACTGCACGTTCACGACCTGCTGCGCGCAGGGGTCATGTAAAACCGACATATTTCTGTGCCCGGATCGTCTGTAGAGGACGGTCGGCCAAGTTGATTCGTCCTTCCCACGGAGTGTCCATGCTTTCCGCCCCCCGCGCCGAACTGGCGATACAGACGCCGGACTTCGAGAACTATCCCCTGGTGAAGGCCACAGGCTTCCGGGAATACGACGCCCGCTGGCTGTTCGGCGCCGAGATCAACCTGCTTGGCGTTGAAGCCCTGGGCCTGGGCCTGGGAACCTACATCCAGGAACTTGGCCAGAAGCGCATCGTGGTCGGCCACGACTTCCGCTCCTATTCCCTGTCCATCAAGCAGGCCCTGACCATCGGCCTGGTGGCCTCAGGCTGTGAAGTGCTGGATATCGGCCTTGCCCTTTCGCCCACCGCCTATTTCGCCCAGTTCGACCTGGACGCCCCCTGTGTGGCCATGGTCACCGCCAGCCACAACGAGAACGGTTGGACCGGTGTAAAGATGGGCGCCCAGAAGCCCCTGACCTTCGGCCCCGACGAGATGGGCCGGCTTAAGGATATCGTCCTCGGCGGCAAATGGACCGTCCGCCCGGGCGGCAGCCTGACCCACGTGGATGGTGTTGCTGAGCGCTATATCGCCGACGTCGGCGCCAAGATCGCCCTGAAGCGGCCCCTGAAGGTGGTCTGCGCCTGCGGGAACGGCACGGCGGGCGCCTTCGCCCCCGACGCCCTGCGCCGGATGGGGGTGGCCGAGGTGATCGAGATGGACTGCGATCTCGACTGGACCTTCCCGCGCTATAATCCCAACCCCGAAGACCACGAAATGCTGCACGAAATGGCCAAGGCCGTGAAAGAGCACGGCGCCGACCTGGCCCTGGGCTTTGACGGCGACGGCGACCGCTGCGGCGTGGTGGACAATACCGGCGAGGAGATTTTCGCCGACAAGATCGGCCTCATGCTGGCCCGGGACCTGTCGGACCTGAACAAGGACGCGACCTTCATTGTCGATGTGAAGTCCACCGGCCTGTTCGCCACCGATCCGGTGCTGAAGGCCAATGGCGCCAAGACCGTCTACTGGAAGACCGGGCACAGTTATATCAAGCGCAAGACCGCCGAGATCGGCGCCCTGGCCGGGTTCGAGAAGTCGGGCCACTTCTTCTTCAACGCTCCTTTCGGCCGCGGCTATGACTGCGGCCTGACGGCGGCGGCGGCGGTGCTGGCCATGCTGGACCGCAATCCCGGCAAGACCCTGGCCGACCTCAAGGCCGCCCTGCCAGTGGCTTACACATCCCTGACCATGTCCCCACACTGCCCCGACGATCAGAAGTACGGCGTCGTCCAGGGGGTAGTCGAAGAGTACGAGGCCCTGGCCAAGGCTGGCGGAACCATTCTCGGCCGGAAGATTTCCGAGGTCATCACGGTCAATGGCGTCCGGGTCGCCCTGGAAGACGGCTCATGGGTCCTGGTCCGCGCCTCGTCCAACAAACCCGAGATCGTTGTCGTTGTCGAAAGCACCCGCTCCGAAGACGACATGCGCGACCTCTTCCACAGGGAAGTTAAGCCCCGCCTGGCCAAGCGGCCTCAGGTCGGCGCCTACAACCAAGAAATCTGACGCCTGCGACCAGCTGAGGGATCGCCATGCAAGTTGCCATGATCGGAACGGGCTATGTAGGCCTGGTGAGCGGAGCCTGCTTTGCAGACTTCGGTCATACCGTCACCTGCATCGACAAGGACGCCCGCAAGATCGAGCGTCTGCAGTCCGGCGGAATACCGATCTTTGAGCCAGGTCTCGAAAACCTGGTGGCCCAGAATGTCAGGGCCGGACGCCTGCACTTCACCACCGAGGCGGCCGACGCGGTGAAGAATGCAGAAGCCGTCTTCATCGCGGTCGGAACCCCTTCGCGTCGGGGCGATGGCCACGCAGACCTGTCCTATGTCTATGCGGTCGCCGAGGAAGTGGCTGACCTGATCGACGGCTTCACGGTCATTGTCACCAAGTCCACAGTGCCTGTGGGCACGGGCGACGAAATCGAGAAGATCATCAGGACTAGGCGCCCGGACGCCCAGTTCGCCGTGGTGTCCAATCCGGAATTCCTTCGGGAAGGCGCGGCCATCGAGGACTTCAAGCGCCCCGACCGGGTTGTCGTGGGCCTGGACGATGAGCGGGCCCGATCGGTCATGACCGAACTCTACCGCCCTCTCTATCTGAACGAGACGCCCATCGTCTTCACCTCGCGACGCACATCCGAGCTGATCAAGTACGCCGCCAACGCCTTCCTGGCCCTGAAGATCACCTTCATCAACGAGATGGCCGATCTCTGTGAAGCAGTCGGCGCCGACGTCCAGCAGGTGGCCAAGGGCATCGGCCTCGACAAGCGGATCGGCGGCAAGTTCCTGAATGCGGGCCCCGGCTATGGCGGCTCATGCTTTCCAAAGGACACCCTGGCCCTGGTGCGGACGGCCCGGGACGCCGGCAGTCCGACCCGGCTGATCGAGACCACGGTGGAAATCAACGACGCCCGCAAGAAGGCCATGGCGACCAAGGTCTCCGGCGCTGCAGACGGTGACCTTTCGGGCAAGGTGGTCGGCGTTCTGGGTCTGACCTTTAAACCCAATACCGACGACATGCGCGACGCCCCGGCCCTGGACATCATCCCGGCCCTGCAGGCGGCCGGCGCGAGTATTCAGGCCTACGACCCGGAGGGTATGGACGAGGCCCGTCACATGCTGCCCGCCGTCACCTTCAAGGACGACGCCTACGCAGCCGCCGACGGCGCCGACGTGCTGGTGATCATTACCGAATGGGATCAGTTCCGGGCGCTGGACCTGGACAGGGTCAAGGGCGCCATGCGCGCGGCGACCCTGGTCGACCTGCGCAACATCTACAACCCGGCCGAGGTTCGCGGCCGGGGCTTCAAATACGCGTCTATCGGCCGGGCCTAACCGGCGGCGAAGAGCTGCATTACGATATTTCCAACCCAGAGGGCGCCAGCCCAGAACGCCGTCGCCATCAGGGCGACAAAGGCGAGACAGGCGATGGAGCTTGCGCTCTTGTGCTGCACACTGCGCACATTTGCCATCTCATGCGTCATATCAACCTCCCGATTTTTTATCATTTCGACCCGGTCGAGCGGGGCGATTTAGGGAAGCTGACACGATTATTACAGTTTGGAAAGATATCTCGTGCGTCAGGCGTCTCACGAGTTTGTGGAGGCTATCTCCACCAGCGGCTTTGCCATGAGAATGTCCGGTAGGCCCGGGCCATTGGCGTCGGGCAGGACGCCGACCGGTTCAAAGCCCAGCTTCAGATAGAAGAAATAGGCGTGCCCATCGCCCTGCGGCTGAACCTGCCCGAGCTTCTGTAGAACGTCGGGAAACAGTGGAGCGCCGCTCAGACTCGTCCCGCCCACCCAGTCGTCAGTTCCCAGATGCAGGGTCAGAAAGCCCTCGGCGATGGCGCGGTCCTGCAAGGCGCTCACAAGGGCCGAGCCGATTCCCTGTCTCTGAAGGTCCGGATCAACAACCAGGGGATGGAGCTCGAGGGCATGGGAGTATCCCCTCACCCCGCCGACCCAGCCAAGGACGCGCTCGCATTCAACGGCCGCCAGGGCAAACCGTTCCGGTCGCTGCAGGAAGGTCAGGACCTGCGCTTCGGCCTCGCCGATCCCCTTGTATGAGGGACCGTCCAGAGCTGCCCTCAGTATGTCTGCGGCCTTGTCCAGCTGGCTCTCGTCGAGACTGTCGAAGGCGACAATCTCCATGGCCGCCTAGGCCGCCGCCTTTTTCACGGCGCCCGAGATTTCCTTGACCACGGAAGAGACCAGCTTTTCGTCGTCGGCCTCGACCATGACCCGGATCAGGGGCTCGGTTCCCGAAGCCCGGACCACCAGCCTCCCCGAGGTTCCCAGCTTCTCCTGGGCCGCCGCAATGGCAGCTTTCACAGGAGCGGTTTCCAGGGGCTTGCCCGAGGCGAAGCGGACATTCTCCATCTTCTGGGGAACGGGCTCGAACTGGCGGGCCAGGGCACTCATGGGCTTGTCGCCCTCCTTGAGCACGGTCAGGACCTGGAGGGCGGCCAGCAGGCCATCACCCGTTGTGGAGAAGTCCGACAGGATGATGTGGCCCGACTGCTCGCCGCCCACATTGAAGCCGCCTTCGCGCATGCGCTTCATGACGGAACGGTCGCCGACGGCGGTGCGCTCCAGGGTCAGGCCGCGGGCGGTCATGAACCGCTCAAGACCAAGATTTGAATAGACCGTGGCGACAATGCCGCCGCCGTTCAGCCGGTCCCTGGTGGCCCAATGGCCGGCTATGAGGGCCATGATCTGGTCGCCGTCGACCACCTGGCCGCGCTCGTCACAGATCACCAGGCGGTCGGCATCGCCGTCGAGGGCTATGCCAATGTCGGCGCGATACTCCTTCACCGCCCGGATCATGGCCTCGGGATGGGTGGAGCCGCACTCTTCATTGATGTTCATGCCGTTGGGGGAAATGCCAACCGGAATGACCTCCGCGCCCAATTCATAAAGTACGGTCGGCGCCACCTTGTAGGCCGCGCCATTGGCGCAATCGATCACGACGCGCAGACCTGAAAGGTTCAGGCGTCGAGGGAAGGTCGCCTTGGCGATTTCCACATAGCGGGCCTGGCTGTCGTCCACCCGGGAAACCCGGCCGAGGTCGGTGGGCCTTGCGAGGCCCTCCTGCAGGCTCTGGTCCATCAGGGCCTCGATTTCCAGCTCCCGCTCATCGGACAGCTTGTAGCCGCTGGGTCCGAACAGCTTGATGCCATTGTCGGTATAGGCGTTGTGCGAGGCCGAGATCATCACCCCCAGATCAGCCCGCAGGGACCGGGTCATCATGGCCACCCCGGGCGTCGGCATGGGGCCCAGCAGGCGGACATCCATGCCCACGCTGGCGAAACCGGCCACCAGGGCTGGCTCGACCATATAGCCGGACAGGCGGGTGTCCTTGCCGATCACCACCATGTGACGGCGGTCGTCCCGGGACATGAAGAGCTTGCCAGCCGCCAGTCCGACCCGCAGGGCCACTTCAGCCGTCATGGGGTGGGTATTGGCCTGGCCGCGAATGCCGTCCGTG
Organism: Alphaproteobacteria bacterium PA2; assembly: GCA_002256425.1. NCBI lineage: Bacteria > Pseudomonadati > Pseudomonadota > Alphaproteobacteria > Alphaproteobacteria bacterium PA2. The sequence goes on along the minus strand of NKIZ01000001.1, from coordinate 947,143 downwards.
CCGAAATAAGCGCGATTGCTCATGGGACCCTGGGTAACTCCACCTGATTGCCACCGCGGATCGAAACGATCCGAAACGCAGATTTAGTCGACGCGGCGTTTGCCAATGTTAAACGCGGCGCAGTCATTAAACATACCCCTGCTTCGAGCTTGCGCAAAAGGACTGCGAAATATGTGCGGTATTATCGGCATTGTCGGGACATCCCCGGTCCAGGACCGCCTGCTCGAGAGTCTGAAGCGACTGGAATACCGCGGCTATGATTCTGCAGGCATTGCAGGGGTCGTCGACGGTCAGGTCCAGCGCCGCCGGGCCAAGGGCAAGATCGCCGCCCTGCAGGCTGTCCTGGCCGAGTCGCCCCTCACTGCGACCGTCGGCATCGGCCATACCCGCTGGGCCACCCATGGCGCGCCGAACGAAGCCAACGCACACCCGCAATCGGCCGGCCAGGTCACCCTGGTGCACAATGGCATCATCGAGAACTTCGCCGAACTGAAGCGCGACCTGCAGGCCGAGGGCCGGGTCTTCGAAAGCGCCACCGACACCGAGGTCATCGCCCAGCTGCTGGACGCCGAACTCAAGGCCGGCCTGGAGCCCCTCGCCGCCCTGAAGGCCACCCTCGACCGGCTTACTGGCGCCTTCGCCATAGCCGTCCTCATCCAGGGTGAGACCGACATAATCCTGGGCGCCCGGCGCGGCAGCCCCTTGGTGGTGGGCTATGGTCAGGGCGAGATGTTCCTGGGATCCGACGCCCTGGCGGTCGGCCCCTTCACCAACAGGATCGCCTATCTCGATGAGGGCGATTATGTCGCCATCGACCACACCTCGGCGCGGATCTTCGACAAGGACGGCAAGCCCGTCCAGCGGCCCCTCAAGATCGTCTCGGCCTCGGCGGCCCTGGTGGAAAAGGGCAATTACCGGCACTTCATGGAGAAAGAGATCCATGACCAGCCCGACGCTTGCCAGCACACCCTGTCGGCCTATCTCGACCCGGTCAGCGGCAAGGCGACCGCCCCCAATGGCGTCGACTTCAGCAAGGTCACCCGGATCCAGATCATTGCCTGCGGCACGGCCTATTATGCCGGCCTGATCAGCCGCTATCTGTTTGAGTCCCTGGCCCGTTTGCCTGTCGACATCGATGTGGCCTCCGAGTTCCGCTACCGCGAGCCGCCGGTGATCCCGGGCACCCTGGCCATTGTCATCTCCCAGTCGGGGGAAACTGCCGACACCCTGGCAGGCCTGCGCTGGTGCAAGTCCCAGGGCCTGACCACCGCCGCCGTGGTCAATGTCCATGAAAGCACCATGGCCCGCGAGGCTGATGTCCTCTTCCCGACCCATGCCGGTCCGGAAATCGGCGTGGCCTCCACCAAGGCCTTCACCAGCCAGGTCGCCGCCCTGTCGGCCCTGGCGGTCGCTGCAGCCTCGGCCCGCGGCCATATCGACGCGGCTGAAGAAGCCCGCCTGACGGGTCTTCTGCTGGAATCCCCCCGCCTGATCGCCCAGTCCATCCAGGTGGAAGACGCCATCAAGGCCCTGGCGCCAGACCTCGCCAAGGCCCGGGACGTTCTCTATTTCGGCCGCGGCGCCATGTCGGCCCTGGCCCTGGAAGGCGCCCTCAAGCTCAAGGAAATCAGCTATATCCACGCCGAGGGCTATGCCGCCGGCGAGCTGAAGCATGGCCCCATCGCCCTGATCGATGAGGCGACCCCGGTTATCGTCATCGCGCCCTCCGACCACCTGTTCGAGAAGACCATGTCGAACATGAGCGAGGTCATGGCCCGGGGTGGCCCGATCATCCTGTTCACCGACGAACAGGGCGCCAAACACGCCCCACCCGGGATCAAGGTGATCATTGCGCCGACCAGCGATGACCTGGTCTCGCCCCTGGTCTTCTCCGCCCCTATCCAGTTGCTGGCCTATTACGTGGCCGTGCAAAAGGGCGCCGATGTCGACCAACCTCGGAACCTCGCCAAGTCCGTGACGGTTGAATAGGACGCGCAGCGAAGTGCGGTAGATTTAGCCGTCCACCTCATCTAGTTGGGGCGCGCATCTGGAGTGCTGGAAATGACCAAACGCGTCCGCAAAGCCGTCGTGCCCGTGGCGGGCCTGGGAACCCGGGTCCTGCCCGGCAGCAAGACCACGCCCAAGGAGCTGCTGAACGTCGTTGACCGGCCCATCCTGTCCTATGTGGTCGAGGAAGCCCGGGCCGCCGGAATCGAGCACTTCGTATTCGTCACCGGCCGCGGCAAGGGCGCCATCGAGGACTATTTCGACCACCATATCGAGCTTGAGGCCCAGCTGGCGGCCAAGGGCAAGACCGACATCCTGGCCGACGTCACCCGCGACCTGCCCAAACCCGGCGAGATGAGCTTTGTGCGCCAGATGGCGCCGTTGGGCCTTGGCCACGCCGTCTGGTGCGCCCGGGACATTATCGGCGACGAGCCCTTTGCGGTCATCCTGCCCGACATGTTGATGATGGCGAAGACCTCGGCCCTGGCCCAGGTGGTCGAGGCCTATGACAAGGTCGGCGGCAATATCATCGCCGTAGAGCCTGCGCCTGAAGGCGAGACCAACAAGTACGGCATCGTCGCCCTGGACGGCCGCGAAGGACGCCTCAACCGCATGACCGGCATGGTGGAAAAGCCGCCTCTGGGAACTGAGCCCTCGAACCTGCTGATCTCGGGACGCTATGTGTTGCAGCCTGAAATCTTCGCCCTGCTGGCAGAGCAGGGCAAGGGCGCCGGCGGTGAGATCCAGCTGACCGACTCCATGGTCAAGCTGATGGGCACCCAGACCTTCCACGCCCTGGAATATGACGGCGTCACCTATGACTGCGGCGACAAGATCGGTCTGCTGAGGGCCAATGTCGCCTTCGCCCTGGCACGTCCCGACCTTGCCGACGCGGCGCGGGCGGCGATCACCGGTCTGCTCTAGGGCGGTCCGGCATGACCGGGCGGCTGTTCATCTTCGGCTACGGGTTTTCGGCAAGGGCGCTTGTGCGCCAGCTGCACCCCAAGGGCTGGAGCGTTTCGGCCACTTTCCGGACCAGCGCCCAACCCCTGCTGGACGATGGCGTACGACCTGTTCCTGTCGCCGACCACGAGGCCCTCGACACAGCCCTTGCCGAGGCGACCGCCGTCCTGGTCACCGCGCCGCCGAATGCGGAGGGCTGTCCAGCCCTGCCGGTCATTGTCCCCAGTCTTGCCCGCACCGGCGGCTTTCCCGACTGGCTTGGCTATCTGTCGACCACCGGCGTCTATGGCGATCGTGGCGGCGGCTGGGTGTTCGAGGACAGTCAACTGGCGGCTCAGTCCCTGGAAGGCGCCCGAAGGGTGGCGGCCGAGCGGGACTGGCTGGAGGTCGGCCGCGGCATGGGCCTGACCGTCACCATACATCGCCTGCCCGGCATTTATGGTCTGGGCCGGTCCACCCTCGACCGCCTGCGGGAGGGTCGGGCGAGGCGGCTGATCGCGCCCGGACAGGTCTTCAGCCGCATCCATGTGGACGATCTTGCGGCTGGCCTGGCCGCATCCATCGCCCAGCCCCGGGCCGGCGGGATCTACAATCTCTGCGACGACCAGCCGGCGCCCAACAGTGATGTGGTGACCTATGCGGCCGGACTTCTGGGTCTGGAACCGCCGCCGGAAGAGCTGCTGGATCTTTCGACCCTGACGCCCCAGGCGCGACGCTTCTATGGGGAGTCCAAGCGGGTCTCGAACGCCCGCGCCAAGGGTGAACTGGGCTGGCGGCCGGCCTTTCCGACCTATCGTGAGGGCCTGACCGCCATCCTTGCGGCCGGCGGCTAGGGCAGTTCCTCGAGCGCTGCGATCAGACGCGCAATGTCCTGGGGTCGCGACAGCCGATGGTCCCCGTCCCGGATCAGGGTGAAGACCGAATTCTCGCTGACCACGGCTTCGGACAGCGCCAGGGCATGCCGCCAGGGCACATCGGCGTCCTGCCCTCCCTGCAATATCCAGACGGGGACATTCAGGTGCAGGGGGCCAGGAAGTATGGACCAGGTCTCGCCGTCCTCCAGCAGGGCTCTGGAAATCGGATAGGGGTCCCCATAGTCAGAGGGGCGCAACCAGACGCCGTTGGCCGCCATTTCCGCCCTGTTGGCATCGGTCATTTCGGGCGCCATGAGCTTGCTGGTGAAGTCGGCAGCGGGCGCCACCAGAAGCAGGGCCTTGACCCGGTCCGGGCGGGCCTGGGCGACAAGACATGACAACCAGCCACCCATGGACGAGCCGACCAGGATCACATCGCCGGTTGTGAGTTCGTCCAGAACGGCAAGGGCGTCTTCCCGCCACCGGGAAATTGTTCCGTCCACAAAGTCGCCGCTGGACTCGCCGTGGCCGAAATAGTCAAACCGCACAAAGGCGCGGTTCCTTTCACGGGCCCAGTCTGCGAGGGCCTGAGCCTTGGTCCCCGTCATGTCCGATCGGAAACCGCCCAGCCAGACGACTGTCGGGCCTTGGCCGGAAACCTTTCGCCAGGCGAGGCGCTGCCCCTCCGGGCGCTCCAGAAATCCTTGAGATTCACGCATGTCGAGAGAATAATACTTCTACATCCTGAAGTCGAGATAGGGTTTACCCAAACCGCGCGTGCTTTATGCAGTTCCTGTGGCGAATCCCAGAAAACTCACGGTCCTTCAGGTTGTGCCCGAGCTCGAGACCGGCGGCGCGGAGCAGACCACGATCGACGTGGCCCGCGCCCTGGTTCAGGCCGGCGGCGAGGCTCTGGTGGCCAGCCGCGGGGGACGCATGACCGAAAGGCTGAAGGCCGACGGGGCCCGTTTCTTCGAGATGCCTGCTCACGCCAAGAACCCTTTCATTCTGCTGCAGAACAGCCGCCGCCTGGCGAAGCTGATTGTCGAAAACCATGTGGATCTGATCCATGCCCGGTCCCGCGCGCCGGCGTTCTCGGCCCTCTGGGCTGCACGCCGGACGGGCATTCCTTTCGTGGCGACCTATCATGGCGTCTATAAGGCGCAGAATCCGCTCAAACGCTGGTACAACGCCGTCATGACCCGGGGCGATCTGGTCATCGCCAATTCGGACTACACCCGTGATCATCTGTTCGCAGAGCATGGGGTCGCGCCGGAGAAGGTGGTCACCATTCCGCGGGGTGTGGACCTCTCAAGGTTTGATCCTTCCGCCGTCCCGCCAGAGCGGGTACGTCAATTGCAGGATGCCTGGGGTCTTTCTCCCGACGATCGGCGGACCAAGGTCCTGCTGGGCGGGCGGCTGACCAGGATCAAGGGGCATCTGACCATCATTGAAGCAGCCGCACGCATGAAAGCCGCAGGCCGCCGTGACTTCGTCATCCTGTTCGCAGGCGATGATCAGGGCAGGTCGGGCTATCGTCAGGAGCTGGAAACGGCGATCGCCAGGGCGGACCTCATGGACGAAGTCCGGCTGGTCGGCCATTGCACCGACATGCCCGCAGCCTTCCTGCTCGCGGACCTGGCCATCTTGCCGACCTCGGTTCCAGAATCCTTTGGTCGGGCGGCGGTGGAGCCGCAGGCCATGGGCCGGCCCGTGATCGCCTCCGCCCATGGGGGCGTCACCGAAACCGTGGTCGAGGGCAAGACCGGATGGCTGGTTCCGCCGGATGATCCCGAGGCCTGGACCGCCGCCCTGACAACCGCCCTCGACATGGGCCCCAGGGGCCTGGCGGAAATGGGCGCGCAAAGCGCCGCCCGGGTGCGCCAGCTTTATTCCAACGACGCCATGTGCGCCGCGACCCTGGCGGCCTATGATCGCGTCCTCGCGGCTCGAAAGGCAGCATGATGGTGCCAAGGCCGGCCAGGGAGATCCAGCGGGTTCTGGTCATCAAGCTGTCGGCGCTTGGCGACTTCGTCCTGGCGCTCGCCGCCATGAAGCGGATCCGTGAGGCCCACCCCAAGGCCCAGATCACCCTGCTGACCACGCCGCCCTATGAGGCCCTTGCCAAGCTGAGCCCCTACTTCAACGCAGTTGAGACCGACGGCAAGCCTGAGACCTTCGGGGAGTGGCTGGGGCTTCGCTCCAGGCTCAAGCGGGCGCGTTATGACCGGGTCTATGACCTTCAGACCTCATCGGCCTCAGCCCGCATATTCCACCTTCTGGCGCCGTTTCCGCCGGCCTGGTCCGGCATTGCCTTCGGTTGCAGCCTGCCGCACCGGAACAGCCGCCGGAATTCCATGCACACCCTGGAGCGTCATGCCGACCAACTGAAGGAAGCCGGGATCTGGCCGGACGCGCCGACAGAGTCCGGCACGGCGCCAGGCCCCGATCTCAGCTGGGTCGCCGCCCGCACCGCCCGCAACCGCCAGCCGGAAACCTCGGTGGCGCCGCGCCCCTATGTCATGCTGATCCCGGGCGGCTCGGCCCACAGGCTGGACAAGCGCTGGCCGGTGGCGAAGTTCGGAGAGCTGGCCAAGGCGTTCTACGCCAGCGGCTATGACGTGCTGATCATTGGCGGCCCTCAGGAAAGCGCCATTGGCCGTGAGATCCAGCGCATGGAGGTCAAGGCCCGGGACCTGACCGGCCGCACCGACTTCGCCGGCATTGCCTCCATGGGCTCAAAGGCCGCCCTGATCGTCGGGAACGACACCGGCCCCCTGCATCTGGCGGCGGCGACGGGCGCGCCTACGATCGTCCTGTTTTCGCAGGCTTCCGACCCCATGCTTTCAGCGCCGCGGGGGCATGTGGTGGTGCTGCAATCGTCATCTCTGGAAGATTTGTCTGTGGCTGCGGTCGCACAGGCGGCGAATGCTTTGATCGCGGGTGCAGCCGCGACTTGATCCCATGGCAAGGTAGGATCATATACGGCATGCCGAGGTGTGCGCCGTGCGCCCGCCTACTCATGCCTGTTTCAATAGCTCACGGAGCAAAAGCCTATTCGCCGCCCCATGCAGGCGCCGCCCGTCAAAGACGGTCCGCGCATCAATGAAGATATCCGCGTCCCCCGTGTCCTGCTGATCGATCAGCACGGCGAGAAGCAAGGCGTCATGCCGACGTCCTCGGCCCTGGAGGCCGCAGCTGAAGCTGGCCTGGACCTGGTCGAGATCGTTCCCAATGCTGATCCGCCGGTCTGCAAGATCCTGGACTATGGCAAGTTCAAGTTCCAGGAACAGAAGAAGAAGAACGAGGCGCGCAAGCGGCAGAAGGTCGTCGAGATCAAGGAGATCAAGCTGCGGCCGAATATCGACACCCACGATTACGAGGTGAAGGCGCGGTCCATGCACCGCTTCTTCGAAGAAGGCGACAAGGTGAAGGTCACCCTGCGCTTCCGCGGTCGCGAACTGGCTCACCCGGAACTGGGCATGAAGCTGCTCCAGCAGGTCAAGGCCGACTTTGAGCCGGTGGCCAAGGTTGAATACGAGCCCCGCATGGAAGGCCGTCAGATGATCATGATCCTGGCGCCAAAATAGGGAGCTCTTTCGGGTAAGACCTCGAGAGCATCAGGCGGCCGCGGGCGACCCGGCCGCCTTTTTCATGTCCGGAATTGCTGTCGAGGCGCGCGCATTGATCCAGGTCAATTGCGTCGGAAAAAGGACTCGCCGGTATGACGGACTGGTGACAGACTGCTTTTCATAGACGCAACAACTGCAAAAGCAGGAAGCACTGGGAGTGAAACGCTAATGTCCAAGATTAGATTCTATTGTGGTGTGTCGGCCGCTGCGGTCGCACTAGCAGCACTGACCTCGACGTCAGCCTGGGCTGCGGACGATGCGACCAAGTCAACGACGGTTGAAGAAGTCGTTGTCACCGGCTCGCTGATCGCCGGCACACCGAAGACCACCGCGATCCCGATTGCCGTAATCGGCCAGGAAGAACTTGAAAAGCGCGGCTCGCCGTCTGTCCTGGACGTGATCAAGTCGCTTCCGATCATCGGCCCGGTTCTGGGAGACTCCAACCAGTTCTCGACAGCGGCCCAGGGCCGCAATGGCGGCGGCACATTCAACATCCGCGGCCTTGGCGCCGAGCGCACCCTGGTCCTGCTGAACGGCAAGCGGTTCACCGGCTACCGGTCCGACACCAACCTCTTGCCCCAGGCGGCCATCGGCCGGGTCGAGGTGCTGAAGGACGGCGCGGCGGCGACCTATGGCTCTGACGCCATTGCCGGCGTGGCCAATGTCATTACCCGCAAGAATTTCAGAGGCCTTGAACTGCAGGCTGACTTCCGCGCGGTGCCGGGCTCCAACGGCGACTACACCGGCAGCGCCCTCTATGGCTGGGTCGGCGACACCTCGAACCTGCTGGTCAGCCTCGGCTACCAGCACCGCTCCCAGCTGAGCAACACCGAGCGCGACTGGGTGCTGCAGCCCTATCTGTCCAATCCGTCCGGCTGGTCGGTGCTGGGCAATCCCGGCGCCTGGACCATCAAGAATGCGGCAGGCGGCACAGGAACCACGGTCGGCTTTGCCGTTGACGCCAATTGCGCCGCCGTCGGGGGCACGCCCGGCTTCACCGGCACGACGCCAGCCTGCTACTTCAGCTATCTGCCCTTCGACAACCTTGTCGAGGAACAGGACTTCTATCAGGCCTATGGCGAGTTCAACGCCGATGTGGGCGACAGCGGCAAGTTCCACGCTGAAGCCCTCTACGCCATGTCCAACCAGCCGGACTACCGGTTCTCGCCCGGCTATCCGCCAACTTCCGGCCCCAATGGTCCGGGCAGTGTCAACGTGTTCAGCGTTGCTGGCACCAATCCCGGCTTCAACACCTTCCTGACCCAGACCGGCAACGCCGCCCTTGTCGGCGTCGCCAAAAGCGCCACGGCCACACTCTGGCGTCCGCTGGGTAATGGCGGCAACAATTCGACCGGCGGACTTGGGGGCCAGAGCGGCAGCCGCAAGTACGAGGAACTTCACCTGTCAGCAGGTCTGAAGGGCGAAACCGGCATTCTCGGCGCCAAATATGACGTCAGCGCCACCTACATCGCCGAATGGCAGGACCAGCAGACCACCGACATCCTGATCGACCGTCTGCAGAACGCCCTCAACGGTCTGGGCGGCGCCAACTGCACCGGGTCAACCCCGGGCGCCGGCGGTTGCCAGTACTTCAATCCCTTCTCCAACGCCTATCCGAACAACCCGGCTCTGGGAAAGACCAACCCGGGCTATGTCTCGGCCAACGCCAATGATCCCAAACTGGTGGCCTGGCTGTTCGACCGCCAGAAATACCGCGCCCAGCAGGACACCTTCGTGGTTGACGCCGTCCTGAACGGCAGGACCGCCATCACCCTGCCCGGCGGCGACATTGGCTGGGCGGCTGGCGCCCAGTATCGCAAGGTGACCTTCATCCAGCAGATCGACAGCCCCTACTACAATGCGCAGGTCACCCCCTGCCCTGTGGTGGGTAACACCTCCTGCGCCTTCAAGACCGGTCCTTACATCTTCCTCGGCCAGAACATTCCCCTGCGCCTGGAACAGAGCGTCTATGCGGTCTTCGGCGAACTGAACCTGCCCTTCACGGACAAGCTGAACGCCTCGCTGGCCCTGCGCTACGAGGACTATGGCGGTCAGACCGGCTCCACCACCAATCCGCAATTCCGCGCCAAGTGGCAGGCCACTGACACCTTCGCCGTCCGCGGTTCAATCGGCACCTCCTTCCGGGGTCCGACGGCGGCGAACGTGGCGCCCACGGGCACGACGGGTCTGTCGGGCATCACGGCGGCCGGCAATAACTTCAAGTCGGTCGACTTCTTCGGCAATCCGGCGGTCGGTCCTGAAAAGGCCGTCACCTACAGCTTCGGCGGCATTCTCCAGACCTCGAACCTGACCGCGACCCTCGACTACTGGTCCATCAAGATGGATGACCAGATCGTCTCGGTCCCGGCTAACATCGTGGCCACCGCCGTGGCGGGCACCGGCAACGGCAGCCAGACCGTCAACTGCTCCAGCGGCCTGCGCAGCCTGATCACCTTCAACAACAACAATGCCTGCGTGCAGGGCGTCACCGTGGGCAATGACATCGCCCGCATCCGCTCGGATACGACCAACGGCCCGACCATCGAAACCAACGGCATCGACCTTGATGTCAACTACCGGTTCGACGACGTCTATGAAGGCGACATCAATCTGGGCGCCAATGTCAGCTATGTCCTGGCCTACAAGCAGGCCGCCTTCATTGCAGGCGGGGTGACGGTTTCTTCGGCCTATGATGCGGTCGGCTTCACCAACTACGACCGCCTGCCGGGCACCATCCCGAAATGGCGCGGCCAGTTCTATGCCGACTACAACCGCGGAAATCACAACCTGCGCTGGACCATCAACTATGTTGACGGCGCCACCGACAACCGCGGCCCGACCACTGTTCAGACCGGCGCTTCCGCCAACTGCACCGTGGCCAACGCCAAGGCCGGCACGGCGACGAACTGTCAGCTGACGACCCTGGGTCTGGAACTGGATCACTTCATTTCCAACGACCTGACCTATCGTCTGCTCCTGCCCAACGACATGACCCTGACGGCGTCGGTGCTGAACGCCCTCGATCGCGAGCCTTCAAAGGCGCGGATCGAGTACAGCTACGACCCCTTCATCGGCAATGCCCTTGGCCGGACCCTGAAGATCGGTCTGAAGAAGAAGTTCTAGGACTTTCGCCCGGCGGCCATCCGCCGGGAGCTACAAGACTGAGCGGTCGCCTCCGGGCGGCCGCTCTTTTTGTTTGTGGGCCGGCGCGGCCTTGCTCCCCGAAGATCACGGGCCTATCACCCCCCGCATGACCACGTCCTCACAGTCAGATGCGCCCGCGCCAAGGTTCGCCGCCGCGTCGCTGATTGCGGTCATCTTCATCAACATGCTGGGCTTCGGGATCATTGTTCCCCTCCTGCCCTTCTATGCGAAGTCCTTCGATGCGGCGCCCTGGCAGATCGGCCTGATCTTTGGCGCCTATTCGGTCGGCGCCTTCTTCGGCGAGCCCTTCTGGGGGCGTCTTTCTGACAGGTACGGCCGCAAGCCCCTGCTGATCTCGACCATTACCGGCAACTGCCTCTGCTATCTGGCCCTGGCCTTTGCGCCCAATATCTGGGTGGCCTTCTTAATCAGGCTGCTCGGCGGCCTGGCGGCTGGAAACGGCGCCGTAGTGCAGGGCTATATCGCTGACGTCACGCCGCCGGAGAAGCGGGCGCGCCAGATGTCCTATCAGGGCGCCGCCTGGAATGTCGGCCTGATCATTGGTCCGGCCGTCGGAGGATTCTTCGCCCACACCGGCATGGGCCCCGCTGGCTTCCGGATCCCGCTGTTCATCGCCTCCGGCCTGGCGGCCCTGTGCGTGGTGGCCATCACCATCTTCATCAAGGAAAGCCGGGTCCGGGACGAAGGCATCACACATCGCCCCAGCCGCTGGTCGGCCATTGGCGAGGTCACCCGCCATCCGGTGATCGGCCGCATGATGCTGCTGACCTTCCTCGTGGGCTTTGCCTTCACCGGCATTGAGTCGCAGTTCGGCCTCTGGTCCCAGGCCAGGTTTGACTGGGGCCCGCGCAATATCGCCGTCTGCTTCGCCTTCACCGGGGTCACGGCCTTCTTCACCCAGACCCTGCTGACCGGTCGCCTTTCCGAGCGCTATGGCGAGGGGCCCATGCTGGCGACAGGTATGGCCCTGACGGCCCTGGCTGCGGCCCTGCAGGTCTTTTCGATAAATGGCGCCATGACTATCGCCCTGATGTGCGTCACCGCGGCTGGTCAGTCCGTGGCCTTCCCCAATGTCGGGGCCATTATTTCAAGAACGGTGGATCCCCACAGGCAGGGTCAGATCCTTGGCCTGAACAACGCCGCCGGCGCCCTGGCCCGGGTCGTCGGGCCGGTTTTTGCAGGTCTCGTGGTGCCCGTAGTGCGGGACGGCCCCTTCATCCTGGGCGCCATGGTCGTCGCGCCAGCCATTCTGCTGGCCCTATCCGCCACACGCCGGGCGACGGCCAGGCCCGATCCCTATGCCGACACGGGCCAGTAAAAGACTCCCAAGCCTTGCATTGCTGCGGGCTTTCGCGTAACAGCCCTCCCCTTCGGAACTGTCTGGCCCAAAGGCATGCCAGGGCGGTTCATCAATACACCAGAGGACGGGGTCGCAAGATTCCGACGTGAAATGCCCAAACTGAAGACCAAGTCTGGCGCCAAAAAGCGCTTCAAGATCACGGCTACGGGTAAGCTCAAGGCCGGTGTGGCCGGCAAGCGCCACCGCCTGATCAGCCACTCCGCCAAATACATCCGCCAAAACCGCGGCACGAAGGTGATGAACGAGTCTGACAAGAAGACCATTCGCACCTACCTGCCCTACGGCCTTTGATCGGAGACCTGACACATGGCACGCGTTAAACGGGGCGTTACCGCCCACGCCAAGCACAAGAAGGTTCTTGAGCAGGCCAAGGGCTTCTATGGCCGCCGCAAGAACACCATCCGCACGGCCAAGGCCGCTGTGGACAAGGCCGGACAGTACGCCTACCGCGACCGCAAGGTCCGCAAGCGCAACTTCCGCTCCCTCTGGATCCAGCGCATCAACGCCGCTGCACGCCTTGAGGGCATGACCTACGCTCGATTTATCCACGGCCTGGATCTGGCCGGGATCGAAATCGACCGCAAAGTCCTCTCCGACATCGCGGGCGCTGACCCGGTTGGTTTCAAGGCCATCGCTGACAAGGTTCGCGCCGCGCTGGGTTGAAGCCTTCGGAGTCCCTTGACTCCCTAAGCCGACAAAAGCCCTTCGGCGGAACCGCCGGAGGGCTTTTTGCTGTCCTCTTTCCGCACCCAGTCCATATCTCTATGAACGCTGCATCATGATCGACAAACTTCAAGCCGACATCACCGCCGCCATCGCCGCGGCCGCTGACGCCCAGTCCCTGGACGCCGTCCGGGTCGCCGCCCTCGGCAAGTCCGGCTCCATTTCAGAACTCCTGAAGTCCCTTGGCGGGATGAGCCCTGACGAGCGCAAGGTCCAGGGCCCGTTGATCAACGGCCTGCGCGACCAGGTGCAAGCGGCCCTCGCCGCCCGCAAGGCCGATCTGGACGCCGCCGAACTCAACGCCAAGCTCAATGCCGAGCGGGTTGATCTGTCACTGCCGGCCCCGCCCCGTCGCAAGGGCTCGGTCCACCCGACCATGCAGGTCATGGATGAGATGATCGCCGTCTTCGCCGAGATGGGCTTCTCTGTGGCGGAAGGCCCGGACATCGAGACCGACTTCAACAATTTCACCGCCCTGAATTTCCCGCTCAAGCACCCAGCCCGGGAAATGCATGACACCTTCTTCCTGCCGGAAGACGCCCATGGCGAGCGCAAGGTCCTGCGCACCCATACCAGCCCGGTCCAGGTGCGGGTGATGAACCGTGGCGCCAACGAAAGCCTGCCTGGCTGGGTGGCCAGGGGCCAGGAGCCGCCGATCCGGGTCATCGTCCCGGGACGGACCTTCCGCAAGGATTCAGACCAGACCCACACCCCCATGTTCCACCAGATCGAAGGCCTGGTGATCGACAAGGGCATCCATATGGGACACCTGAAATGGACCCTGGAAACCTTCATCGCCCGGTATTTCGAGACCAGCGAGGTAGTCACCCGCTTCCGGCCCCATCACTTCCCCTTCACCGAGCCCAGCGCGGAGATGGACGTCCGCTGCGACCGCTCCGGCGGAGAGGTGAAGATCGGTCAGGGGGATGACTGGCTGGAAATCCTGGGCTGCGGCATGGTCCACCCCAATGTCCTGCGTAATTGCGGTCTGGATCCCGAGGTCTGGCAGGGCTTTGCCTTTGGCTGTGGCGTCGACCGCCTTGGAGTTCTGAAATACGGCATGCCTGACCTGCGCGACATGTTCGCCAGCGATGTGCGCTGGCTGGAGCATTACGGCTTCTCCGCCCACGCAGCCCCCAATCCCGCCACTGGCCTGAGCTGAGGATAGACCGATGAAGTTCACCCTCTCCTGGCTCAAGGAACACCTCGACACCACCGCCAGCGCCGATCAGGTGGTGGAAGCCATGACCATGGCAGGCCTTGAGGTCGAGCACGTGGAAAACCCGGCCGCCAAGCTGGCCGCCTTCTCGGTGGCGAAGATCGTTGAAGCCGTCCAGCACCCCAATGCCGACCGCCTGCGGGTCTGTCAGGTGGACACGGTGGACGGACGCAAGGAAATCGTCTGCGGCGCCCCAAACGCCCGGGCGGGCCTGACCACCATCTACGCGCCCCTGGGCGCCTTTGTGCCCGGCTCGGGCGTGACCCTCGAGGCCCGACCGGTCCGCGGCGTCGTGTCCAATGGCATGCTCTGCTCAGCCGCCGAGCTGGAGACCGCGTCCGAGTCTGACGGCATCATGGAACTGGACGCCAGCCTTGCAGTGGGAACCCCCGCCGCCGAGGCCCTTGGCCTCGAGGCGGTGGTGGACTTTGAGGTCACCCCCAACCGCCCCGACTGGCTGGGCGTTGACGGCATCGCCCGCGATCTGGCCGCCGCCGGACTGGGCGATCTGAAGACCGCCGCGCCTGAACCTGTGCCCGGCAAATACCCCAATCCCGTTACGATCAAGCTGGATGAGTCCGGGGCCTGCCTGGCCTTTTCGGGCCGCCTGATCCGCGATGTGAAGAACGGCCCCTCGCCAGCCTGGCTTCAGCAAAAGCTGACCTCCATCGGCCTGCGCCCGATCAGCGCCCTGGTGGATATCACCAACCTGATCACCTATGACCGCGCCCGCCCTCTGCACGTCTATGACGCGGCCAAGCTTTCCGGCGGCGTCCTGGAAGCCCGCCTTGGTCGTGAAGGCGAGTCGGTCCTGGCCCTTGACGGCAAGACCTATGCGATGACTCCGGACATCTGCGTCATCGCAGACGGTTCAGGCGCCATCGGCCTGGGCGGGGTCATTGGCGGTGAGTCCACCGGCTGTTCGGATGAAACCACCGACGTCTTCGTGGAAAGCGCCTACTTCGATCCGATCCGCACGGCCCAGACCGGGCGGAGCCTGTCGCTGAATTCCGACGCCCAGTATCGCTTCGCACGGGGAGTCGACCCGCAGGGCCTGGTTCCGGGTCTGGAACTGGCCACGAAACTGATCCTCGAAATCTGCGGCGGAGAACCCTCCGAGGTGACCCTGGTCGGCAGTGCGCCGGCCAACCCCCCGGCCATTACCTTTGACCGGGCCTATGTGAAGGGCCTGTCGGGCCTGGACATTCCAGCCTCCCGTACGGACGAGATCCTGAGCAAGCTGGGTTTCTCCATTTCCGGCGACCAGGTTACCCCGCCGTCCTGGCGTCGTGACGCCGAAGGTCCCGCAGACCTGGTGGAAGAGGTCGCCAGGATCCAGGGCTATGACGCCCTGCCCGCCACGGCCCTGCCCGAAGTTCCCGCCCAGGCTGGCGGCGTCCTGACCATCCGGCAGGGTCGGGTCCGCACGGCCCGGCGCGCCCTTGCCGCCCGGGGCTATGCCGAGACCATCACCTGGAGCTTCCTCAAGCAGACCACAGCCGCCCATTTCGGCGGCGGGGCGCCGGAACTGGTCCTGACCAATCCGATCGCCTCGGATCTGGACTGCATGCGCCCGTCCATCCTGCCCAATCTGATCGAGGCCGCTGGCCGCAATGCCCGGCGCGGCTTTGCCGATGCGGCCCTGTTCGAGATCGGTCCCTTTTACAAGGGCGACCAGCCAGGCGATCAGGTTACGGCCATTTCGGTCCTTGTCGCCCCTCACCCGGCCCGCAGCTGGGCTGGCGCAGGCGGTGATCCCCTGTTCGAGCTGAAGGCGGACCTGATGGCCCTGCTGGAGGAACTTGGCGCCCCAGCACTGCAGGTGGCCCAGGGAAGCAATTCCGCCTGGTGGCACCCTGGGCGTTCTGCCCGACTCCAGCTTGGGCCCAGGACGGTGATTGCAGAGTTCGGCGAACTCCATCCGGCGACCCTGAAGCTGCTGGACGTCGACGGCCCCATGCTGGGCTTCGAGATCAATCTCGACCTCCTGCCTGAGCCCAAGCGCAAGTCGACCAAGACAAAGCCCGCCTTCTCACCTTCGACCCTCATGCCCCTGTCCCGGGATTTCGCCTTCCTGGTGGATGACTCCGTTCCGGCCGGAGACCTGGTGCGTCCTGTGCTGGGCGCCGACAAGTCACTGATTTCCGATGTCAGGGTATTTGACGTCTACAAGGGCCAGGGTGTCCCCGACGGGCAGAAATCTGTGGCCCTGGAGGTCACGATCCAGCCGGTGGACAAGACCCTCGCCGAGGCGGACATCGAAACGCTGAGCGGCAAGGTCGTGGCCGCGGCTGCCAAGGCCGTTGGGGCGCGGCTGCGCAGCTAGTCCGTCTATTGCGCGTGGCGGGTTTGAAGCTAGGGTTGCGGGCATGACCAGTAAATCGACGAAGCCCGCCACGCCCCTGAAGCCAACGCCGGAGCTTTGGCTCGAGACCGGGCTCTTCCGGTCGCGGTGGTTGATGGCGCCCTTCTATGTGGGTCTTGTCATCGCCCTTGGCGCCCTGCTCATCGTCTTCGTCAATGAGGCTGTGCACGAGCTGGCCCATATCATGACCATGAGCCCTGAGGACGCCATCCTCATGGTGCTTTCCCTCATTGACCTGTCCCTGGCGGGCAACCTGCTGCTGATCGTGATTTTCTCGGGGTACGAGAATTTCGTGTCGAAGATCGACACGGGCGCCGATGAGGACAGGCCCAGCTGGATGGGGACAGTCGATTTCTCGGGCCTGAAGATGAAGCTGATCGCCTCCATTGCGGCGATTTCAGCCATCGCCCTTCTCAAGGCCTTCATGCAGCTGGCTGAGGGCAATGACGTGGACGACCGCCACCTGACCTGGCTGGTGGTGATTCACTTCACCTTCGTCAGTTCCGGCGTCATGCTGGCCTTGATGGACTGGCTGGCGGCCAAGACCGACAAGCACTGACGGTCCGCTGGTCCTACAAGGGCACCCAGTGCCGCTTACGGCTGTAGGACAGATAGCCGATATTGGCGCCCAGCCGCAGGCCGACCCCGGCCCGGATCGGCGCCAGGGTGATTTCGTTGGCGCGCTGATAGTTTACGCCCAGGCCGCCCACCAGATAGGCTGACCCTTCGACGCCCGGGAACCTCTGGAACAGCAGTTCCGGCTGCCAGAGATTGTAGCAGAGGGTGAAGGCCCGGCTGGCATTGCCGCCCATGTCCCAACCCACGGACGGGCCCTGCCAGAAGACGGGAACGGGCTGCTGGTTCTTGAGATAGAGCAGGCCCTTGCCATAGCGGGCGCCCAGGGCGATGGCCCCGGAGGCTTCCTGGCCTGCGATGTATGCGCTTGGACGGCCGTTTTCCTTGAAGAGCCGCTCGACGACCCCGCCTGCCGCTTCGGCCGTGACGCCCAGGAAGTCCGAGACTCCATTGACGATTTCGTCGCTGGAAAAGGTCTCGCCCTTTTTGGCCGAGGGATAGTCCGGCCTGGTCTGTGGCGGTGGCGGCCCTTCTCCGGCTTGCTGCGCCCGGGCGACCCCGGCGGCGCCGAGGGCGACGAGACCTGAAACAACCAGTTTGCGACGATCCATGGAAGGGCTCCTCTCGTAGTTTCACCAGCATGACACCGCGTTGAGTCTGGAATGCGGCGGGGAGCTTAATTTCGGATTAACCACGTTTCTTGCCGGGAACCCGGGTCAGGCGGCGCAGAACCCTCGCGAACCCTGCATTTTGTGCTAAACGGCCCAAAGCATGACCACGCCCCTGTCCCACATCCGCAATTTCTCCATCGTCGCCCACATCGACCATGGCAAGTCGACCCTGTCCGATCGCCTGATCCAGGAAACCGGCGGCCTGACCAAGCGCGAGATGACCGAGCAGGTCCTCGACAATATGGACATCGAGCGCGAGCGCGGCATCACCATCAAGGCCCAGACCGTCCGCCTGGACTACAAGGCAAAGGATGGCGAGACCTATGTCCTGAACCTGATGGACACCCCCGGCCACGTGGACTTCGCCTATGAGGTCAGCCGGTCACTGGCGGCCTGCGAGGGCTCGATCCTGGTGGTGGACTCCAGCCAGGGGGTGGAAGCCCAGACCCTGGCCAATGTCTATCAGGCCATCGACAACAATCACGAGATCGTCCCGGTCCTAAACAAGATCGACCTGCCCGCCGCCGAGCCTGAGCGGGTGCGACAGCAGATCGAGGATGTGATCGGTCTCGACGCCTCGGACGCGGTCCTCTGTTCGGCCAAGACCGGCGAAGGCATCGCCGAGGTCCTGGAAGCCGTGGTCACCCGCCTGCCGCCGCCCAAAGGCGACGCCGCAGCGCCGCTGAAGGCCCTGCTGGTGGACGCCTGGTACGACCCCTATCTGGGCGTTGTCGTCCTGGTCCGGGTCATTGACGGCGTGCTGAAGGCCGGCATGAAGGTCAAGATGATGAACGCTGGCGCCACCCATCAGGTGGACCGGATCGGCGTCTTCAAGCCCAAGCAGACCGAGGTGGCCGAACTGGGCCCCGGCGAGATCGGCTATATCACCGCCCAGATCAAGCAGGTGGCCGACGCCGCCGTCGGCGACACCATCACCGAGGAAAAGCGGCCGACCGAGTCGGCCCTGACAGGTTTCCGGGTGGCCCAGTCCGTGGTGTTCTGCGGCCTCTTCCCGGTGGACGCCGCCGACTTCGAGGACCTGCGCGCCGCCATCGGCCGCCTGCGCCTCAACGACGCCAGCTTCACATACGAGATGGAGACCAGCGCCGCCCTGGGCTTTGGCTTCCGCTGCGGGTTCTTGGGGTTGCTGCATCTGGAAATCATCCAGGAGCGCCTCAGCCGCGAGTTCGATCTCGACCTGATCGCTACGGCGCCCAGCGTCATCTACAAGATCGGCCTGACTGACGGCTCGGAAGTCGAGCTGCACAATCCCGCCGACATGCCCGATCCGGTCAAGATCGCCAGCATTGCCGAACCCTGGATCAAGGCCACCATCCTGACCCCGGACGAGTATCTCGGCTCGGTGATCAAGCTCTGCCAGGACCGCCGCGGCGAGCAGAGGGAGCTGTCCTATGTCGGGTCCCGGGCCCTGGTGGTCTATGACCTCCCGCTCAATGAAGTTGTGTTCGACTTCTATGACCGGCTGAAGAGCGTTTCCAAGGGCTATGCCTCCTTCGACTACGCCATTGAAGGTTATCGGGTCGGCGATCTGGTGAAGATGCAGATCCTGGTGAATGCCGAACCCGTGGACGCCCTGTCCATGCTGGTCCACCGCGACCGCGCCGAGGCCCGCGGCCGGGGCATGGTCGAGAAGATGAAGGACCTGATCAGCCCGCACATGTTCCAGATCCCGCTGCAGGCGGCGATCGGCGGACGGATCATCGCCCGGGAGACCATCCGCGCCCTGCGCAAGGACGTCACCGCCAAGTGCTATGGCGGCGACGCCAGCCGCAAGCGCAAGCTGCTGGACAAGCAGAAGGCCGGCAAGAAGCGCATGCGCCAGTTCGGTAAGGTGGAAATCCCGCAGGAAGCCTTCATCGCAGCCCTGAAGATGGATGCTGACTAGGAGCTTCCGGGGATGAGACTGCAACGCCTCGCCGTCCTGGTTCACAAGTGGCTGACCCTGCTGGTGGGAATCCAGATCCTGTTCTGGGTCGCCAGTGGTCTGTTCTTCACCCTCTACCCGATCGAGAAGATCCGCAGCGAGGACCTGATCCGACCGGCCGCCGAGGCGGCGCCAGACCTGGCCGCTGTGGGAGATCTCAAAGGTCTTCGCGACGCCTCTGGGCGCCCGCCGGTCAAGGTCACGATTGAGCGCCGGGCAGGCGCCGACCTGATCCTCGCCAACTTCGCTGACGGGCCGCCGGTCCTGTTTGACGCCGGGACCCTGCGAAAGCTTTCGCCTCTGGACGGCGCGACCGCCGCCAGGATTGCCCGGGATCACGTCACCCTTGGCGAACCTCCCATCGGCGTTCAGCGGATCACGGCGGAGAGCGCCGAATACAAGGGCGCACTGCCCGCCTGGCGGGTCCAGTTCAGGAAGGCGGGGCTGTCGGTCTATGTGGCTGAGGACACCGGCGTTGTGACCGCCCGGCGATCAGACCTCTGGCGGGCCTATGACACCCTGTGGGCCCTGCACATCATGGACTGGCGCAACCATGAGAACTTCAATCATCCCCTGATCATCGTGACAACGGGGATAACACTCATTTCGGTCATTGCCGGACTGGTGCTTCTGCCGTTCCGCATCCGCTTCCGCAGGTCTGGACCTGCACGGGGCCCAGCGGCCTAGGGTTTGACCCTCACGGCGCCAGCCAGATGGCGGATCCGCCCAGGGCATCCGGCATGGCGACGTTCTTGTCCAGCTCGGTCTTGGGGCCGGTCTTCACCACATGCTGAAACAGCTGATAGCCACGGTGGGATACATCGGGGATCCTGCCATCCGCGCGCCAGTAGTGCTGGGTGGTCAGATTGAAGAACAGCTCATCGGGCGACAGCCAGACATTGAAGCCCACATAGACCCCTGGAACATAGCCCGCCGCCTTCACCTGGGCGAACCAGGCGTTGGAATAGGCGCAGATATCGGCGTGGGGCGTTCCCTTGGGGATGTCTTCCAGGTCGAGCCAGACATTCACTCCGGGCGGCAGGCCGGCTGCCCGGGAAAACTCCGCCGCCTTGGCGCCATAGGCCTGCCCCAGGGCCTCGGTGGGAACCCATCCCGTGGCGGCCACATGCTGCACCACCATCAGGGCGAGGCCCGCCCCAAGGATCAGATTGCCCTCGGCCTCGGACAGGTCATCCAGCCCTTTTTTGTCATTGGCGGCCCGGCTCTTGTCGGTGCGGCTCACATATCGGATGCAGAACCTGTAGCCCTTGTCGAAATAGGCCTTCGCCGTCTTGGCCGTAAGCGGCACGGCGGTGTCGAAGCCCATGGCCCCGGCATTCGCCGCAGTGACCTTTCCTGCCAACATGATCACCCTCTCCCTGTCGTGCAGTGATTGCTTCAAGCAACTATGAGACGATCCTGCGCCGCCGCAAGGCCCCTTCCGTTACCCCCATGGAAGGCGCATATAAGGGCATGGCAAATCCCCCCACCCTGATGACTGCCCTTGGTCGCGGCTTCCGCGGCGCCTGCCCCCGCTGCGGCGAGGGCAAGATCTTCTGGAAGTACCTCAAGGTCTCGCCCAACTGCCCCAGCTGCAATCAGGACCTGGCCCAGTACCCGGCTGATGACGGCCCGGCCTATTTCACCATCCTGCTTACCGGCCACCTGGTCGTGGCGCCCCTGCTGTTCTTCCCCTTCATCTGGCAGACGCCGTCCATGATCATCGTGCCGGCGACCCTGATCCCGCTCACCATCTTCACCCTGGTTCTCCTGCCAAGGATCAAGGGCGCCTTCATCGGCGTCATGTACAAGATGGGCGTGAAGGACTCCGACGCCCACATGCATTCGGCGGACTACGCGGACTAGGGTTTCGCTTGCCGCCAAAGCCGGGCTAGGTTCATCCCCTTGAGTTTAGCGGGGGACGTAGAGTGACAGCGACAGAATCAGGCGGCGAAGTCTCGGGTGAGGCCCTCCGGCCCGGCCTGACCCCCATGGCCCGGGTTCGGGCCATTCTCGGCGGGTCAGCAGGTAACCTGGTCGAGTGGTATGACTGGTTCGCCTATTCGTCCTTCGCCCTGTATTTCGCCAAGCACTTCTTCCCCAAGGGCGACACCACCGCCCAGCTGCTGCAGACAGCCGCCGTCTTCTGGGTGGGCTTCCTGGCAAGGCCTCTGGGCGCCTGGCTGACCGGACTCTATGCCGACCGGGCCGGCCGTCGCGCCGCCCTGACCCTCTCGGTCGCCATGATGTGCGCCGGATCCTTCAGCATAGCCATCATGCCGGACTATTCGGTCTGGGGCGCCTGGGCGCCCATCTGCCTGGTGGCGGCCCGTCTGGTCCAGGGCCTGTCCCTGGGCGGCGAGTATGGCGCCAGCGCCACCTACATGTCGGAAATGGCCGGCAAGTCCCGCCGGGGATTCTGGTCGAGCTTCCAGTTCATGACCCTGATCATGGGCCAGCTGACCGCCCTGGGAGTCCTGATCCTGCTTCAGAACATCATGCCCCGTGCGGACCTCGAAGCCTGGGGCTGGCGCATCGCCTTCGCCATTGGCGGCCTGCTGGCGGTGGTGGTCTTCTACATCCGCTCCGGTCTGGAAGAGAGCCCCTCATTCCTGGCGGCCAAGGCCTCGGGCGCCGAGCGGTCCCGGGCCATGCTGCTCTTCACCAAGTTCCCGAGAGAGACCTGGACCATCTTCGCCCTGACCTCGGCCGGGTCGCTCGCCTTCTATGCCTACACGACCTACATGCAGAAGTTCCTGGTCAATACGTCAGGCTTCACCAAGGACCAGGCCACCACCATCAGCGCCGGCTCCCTGCTGGTCTACATGCTGCTCCAGCCCATGTTCGGCGCCCTGTCGGACAAGATCGGACGCAAGACAACCCTGATCTTCGCCTTCCTGGTGGGCGCCATGATCACCTATCCTGTCATGTCGCAGATCGCGACGACCCGTGACGCCCTGGCCGCTTTCTTCCTTGTGGTGGCCTTGCTCTCTGTCCTGTCAGGCTACACGGCGGTGAATGCGGTGCTGAAGGCCGAGCTCTTCCCCGCCCATGTCCGCGCCCTGGGGGTCGCCCTGCCCTATGCCCTGGCCAATTCGGTCTTTGGCGGTTCGGCCGAGTATGTCGCCCTGAGATTCAAGCAGGCCAATATGGAGAGCGGCTTCTACGTCTATGTGGCGGTGGTCATGGCCATAGCCTTCCTGGTGGCCCTGACCCTCAAGAACACCAACCGACACAGCCTGATCACCGAAGACTGATGGCCTTGCCCCTGAGCTACCTGGACCTTGCGGCCCTGGCCTTCTTCCTGGTCGCCTGGTTCGCCTATGAGCCTGTCCTGCACAAGCTGACCCGTGGTCGGTTCATCAACAGCGATATGACCGTCGTCCGGCTGCACTGGATGACCAATATGGCCCATCGTGAGAACAAGCTCATGGATGGCCAGCTGCTGGGCCACGCCCTGAACTCGGCCTCCTTCTTCGCCTCGTCCAACCTGATCCTGATTGCAGCCTCGGCCGGCGTCCTGTTTGGCGGCGAGCGCAGCTTCGCCTCGGCCTCAAGCCTGATCCTCGTCCACACCTCGTCCCGGACCCTGTTCGAGCTGCAGGTGGGTCTGGTGGTGATCTGTCTGGCCCGGGGCCTGCTGGCCTTCATCTGGTCCATCCGCCAGATCAATTACTGTCTGGCCGTGCTGGGCGCGGCGCCCGAGACCCTGTCCAAGGAAGCCCGGGACGCCTATGGCGACGCCGCCGGCCGCCTGCTGAACCCGGCCCTGTCAGCCTTCAATGGCGGGGTACGGGCCTATTACTTCGCCCTGGCGGCGGCGGCCTGGCTGTTCGGCGCGCCGATCTTCATGGCGGTCACCGCCGGCGCTGTGGCCTTACTGGTCTGGCGTCAGAGAAAGTCACCGGCCTCAACGGCCCTGGCCGACATCCGCCGCCTGCTTGAAGACCAGCCGAAGGCCTAGAGCCCGAGCTCGGCCCGGAGCTTCTTTGTCAGCTTGCCGACGATCAGACTGTGCGCTGTGGCCAGCCAGTCCACGAAATCGGCATCCTCGGCTGCGTCGTAACTCACCGCCGCCCATTGGCCCTTGGCGCAATAGGGCGCCTGACGACCCACCCCGCTCTCGGTCAGGACCATGAAGGCGATCTCTGTCACCTTGAACGAGATGGACTCGTCGCCGACAATGGCGAAGACCTTGCCGCCCACCTTGTAGACGTCCGACGCCCCCCACTGGACCACATGGGTCACCTGCGGAAGGGCGAAGGCCGCCCTGGCGATTCCGGCCCGGTCCAACCTAGGCCCTGACGCCAACGCCGATGGGGCAGGTCACGCCCGTGCCGCCGACCCCGCAATAGCCGTCCGGGTTCTTGGCCAGGTACTGCTGGTGATAGTCCTCGGCGAAATAGAAGACCGGGGCGGGTTTGATCTCGCTGGTGATGTCTCCATAGCCCTGTGCGGCAAGGGCCGTCTGATAGGCCTGGGCTGAAGCCTTGGCCGCCGCCGCCTGGGCGTCGTCATAGGTATAGACGCCCGACCGGTACTGGGTGCCGATGTCATTGCCCTGGCGCATGCCCTGGGTGGGATCATGGCCCTCCCAGAAAGCCTTGAGGAGGTCGTCATAGGTGATGACCTTGGGGTCATAGACCACCAGCACTGCCTCGGTGTGGCCCGTACGGCCCGAACAGACCTCTTCATAGGTGGGATTGGGGGTAATGCCCGAGGCATAGCCCACGGCCGTCACATGGACGCCCGACAGGTTCCAGAACTTGCGCTCTACGCCCCAGAAGCAGCCCATGGCGAACATGGCCATGGCCGATCCCTCGGGATAGGGCCCCTTCAGCGCAGCGCCATTGACGAAGTGGGTCGAGGCGGTCGGCAGGGGGTTTGGCCGCCCCGGCAGGGCGGTCTGGGCGGTCGGCAGTTCGGCGGGCTTGCGGGCGAAGAACATGGGGAAGACCTGTTCGTTTGAATGAGCGACTGAAGATAGGCGCGATTGGTCGCATTTGCATCTCCTACGAGACCGCTGACCAGCCGCAATTTGTGTGTCACTCTTCTTCGCTCAACGGCCGCGACGGTTACAGTCGGCCACGGAAATCGGGAGAAGAGACCATGGCCAGACCTGCCTGGGCCCTTTTGATCTGTGCAACCGCGAGCCTGGGCCTCGCAGACGCCGCCTGGAGTTCAGGCGGCGGCGGCGGCGGCGGCGGCGAAATGCCCTCGGCCTCGGCCCCGACCTATGATCCCGCCGCCGAATACGCCAAGGGCGTGGCGGCCATGAACCAGCAGAACTACAAGGCCGCCTCCTCGGCCTTCAGCCATGTCCTGGAGGTGGTTCCGAATAATCCCGAGGCCTGGCTGCTGTTTGCGACCGCCAGAAGCAACCTCTCTGACTGGAAGGGCGCCCGCCGGGGCTTCGACAAGGCCGTCCGGTTTGCGCCCGAAAGCATAGACGCCCACCGGGGTCTGGGTGTGGCCCTCGGCAAACTCAAGGATCCCAAGGCCCAGGTCGAACTGTCCTGGCTGCAGGGCAAGGCCCAGGCCTGTGGCGGCTGCACAGATGCGGCCGCCCTGAAGGCGGCTGTTGAGGCTGTGACGGCCGCCATGGGCGCCGCGCCCTCGGCCCAGGCTGCGCCCATGCTGTTCTCGGGGCCCCAGGCCGGCGATCGCGCCTATGTCCAGGCGGTGAGCCTGATCAATGAACACAGATACCAGGACGCCCTCACCGCCCTGGACGCCGCCCGGCAGTCCTTTGGGCCCCACCCCGACATCCTGACCTATCAGGGCTATACCTGGCGCAAGCTTGGCGCGCTGGATCAGGCCGAGTCCTTTTACAAGCAAGCCCTCTCCATCGCCCCCGGCCACAGGGGCGCCACGGAATATTATGGCGAGCTCAAGGTCGAACGCGGAGATCTGGCGGGCGCCCGGGCCATGCTGGCCCGCCTGGACCAGATCTGCGCCTATGGCTGCGCAGAGGCGGAGGAACTGCGGCGTTGGATCGATCTCGGCCACGCCCCGCAGGGGTGATCTCGGGGGCTCTGGCCATCCTGGCCGGGCTTGGCGGCCTCGCCTGGGCGCAGCTTCCTGCTACAGCCCTCAGGGCCGAGCGGTGGATCGCTCCGGGGTCCGACCGGGTCATGGTCCTCAGCCGCGAACCGACAGAGTGTCTGGCATGGCCCTCTGACCCCGCCAGGCGGCTGTCGGTCGCCGTGGGCCGCGCCGCCTTCCGCGACCCCCTTCTGCTGGGCGGTCAGGCGGCCCGGGCCGGGGTATCCTGCGAGTCCTGTCACCGCGCAGGTCGCGGCAATCCCGACTTCCACTTCCCAGGGGTGTCAGGCGCGGCCGGCACTGCTGACGTCACCTCATCCCTGTTCTCCAGCCACAGGGGCGATGGCGTTGACAATCCCAAACCCATTCCCGACCTCAGCGTGGAGAAGTCCCGGCTCAAGGTGGCCCAGGATCGGTCCAGCGGCGATCTGGAGCGCTTCATCGCAGGTCTGGTGACAGAGGAGTTCGACGGTCGTCCCCCGCCCGCCGCAGTCCTCTCTGGCCTGGCTGACTATGTCCGGGCCCTGGATCCCCGGGCCTGCCCCGCCCAGGCCAGCCGCCCGATTACGGCCCAGGACCTGCTGGCCGATGTCGACCAGGCCCTGGCGACCGCCGCAAACCTCAGCGCCCAGGGTGACAATGCCGCCGCCCAGGCCATGGTCCGCGCCGCCAGATCCCGGCTCTTCCTTGTGGACGAGCGACTGAGCGACCGGTGGCTCAAGACCCGGCTGCGCGCCTTCGACCAGACCCTGTCCCGCGCCCGGACGCCCCGGGCCATGACCGCCGCCTGCTCGGAACTGGACCAGGTGGTGGCGCCCGCCGTCCTCCGGAACCGCTAGACCTTCCTCTTCAATTCAAATCGGTTGGCGCCCATTGCCGATAGCGCCTTGCCCCGTCGGCCGTCCTGAGTATATTGCGCGCCTTCCGCACAGGGCGCGCCCCATGCGGACCACGGAGAGGTGGCGGAGTGGTCGATCGCGCACGCTTGGAAAGCGTGTTTACGGGAAACCGTAACGAGGGTTCGAATCCCTCTCTCTCCGCCAATATTTCAGCAGTATGTTTTCCCCATATAATTCAGTGCAATAGGAAGAGGCGTGTCCGGGCCTCGTACCTAGCGCGTATTCATTGTTCGAATCGTTGACTTTGAAGGCTCCTGATCGGACAGAGGTGTGCGGCCACGCGATAAACGCGAAGCGCCAGCGATCCATGTGATCACCCTAACTGAGACCGTCCCTTGGAAACTCTGACCAACCTGCTCTATGCAGCGGCACACCTTGTCGCATTGTCACTGCTTGCCCGGTCCTATCCTCCGGGAAGATAAGTGGGTCGCTCCGGGCATTCATCAATTGCGCCGGGGCGGCCCCTCTCCCCTGCCGGGTAGCAGCGAACCAAACATGACTTATCGTCCCGGGTAAGTAATGCCGCGTGGGCAGACCACCATCAGGGCCGCCGTCGATCACAACCCCTGCAAGAGGTTGGCGGGTTGTTTTTCCACCACAAATTTCGAGACAGTATGATCAACCTCACGCTGGCATGTTTCCCCCCGGGGCCGCCCCCGCCCTAAGAGAGGTACCAGTGACCCTAACTGACCGTATCGACACCCTCGTAACGCCGACGTTCCGAGCCTTCCTCACAGCAGACCGCGCCGTCCGTGTCGCCATCAGTCAGGGGAACGGTGATGCAGCCAATGTGGCCCGCTCTGCAGCCATGCTAGCGGCCCGACAAGCCTCGGCGGAGATGCACCGGCTGACGGACGCAGTCCACTTTGAGAGGCCGGTTTGGCTCCCTGAGGGCTTACTCACAGCCGCAGCCGTCCGGTGGTGGGTCCAGGAGCATTATTGTCGTCGCCTCAGGAGCAACGCTCTCAGCACAGACTTGGACTTGCTCGACGATATCGAGAACGCCCTCAAACACATAGAACTAAACCCCCGGAAAGATCCTCGCCGGGTTGTTTCGGAGAAGGCGGTGCTCGCCTCGGAAACAGGGTATGGCGGAGGGGAGTTCTGCGAGGGCGTCTATGACGGAGCTGAGCAGATGATCGTTACCCTCACAGACGGAACCAAGCGCCCGCTGTCTGCGATCCTCCAGAACTGCCTTGACGCTTGGACACTTGCAGCGGGCCGCACCTTGCCTCCCATTGAGCAGTAGGGCCGGGGCGGCTGTCTCCCTTGGGTATACCCTCCTTGCGCATTAACCAGCACGTCTCTGTCTGCGTCGAAACACGACAAAGCCGCTGGATCCGATTGCGCCGATGAGGATCGCGACCCACCCGGCGATCAGCAGGTAGGATGCGCCCTTGGCATCGGCCAACACCATCATGATGTCGACATTCCCGGTGTTCCAGAACACCCACTCGCTGCCGATCCTGGTGGCGAGACGGGGGCTGCCGGTTTCAAGCAGGACCAGTCCGTCGCCGGTCGCAGGGTCGATGCGCGCCGTGGTGTTGATGGCCGGGGTATTGTCGCCGTCGTGACCGACCACGAAGCCGCCCGCCTTGTTTGGCGCATAAAGGATTGTTCCGAGTCCCCAGATCTCAGCGCCGTACTGGTAGGCATGGGGCCGGCGCATTTCGGCCAGACCCCCGGGCGTCAGGACACTGCGGCCCGGAAGCGCACCGCCCGGGCCGGCGACATTGGCCTGCAGGAAGCGGGTCAGGTCAGCCGCCGAGGTATAGAGCGAGGCCGCCGATGGCGCTGAGAACCTGTCCAGAGCCACCTCTTCACCGCTCTGGTTGAAGGACTGCGCAAGGTTGGTTGCGCCATCGGGCAGGACAAAGGTCGAGCGGGTCATCCCAAGGGGGGTCAGCACGGCGCGCTGCATGTAGGCGTTGAAGGATTCCCCCGACACCTCCTCGATCAGCAATTGCAGGAGGGCATAGCCGCCACCGGAATAGCGGAAGTCTTCTCCGGGCTCCGCCCCGACGCGAACCCGACCATCGGCGCCCGGAGACGCATCACTGGCCTGCGTCAGAGACTCTTCGAGCCGCTGGACAGGTTGGCCAGGGGGAAAGCCTCCATAACCCAGACCGTCGGTGAGGCCTGCGGTATGGCTCAGGAGTCGCCGCGCCGTGACCCGGGTCTCGTCAAACGGTCCGTCCGGCAGGCGCCAGCGCTTGATGTAGGTGGAGATCGGGGCGTCCAGGTCGATGCGGCCATCCCGCGCCAGGGTCATCACCCCCCAGGCCGTCACCCACTTGCTGAGGGACGCCACCTGAAAGAGGGTATCGCGGTCAACCGGCTCGCCAGCTGACCGGAAGTGTTCGGCGACAACATGTCCTTCCTTGATCAGGACGAAGGCGGCATTGCCTGCTCTTGCCTGGTCAATCTGCGCGCGGGCGGCCGTCGCGAAGGCAGGCGCGTCGCCTCGAGGCGCCAGGGGTCTGTGTGACCATCCCTGCAGCAGGCCCAGGCCGACCAGGGCGGTCCAGCTGATCAGCAGCAGCACAGCCGTAAGGCTGATCCACAGCAGGGTCCGCCGCGGTCTCCGGGGCGGGGCGGGCTGGGCGTTCTCATGCACCGTCATGACTTCATGGTCCCCTTTGAAGGCGCGCCACGCCCGTCGCTCTGCCACCCGAACACATCCTCAACGCCCACGCCAAACACGCGGGAGATCCGGAAAGCGCTCTCAAGTGAGGGGGAATACCGTCCCTGTTCGATCGCAATCACGGTCTGTCGCGTCACACCGATGGCATCGGCCAATGCGGCCTGGCTCATGCCGCCGGCCTGCTCCCGTAGCTCCCGGACGCGGTTGGTGATGGGTGGAGGTTTAAGCAAGCAAGGCAGCCCTATCGCCGGAAGAGGATGATCTGGGCGCCATATTCGGCCACGCCCGAGACAAACAGGGCGATCACGATCACATGGAACATGATGTTGCCATTGCCATGCACCGCATAGTGCCCAAGTGCGGGCAGGACGCCGAACAGGAAGATCAATCCGGCCCAATGGCCAGCCCTGGCGACGATCAGCCGCTCACGTTCATCCGGCGGCGCTGCAGATTGCCGCGGAAAGAAGATCGCGAGCGCAATCTCTAAAGCGACCACGCCTGTCACCGTGAACTGGGCGGCGGAGATCACCGACTTCTGGGGCGCTGCCGCAAGGCCGACGCTCAGGATCGACATCAGGCAGGACGCTCCGACGACCCCAAACAGGGCGACCATTACCCAGGCTACAATTTCACGCACTGCCATTGGAAACCCCGTTGTCTTCGTGCGGGGTCTTAGTCGAATATTTTTTACATGTCAAAAATTATATACAATGAGGACATGCCCCACCCGCCGAATTCCGTCCCGCTCAAAATTTCGGAACTCCGGTGACGTGTTGACAAGATAAGTGGGCGCAGCGACCTATCCCGTCGCCTCTTGATTGCCAGCCGCGCCTGCCAAGGAACCAAACATGACGATCTCAGACAGTCCGGTCGCCGATGCTGGCGCAGACCTTTCGGCAGGGCGACGTCTGACGATCCGGCGACCCGACGACTGGCATGTGCACCTCCGTGATGGCGCCATGCTGGCCTCCGTCGTCAACTATACCGCCAGGCAGTTCGCACGGGCCATTGTCATGCCCAACCTCCCTGCGCCGATCACAACGGTCGCGGCCGGCAGGGACTATCGCGACCGCATCCTCGCGGCTGTTGAGCCGGGCCTCGCCTTCGAGCCGCTCATGACCTGCTATCTGACCGACTCCATGGATGCCGGAGAAGTCGAGCGCGGCTTTGTCGAAGGCGTCTTCACCGCCTGCAAGCTCTACCCGGCGCATGCGACCACCAATTCCAGTCACGGCGTCACGGATATCCGCAACATCCATCGGGTGCTTGAGACCATGCAGCGGATCGGCATGCCGCTGCTGATCCATGGCGAGGTGACGGACAGCCATGTTGATATCTTTGACCGGGAGGCCGTTTTCATCGACCGAATCCTCGGCAAGCTGATCGCAGATTTCCCGGCGCTCAAGGTGGTGTTCGAGCACATCACGACCGCTGACGCCGTGGCCTTCGTTGAGGCCAGCGGCCCCAACCTGGCGGCCACCATCACGCCGCACCATCTGGCGATCAACCGCAACGCCATGTTTGAGGGCGGCATCCGCCCCCACTTCTACTGCCTGCCGATCGCCAAGCGGGAACCCCATCGACTGGCCCTGCGCAGGGCCGCGACCTCAGGATCCGCCAAGTTCTTCCTGGGTACGGACTCTGCGCCACACCCGGTCGGCGACAAGGAAGCCGCCTGTGGCTGCGCCGGCGTGTTCAACGCGCCCTTCGCCATGGAAAGCTATGCAAAGACCTTCGAGGAAGAAGGGGCGATGGACCGCCTTGAGGCGTTTGCTTCGGAGAACGGGCCGAAATTCTACGGCCTTCCCCTGAATGAAGGCCAGGTCGTCATGGAAAGACAGGATGTGAAGGTCCCCGACCGACTGGCGGCTTCATCCACCGAGATCGTCCCGTTTCATGCCGGCGAAAACCTGCCATGGCGGTTCGCGGCTCAGTGAGCCCGCGCAGAGGCCGGGCCCAGCCATCACCTCCAATGGCGGTTCGCGACCCGGCCACCTGACCCGGGCGCCGACAGACCCGGCTCGGGCGCGGCGCCGCCCAGGCCGGTCCCGCCGCCAAGGCGCGCGGACACCGCGGTCTGCTCTGCCGGCGAGAGGGCGGAGAACTGCCGCCGGAGATCCAGCCAGGAGGCCGCCCGATAGGGGGAGGCCGGAATTTCAAACTGCGCGCCAAAACTCCCGAAGCTCACCCTTGGGGCATGGCTGGCGACCGCCTCCAGATTGGCTTGAAGATAGGGCAGATAGTCCTCGGCTATGCTCTGGAGGAGCGGATCAAGGTCGGCGGGCGGATCTCCGACCCTGTCGCTGCCGGACAGACTCTCCGGTGTCGCTGCCCACAGTCGCGCCGTCCAGGCCAGGACATGTGGCGCCCGCTCACGCAGGATCGCCGCCGGGGTCGGGTCATCGGAAAAGTGCCGGAACATCGGGCCGAACAGACCGAAATCCGCCTCGCAGGGTCGATCCCCAAACAGGAAGGGCCGCGCAGTCAGGACGGGCTCCAGCATGTCCAGCACCGCCAGATAGTGGCGTTCAATCGCCGGAGCATTTTCACGGGTGACGCCGTCGGCCCGCAGATATTCCCGCTTCTGCCGCGCTGTGATCACCAGGGTTCGGAACCACAGGGGTATGGGCAGATCGCGCAGCATGGTCCGCGCAATCTGGCGGCCCATCAGTCGCGAGTCTTCCGCGAACGCCCATCGATAATAGAGCGCCGGACGCCAGAGCCATTCGTCGAAGGCGTCTTCGAGCAGACGGCTCAGGAAGGCGCTTGTGGCGGTCGAAGGGCGAAACCTCGGCTCGGCCGCCTGATCCTCGAACAGGGCGATGATCGCCGTGGTGTCGGTGAGCCACGCGCCTTGCGGGGTGCGTAGTTGCGGCATCTGGGCCACCCCGGTTTCCCTGGCGCATCGCCGGAAGTCGGCAGTGTCCATCTCAACGAACCGGAACTCGACCCCCTTGGCCCGCAGATAGGCTTCAAGCTTGCCGGTGAAGTAGGAGAGCTTCAGACCGTGCAGCTCATAGGCCTGATCCGTCACGCCGCCTGCTTCCTTTTCCTGAGCCAGACCCAGCCGCCAAGCAGGGCCAGGAGTCCCGCAATGATGGCCCCGATGGCAGGAAGGGCGAAGCCGACCTGACGCTGAATGGCGTTGATGGCCACCTGCTTCATGGAGTTGTAGCCCTCGGGTAGAGGCTGCACCCCGACCCGGCGTTCATAGGCTGCGTAGTCAGCCAGCATGGTTTTGAATACCGCGGGTTGTTCGCTGGAAAGGTCATGGGTCTCTCCAGGATCGGCGGCCATGTCGAACAACCGCCACTGCCCGTCGCCAACCGGCGGCATGTTGCGCACGATCTTCCAGGTCCCCCGAAACAGGGCCGCATTGCCCGAAACTTCCATGCCCACCGCCTCGTCGGCGGGATGGGCGACCGTCCCGCCGTCAGCCAGCACGGACCGCAGGCTTCGCCCGTCCGGGGACACTGCCCTCTCCGGGGCAGGCGGTGCTGAGGCAAGATCGAGGATGGTGGGCGTTACATCCGTCACGAAGGTCGCCGAGGATACCCGCGTGGCCGGGGCAATCCCGGGGCCGGACAGGATCAATGGCACATGTATGCCGCCTTCGGAGGTGTAGAACTTGTACAGACTCCCGGGGGAAGAGATCGCAGACGCCCAGTCCGGCCCGATATAGTTGAGGCTGCCCCGCTCCCCCAGGGTCTGCAGTTTCCGGTCATAGCCATGCTGCGCCATCCACAGGTCCATGCCGGGGGCGTGGACGGGGTCATTGTGTTCTGGTCCATTGTCCGAGGTCACGACGAACAGGGTGTTCTCAAGCTCTCCCCGCGCCCCGAGATGGCTGATCAGCCGCCCGATGCTGGCGTCCATGGCCTCCAGCATGCCGGAATAGACTTCCATGCTGCGGGCATAGATGCGGCGGTCGGCTTCGGACAGGCTGGCCCAGTCCCTGGCGGATTTCGGCAGGTCCTGCACCTTGGCGTCGGGCGGCAGAATGCCCAGCTCGCGAGCGCGGACCGCGCGCTGGCGACGGAGTTCCGCCCAACCTGCATCGAAGCGCCCGCGATAATGGTCGGAGAACTGACGCGGCGCCTGAACCGGTATGTGCACAGCCTGAAACGCCAGATAGGCCAGGAATGGCTGGGACCCGGCCGGCTTCTCGTCCAGGTATCTGATCATCCGGTCGACCAGCATGTCAGAGGAGTAATAGTTGGCCGGCATGCTGGCGCGGACACCATCCTCGAACCATGGCGCGTCAGCGTAGTAGGGCATGTAGGGCTTGGCCGCATAGTTGTCGGCGCCCGACGCGTCCAGGGCCAGGGAGCGGTCAAAGCCATGGTGGTTGGGTAACTGCCCTTCGCCATGTCCGAGGTGCCACTTGCCAGCCATCAAGGTGCGATAGCCGGCCTGCTTCAGCCGATCGGCCACGGTCAGGACGCCGGGCTCAATGTGCAGGCCATAGCCTGGCTTGCCTCGCTGGGATGCCGGGAGAACCTCTTCGATGGTCGCCACACCGGCCCGATGATTATCGACGCCGGTCAGCAGCATGGCCCGGGACGGCGAGCACAGGGGCGAGGTGTGGTAGGAGGTGAACATGGCGCCGCGGGCGGCCAGCCGGTCTATGTTTGGCGTGCGGGCCTCGCCCCCGAACGCCCCGAAATCCATCAGCGCCGCGTCGTCCACCAGGATCATCACCACATTGGGTCGGGTGGGAGCCTTTGCGGTGGGTTCCGCGGTCGGGGCGCCAGGCAGTGTGGTCAGCAACAGACCAACGGCCACCCTCCCGGCCCATCGGTTCAACTGCAGCATGATGGAACTCCAGGCCCGAAAAGCGACGATGCCGGATTTTGTGGCACGGATAGTGTCATTAGGTCAACTTGGCCTGGACCCCGGAAGTTGATCTGCCGCAAATACAACCAACCTGAAGCGTGCGCCCTTGGCCTATGGCGACCTCAACATACTGCCAATCCAGGGCCCGCCACGCCCAGTCCAGAGCTGTCGACTCAAACGACGCGATGGAGGCCTGGGCAGCCGTGGCCGCATACTGGGTCTACCTGACTGAGGGTTGCGAGGCCCGGTCCAGACCCGGCCGTCGGCTGGCCAACGGTATCACAGAGCGGGTCCTGACCGGCCCTTGCGCCACTTGCTCCATGTCAGCGCAGCCAGGAAGCTAGGCCTTGTCTTCACCGAGGGTATGCGCGACCACCGCATTGGCGTGCCCATGGCCCATGCCGTGCTCGTCCTTCAGGAAGGCGACCAGTTCCATGTGCTTGCCTGGATAGCGGTTGCGCACCAGGGCCTTCCAGTGAGCGATGGGCTGGCCGTACTTCTTCTCGATGGAGGGGAAGTAGGAGGCCGGGCCTTTGACGGGTTGGTCAGTCACAGCGGGATCCAGATGGGGAAGTGAGACCCCCATCTGGCCTCAAAATATCCTAGCCGTCAAAGCCGACGAAGACAGCAGCTTCCTTCACCGGGCGGCGTTCGGAGACCACGGCGTTGGCCGGGAAGGTCTCGTCGGGCCAGCCCAGGGCTATGCTCTTCATGATCACCTGGTCGTCGGCTATGCCGGCATGCTCGCGCACGACGGGTGACTGCATGATGCCCTGGCTGTTGATCACCGCGCCCAGGCCCCGGCTCCAGGCCGCATTGACCAGGGCGGTGGTCACCGCGCCGCAGTCGAAGGGGGTGTCGTCGCTGGTGTTCAGTTCCTTGTCATAGGTGACAATGATGCAGACCGGGGCGTCGAACTGGCGGAAGCCGCGCAGGACCCAGTCCGTCCGGGCCTCCTTGTCGTCCCGGGCAATGCCCATGGCGCCGAACAGCTGCTTGGCCACGCCCACCTGGCGGTCCCGGTGCTTGCCTTCAAAAGCGGTGCCGGTGCGGAATTCCCGCGATTGCGGAACCCCGGCGATATTGCGCTCGGTATTGCCCTTGCGGATCCGGTCGAGGGGCTCGCCGGTGATGACGTAGAAGTTCCAGGGCTGGGTGTTCATCGAAGACGGCGCCCGGGTGGCCAGGGTGAGGATTTCCTCGATCAGCTCCCGCGGAACCGGGTCAGGCTTGTAACCGCGAATGCTGCGGCGGCCGAGGATCACGTCGTCAAACTGCATATCCAACCCCTGAAACTTCTTTCTACGTCTGTTGGCGGAAACCGGGTCCGCCGGACGCGCATAGCCGGATCAAAGGGGCGTGTCGACCGCTCAGCTGTCCCGGGCTTCGTCCAGATACTTCCGCAGCTCGGTCAGGAAGGGCATGGCCCCGGTTATGACGTCCGGACTGAACCTCGTAGCCATCTGGGCGAAGTCGGCGTCAAGGCTGGCGATGGCCTGATCACGGCAGTCCCGACCCTTCGCCGTCAGCCAGACGCAGCGGCTGCGTCCGTCCCTGGGATTGGGCCGCAGCTCCACCAGACCCTGGGCCTCCAGAACGGCCAGGGTGTGGGTCATGCTGGTCTTCGGGGTCTGGAAGGCCCTGGCCATGGACAGGGGCGTGCGGCCATCGCCCAGGCGCGCCAGATGGTTGAGGACCGAGAACTGCGGCTGGTTCAACCCTTCCGGCAGACGGGATTCCATCAGGGTTCGACCCAGCTGGGCGATGATCCCGATTTCGTTCATCAGGGCGAAGTACAGGTTCCGGTCTACGGTCATGCTCAGGTCCGGGTGATCATGTTCGGGTAATCAGGGCCGACATGCCCCGCCGCGGCGCAGGGCCGAGGGCGCCGGTTCCTGCGGGAAGTCGCCCCAGCCTGGCCAGCATCTGGACGGTGTGTCCGGCCTTTGGCGCAAGGAGGCCATGGATGTCCTTATACTCGCGGGCCACCTGCGGATATTCCTGCAGGGACTGTTCGTTGGGCTGCATGGAAAGGCCAAGTCCGGTGGCGGCGAGGTTGGCCCGGACATAGGCGCGACCGGCCTCGACCTGTTGATCCCGACGGTTGCCGTCCGTGACAATCCAAAGATAGGCCGGGGTCGAAGCGGTGATCTGGTCAAAATCCTTGATCTGGGTGGTCATGGCGGGAGATCCGGGCGCTGGCGGCTTGGTCCGGTCAAACAGACCTGCGGCCGACAGGGTAACCAGCATCGGGTCAGAGATCGATATGCCGTCGCGATAACGGTCGATCTCGGGTCCGCCGATGCGTATCAGGCGCACGGACTCCATCATGGTTTCCGGCGTCGCCAGTTCAAGGCCCCAGGCGCGGCGGGCTATGTCCCGGATTTTCGAGATGCGGGCGGCTGCTGTTTCAACACCAAACGCCACCGGCCTGGAACTGGCCGCCTGGGCCAGGGCGGCGACTTCCGCATCCGCGACGGGACGGACCGGATCATAGGGCCGTCGGTCGGTCCGGCGGTTCAGGACCTGCTTGAACAGGGGATCGGGGGCGATGGCGGGGTCCGGGACCAGGGTGATCCTGGCCACCCTTCGCCCGTCCAGGTACCTGCCTGGCTCGCCTTCAGGGAAGACTTCAATGTCGGCGCGATGGCCCTTCTGCGCCGCCGCCATGGCCAGCAATTCCAGGAAGGCGCCCAGTCCCATGAGGATCTGCCGCCCGAAGGGGTCGGTCGCTGGCAAGAGACGCGCGGTGTCGAGGCTGATGGAGATCTCTTCCGGCGTTGAGATGTCCGCCATCCAGGGCTGCCGGTTATGGGGGTTCGGGGCGAGGATCGCGAAGGACAGGACATGACGCCTGAGATCCGCGGCGTCCCCGGCCGTGCGCCAGGCGGCGGTTGCTGAATCCGGGACGGTGAATTGCGTCCGGTCGGCCCAGGCGTAGGCCCCGGCGCCTGCTGCGGCCAGAACCACTCCGCCCCCGGCGATGCGAATGAAATTGCGGCGGTTCATGGCAGATCTCCATCTAGTGCGATTTCGTACTAGTTAGTTCGATTTGGGACTATGTCAAGACGGCAATCTCATGCCAGTCCGCGATCACAGCGTTTGATGAACCGATCTCAGTGAGTTTCAGTTGCCTGCAGACAGGCCAGCCGGAGGATCAACCGCCCCGCAGTATCGCCAGGGCCTGCTCGGCCAGGGCCGGGGTTCCATTCACGGCCTCACGGCCCTCTGTGGCGGCTGTGCCCGCCAGAACCCGGCGGTAGACGCCCTGGCTGATGGAAGCCAGACGGAAGATGCCGAAGGTCATGTAGAAGGCCCAGTCCTCGATCCCTGCCCGACCCGTCCTTCGGCAATAGGCCGCCACATAGTCCTCTTCGGTGGGAATGCCGCTGGCGGCGAAGTCCACCCCGTCCAGACTGCCCCAGCTGAGCGAATGGGACCGCCAGAGGAAGGCGTTGTAGCCAATGTCCACCAGGGGGTGGCCTATGGTCGAGAGCTCCCAGTCCAGCACGGCGATCAGGCGCGGCTCGGTGGGATGGAACATGACGTTTTCAAGCCGGTAGTCGCCGTGGGCTATGCTGACCGACTGATCGGCCGGGATCCGGCCGGGCAGCTCGGCGATCAGGGCCTCAATGGCCGGAATGGTTTCGGAGGCGGCGTCCCGGTACTGACGGGTCCAGCGGGCGACCTGACGTTCGAAATAGTTGCCTGGACGGCCATAGTCGCCGAGGCCTGCGGCCTCGAAATCGACAGCGTGGAGTTTGGCCAGGGTGGCGTTCAGCTCGTCATAGATGGCTGAACGCTCGGCAGGCGAAAGACCCGGCAGGGCGGCGTCCCGGAAGATCCGGCCTTCCAGATAGTCCATCACATAGAAGGTCGTGCCGATGACCTCGGGGTCCGTGCAGAGGGCGCGCATGACCGGCACGGGAATATGCCCGGCCAGGGCCTTCATGGCGCGATACTCCCGGTCCACCTGATGGGCGCTGGACAGCAGCTGGCCCGGCGGCTTCTTGCGCAGGACGTAGAGCCAGCCGTCGCCGCCGGTCAGAAGGAAGGTCGGGTTCGAGGCGCCGCCCTGGAACTGCTGCACCTTCAAGGGACCTTTGAAGCCCTCGACGTTCTCCGCCATCCAGGCGGCGAGGCGGGCCTCGTCAAAACGGTGGGCGGGAACGACGTCGCGAACGGGAATTTCAGCCATGGTCCATGCTCACTGACCCGGGTCTGAAGGTCAATGCGATAGGGCGGGACAATGGGCCTCAGGATGAGAGCTTGTACTCCCCGACCAATCGGTCAGCGGGAATGCGCCAGGCCTCATGGAGTTTGCGGATCATGGCGAGGGTCAGGGGGCGCTGACGCTTGAGGATTTCTGTCGCGCGACTCTTGCCGATCACCTTGGTCAGATCGGTGAGGGTCCGGCCATTCAGCTCCATCTCAGCCTTGATGGTGTCGACCGGATCCAGGTCGGCGATGGGCCAACGCCGTGCCTCATAGGCCTCGACAAGGGTCGCGATGATGTCGAGCCGGTTGAACTCGTCCGTCCCCTCCTGTGCGTCCCAGAGTTGCTCGATTTCACGGACGGCATTGCGATGGTCTTCGTCGGTTCTGATCGGAAAGATGTCCATTTTCCTGGTCCTCAGAAAATGCTGACGGTCAGCGCATTGATGGCGTCGTACTGCCTGTGCGTGCCGATGAACTTCACAAAGGCGATCTGCGCCTCGAACTTGAAGGCGACGATCAGTCTGTAATCGCCCCCGGCCACTTCAAATCGCACCCGCTCCCCATTCAGCACCCGGGCCTTCGAGAAGGCGGCCTGCACCTCTGCGGTTGTCCGCCAGCTTGCCCTTGAGACGACCGCAACCCAATGCTCAAGCGAGGCCCTGGAAGAAGGGTGCTTCTCCCAGAACGCCGCCAATGAAGATCGGGCGATCAGCCGCATGGACTGTGGATATCAATTCCCGCCATGGGAATCAATCTGAAATTCCCGCCATGGGAACCGGCTTAGTTCCGGGTCGGGATGATCACCGGCAGGGTTTCAAAGCCGTGGACGAAGGGCGACCAGTTCAGGACCGGCTCGCCGACCACCTTGATCTCGGGGAAGCGCTTGAGGATTTCTTCCCAGATGATGGTCAGCTGCAGTTCGGCCACCCGGTTGCCCACGCAACGGTGGACGCCGAAGCCGAAGGACATGTGCTGGCGGGGCCGTTCGCGGTCGATGATGTAGGCGTTGGGGTTCTCGATGTGCTCTTCATCGCGATTGCCGGAAATGTACCACATGACGACCCGGTCGCCCTTGCGGATGGTCTTGCCGTTAAGCTCCACATCGCGGGTCGCGACCCGGCTCATGTGGGCGAGCGGGGTCTGGAAGCGGATGGTTTCCGACACCATGGAGGTGACCAGGTCCGGATTGGCCCGCAGCTTGGCGTACTGATCGGGGTTCTTGTTCAGGTTATAGACCGAACCGGTGATGGTGTTGCGGGTGGTGTCATTGCCGCCGACGATCAGCAGGACGACATTACCCTGATAGGTCTCCATGGGCATGTTCCGGGTGGCCGGATTGTGGGCCAGCATGGAGATCAGGTCGTTGGCCGGCTCGGCGTTTACCCTCTGGTTCCACAGCTCCTGGAAGGCGTTGAAGCACTCAAACAGGGCCGCACCCTTCTGCTCCCAGGTTTCCACGGGACCATGGCCAGGCTGGTTCATGATCATGTCCGACCAGTAGGGCAGCTTGCGGCGCTGCTCAAAGGGGAAGTCGAACAGGGTGGCCAGGGTCATGGCCGTCAGTTCCTTGGACACCAGATCCACCCAGTCGAATTCCTTGCCGATGGGCAGGCTGTCGAGGATGAGGCCGGCCCGCTCACGGACCAGGGGGGCCATATTGTGCAGGTTGTTCGGCGCCACGGTGGGGCTGACCGCCTTGCGGGCCGGACCGTGCTCGGGCTCGTCCATGGTGATGAAGCCGGCGCCGCCGCGACGCCGCACGCCCATGACCTTTTCCTGCTCGGCCACGGCGGCCAGATTGGCCAGGCCGATGCCGTCAGCGGAAGAGAAGGCCTCATGGTTGGTGTCCACCGCCATGATGTCGTTCCACTTGGTCACCGACCAGTAGGGACCGTACTCACTGTCGGGGGTGAAGTGGACCGGGTCTTCCCGGCGCAGGCGCTCGAAGACCGGCCAGATGGTGTCGTTGGCGAAACGGTCCACCCGGGCGGGGTTCAGTTGATCCAGGGGCGTCGCGGCGATTTCGGCGGCGATGTCTACACTCGGCGTCTTAACGGCGATATTCATGGCTTTCTTCCCGATTTGCGGCTGGCGGCCCTCGCCCCCAGACCCGGCGTCTTGCTGCGCCAAACTCTGCTTAAAATATGGATGAAGTCTTGGGCATGACCCCCGGTCTGTCAACGGACTTGAGCAATTGCCGCGGGTGCTATCACCCCGTTAGATAGCCTGAGGCCGCCCTGGCCCGAGGAAACTGTCCATGCCCGTCGCCGAGACCCTGTTCCGCTATCATGGCGCCGACGGCGTGCCCCTCG
Source organism: Alphaproteobacteria bacterium PA2 (assembly GCA_002256425.1). NCBI lineage: Bacteria > Pseudomonadati > Pseudomonadota > Alphaproteobacteria > Alphaproteobacteria bacterium PA2. The sequence continues at coordinate 906,709 of NKIZ01000001.1, read as the reverse complement.
CCGGCTTTGTCTGGCGGGGCAAAACCCGACCCCGGGCACTGCTTCAACTGGCTCACGGCGCCGGAGAACACGCCGGCCGCTACCGCGAGCGTCTTGCGCCCCTGACGGAGGCCGGCTTCCTGATCTACGCCGCCGACCACCGCGGCCACGGCCTGACCTCGGGCATGAGCCATTTCGGCGACTTCGGGCCAGGCGGCGCAGAGGCCTGTGTCAGCGACATGGCCGACCTGGCCAGGCTTGCCAAAGCTGAGAACCCCGGCCTTCCCCTCACCCTCATGGGCCATTCCATGGGCGCCATGTTCGCCCAGGCCTTCCTGCCCGAACACCATGCCCTGATCGACGCCCTGGTCCTGTCGGGCACCTCTGGCCCCGGCCCCCGTCGTGAAGGCCCAGCCAATAGCGCCTTCCCCAATCCGCGTACGGACTATGACTGGCTGAGCCGGGATGATGCCGAGGTGGACAAGTACATCGCTGACCCCTTGAGCGGCATCAGCTTTACGCCGACTTCCCAGGCCTCGTTCCGCAGCGTCGCCGCAAAGGCCATGGGCAATCCCGACCTCAGCGGCGTAAAGCCCGGCCTTCCGGTCTATGTCTTCGTGGGTGATGAGGACCCGATCAACAACCGCCTGGCCGCCGTGACGCCCCTGATCGACAACTACCGCGCTGCCGGCATGGACGTGACCTTCAAGGTCTACCCCGGCGGCCGGCACGAGATGCTGAACGAGATCAACCGGGATGAGGTTGTGGCGGACCTGGCGGAGTGGCTGACTGCAAACGCCATGGGCGCCTGAAGCCGTCCGCGCCTTACTTCCCGAACGGCACGCCCACCATCGCCTTGATCACCCAGCGGTCCTCCGGCGCGCCATAGCCATAGCCGACCCCCAGATTGAGGTCCCAGTCGCCCATGGTCCTGTCGATCACGGCGAAGACCTGCTGATCGCGGTCGCCCAGACGCCCCACCCCTGAGGCGTCGGCGAATTCGTTGTAGTTTTCGATGCCCAGGCTGGTCTTGTCGCTGACCGCATAGGCGACCTTGGTGGCCAGGGTGTAGGAGACCGGCGTGTGGTCAGGCCCCGAGACCATCCAGCCGATGTTGAGATTGCCCGCCACCGTCCAGGGGCCGGCGCGATAGCCGGCTATGGCTTTCAGCTCGGCATTCCAGGGATTGATGTCATAGCTCTTGCGGACCCGGCCGATCTCGAAATTGGTCCCCCAGAACCAGTTCTGCCCCTCGGCCCGAGGGGCGATGTACTTGATCCGGCCCTTGACACCGCCCAGCTCCAGCTTGCCGCTGTTGTCGATGGTGGCCAGGGGCAGGTAGAGGCCCAGCTCCACATTGTCGGTCAACCCGTAGGCCCACTCCGGCGTGATCCGCCAGCGATTGTCCGAGGCCATTTCCCCGCCATAGGTCGGCGCCTTGCGGCCGTCGGCCGTGTAATTCATGTGGACGTCCAGCCCGTACCCGCCTTTGGGCCCCAGCTCATCCATATAGACCTGGATCTCTTCCGGCGCGGCCTTGGCCAGGGTAGGCGCCAGGACAAGGCTGGAAAGGACGCACAGGGCGGTGATGGCAGGACGGCAGGTTTTCATGGGATCTCCTTTGGCGCGGACCATTGTTCGACCGCGGCCGGAAAGCAACGGGGCGCGGTGTGACCGTAAGCAGGCGCTTATCCTCCAGGCAGGAAGCGTTTCACGGATTGAGAGAATGACCCGGCCTTCCATCTCAGAGTCGTGACCGACAAGACGGACCAGATGGCCGCCAAGGGCTTTTGCAGCGGGCCTGGCAAGACAAACCCCAACCGCGAATTCTGCTATAACAATTGCGACTATCTGGTTCTCGGCGCGGCCCTGGAAGCGGTCACCGGCCAGGACTTCGAAACCCTTGTGAAACAGAAACTAAATCAGGGTCTGGGTCTCAAATCCGTCGGTCTCGCCAAGCCGGACGCACCAAAGGTGAAGGGATATGACGGGGCGAAACCCTATCCACGGATCTACGCGTCAACCTTCGGCGCATCGGCGGCCATGCAGGGCAGCGCCGCCGATATGGTCAGGTTTGATCGCGCGCTCTTGGGAGACACCCTTCTAAAGGCCCAGGAAAAGGCCCTGGCCTGGACCGGCGACCCGACCCTTGGTTATGAGGCCCTCGGCGTTTGGGCCTTCCAGGCTGAGCTTCGTGGCTGCTCAGGGCCAGTTGATCTTGTGGAGCGAAGGGGCGATCTCGGCGGTATTCAGGTGCGAAATATCCTGGCCCCGGGGCAAGGCCGCGCCTTGGCCGTCTTCACCAATGACGCCACCGTTGACTTCGGCGAGATCTGGCAAGGGCAGGGCCTGACCTATGAGCTGCTGTCAGCAGCGTTCTGCGAAGGTGGAGACCTGCCTCAGGCCAACTGAGAGATCCTCCGCCTCAATGTGAAGGTGCGGCATCCAATTTCAGAGCCAGCTTAACCGACCGCCAGTCGACCAGCTTGAAGTTCTGCCGGATCCGGTTGGTGGTCACGACCTCGCCGACGTCATCAATGTCGTCCTGCATGACCACCAGACCCTCAGGATAGGGTCCGACGGGTCCGCCAACCGCAGCGACCCCATCCGTTCCCGTGACGCCGTCGACACCGGCGGCGGACACCACCGAAAAGCGGCCGCCATAGACGGGGTCAGCGCCATCTACCCGCCATACGGCGAAGGCGCTGTCGCCCTGGCTGGAGACGATGAGCCAGGTCTTTCCGGCGTCTCGCAGCAGGGTGATGCCCTCGACATCCGGCTTCAGCATTTCAGACGGCGCTGGAGCGATCAGGACGCGGGGTGTCTTTGAGGCCGGGTCCAGATCAAACCGCCAGACGCCGACATTCTCCTCGCCGATATAGAGAACGCCCTTCTGGTCATCGACGACACAGCCCTCTGTCTGGCTGCCCAGGGCGAAACGCTGCTCCTCGGTCGCGACCATGGCGCCCGCAGGATCCACTGAAATGCGGACCTGACGGACCTGACCGTCCGTGCCGTTGATGATGGCGATGAAGGCCTCCCCTCGCCGGCCCATGCAGAAGCCATAGGGCTCGGCCAGGTCCAGTTTGGCGAGACCCCAGGGGCTGACCTTGAGCGTTGCGGGGTCCATCAGATAGAGCGCTGCGCCCAAGCGGCCCCGATCAGACGCCCCCACCAGCACCCGCTCACCCTGATGGGTCATCAGACCGCTGCGCAGATCGACATTATTGAGCATACCATCCGGAATGAAACCGGTTGGCTTGCCGGCCAGATCATAGGTGTAGAGCCCCGCCTGCTTGTCAGTGCCGAAAATCACGACCCTTTGAGGATCCCTGGGGTCCACCCAGATTTCGGGATCATCAGCGGCATCACCGCGCTCTGTGGCGACAGCCTGGGTTTCACCTGCGGCGGGGACTGGCGTCCCGACGCCGACCAGAAGCTTGCCGGAATCCGACTGGGCCTCGGGATCAAGACTTGCGCAGGCGGCCACAGAAAGTGTCAGGGCCAGGATCGCCACTCGTCCGGGGAGATTGGTCAGCATGAGCGGTTCTCCGTGGTCTGAATACAAAGCTCCCCCGCCCGGCTTCACGCCCGGCGAGGGAGGCTTTCTGGCGGCGGTTGACCTAGAACTTGAAGCGGACGCCGCCGATATAGCGCTTGCCGAACTTCTCATACTCGATGGGATAGCGGCTCTGGTCGCCAAAGCGGCGGGCGCCCTGGTTGGTCAGGTTCACTCCGTCCAGATAGACTTCCAGCTTGTCATTGACCTGATAGCGGATGGACAGGTCCAGCTCTTCGTCGGCATCCCAGAAGATGTCGCCATTGTCGACGGGATAGACGCCGCCATTGATGACCCGGTAGTCGCCCACCGATTCACCCCAGGGCGTGCGATACTGATAGGCGAGGCGGACTGACAGGCCGTATTTCTCGTAGGTCGCCTGTACATTGTAGACGCTGTCCGAGCTGCCTAGCAGGCTGATGGTACGGGCTGCGACGCCGTTATTGGCGGGCAGATCCACTTCGGAGGAAGTGAAGGTCGCCGACAGATTGGCCCCGAAGCCTTCGGTCCATTCCGGCCAGTTATTGTCCTGGGCGAATTGCTCGATCGTGCCCACATAGGCCAGTTCCAGGCCCTGCAGATGGCCATCGCCGCCATTGCCGATCGCCGAGTATGCATAGCCCGAGCGATCAAGGCCCGGCAGGTTCAATTCGGTCTGGCCAAACAGGCTGGACCGCTTGACCAGAACGTCGCTGATCTTCTTGTAGAAGACCCCCGCGGACATGAATCCCGAACGGGACATGTACCATTCGACATAGGCGTCCAGGCCCACCTGCTTCTCTGGCTTGGCGTCAGGATTGCCGCCGGAGATCGACTGGGTGGAGTCGCTGATGGTGAAGTTCGGGCGCAGGTCGTCGAAATCAGGACGTGAGGCCGAAGTGGTCAGGCCAAAGCGCGCCTTGACGCTGTCGGTAATGTTCCAGTTCAGGTGGGCGCTGGGATAGAACAGCACGTCATCACTGCTGGACGTGACCAGACGGGTCGCCGCAGGGGTCGTGCCTACCGCCGGGAAGTTCACATAGGCCTGGCCGGTATTCTTAACCTGCTCGGCGCGGACCCCGTAGACGATATTGCCCCAGTCGAAGTCCGTTGTGGCCATGGCGTAGGCGGCGACAATTTCCTCGCTGACCAGATAATAGTTGGCGACGGTATTGTTCCGCACCCCGTCCCCGGCCGTGACCAGGGCGTTCATGAAGTCCGTGGTGAAGCCCTGGTTGGTATAGCGGAAGGTGTAGTTCAGGTTCTGGGTGCCCAGATAACCGAGGTTGGTGGCGAACTGACCCCAGGTCGGGATCGTCCCTGTGGAATAGGCCTTGGTGAAGGACCTCTCGCGGGACTTCTTCTTGCGGTCCGTATAGAGCGAGCCGAAGGCGAACCTGGTCGAATGACCCATGAAATCGGCTTCACGGCTGACGTCGAATTTCAGGGTGACGGCCTGGGTGATGTCACCGCCGTAGAGATTGCCGATGCTCTGCATCGGGAACTGGAAGTCCTCGATATTGGTCACCTGGGCGCCGCGGACCCGGGCGGCTGTCGCGCCAAGGGTCTGGTACAACTTCACCGTGTTCACGTCGCCATTGCGCAGATCATAGTCCACGGTCGGGCGAAGCAGGAAGCTGGACGGGCTCTGGAAGGCTGCCGTCACCGGCGTGTCGCGACCATCAGAGGTATAGGTGTAATTGGCCCGCCATGATGCGTCCCAGCCTGCAATCACATGCTCGCCGCCAAAGGTCGTGGTCGACATCTCTTCCAGGGAGTCCCGGTAGTCGATGCGGGCGTTGATCCGGGCGCCGTAGGACGTGCCGGAGGTGGGCGAATTGGCGTTGATATACGCTGTGCTGGTATAGCTGTTGCCAGCCGCGTCCGTGCCCTGGTCCAGCCGGAAGATGAAGTTATCGCGCAGTTCATCGTCGTGGTACTGGGTGTAGATCGAGCTGGCGAACAGCTTGTTGTTGTCGTCAATGATGTAGTCAGCGCGCAGTGATCCGGAGATGTTTTCCCGGGTCAGGCGGTAGTGCTTGTTCTCATGCTCGCGGGCAAAGTGCTTGGTCGGATCCACCGTATTGGTCAGGTAGGGGTCGGTTTCCCAGTTATCCGTCGCCATTTCGCGGCTGTAATAGGAACCCTGGGCGACAATGCCCAACTTGCCGTCGGCGAAGATGTCGGAATAGACCAGGGCGCTGTCGATTTCCTTGCCGCCGCCCAGCTCCACATGGCCATAGCCAAGCTTGCCGGTGAAGGTCCTGCCTTTGAAATCAAAGGCGCGGCGGGTGCGGATGTCCACATTGCCGGCCACCGAGGCGCCAGCCATGTTCGGCGTAATGGCCTTTTCAACCGTGATCTGGCTGGCGATGGCCGAAGGAATATTGTCGAAGCGCGAGTCGCGGCCCTGCGGGCTGACCACGCTCAGGCCGTCAAAGGACAGGGTGGTCCAGTAGACCGGCGCGCCGCGCAGGTTCACGTAACGCGCCTGACCCTGGTCGCGCTGAACCGCGACCCCGGGGAGGCGGCCAACCGCAAAGGCGACATTCTGGTCGGGGAGGTTGCCCACTGAGTCAGCTGAAAGGACGCTGACCAGGGAGTCCGAGGCCCGCTGGGTCGCCAGTGCGGCGGCGACGCTTTCGGCCAGGGGCTGACGGCCCGTGACGACCAGTTCCTCCACGACGCTGGCTGTCGCCGCAGACTGGGCGTTGGCGACCGTTGAAAGGGTGAGGGCGGAGACCGCGCCCAGCAGAGTGGCCTTACAGATTTTCATGGAACCCCCAGACTTCGGAAGGAACCCGCGTAGACAAATCTGGACTAAGAATTGTGAGACTTTTGTTTCAGTTTTGCGAAGCCACTGCACCACCGAGGCGAGCGCATTTGGGTCCGGCAGTGCCGAAGACAGGGACCCTGCCCTAAGCACATGCTTATCAGGGCGGGAGGCCGCATTTCGCCGATTGAGAAAGCATGGGGCAAGTCCCAGGTCTGACTGACATTGATCAGGAGTCCTCATGTCTGGAATCGCTCAACCCTCTGCCCCAACCCCCCGGCGGTGGGATCCCATCGTCAAGCTGACCCACTGGGGCATAGTCGTCGCCGTGATCGGCAACGCCCTGGTCACCAAGGAAGGATCTGGCTGGCATATCTGGGTCGGCTATGGCCTGGCCGCCCTGCTGGCCCTTCGCCTGCTGTGGGGATTCATCGGCCCCGCCGAGGCGCGGTTCTCGGCCTTTCCGCCCAGTCCGTCCCGGGCGATCGGGCATATTGGCGAGATCAGCCGCGGAGACGTGACCAGGCACAGGTCGCACAATCCCCTGGGCGCCCTGATGGTCTATGCGATCTGGGCCTGTCTGCTGGTGGTCATCGGCAGCGGGATCGCCATGTCAGGACCGCCCCCAGCTGACCCGACCGCCCGGCGGGAGCACAGCGAAGAGATGACGCCGCGCCAGGGCCAGGCTCCCCTCGCCCCTCCTGAAGCGCGGGGCGAGGAAGCCGGCGAGGGTGAGGAAGGCGAAGGGGGCGAAGGCGAGGAAGAAGAAGGCGGCGTCCTTGGTGAGGTCCACGAAACGGCGGTCTATCTGCTCTACCTGCTGATCGCCCTGCATCTTGGCGGCGTTGTCTTCGAGACACGGCGCAGCGGACGTGAAATCATCACTGCCATGATACCCGGCGGCAAACCGAAACAGCCATGACCCCACCGCGCCCACCGGTTCTGGAGGACAGCGGCCGCAGGGCCCTGACCGTCGCCGCCATCGTGGTGATCCAGGCCCTGGGCGCGGTCTTCTTCGTGGCCGATGCGGTGGGCGACATCCTCAGCGACGGGCTTGGCCTGCACATCGCCATCGAGTGTCTGGTGGCCTTCTCGCTACTGGCCGGGGTGGTGTTCGGCGCCCTGTCGGTGAAGGTCATTCTGGCCGAGGCCAGGCGCCGGGATGAGGCCCTGGCCGTGGCGTCCGGCGCCCTGGCCGATCTGGTCCGCCAGAAGTTCGCCACCTGGAACCTGACCCCCGGCGAGGCCGACGTCGCCCTCTTCGCTTTGAAAGGCTGCACGGCCAACGAGATCGCTGCGATCCGCGGCACGGCCGAAGGCACGGTCCGCGCCCAGCTGACCCGCGTCTACGCCAAGGCCGGGGTTTCCAGCCAGGCGGCCCTGGTCAGCCTGTTCTTCGACGACCTGCTGGACGTGGACGCCCTGAAGCCCTGACCGCCCTCAAAGGACGGCGGAGCGCAGGCGCAGGGCGTTGCTGATTACGCTGACCGAGGACAGGGCCATGGCCGCGGCGCCGATCTGTGGCGAAAGCAGCAGGTGGAAAGCAGGATAGAGAACCCCCGCTGCAATGGGTACGCCAGCCAGATTGTAGACGAAGGCGAAAACCAGGTTCTGCCGGATATTGGCCATGACGGCGCGGGACAGGCGCCGCGCCTTTGCAATGCCCTGCAGATCGCCTTTTAGCAGGGTCACCCCGGCGCTTTCGATGGCCACGTCAGACCCGGCGCCCATGGCGATCCCGACCTCGGCGGCGGCCAGGGCCGGGGCGTCATTGACCCCGTCGCCGGCCATGGCCACGGCGCGGCCCTCGGCCCGAAGCTTCTGGACCACCCTGGCCTTGTCTTCCGGCAGGACCTCGGCCTCGACATCGTCAATGCCCAGGCGTCGGGCGACCGCAAGGGCCGTTGTGCGGTTGTCGCCAGTCATCATGACCAGACGGATGCCGTCTGCCTTGAGCGCCTTCACCGCCGCCGTTGAGGTCGCCTTGATGGGGTCGGCAATGCCGATCAGGCCGGCCAAGGCTTTGTCCACCGTGGCGAAGATCACCGTGGCGCCGTCCTGGCGCAGGGTTTCGGCCTCGGCTTCCAGGGGTCCAAGGTCGATCCCCTGCTCGGCCATCAGCCGGGCGCCGCCCAGGACCATGGCCTTGCCGTCAACTGTCCCCAGCACCCCCTTGCCGACGGGAGAGTTGAAGTCTGAAGCCTCTGACAGGGTGAGGCCGCGATCCTTCGCCGCCCGCAGTATGGCCTCGGCCAGGGGGTGCTCGCTGCCACGCTCAAGACTGGCCGCCAGGCGCAGGAGTTCCGCCTCGTCCAAGCCCGGCATGGGGCGAAGGGCGGTCACCGACGGGCGGCCTTCGGTGAGGGTGCCGGTCTTGTCGATGACCAGGGTGTCGATCTTTTCCAGACGCTCCAGGGCTTCGGCGGACTTGATCAGCACCCCGGCCTGGGCGCCGCGACCGACCCCGACCATGATCGACATGGGCGTCGCCAGACCCAGGGCGCAGGGACAGGCGATGATCAGGACCGAGACGGCGGCCACCAGGGCGTAGGTGAAGCGCGGCTCTGGACCGACCAGGGCCCAGACCGCGAAGGCGACCAAAGCGACAGCCACCACCGAGGGCACGAACCAGCCCGCCACCCGGTCAGCCATGCGCTGGATCGGCGCCCGGCTGCGCTGGGCTTCGGCGACCATCTGGACGATCCGCGACAGCAGGGTGTCGGCGCCGACCTTCTCGGCCCGCATGATGAAGGAGCCCGTCGTGTTGATCGAGCCGGCGATCACCTTGCCGCCGACCTCCCTTGTCACGGGCATGGATTCCCCGGTGACCAGGGACTCATCGATGGAGACCCGGCCCTCGAGCACCTCGCCATCCACCGGGATCTTCTCCCCCGGTCGCAGGCGCAGACGGTCGCCTACATGGATCTGGTCGAGGGCGACATCCTCATCTGACCCGTCAGCCCGGATACGCCGGGCGGTCTTGGGAGCCAGGTTCAGCAGGGCGCGGATGGCGCCGCCGGTCTGGTCCCGGGCCCGCAGCTCCAGCATCTGGCCCAGCAGGACCAGGACGACGATGACGGCGGCAGCCTCGAAATAGACCGGGACCACGCCCTCGTGATTGCGGAAGGCCGCAGGGAAGAGGCCGGGCGCCAGGACGGCGACCATGCTGTAGGTCCAGGCTACCCCGACCCCCATGGCGATCAGGGTGAACATGTTGAACCGGCCGGTCCGGATCGACGTCCAGCCCCGCTGGAAGAAGGGCCAGCCCGCCCAGAGGACCACCGGGGTCGCCAGGGCCATCTGGACCAGGGTCGAGGTCCGGCCCATGAAGGCCATGATCCCGGTCAGGTGACCGCCCATTTCCAGGACAAAGACTGGCGCGGTGAGCACCAGGGCGATCCAGAACCGCCGGGTCATGTCGATGAGTTCGTGGTTCGGGCCGGCCTCAGCCGTGACCAGCTCCGGCTCCAGGGCCATGCCGCAGATCGGGCAGGCGCCGGGCCCCTCCTGCCGGATTTCAGGGTCCATGGGGCAGGTGAAGATGGTTCCGGCCGGGGCGGGCGGCGGGGGCGGCGCCTCAACCTTGTTGAGGTACTTGCCGGGATCGGCCTCGAACTTGGTCTTGCAACCGGCGCAGCAGAAGAAGAAGTCCTGGCCGCCGTGAGTGGTCCGGTGGGCGCTCGTCAGCGGATTGACGTTCATGCCGCAGACCGGGTCCTTCACGGTCGCCACGGGATCAGCTTGCGGCAGGTCAGTTGGACTGGACACATTCTTCTCCCTGCGAGATCGCTGTGACGTAACGCCGGGCCGGGGATTTCGTATACAGATTTAAATGCCACCAGCCCTTGATCGGGGATGGCTGATCCACATGTCCGTCCCCATTATGAGTTCGTTGCGATCCGACCTGACAGGCGCAGATCGTGACCCGCCTATTCCGGCGACACAGGCAGACGGTCAATGACCCGCAAGATTTCGAAACTGGACAGGCGAAACTTCCTTTCGGCCTCCGCAGTCCTGGCCGGAGGCGTCGCCCTCAACGGCCTCCTGCCCGGCTGGGCGATCAGCGGGACGGAGGGCGCCGGGCCGGGCCAGACCACCCTGAACGGCCCTGACATTGATATCTCCGTTGGCCATGTCCGGGTGAAGATCGACGGCAAGCCTGGCCATGCCGTGGCCATGAACGGCACGGTCCCGGCCCCACTGCTCCGCTTCAAGGAGGGTCAGACGGCGCGGATCCGGGTGACCAACACCCTGGACGAAGACACCTCCATCCACTGGCACGGCCTGCTGGTCCCCTTCCTGATGGACGGGGTGCCTGGCCTGACCTTCCCGGGGATCAAACCGGGCGAGACCTTCACCTATGAGTTCCCGCTGATCCAGTCGGGGACCTACTGGTATCACAGCCATTCGGGCATGCAGGAGCCCATGGGCCATTACGGCCCGCTGATCATCGACCCGGCTGGGCCTGACCCCATAGCCTATGACCGCGAACATGTGGTCGTGCTGTCAGACTACAGCCGCCAGCATCCCCACGTCCTGATGCAGAAGATGAAGCAGCAGAGCGGCCTCTTCAATTTCCAGAAGCAGACCGTGGGTGGCCTGCTGGGCGGCAAGGACCAGACCTTCGCCCAGAGGCGGGAGTGGGCCAAGATGCTCATGGACCCCACCGACATTTCCGACGTCACCGGAAACGTCTTCACCTTCCTGATCAACGGCCATGGGCCCAAGGACAACTGGACCGGCCTGTTCAAGCCCGGCGAGCGGGTGCGTCTGAGGTTCATCAACGCCGCGGCCCAGACCATCTTCAACGTCCGCATCCCCGGACTGAAACTGACTGTGGTCGCCGCCGACGGCCAGAATGTCGAGCCGGTGGAGGTGGACGAATTCCAGATCGCCAATGCCGAGACCTATGACGTCATCGTCCAGCCCATGGACGACAAGGCCTATACCCTGGTCTCCGAAGCCGTTGACCGTTCCGGCAGGGGCCGCGCCACCCTGGCGCCGCGTCTGGGCATGACCGCCGAGGTCCCGCCCCTGCGCGAGCGGCCCCTGGGAACCATGCGCGACATGGGCATGGACATGAGCGGCATGCATATGGGCGGCATGCATGGGGGTGGCGGGCACACCATGGACATGTCCATGCGCAATCCCGACAACGCGCCTGGCGTGAAGATGGGCCCCGGCGTCCAGATGCTGTCGCCCATGCCCATGGACCGCAGCGCCGAGCCGGGCCAGGGGCTGGAGACCGCTGGCCACAAGGTGCTGGTCTATACCGACCTCGTCGCCCGCGACCCCAACCCTGACACGAGACCGCCGACCCGGACCCTGGACATCCACCTGACCGGCAATATGGAACGGTTCATGTGGGGGTTTGACGGCAAGAGCTATGCCGAAGGGCCGCCGCCCTATGCCTTCCAGGCCGGGGAGCGGGTGCAGGTGACCCTGATTAACGACACCATGATGGCCCACCCCATCCACCTACACGGCCACTTCTTCGAGCTGGCCTTCGGGCCCGACGGCCGCCATCCGCGCAAGCACACCGTCCTGGTCCTGCCCGGCGGCAAGGTGAGCTTTGACTTCACGGCCGAGACCGGCGACTGGGCCATCCACTGCCACATGGCCTATCACATGCATTCGGGCATGTTTCAGGTCTTCGCCGTGCGGAAGGCCGCCGCATGAGGCTGTCCCTCACCCTGCCAGGCGCCCTGATCGGCGCCCTCCTGGCCAGCCCGGCGGCGGCCCAGGACCACAGCCATCACCACATGCCGGGCATGGCCATGCCGGCCCCGACCGAGACGCAAGGTCCGCCGCCCACAGCCGACCCCGCCATCGACCCAGCCAACCAGAGGTCCGCCGACCTGGCCTGGGGCGCCGAGGCCATGGCCCGGGCCCGGCAGGTCCTGCGCTACGAACATGGCGGCATGCCCATGTCCAGGGTCGGCGCCGACCTCTTCGAATACCAGGCCCGCTCCGGTGAGGACGGCTATCGCTGGGAAGGCGAGGCCTGGTATGGCGGCGACATCCACCGGCTGGTGGTGAAGACCGAGGGCGAAGGCGGGGTCCAGGACGGCGTCGAGGCCGCCGAGGTCCAGGCCCTCTATTCCCGCGCCGTCGGTCCCTACGCCAACCTGCAGGCGGGCCTGCGTCAGGACTTCAGCCCCGGCCCGGCCCGTACCTATGCGGCGGTGGGCGTCGAGACCCTCCTGCCCTACTGGATCCACGCCCAGGGCGGGCTCTATCTTTCCACCAAGGGCGACCTGCTGGCCCGGGCCGAGGGCAGCTATGACCTGCGCCTGACCCAGCGCCTGATCCTCCAGCCCCGGGCCGAACTGAACTTCGCCGCCCGGGACATGCCCCGGCAGGAGACCGGCTCTGGCCTCTCCAAGGCCGAACTGGGCCTGCGCCTGCGCTACGAAATCCGCCGGGAATTCGCGCCCTATGTCGGCGTGACCTGGGAACGCGCCTATGGCCGCACCGCCGACTTCGCCCGGGCGGGCGGGCATGAGGTGACGAGCACCGGGGTGGTGGTCGGGATCAGGGGCTGGTTCTAGCGCGAATGTTCCTGTTTTGTTTCACGTGAAACAGGTTAATTTTCAACGACTTAGAGTTTTGGTCGGCCGCGCCGGAAATCGGCCTATACCATTGGAGCCAAATGGCCCAATGGGCCTGATCTGTTTCATGCACTGCCACCGCAACTCCGGTTTAGGGTAATTCTCGGTTAGCTTTTTCCCAATCGCTCAAGTCGGGCTTGTGCATCCACGAGTGAAACCCTCCTTCGTGACAATAGGCGAACACTATCGCGTCTCGGAAAAGCCGCCGCAGCGCATAATTCGTCAGTGGTTGTTTTCGGCGAAGAAACAGCATTCCATCTTCGGGCTTGCTGTTTGCGATTTCCCAGCCTTCGATCTGCGTAATGCTTGGAAATGCCTCTTTCGGAAGGTTGATCCTCACCTCAACCTCGTGTTGGGCACGACGATTTAGGCTCCGAGAATCGCGAAATAGCCAATATGGGCTCCTGGGTCGCCAAGCGCTTAGAATCCTGCGCTGAAGCTCGCGAGGGTAGTTGGAAAGCGTCGTCACAGGTGGCGAACCCCGGCATTCGATAAGTGATGGTAACCTCTGTGCTTAGAGGATTTAACCTTGCCACCCACACGCAACGTGAAAACAGAACTGCAGTGACTCAGTACGATATTGATCTGCCCTGGAATGACGGTGTCAGTGTACGAAACTCTGGAGCTCTTTTGATTCCACCCTCCAGGCGGCACAACACAACATTACCTCCTGAACTATCTCCTCAACTCCCTACCAGCCTAAACCGCCATTATGGCCGGCCCTATCACTTCCCGCCCAGCTCAACCACCGGGCTGAAGCCGCCATAGATCATCCGCATGCCGTCAAAGGGCATGGGGTTGGCTTCCTGGTCCATGCGGGGATCCTTGAAGTCCGCCGCCATCATCCTGGCGTTGGCGGCGTCGCGGGTTTCCTTGTCGGGCCAGGTGATCCACGAGAAGACAATGCTCTCGTCGTCCCTTGCCTGCACGGCGCGGCGGAAGTCGGTGACCTTGCCGTCCTTCACATCATCCTGCCAGGCTTCAACAACCTGTGTCGCACCCATCTCGATGAACATGGGGTCCGCCATCGCCGCATGGTCAATGAACTTCTGTTTGTTGGCGGTCGGCACCGCGATCACGAAACCATCGATATAGGCCATTTCACGTCCTCTCTCTGGAGTTACGGAGTTGGGGTGGCTGGGCACGAAAGCCTCGCAGCCCGTTTGTGAGGATGTTCACGCCCGGGCCCGGAATGATCAAGCCCGGCCCACCGACAAACCCCCTCACCGCTTCTTGCCCAGCTCCGCGGCAATATCCTTCACCATCCGGCCCACCTTGCGGTGGGCCGTGGTCAGCTGGTCGCGGGTCACGCCCCAGCGCTTCATCCAGTATTCGACCGCCTGGCGCTCGGAGAGATCCAGGCGGTCCTTGTCGATGAAGCCGCGCTTGTCCTTGAGGCCGGCCATCAGCCCTTGAGGCTGTCTGGAACCACGCCGCCGTTTTCGGCCAGCTTCTGCATGACGGCCTTGTGCAGGGCGATGTTCTGCTCTGCGGAACCGTCAGCGCCCACCTGGATGTTCAGCTCATCACCCAGTTCCTTGCGGGCCGAGAGGCTGGAGTCGAGGTCGAGCAGCTTCAGCAGGTCGACGATCGAGGTCTGCCAGTTGAGGCCGCCGCCCTTGCTGGCGGACAGGGCCGTCAGAACGGCTTCCACGTCCACCGGCGCGGGGGGCGGTGCTGGGGCCGCAGCCACCGGAGCCGCCTCAGCGACCGGCGCCGCCGGGGCGGCCTTGGCCTCATCCTTGTGGTGGAAAATCTTGTTCATGATCGAGCTGAAAATGCCCATCGTCGCCTCCGTGTGTGGTGTGAAATCCTGCCCTCGGCCTGATTAGTGGTGACCCTGACCGCGGCGGTCAATGAATACCGACGACAGACGACAATTCTGCGTCGCCTGAGTGCGGCTCTGGCCCAGCCCCCTTGCAACTTCCCCCCGCCCGGCGTTGATTTCCTCAAGCCCCAAAGAGGCGCTCAAAACGGGAGAGGAAACATGACGGACATTCTGGACCTTGGCGGGCGCGTGGCCCTGGTGACCGGCGGCGGTCAGGGGGTGGGGCGTCAGACGGCCCTGCAGCTGAGCGCGGCCCTGAATAGCGGCGGCGTGGTGGTCAATGACTATGTGCTGGAGCGCGCCGAGGCCGTGGCCGAGGAAATCCGCGCCGCCGGGGGCAAGGCCGTGGCCATCCAGGCCGACGTTTCCGACCTGGCCAACGTGAAGGACATGGTGGCCCAGGGCCGGGCCGCCCTGGGGCCTATCGGCGTGCTGGTCAACAATGCCGGAAATGCGGGGGCCAATCCCTCGCCGGAACTGGCCAAGCCCTTCTGGGAAACCGGACCCGATGTCTGGCAGAGCTTCATCGGCGTCAATTTCTATGGGGTGATGAACTGCACGGCGGCGGTCATTCCCGGCATGATCGAGCGCCAGGCGCCCGGCCGGATCATTACCATCATTTCCGACGCCGGACGGTGGGGGGACGCCAGCATGGAGATCTACGCCGCCTCCAAGGCCGGGGCCGCGGGCTTCATGCGCTCGGTGGCCCGCACCGTGGGCCGCCACCAGATCACCGCCAACTGCATCGCCATCGCCCTGACCGCCACCCCGGCGGTCCGCCGCACCCTGGAAGGCGATCAGGAGCGCCTGAAGCGCCAGATGGAGAAGTACATCATCCGCCGCCCGGGCCAGCCGGAAGACATCGCCAACATGGTCCAGTTCCTGGCCTCGGATGCCTCGCCCTGGATCACCGGCCAGGTCTATCCGGTCAATGGCGGCTTCACCTTCGCCCTCTAGGCGTCCTGTGAGTGAACTTCAGGACCAGCTCGCCGCCATCCTCGCCGATCAACTGGGCGATGAAGCCCTGGCCGGGCGGATGGCGGCCCATCTGCTGGAGGCGGGCGCCAACTGGCGTCCGCCCATCGTCCCCATGGCGGAGGCGGACAGCATCATCGCCTATGCCTTCGGCAACCGGCCAAGACAGGGGCCAGCCCCGCCCAATGACGCGCCCCTGATGGACAGGCTGGATGAGCCGGGGCCAGTCAACGCCGCCCTGGCCCGGGCGGTGGCCGAATTCCACGCCATCCGTCCAGCGCGCATCTTCGCCCAGTGGGAGGTGGCCCATTTCCTGAATGCCCGCCACGGCCTGACCGACGCCGTCTCCATCGAGCCGGTCCTGGGCCCCGACGGCCAGGTGATCTATCTGAGTACGGACGGAGTGGCGGCAGCGGCCCTCGCTGCGGGAGGCGGAGACCTGGGCAAGGTCGCCGTCGTCGCCCACCGCGACCACGCCAAGCGCTGCGTGAAGGTCTCCCGGGCCGCCGGCATGGACGCCTTCGTCGCCGCCGACATCCCCCTGCCCGCCGACTATGACCCCCAGTCCGGCCAGGCCTGGACCCGGTCGCGGGAGGTCTACCTGCTGCACGACCTGGCGGCCCAGTTCATGGGGTTGAGGGCGGAGGCGATCGGGAGGATGGGGAGTTAGGCCAATCGCTGGCTATGCGTTCTCTTTTTGTTCTTTACAACGAATGCGCCTCATGGTAGAGCTATGGGGATATCGTCGTAAAGGGTTCAGAGGGATTCATGGCGGAACGGGGAAGACAACAGCGGGCTGGGCCGGACATCAACGACTGGATGTTGGCGCGTAATACGCAGGTTCACGGGCCGAAGCGTCACCCGTCGGTGCGAGGTAGGCGAAGCCTTGATGGCCAGGCGGTGCTGGACCAGACACTGGCTGGCGCGCGGGGCGCGCAGGACGCCTTCACCTTCGGCCTGGGCGACAAGGTCTGGGCGGGCGGGAACGCAATTGGCGACGCCATTCAGGGCAAGGATCTGGTACGCGCCTATCGCGAACGGGAAGCTTCAGAGCGGGCGCGGGACCGGTATGACGAGCAGCATTTCAGAACAGCGCGAACGGCCGGACAGATTGCAGGAACCGGGGCCCAAATCCTGGCCCTGGGCCCGGCTGAAGGTCTGATTGCGGCGGGGGCCAGGATGACCGAGGCCGCCCCATTGATCGCGCGGGAGCTGGCTGTGATTGGTGCGGCCGGCGGGGCGAGCGGGATCGGAGGTCAGGCGTTTTCGGACCTGCAAAGCCGCAATCTGGGCTCCCTGGGCGACTATGCTGGAGCGGCATTTGGCGGAACGACCGGAGCGCTCGCAGTTAGGTCCGGGATGGGCGGCAGGGCAGGCGCGATCGATGGCGGCGTGACCTCGCTTGCCCAGGATACATTCAATCGTCGGCTGTCCGCCCAGTCCATAGACCGCGCCCGGGAGGCGGCGCTGGTCGGGGGAACACTTGGCGCGCTGGGCGGATATGCCGGGCGCAAGTGGTCAAGCTCCCAGACCATCCGGGACAAGGGCCTATTGGGCGAGGAGCTTTCAAAACTGCGCAGCCGGGCCCGCGGACAAAGGATCATGACAGGCGACGGAGCAAGAGCGCCGCACGACGTTCCAGGCGGCCGTACCATCCCGGATCATATCAGCACGGACAGAGCCGGGCAGAGGGCGAATGTCGTCGAGGCCAAGTTTGGCCCGACAGCAAGGCTGAGCACAGGTCAGAGGGCGGCATATGCAGGGGCTGTCGAAAACTATCGTGTCGATCATTTCCTGCCCCAGGACTTAGGCGCCGCCTTCGGCCTGCACATGGCCCAGATCGGCCGCAGCCACAGGGGCCGGGAACAAACGCTACCTACAGCCAAACCCCAACCGCGGAGGAAATAGAGATGGGTGTATCAGCCAGCTGGATTGCCCTGCAGGGACAGTACCGTGAGGCGGTTCTGGAGACCCTTGGGCTCACCGAGATCGGAGACAGCAGCGATTGCCTGACCGGCGACTATGCCTGCGCAGAACTGCCGAACGGATGGTTTGTGATCGTCGCCAATGACCGCACATTTGTCCTGAGCCAGGCCCTCAAGTCTGTGTCGGCCGGGCGCTCTGCCATAGGCGGCGAAATGAGCGAAACAGTCATGGTCAGTCAGCTCCATGGCTACGAGGATGGAAGGCCATCATGGTCAGTCGTTCACGATCCCGATGTGGATCTCGAGGGCGTGGAAGTTGAGGGCCTTCCCCCAGACCCTTTTTCTGAACTTCAGGCGCAGCTGACCAAGCAGGTGCAGGCGGAAGGAACTGATGAGGTGGACTGGATGTTTGATCTGGCCCTCGATCTGTCAGTCGCCATCTGCGGATTTCGGCCCGATGGAGAATCCCGGGCGGAATGGACTCAACTGACTTTGAAAACTGCCACCCCAAAGCCACGCACCGGAAAAAAGGCCTCCCTCCGCGCCGAGATGAAGAAGGAGCTGATCCCCTTCATGCTGGCCCGCGGCTGGAAGGAACAGACCGTTTTCGCAGCGGACAGCCCGGGTAACGGCTTCGATTTTTACCGCAGGATCGGGGTCTACAACTGCCGATTCTGGTTCGACTATTCCAGCTCACCTGATGTCTGGGTCGCGCCCGGATTTTACATCGAGGATTTCAGCACGGAAGAACATCGGGGGATCGTGCAGGGTGGACGCTTCTACAGGGTCCCCTACATACCCTTCTGGAAGAGACTGCTCGGTCTCGAAAAGCCGCCCCCTCCACCGCCTCTGCCGGAAGATCCAGTCGCCGACCAGATCGAGAAGGCCAAGGCCCTCGTGATCGACATGGAAGCCTTCATCGACACCGGTGAAGTGCGCCCGACAATCGAGTTGAGTTACCGGCGTAACGCCACCTCCTGGCCTGAAAAGCACGACTCCCCCGAGAGCTAACCCTTCGCCGTCAGCAGCCCCCTCCACCGTGCAATCTGCAGACGCACCTGCGAAGGCGCCGAGCCGCCATAGGAGGTGCGGGCCTCGCAGGAGGCCCGGGCGGTGAGGACGCGGTAGATGTCGGCAGTGATGCCGGGATTGAGGCCCTGGTACTGTTTGAGGGTCAGCTGGGACAACTCCACCCCCTTGCTCTCGGCCAGCTTCACGGCGGCGCCTGCAATATGGTGGGCCTCCCTGAAGGGGATCTTCAGGTTCTGGACCAGCCAGTCGGCGAGATCGGTGGCGGTGGAGAAGCCGGCGGCGGCGACGGTGGCCATGCGGGCGGTGTTGGCCTTGAAGTCCAGCACCATGCCGGTCATGGCGCGGATGGCCAGGTCCAGGGCGTCGAAGGCGTGGAAGACCGGCGGCTTGTCCTCCTGAAGGTCCTTGTCATAGGCCAGAGGCAGGCCCTTGAGCACGGTGTTGAGGGCCAGGAAATCGCCGCTGATCGGGCCGGACTTGGCGCGGACCAGCTCGGCGGCGTCGGGATTGCGCTTCTGCGGCATGATGGACGAGCCGGTGGAATAGGAATCCGATAAGGCGATGAAGCCGAACTGCGGATTGCACCAGATGACCATTTCCTCGGCCAGCCGCGACAGGTGACCGGCGCACAGGGTGAAGCAGGACAGGGTCTCCAGGGCGAAGTCGCGGTCGGCCACCCCGTCCAGGCTGTTGGCCATGGGGCGGGCGAAGCCCAGGGCCTGGGCGGTCATGGTCCGGTCGATGGGGAATGAGGTGCCGGCCAGGGCGGCGGAACCCAGGGGGCACTCATTCATCCGGGTCCGGGCGTCGGCCATGCGCGAGACATCCCGGGCGAACATTTCCACATAGGCCATCAGGTGGTGGCCCAGGGTGATGGGCTGGGCCGGCTGCATGTGGGTGAAGCCCGGCATGAGGCTGTCGGCGTGCTGCTCGGCCCGGGTGACCAGGGCCAGCTGCAGGTCCTTGACCTTGAGCTGCATGTCATCGAGGGCGTCGCGGACCCAGAGCTTGAAGTCGGTGGCCACCTGGTCATTGCGCGAGCGGGCGGTATGCAGACGCCCCGAGGCTGGGCCGATCAGCTCGCCCAGCCTTGCCTCGACATTGAGGTGGATATCCTCGAACTCCCGGCGGAAGGGGAAGGTCCCGGCCTCGATCTCGCTTATGATGGTTTTCAGGCCGCCCTGGATCTTCTCGCCGTCGTCGGCGGTGATGATCTTCTGCTTCACCAGCATGGAAGCATGGGCCTGGGAGGCGGTGATGTCCTGGCGCCAGAACCGGCGGTCCACATCGATGGAGACATTGATCTCCTGCATCAGGGCGCCGGGCTTTTCCGTGAACCGCCCGCCCCACATGGCCTGACCACCGCCTGTGGCCGCCTGGGCCACGGCGCGCTTTGGCTTGAGGGCCGTGGCGAGGCCAAGACCCGCTGACAGCGCGAAGCCGGAGATGAGATTGCGGCGGCTTTGCATGATGAGGGCGCTCCCGGTCTGGATGGTGACCCTTGCTAGGGGCCTGCCCGTTGGGGCGCCAGCGGAAACCGGGCGCCCTGCTCCCGCTGGGGTCCGGCGCCCAATATTGAGGCGGCGGTTTCGCCCGTCCCGGGGATCAAGGTCGGTGCAGACAGGGCCCGCCTTCTGGCGCTAAACAGGTTCAAAGCCAATCAGACCCACAAAGGGAGGGGACCATGGACCTCAAGGATCGCATCATCGTCATTACGGGCGCCGCCAGCGGCATCGGCCGCGCCATGGCCCATAGGTTTGCCAAGGAAGGCGCCAAGCTGATCGTCTGCGCCGACCGGGACGAAGCCGGCGCCCAGGCCACGGCGGCCGGGATGGGCGGGATCGCCTTCAAGGTCGACGTCTCGAACGAGGACGACATCAAGGGCCTGATCGACACGGTGGAGGCCAACCATGGTCCCATCGACCTTTTCTGCTCAAACGCCGGGATCGGCACGGGTGGCGGGGCCGAGACCCCGAACGCCGACTGGCAGAGGATCTGGGACATCAATGTCATGGCCCATGTCTGGGCCGCCCGTTACCTGGTGCCCCTGATGGCGGCCCGGGGCGGCGGCTATCTGCTGAATACCGCCTCGGCGGCGGGCCTGCTGTCGCAGATCGGTTCGGCGCCCTATGCGGTGACCAAGCACGCCGCGGTGGGCCTGGCCGAATGGCTGGCCATCACCCACGGCGACCAGGGGATCAAGGTGTCGGTCCTCTGCCCGCAGGCGGTTCGCACGGCCATGACCGCCAACAATCCCGATGGGGTGGCCAGCATTGACGGCATGATGGAGCCCGACTTCCTGGCCGAGGTGGTGGTCAAGTCGCTGGAGAAGGAAGAGTTCCTGATCCTGCCCCACCCCGAGGTGCTGGACTATATGCGCAACAAGACCAACGACTATGGCCGCTGGATCGGCGGCATGCGCAAGCTGAACCGGCGTTTCCAGGGCTAGTGGCAACCAGACCGACTGCGGCGGCATGCTGTCGCCGTAGTCCGTTTGCGCCATGCGGGGGCGAGGATCAGCGGCTAGGGTGACGCTACAGTCCCCAACCTGCTGATTTTCCCGCGATATCAGACAGCCGATTGGCATTTTGGGTTTTGTGCTCGTTCTTTCCAGAAGGCATGACCCATGAAAATTTTCCCGGCCCAGGCCCGTCGGGGGCTGACCGCCCTCTCCCTTCTGATCTGTGCGAGCCTTCCCGTTTCAGGCCTGGCGCAGACCGCAAGCCCGGCCCAGGCCGCCTTTACGGATTCCGCCGTCACGGGGCTCGGCGCCAATCGCCGGGTGGCGATCACCAGCGTCATCGTATCCTTCCAGTCCTCGGTCGCCGCCACCAAGCAGGGCGGCAGCGGCATGTTCGCCGACAAGACATCCTCCCAGTCCGTCCTGGCCATGCCGGTTGCGGACACCGTCATGCAGCAGGAAATCGCCGAGCAGGCCTATTCCCGACTGAAGGCCGATCTGACGGCGGCGGGATATGAGGTCCTCAGCGAAGGGGAGGTCACCGCCAGCCCGGTCTACCAGCAGATCACCAAGACCGCCGGCTTTCCGAACCCGACGAAGTTCGGAAACGCCCTGGGGGACGCCATGCTGGTGAGCCCGGCCGCCCTGACCCCATACCTGCCCTATGCTGCGGAAGGCAGCCAGTTCGAACAGCCCAAGTCCTATATCGGCTATCTGTCGCGGATGGGTGGCGCCAGCACCACCCCCGGCGGCCCAAGCATGGTCTCCATCGGACGGATCTGGGCTCTGCCTTCCCAGGAGGTCCAGCTGGCCAAGGCGCTCAACGCCCACGTGGTCAAGGCGACCTATGTGGTCACGCTTGGCGAGACGGCGACCAGCCGCAAGCGCACCCTGGGGGGCTACAGGATTGAAGAGAACGCCAAGGGTCAGGCCCTGGCCCAGGTTGGCCTGCTGGCTGACCAGACCCGGATCAGCTTCCGCACCGCAGACGGAAACGCCAAGTGGCAGAAGGTGTCCTATATGAAGCCCGCCCCGGCCAAGGACGGAGATGTCGTGGTGCGACTGGCCCAGTCCATTGAAGGCGGCACCGACCATTTCAGCCTGCGATCCTCAAGCAGTCAGGGCGGGCTGTTCAATCCTGGCGCCGACTTCCAGTTCCGGTTCTTCGCTGACATCAAGGACCCCGAGGGCTATGCCGCCGAGGTCAACGCCATGATCGCCGACGCCGACAAGGCCATGGTGGAGCTGGTTCGCAAATAGACCGGGACCTGGGCGCGCGCCGGTCAAACGGGATAGGCGACCCAGCAATTGACCTCTTCCTGAAACTCAAGTCGGGCAGGCTGCTCCTGGCTCCCTGACCCGAACAGGATGACCCGGACCCCTGGACGCAGGGCCTCGCCCATGGCCTCGAGATCCGCCACTGACCTGGGATGGTGGAGCCAGTAGTCCAGGCGGTCAAAGCTGGCGTTTGCAACAAAGACGCGGTGCATGACGGCAATCCTGGCAGGCCCGGAAACGACGGTTTTCAGTCAGCAACCTGAACGAATCGCCAACCGCTAGAAACAGTGGAGAACATCGGGCCGCCCACAAGGGTTTGTGCGATGTTTCCCCTTTGTCCCAGCCGATCGGCTGTCGGCTTCCCGACTATCGCCTCGCAGCGATCCAGTCATTCACCCGGCGCTCCAGCACCGGAAGTGGCATGGAGCCGGCGCCCACCACGAGGTCATGGAAGCCGCGCAGGTCGAACTTCGGACCCAGCTCCGCTTCAGCTTTCTTCCGCAGCTCCATGATCTTGAGCATGCCGATCTTGTAGCCCGTCGCCTGGCCTGGGAGGGTGATGTAGCGGCGGACTTCTGACCGGGCCTGATCCGTTGGCCGGCGGCCGGTCTTCATCATGTAGTCGACCGCCTGATCCTCGGTCCAACCCATGGCGTGGATGCCGGTGTCCACCACCAGCCGGGCGCCGCGGAACAGTTCGGCGTCCAGGCGCATGAAGTCTGCGGCGATGTCGGGATAGACCCCCATCTCCTTGCAGAGGGCTTCGGTGTAGAGGGCCCAGCCTTCGTTGTAGGCCACATAGCCATAGGTCTTGCGGAACTTCGGGGCGTCCTTCTGGCGAACCTGGATGTCCCCCTGCATGACGTGGCCCGGAACGCCCTCATGGCACATGAGGTTGTAGACGTCGGCCGGGTCGTCGGTATTGCCGAGCAGGTGCACATAGACCCGCCCGGGCCGGGCGCCATCGGGGCTGGGCCCGCCGGCGTGCGCAGCGCCGCCTGCAACCTCGCTGAAGGAAGGCTCACGCAGGACTTCCATCCGATAGGCGGGCAATTCGCCAAACCATTGCGGCAGCAGGGTCCGGGTATGGGCGATGGTGTCATTGGCGAGGCGGAGATAGTCCGCCCGCGCCTGGTCGGTCCAGAGGGTGGGCGGGTAGAGCCGGGCCCGCTCTGCGGAATAGGCCTCGCGATCCTTGAACCCGGCCTGGCGGGCCAGGGCGTCCTGGGCCGCCTCGATGCGGGTGACCTCGGCCAGGCCCACCTGGTGGATCTGCGCGGCTGTCATGTCGGTGGTGGTGTTCAGTCTCAGAGCCGCCGCATACCAGGCTGCGCCGCCTGGAAGCGAGACCGCGCCTGTGCGGCCAGAAGGCGCCCGGGGCAGTTCGCCCTGGGCCCAGGCGATGACCCTTTGATAGGCAGGGGAAACGCCCAGAAGGGCGAGCCGCGCCTCTTCAAGCAGGGCGGTGGCTTCTGCCTCCGAAACCTTGCCGGACGCCTGCAGCTTGCCGATCTTGCCCTTGATGTCGGCCCAGATCGGCGAGTCGGGCCCTTTGTCGAAGGGCGCCCCGCTGGTGAGGACCTGACTGCCGGCAATAACCCGCTCGATCTCGAACTTCGGCGCGTGGACACCCTTGGCCGTCGCCAGGCGGCTCTGGCCGATGGCGGTGTCCAGAACGGCCGGCATGGCCTTCAGGCGGGAGGTGTAGGCATGGGCGTCTGACGCTGACTGCACCAGGTGGGTGTTGATCAGGAAGTTCGGCAGCTCGGAATGGACCGAATAGAGGAAGGAATAGAAGGGCGGCTGATAACGGCGGTACTTGTAGGTCAGCTCGGCGCGATCCAGTTCCTGGGACCAGATGTCGTAATTGGCCTGGGCGGTGGCCGACAGCTTTGAGCGGTCAAACTGCGCCTTCATTTTCGCCACGCTTCCACGGCGCCAGGCCAGACGCTTCAGCAGGCCGGCGTCGCTGATATCGTCCAGCCTGTCCTGACCGTCCTTGAGACCCAGGCGGGTGGCCAGCTGGGGACGCAGCTGGAT
Organism: Alphaproteobacteria bacterium PA2; assembly: GCA_002256425.1. Taxonomy (NCBI): domain Bacteria; kingdom Pseudomonadati; phylum Pseudomonadota; class Alphaproteobacteria; species Alphaproteobacteria bacterium PA2. Next base: position 882,269 of record NKIZ01000001.1, on the reverse strand, counting down.
CTCCTGGGCGAACTCCCCGTCAAGGAAGGCCGTGAACCGGGCGTCCTCGGACGCGGCCGGGGTCATGGCGGAGGCCGGCGCCGGGTCCGCCGCGCGGGCGGCCGGCGATGCGGCCAGGAGCAGGGCCGCAATGGACGCGGCGGTCAGGAAGGAGAAGGATTTACGCATGGGAGCCCCGCAAAACTTTCGGAGACTCTAGACAGCCCTGCCGTCCTGACAAGGTCGGTCGGCCTGCAATGAAGGCGCCGCCGGCCGGGCGCCTAGCCGAGCGCCAGTGTCGCCGGGTCCAGGGGCGCCCGGAGGGGATAGTGATCGCCCAGCCACTGTATGCCGTCCATGGACAGGGTGGTCGGCAGGGTCAGGGCGCCGGCTTCATCCCGGACCATGGCGGTTAGATCCATCCGTGCGACCTCGGTGCGATACTTGCGCGACGGCGTGTCAGCGACCGTGATCTTCGCTTCACCGCTGATGATCTCCAGGATCGGTTCAGCCAGGAAGACGTTGAGCATGCCGCCGTGGGCCTCGAAGCCGACTTCGCCCCTGAAGGTCGCGCGGCCCTCGAGCTGCCCCTCAGCGTTCAGGGTCAATGCCGCCTCGTCCACGGGGAAGATGAAGCCGCCTTCGGCAGTGCGCTCGACGCCGCCGTCGATGGTGATCGTACCGCCAGCGCCTTCCACATAGCCCCGAAAGCTCTGCTTGACGCCCCACGAGAGGTGGGTGACCTGGAGTTGGCTGTCGCTGACCATCACTTCATCCTGTTCCGGGCTTCGTTCGGCCTCCCGAGTTCCACAAGTCGCCCGCCGGCTCAAGTGGGACCTTGCCAAAGTCGATGATCTTCGGGAAACCACTTCCGAAAATACCGCAGAGGCCGCCGAGCAAGAGGTCAGGCCCTGCTCCAGGGAGATGTTCGAAATGGCCGACAAAGCCAATGACCGCTACCGCCTGCTGGGCGGGCCGGGATCACCCTTTTCCCTGAAGATGCGCGCCGTCCTGCGGTGCCGGCGTATTCCCCACGACTGGATCGTCCCCCAGGGTTACCTGAGCGAAAGCGCCGAACTGAATGCGGCCGCCAAGGGCATGATTCCAGTCATGCAGATTCCGGAAGGCGACTACTGGGCGGACTCGACACCCATGATCCTGGCGCTTGAAACCCGGCATCCCGGCGTCCGGAGCCTGCTGCCTGACAATCCCGGGGACCGCTTCCTCTCCCTGCTGATCGAGGATTTCGCGGACGAGTGGCTGGTCCTGCCCTTCTTTGATTATCGGTGGGACGCGGAACTTGATCAGGACTTCTGTTCCCGGCGGCAGATGGCGGGCTGGCTGGGCGCCATGCCGAATGTGGAATTTGACGAGGTGGTCCGTAAATTCCGGGCGCGGCAGACCGGCGTCCTTGCCCGCCTTGGGGACCGCGAATTGAACCGTCCCCTGCTGAGATCCACCTATCCAGAGGTTCTCGAGGCCGTTGAAGCCCAGCTGGAGGTCAGCCGTTTCTTTTTCGGCGGCAGGCCATCCATCGGCGATATCGGGCTCTATGCCCAGCTGTTCCAGTGCGCCATTGACCCGTCAACTTCGGCGATCATGCGCCGGGACGCCGTGCGCACCTTCCAGTGGGTCCAGGATATGGATGATGCTTCAGGCATTGAGGGCGACTGGCGGAACCCCGCCTCGCCCATCGGCCCGGGCGTGGAAAGGCTGCTCAAGCTGATCGGCGAGGTCTATCTGCCCTACCTGGCCGCAAACGCCAGGAGTGTGGAGGCGGAGGAAAAGTCAGTTTCCGTTGAACTGCGGCATATGCCCTTTGTGGCCCGGACCAATCCATACAAGGCGCGGTGCCTTGGCGCCCTCAAGGTCGCCCTGGCGGACGCCATTACGGACGGCGCTGAGGACCTGGAGGCCACCCTCAGGCGGCATGATTGCTGGGATGCCCTGCAGCTACGTCCCGGTGAGCGGGACACCATCGCTCCGATAACGCCGACGGACACCGGAAAGCGGGCGGCGGTCGGCTAGAGCCCGCCGCGATAAGTGGGACCCGGTTATCGCGACAAGCGTGCTCTAAGCTGTTGAGTCAGAGCGCAATTTTACCCTTTAGACGACTCCGTCTAAAGGGAGCGCGCTCTAGGCCTCGTCCGTCGGTTTCAGGCGGGCGCCGATATGAGACTGACCACGGGCGGAGGCGAGCTCCACCTGATGCTGTCTTTCCCTGTAGGCGGCCCGCCGCTCGGGATCCCGCTGATCGTGGCAGGCGGGGCAACTGACACCCTCCTCATAGACCGCCGAGGCCCGATCCTCAGGACTGACCGGCATTCGGCAGGCATGGCAGAGGCCATGGGTCCCGAGGGCAAGTCCGTGCCCCACTGACACCCGCTGATCAAAGACGAAGCACTCGCCCTTCCACAGGCTTTCCGTCTCAGGCGTTGTCTCGAGGTACTTCAGAATGCCGCCGTCCAGATGGTAGACGGCCTCAATGCCCTCGGACTTCAGGAAGGCCGTCGACTTCTCGCAGCGAATGCCCCCTGTGCAGTACATGGCGACCTTCGGCGATGACCTGCCGGCCAGCAATTCCTCACGATGGGCGCGGAACCACTCAGGAAATTCACGGAAACTATCCGTCTGCGGATCAATGGCGCCATCAAAGGCGCCGACCTTGACCTCATAGGCGTTGCGGGTGTCGATCAGAATGGTGTCCGGGTCGCTGATCAGGGCGTTCCAGTCCGCCGGCGCCACGTACTGGCCGACATCCTTGAGCGGGTCGATATCGGGCTGGCCCATAGTGACGATCTCGCGCTTGAGCCGCACCTTCATCCGGTAGAAAGGCGGGGTCTGCGCCCCTGAAAACTTGACGGAAAGCCGATCGAACCCGGGCAGGCGCCTGATGTGGGCGACGACGGCGTCAACGCCAATCGGCGTTCCTGCTATCGTGCCATTCAGCCCTTCCGGCGCCACGAGCAAGGTGCCCAGCACCTCGTGCTGACGGCAGACAGCCTCCAGGTCCTGTTGCAGGGCGACGCAATCGGCAATAGCCGCAAACCGGTAGAGCGCCGCGACCCGGATGGGCAGGGTCAGGTCTGTCATGGGGTCGCTATTTCTTGCGATAGATGTCGCAAAGTGTGTCCAGCACTCGGACCGCAGCTGGATCAGCCAGGCGATAATAGATGGTCTGCGCCTCCCTTCGGGTGGCGACCAGGCCCTCGGCCCGCATCTTGGCAAGGTGTTGGGAAGCCGCGGACTGGGCCAGCTTGGCATGTTCAGCAAGGTCGCCGACCGAGGTTTCACCCTCGATCAGTCGGCACAGAAGCAGCAGCCTCTGCTCGCTGGCCAGCAGCTTGAGCAGCCGCGCTGCAGAACTGGCGCTATCCGCCAGCTCGGCCATTTCAGATAGCGTCGGGCGCCCGGTGAGCATGGTGGTCATATGCCTAGTGTAGAAGATACGCATTGAGGATCAAGATTTGGGGCCGGCCCTTGCCGTGGGCCTACTACTTCCCCTGGACCGGCAGGGCCACGCCGTCATCACGCAGCACAACATAGATCGCCGGAATGACCAGCACGGTCAGCAGGGTCGATGAGGCCAGACCAAACAGAAGCGAAATCGCCAGACCCTGAAAGATCGGGTCGGTGAGGATGACGGCCGCGCCAATCATGGCGGCGGCGGCGGTTAGCACGATCGGCTTGAAACGGATGGCCCCGGCCTCCAGCAGGACTTCGCGCAGGGGGCGGCCGTCACCCTGGCTGTGACGGATGAAGTCCACCAGCAGGATGGAATTTCGCACAATGATCCCGGCCAGGGCGATGAAGCCGATCATGGAGGTGGCCGTGAAGGGCGCCTGGAACAGGATGTGACCAATGACGATGCCCACCAGGGTAAGGGGGATTGGCGTCAGGATCACCAGGGGCAGGCGGAAGCTTTTGAACTGGGCCACCACCAGGACATAGATCCCCAGGATCGCCACGCCGAAGGCGGCGCCCATGTCGCGGAAGGTCACCCAGGTGATCTCCCATTCGCCGTCCCACAGGACCGAAGGCTTGCTCTCGTCAGTCGGCTGGCCGTGCATGAGAATGGCCGGCCTTTCGGCGCCCTTCCAGTCGGCCTGCTTCAGGATCCTGTCGACAGCCATCATGCCGTAGATGGGGGCCTCATAGGCGCCAGCCAGTTCGCCCATGACCATATCGACGTCCCGACCATCCCGTCGGAAGATGTGGGTGGAGCCGGGCTCGGTGGTCGCTGTTGCGACCTCGCCGAGGGAGACCAGACGTCCCCCACCTTGCGAAACGGCGACCGGCAGGGAGGAGAGACCTTCCCCCCAGCTGCGCGCTGACTGGGGCAGTCTGACCGAGATTTCCAGGGGATCACGACCTGCGCCCCTGTGGGCATAGCCCAGGACCTGGCCGTTCAGGGCGACAGCGATGGAGTCATAGACATCGCGATCACTGACCTTCAGGGCTTCCAGTCGGTCACGGTCGGGAACCAGGCGCAGGCTCGGCCTGGGCTGGCCATAGCTGTCATCGATATCGACAATGTAAGGCACAGCGTGGAAGGCGGCCTTCACCCGTTCAGCCACGGCGCGGCGGGTCGGGGCGTCTGGTCCGTAGACTTCAGCCAGCAGGGTCGCCATGACCGGCGGGCCGGGAGGCGCCTCAACCACCTTGATGGCGGCGCCGGATGGCAGGACGACACCAGCCAGCTTGCTGCGAAGGTCGAGAGCTATGGCATGGCTGGATCTGCGGCGCTGATCCTTGGCCGCAAGACCGACAGAGAGATCGCCCATCTCCGGCCGGTTACGCTGATAGTAGTGGCGGACCAGACCGTTGAAGTTGAAGGGTGAGGCCGTCCCGGCGAAGGCGTCGATCGCTGTGACTTCAGGCAGGGATCGGGCCATGACCGCCGCGTCCGAAAGCGCTCTCTGCGTCGCTTCCAGCGAGGTTCCCTCCGGCATGTCGAGCACCACCTGCAGCTCGGACTTGTTGTCGAAGGGCAGGAGTTTCACCGTCACGGTCCTTGTGGCGAACATGGCGCAGGCCACCAGGGTCGCGACCCCTACACCGATCAGGAAGGTCCAGGCCGCCTTACGGGTCCCGATAACCTTTGCCGCCAACTTGCGGTAGATGGCGCCGAGCCTGCCTTCATCATGATGACTGGCGCCGCCCTTGAGGGTCTTTCTGGCGAAGCGGACCATCAGCCATGGGGCGATAACCACGGCGACGAAGAATGAGAACACCATGGCGGCTGAGGCGTTGATCGGGATCGGCGCCATGTAGGGGCCCATCAGACCCGAAACGAACAGCATGGGCAGCAGGGCCGTAACCACCGTCAGGGTGGCGACAACGGTGGGATTTCCGACCTCGGCGACGGCGTCGACAGCGGCGTCGACCCGGCTGCGGTTATCGGCCATGGCCCAGTGCCGGGCAATGTTCTCGATCATCACAATGGCGTCGTCCACCAGGATGCCGATCGAAAAGATCAGGGCGAACAGGCTGACCCGGTTGATGGTGTAGCCCAGCAGGTTCGAAGCAAAGAGGGTCAGGAGGATGGTGGTGGGAATGACCACCGCCGTGACAGCCGCCTCCCGCCAGCCGATGGCGAATCCGATCAGGACGACGATGGAGAGGGTCGCCAGACCCAGGTGGAAGAGCAGCTCATTGGCCTTCTCATTGGCCGTCGCGCCATAGTCGCGGGTTATGGCTACGTCGAGGCTGTCAGGCAGGAGAGACCCCTTCAGGGCCTCAACCCGGGCCAGCACTGCCTGGGAGACAACGACGGCGTTGGCGCCCTTGCGCTTGGCGATGGCCAGGCTGACGGCGGGGGTCTCACTCCAGGCCTGACCGACCCGGGCATAACGCCAGGCCCTCGCCTGATCCTCGCGGGGCGCCTCGATTACCTTGGCGACATCGCGGACGTAGACGCTCTCGCCGCGGACCGAAGGCAGGGCGATGAGCCCGATCTCGGTCGCGCTGGCCAGGGTGCGCCCGGCCATGACATCGACGGCTTCACCGCCATTGCGGACCTGACCGGCCGGGAAGGCGCGGTTGGCCTGACGGACCGTATCCATCAAGGCGCCCAGGGACACCCCGTGCTGGGCCAGCCGGGCGGGATCAGGTTCTATGCGGATTTCCTGGGGGCGGCCGCCGACCGGGAAGGTCAGTCCCACATCATCGACCTTGGACACCTCGTTGCGCAGCTTGCCCGCAAGGTCGAAGAGCGCCTGATCGGTCCACTGTCCGGCCGCATCGGGCTTGGGGGACAGGGTCAGGACAAGACTGGGCACATCATTGATGCCCCGGGTCTGGATCAGGGGCTCGGGAATGCCGTCGGGTATCCGGTCATAGTTGGCGCGGATTTTCTCGTGGATGCGCACGGCGGCGGCGTCAGGATCGACGCCGACCTTGAACCTGGCGGTCACCATGACCTGGTTGTCGTCGGCGAAGGTGTAGACGTGCTCCACATCCGCCACGCTCTTGACGATGGTCTCAAGGGGCTTGCCCACCAGTTCAACTGCGTCCGGCGCACGCAGGCCGGGTGCAGCCACCATGATGTCGACCATGGGCACGCTGATCTGGGGTTCTTCTTCCCGCGGGATCGAGACCAGGGCAAGCAAGCCGACAGCAATGGCGGCCAGCAGGAACAGGGGCGTCAGGGGCGAACCTATGGTCGCCCGGGTCAGCCGGCCCGAGAGGCCAAGGTTCATCTGGCAGCTCCGACCGGAGTCAGGACGTCGCCGGCCCGAAGACCTGACAGCACCTCCAGGGTGTCATCGGTGGGTCCGGCCGTTGTCTGTATCGGCGTCTCGGACACTGATTGGTCGGCGCGGACCAGGCGGGCATAGTCGATCCCATAGCGGGTCGACACATACTTGCGGGGAATGACCATCGCCTGTCGCGCGCCGACCTTGACCCGGGTCCGCACCCGCTGGCCGATGAGGTCCTGCGGCAGTCCTTCAGCACTGACGTCGGCGGTCACCTGGCCACCGGTGATGGACGGATAGACCTGGATGATGACGCCACGCCGGGCCAGACCGCGGAGGTCCTCAGGCTCAAGCTCAACGCTGTCGCCGACCTTCAGGGCGCGGGCCTGGCCTTCCGGCAGCTCGATCCGGATGATCATGGGACCGGCGGTGATCCTGGCCAGGGATTGCCCCGGCATGACCACCGACCCCACAGGGACGTCGGCGACCAGCACCCTGCCCGCTGCAGGCGCCAGCACAGCGCCCTGGGCGCCCAGCTCGGCGCTTGCTCCACGAAGGGCGCGGGCAGAGGCGAGATTGGCGCTGGCGGCCTTGGCCTGGGCTTCCACCTGGTCCAGGCGCGCCTGGGCGTAGATGCCCTGAGCGAACAGGGCGCGGGTCCGAGCCAGATCTGCCTGGGCGCGGGCGGCCTCAGCAGCAGCGGCGTTGACCTGCGCGTCGAAGGCGCCGGTCTGAAGGGTCAGATGGTCGTCCTTGACCCGTGCGATCACCTGACCCTGGCGGACAAGGTCCCCCTCCTTCACATCGAGGCTGACCAGTATCCCGGAGATCCGGGCGCGGGCCTCAGCCATGTCCCGGGTCGTCAGGGTGGCGGGCACGGGCTTGTAGTCCCCGACCCGTTGGCTGCGGACAGTCAGTTGATCTGCCTTCGCGGCCTTTGCTACTGCAGGCGCAGGAGCGCGGGCCTCGCCACAGCCGCCGATCAGCAGGACAGCGCCCAAGGCGCTGAACAGTCCAAGCCTGGACGCCATGACGCTTCTCCCCGATCCGTTACGACTTGCCGCGCCTAGCCCTTGACCGTCGGCAAACCAGCGGCCTTCCAGGCCGCGAGACCGCCGGCCAGATGGGTCTCGATCAACTCACCGGCCTTGCAGCACTTTTCCACCGCCATGGCCGAACGCTTGCCACCGGCGCATTGCAGGACAACGGTCTTGCCGTCGGCCTTTGGGAGGTCTGCCGGCGCGAGCCGCGACAGGGGCGCGTTCACTGAACCCGCAATGCGTTCGGCGACGAATTCGTCGGGCTCGCGCACATCGATCAGCAGGATCTGTCCTGCATCAAGGCCAGCCTGAACCTGCTGGGGGGTGAGATCCTTGGTCTTGGGGGCGCCGAACATGTTGATTGCTCCTCAGGCTTGGGCGAGGTCAGGGACCGCACAGAAAAGGTTTGAAAGGGTCTCGACCACAGCGCGGGCCTGGCCGCACTGAAGTCCGTAATAGATGGTCTGGCCGTCCCGGCGGGCGGCGACAACGCCATCCCGGCGCAAGAGACCGAGATGCTGTGAGGCAAGGGTCTCCCGTACCCCCAGCATTTGCGCCAGGGCGCCGACGGACTGCTCTCCCTCAATCAGGGTGCAGACGATCATAAGCCTGTGCGGGTTGGCCAGGGCCTTCAACAGGTCGCAGGCGTCATCCGCCGAAGCCTTCATGGCGAGAGCATCTAATTTCATAGTTGCGTATATTCATGTATGCACATATTAAGTCAAGCAATGTCGGTGTGACATCGGACCTTTTCGCACGGTGGAGCGTTAGCCGATCTGGGCCCCAGGCAAGACCGCCCGTCGGGCCGGGGCCAGCGAGCAAGGAGACAAGCCATGTCGAAGCCAAGAATTGTGATCCTGGGCGCTGGTCTGGGCGGAGCGATTGCAGCCTTCGAGGTCAAGGACGCTGTCGGCGACAAGGCCGAGGTCAGCGTCGTGTCCCAGGGTGACACCTTTCACTTTGTTCCCTCGAATCCATGGGTTGCGGTTCACTGGCGCAAGCGGAACGCTATCGAGGTCAAGCTGCCCCCGGTCTTCCAGAAGCGGGGAGTCGCCTTCAGCGGAGTTGGCGCCAGGCAGGTTGTCCCCGACAAGAACCAGCTGATCCTGAATGATGGCGCGACCGTCGACTATGACTACCTGATCATCGCCACCGGGCCGGATCTCGCCTTCGATGAAATCCCGGGCCTCGGGCCAAACGGCGGCTTTACCCAGTCCATCTGTCATGTGGATCATGCGGAGTCTGCGGCGGCCGCTTTCGACAAATTCGTGCAATCTCCCGGCCCAATCGTCGTGGGCGCTGTGCAGGGCGCCTCATGCTTCGGGCCAGCCTATGAATTCGCCATGATCCTCGACACCGAGCTTCGGCGTCGCAAGATCCGCGACAAGGTGCCCATGACCTTTGTTACGTCTGAGCCCTATGTGGGCCACCTCGGGCTGGACGGCGTTGGCGACACCAAGGGCCTGCTCGAAAGCGAGATGCGCGAGCGGCACATCAAGTGGGTGACAAACGCCAAGGTCACCTCGGTCGAGGCCCGCGTCATGCATGCCGAGGAAATCAATGAAGACGGATCGGTCAAGCAGACCCACGACCTTCCCTTCGCCTACTCCATGATGCTCCCGGCCTTTCGCGGCGTCGGGGCTGTCCGGGGTGTGGAAGGCCTGACCAATCCTCGTGGCTTCATCATCATCGACAAACACCAGCGCAATCCGACCTTCCCGAACGTTTTCGGTCTCGGCGTCTGTGTAGCGATCGCTCCAACCGGCAAGACCGCTGTCCCGGTCGGAGTTCCCAAGACGGGTTTCATGATCGAGAGCATGGTGACCGCCATCGCCCACAACATGGGTGAAATCTTGGACGGCAAGGCGCCAACCCATGAGGCTACCTGGAACGCCTTCTGCCTGGCAGACTTCGGAGACGGCGGCGTCGCCTTTGTCGCCCAGCCCCAGATCCCGCCGCGGAACGTCAACTGGTCGGCCAGCGGCAAGTGGGTCCACCTGGCCAAGGTCGGGTTCGAAAAATACTTCCTGGGCAAGATCAAGCGCGGGGAGAGCGAACCCTTCTATGAAAAGCTGGCCTTGGAGGTCATGGGTCTGCGGAAGATCAAGGAGTAGTCATGCGCCAGTTCGTCTGTCCGGCCTGTGGTACGGCGAACAGGTCGCCTGAAGACAGAGATCCCCTGTCCGCCAAGTGTGGTCGCTGCGGGGAAAAGGTCTTCAGCGGCCAACCGGTCGAGGTCACCGGCAAGGGTCTGGCCGCCCATCGGGCGTCCACAAAGGGTGCGGCGGTCCTCGTGGACGTGTGGGCGCCCTGGTGCGGCCCATGCCGGGCCATGTCCCCCAACTTCGCTGCTGCTTCGAAGGTGCTCGAACCCGATGTCCGTCTGCTGAAGCTGAATTCAGAGGCCGAGCCCCAGGCTGCCTCGGACCTCGGCGTCTCTGGAATCCCGGCCCTTCTGCTCTTTCGGGACGGCAAGCCAATCGCAAGGTCGGCTGGCCTGATGAGCACCCAACAGATCGTCGCCAGGACGCGCCAGGCCCTCGCAGGCGTCTGACGCCAGCACATATGGAGATGCCCGAATGACCCTTGATCGAGCTGTCTTTGCCTTCCTGGGATGCGTCATCCTGTTGGGCGTCGCCCTGGCGCACTATGTCCATCCCTGGTGGATCGGGCTGACCATCTTTGCAGGACTGAATGCGCTCCAGACCTCAGTCACCGGGTTCTGCCCGGCGGCGATCGTCTTCAAGAAGCTGGGGATCGCCCCTGGTGTAGCCTTCAAATAGCAGTGCCGGCCTGCGGCTGGCGATATGCCACCGCAGGCCAGACTGTCCCGTACTCAGACAGCGTTCAGCGGGATCTTCAGATAGCGCACCCCATTATCTTCCGCCTCTGGCAGGTGTCCCCCACGCATGTTCACCTGCACGGACGGCATGATGAGACGGGGCATGCCCAGCTGACTGTCGCGCGCCTGGCGAAGGGCGACGAACTCGGCCTCAGTGGTCCCGGCGGCGAGATGGACATTGTCGCGAGCTTGATCCCCGATTGTTGTCTCCCAGGCGAAGGTGTCGCGTCCCTCGGCCTTGTAGTCATGACAGAGAAAGACGCGGGCCTGCTGCGGCAGTGAGAGAAGGCGCTGAATGGACTGGAAGAGCGTGCTGGCGCTTCCGCCCGGAAAATCGCAGCGGGCGGTCCCATAGTCAGGCATGAAGAGCGTATCGCCAACAAAGACCGCATCGCCGATCACATAGGCCATGCAGGCCGGTGTATGACCGGGCACATGCAGGGCCATGGCCTTCAGGCCGCCAATCCCGAAGGCATCGCCGTCCTGAAACAGGTGGTCAAACTGGCTGCCATCGCGGGCGAAGTCCGGGCCGGCGTTGAAGAGGGTCCCGAAGGTTTCCTGCACCCGGGTGATCAGGCCGCCAATCGCCAGGCGACCGCCATGGGCGCTCTGGAGATAGGGCGCTGCTGACAGGTGGTCGGCATGGGCATGGGTTTCCAGTTGCCAGACCACATCGAGGTTACCTTCCTTGATGAAGGCGCTGATCTGATCCGCAGACCTGTAGGATGTGCGTCCTGAAGCAGCGTCATAGTCCAGAACACTGTCGATGATGGCGCAGGCCGATGATCCAGGATCCCGGACCACATAGCTGACCGTGAAGGTCGCTTCATCGAAGAACGCCTTGACCAGCGGGCGCTGCCCCGGATCGGTCAGCCCATTGGAAATCAGGGCGCTGGCGCGGGAAACAACACTGTCGACGGGGGAACTCATCGGAAAACTCTCAGCTTGATGATGGCGTAAATAACATATATGCGAATATATGAATATTCAAGCGTGATCGGCGGCAGTTCATGACGACCTACATGATCGTTTCATCGCTCCTGAGCGGCGCCCTCGTGGGTGCGCTCCTGGGACTGTTCGGAGGTGGAGGTTCCGTCCTGGCCACGCCCCTGCTGCTCTATGTCGTCGGGGTCCGCGATCCCCATGTGGCCATCGGGACCTCTGCTGCGGCCGTTTCGGTGAACGCCGCCCTGAATCTGGTGGGCCACTGGCGCAATGGCCGGGTGAAATGGCCCTGCGCCATTGTCTTCGCCAGCGCCGGCCTTGTCGGATCCCTTCTCGGGTCCAGCATAGCCAAGAGCGTTGATGGCCAGAAACTGCTGGTCTTCTTCGCCCTCGCCATGGCGGCGATCGCCCTGTCCATGTTCGCAAAGCCGAAGTCAGAAGGGGATCCCGATGTTCACATCGACATGCGGCTGATGATGCGGCTGGCGCCGGTCGGAGTTCTGACCGGTCTGGCGGCCGGATTCTTCGGTATTGGCGGCGGCTTCCTGATCGTCCCGGGTCTCATGGCGGCCACCGGCATGACCCTTGCCAATGCGGCGGCTTCCTCCCTGGTCTCTGTGGCCCTGTTCGGCGCTGCAACCTCGGTGAACTATGGCGTTTCGGGCTTGATCAACCTGCCGGTGGCGGTGATCTTCATCATCGGCGGGGTCGCAGGCGGGGCCCTGGGCGTCAGGGGCGCGGGCCTGATGGCGAGCCATACCCTGTTCGCCAGGCGGGCCTTCGCAGGCCTGGTGCTGATCGTGGCCGCCTTTGTAGCCTGGAAGGCGCTGAACGGATGAGCGAGCATCAGAACCCCTGGGACAAGCGCTATGCCCAGGAGGGTTACCTGTTTGGTGTCGAGCCCAATGCCTTCCTCGCCCAGTGCAACTCCTACCTCAAGGTTGGCAAGAGGGCGCTGGCCGTGGCCGATGGTGAAGGCCGCAATGGCGTCTGGCTGGCGGAACAGGGCCTCTCTGTCCTTTCCATAGACAACTCTGCAGTCGCCCAGGAAAAGGCGCGCAAGCTGGCGGACAGTCGAGGCGTCAGAATTGACCTGGAGCAGGTCGACCTGGCCCATTGGACATGGCCGCAGGAGGCCTTTGATGTCGTCGTCGCCATCTTCATCCAGTTCGCGCCGCCGGAACTGCGGACCGAAATCTTCCGGAACATCAAAGTCGCCTTGAAGCCTGGAGGATTGCTGCTCCTGCAGGGATACAGACCAGAGCAGATCGCCAATGGCACAGGCGGTCCGCAACAACCCGACCACCTCTATACCGAAGCCATGCTTCGGGAGGCCTTCCATGACTTCGAAATCGTCACCCTGAAGAGCCACGACACACCCATCCACGAAGGTGTCGGTCACGAGGGCATGTCAGCCCTCATTGACCTAGTGGCGAGCAAGCCGTCGTCGGAATAGTCAGGCTGCGTCCAGAAACGGCGATACAGCGTCCAGATAGCCTTCAAAATTCTCGCGGCGGGTATTGTGTCCCGCGCCGGCGATCTCAGCCGTCACCACAAGGGCATTGAGCCCCCTGGCCTCCAGCGTAAGGTCTGACGAAACGAGGCTGCCCATCCCGGCCTCGCCGTGAACGATGAGGGTCGGCGCCTGGATCTTCGCAAGGGAGTCCCGCCAGGGGATGAGGTAGTTCGGCAAGGCGTTGGGATCGACCTGGCTCTTGGCCTGTGCCCAGGCGGGAAACTCATCCTCGCCCCAGGTCGGATGGGACTTGCGGCCCAGGGCCAGGAGTTCGGTCCCCGTCATCTGGCCATAGGCATCCACCTGCCGTCGGAACCCGGTGCGGCGTTTCTCCTGGGCCGGACCATCCAGCAGCGGCATGAGGGGCGGATCCTCGAGTATGACCCTTGAAACAAGATCCGGCCGGGCGGCCGCCATGTCCATTGTCGCCCGCGCCCCGACCGAGTGACCCATGACGATGGCGCCGGAAATCCCCAGACCGACAAGTGCGTCCGCAATGTCCCGGGCTGGATCAAAGGATTGGCCATCGGCAATCCTCGAACTGCGACCGTGGCCCCTGGCGTCCAGCATGATGGTGTCGAACCGGTCCTCCACCGCCGCAACAAAGCGCTTCCAGCACAGGCCATTGTCGGTGAGGCCATGGGAAAGGACGAGGACCGGGCCCGGTCCGCCGGTCCGGTGAAAGGCCAGCTGACCGTCCGTGACGTCGACAAGCCCGCTGGTCCAGGTCACCAGGCGTAGGCCTCCGGGGCCGGACCGCAGGCCGGGAAAATGGCGTCGAGCCTGCCCAGGACATCAGGGTCCATCTGCAGGTCCGGGGCCGCCAGCAGGGATGTAAACTGATCCAGGGTCCGTGGGCCGATGATGGCCGAGGCCACGCCTTTCTGGTGCAGCAACCAGGCAATGGCCACCAGACTTGGCGACTTTCCAAGGCTGCTGCAGAGGTCTGCATAGGCCGCCAGCTGACCGGCGCGCTTTGACGCCGCCTCACTGATATTTCCCGCACTGCGACGCCCGGAAGCATCCTGTGAAGGTCCAGCCAGCAGCCCACCGGCCAGGGGGCTCCAGGCGATCACCCCGACCCCGTATTCCTGACAGGCCGGCAGGACCTCAAGCTCGATCCGCCGCTCCACCAGATTGTACAGGCTCTGCTCGCAGATCAGGCCCAGCTGGCGGGCGGCCATGGCCCGCTCATTGGCCTGGGCGATCTTCCAGCCCGGGAAGTTGCTCGAGCCGACATAGGTGATCTTGCCCTGGGCCCTCAGCCGATCCATGGCCTGCCAGATCTCGTCCATCGGCGCGGACCGGTCAATGTGGTGCATCTGGTAGAGGTCGATGTGGTCCACCTGCAGCCGCTTGAGGCTGGCGTCGCAGGCCATCTGGATGTGGCGCGCCGATAGGCCCCGGTCATTGATGTCGTCGGACATGGGCTCATGGACCTTGGTGGCCAGGACCAGCCGGTCCCGCCGGGCGCGATCCTGCGCCAGCCATTCTCCAAGCAGGGTCTCTGTGGTCCCGACACCCAGATGGCCGCCATACTGGTTGGCGGTGTCGATGAAATTGACCCCTGCCCCAACCGCCGCATCCAGAATGGCGAAGGAGTCTTCACGCGAAGTGCGCGGCCCGAAATTCATGGTGCCCAGGCAGACTTCGCTGACCTTCAGGGCCGACCGGCCAAGTTGACGATACTTCATGAGGGTCCTTCCCCGGACCTACGGCGCGCGCAGGGTGGGGCCAGTCTGGAGGGTTTCGCTGGAGTCCGCCACACAATGGCGCACCAGCCGCTGGGCATGATCCGAGAGCTTCCTGTAGTCGGCATGGGAGATGCCCGGGACCATGGGTTCCCTGAACCAGGGGGCGTAGAATTCCAGATTGGGAATGGATCTGGCCTTGTCCGAGATATTGGGGGTTCCGCCATGCCAGGCCCGGACGTCCCGGACCATGATGGCGCCCGCCGGCGCCGGACAGACCGTGCTGAGGCGCATCCATTCCGGCTCGTCGTCCAGGGACGGAATACGGGTGCGGGAATGCTGGGTGCCGGGGATCTGGCGGGTGGGCCCGTTCAGGCGGGTGACGTCCTGGGGCAGGAAGTTCACGCAGACATAGGGACAGGGCAGATCGCGGATGGTCAGCTGCCGCCGGGGATCGTGAAAAGCGCTGAAGGGCGTCTTGCTGTCGTCACGCCAGTCCTGGACGTCGGAGTGCAGGGGCTGATAGCCCACGGCGCCAGGCAGGCAGAAGTCCCCGCTGGCCGCCCGCAGGACATAGTTCGAAGACTGGAAGATCGACGTCACGACCTGCGTCACCACCGGAATGTCCAGCAGCATCTGCCACTCCGGGCGATGCAGCTGGCTTCGTGTCAGGCTGGAGCCGCCAAAGGAATATCGGTGCGATCCGCGATTGCCCTTGCGGTCTTCGTCGAGGGCCAGGATCCCGGCCATCACCTCATCACAGCCCTTGGCCAGGAAGTCGGTCTGCTCGGAGGTCAGGGCGTTTGCGATGACCACAAACCCGTCCCTCAGGAACAGTTCGGGGGCATGGCCGACATCACTGGCGTCGAGGATATCCAGGCCCTTGATGCCGTTATTGGCCTCGAGGTGGGCGCGCAGGGCGAGCACCTCGGGGTCAAGGGTCCAGTCCCCGTCATTGGGGTCGCTTATCCTGTCCATTCGGCTTCCTCCCTGAAACCGAAGGCAGTAGATCCATTATTATATAAACCGTCAATAAGTGAATTGCAGCTCATTCGAACCCAATAAGTGAGGCGAATTCGCTCAGCGAAGCCCTCTCGGCGCGAAAGGCATTGATCGGGTCTGCGGGGTCCGCATGGCCGATCGCCAGGCCGCACCAGAGGATCAGATCTTCGGGCATGCCCAGGAAGTCCCGGACCGTCCTGTGCTGGAAAGACCAGGCTTCGATCGGGGCGGTATGCAGTCCATGCTCCCGGGCCAGAAGCATGAGGGACTGGAGAAACATGCCCAGGTCGGCCCACTGGGGCGGCAGCATGGTCCGGTCAATGGCGATGAACAGGCCTACAGGCGCGCCGAAGAACTCAAAATTGCGGGACGTCTGCTGCATGCGCCCCTGCCAGTCATCCCGGGCAAGACCAATGGCCTCGTACATGGCCTCGCCCGTCCTGAACCGGCGTCCGGAATAGGGTTCTTTCTCGGGGGGATAGATCACGTACTCCACGGGGTCCGCCAGTAGCCTTCCGGCCGCAACTTCCCCCGTCGCAATGGACGTCAGCGCCTTCAGCTTTTCTCCGGTCAGGGCCCAGACCCACCAGGGTTGGAGGTCTCCGCCGGAGGGCGTCCGCCGGGCGGCTTCGAGCAATGCCGCAATTGTCGAAGGGGCCACGGGATCGGGCAGGAAGGCCCGGCAGGTAAAGCGACTCTCCAGGGCTTCGGACACGTTCAAGACAGGTTCTCCAGTATCGACCATATGGCAGCGCTCGCCTGGCCCTGATTCCAGACTAGGCCTGCTATCCCTGACGGGAAGGTCGCGATTACCCGGATGCCTGCAAGATGGCCGACTGAAGGAGGGGCTGCTAGGGTCGGGTCTGCACTTCAACCCAGCGTCCCGAGCCGACGGAGCCCCTCATGCGCAAGCGCCTTGTCCTGCTGGCTATCGCGGCCCTCTCACTGCAGACCGCGCCACTGGCCGCCCAGCCCGCCGCGCACATCACCACCCCACGGGAGGCCCTGGGTCACGACCTGGGAGAGGACTATTTCCTGGCGACCTACAGCCAGCTTGAGTCCTACTGGAAGACCCTGGCCACCCAGTCCGACCGCGCCCGGCTTGTAGAGATCGGCAAGACCGCCGAAGGCCGCCCCCAGTACATGATGATCGTGTCCTCGCCGGAGAACATGAAGAACCTTGACCGGTACAAGGCGATTGCCGCGCGACTGGCCAGGGCCGAAGGGCTTTCCGAAGACGAGGCCCGCGCACTCTCGCGGGAGGGCAAGGCGGTGGTATGGATTGACGGCGGCCTGCACGCCTCCGAGGTCGAACCAGCCCAGGCCCTGATGCTCGCCGTCTACAAGGGCCTGACCGATACGGATCCGGAATGGATGCGGATCCTCGACGACAACATCATCCTGTTCGCCCAGGACAATCCCGACGGCCAGGAACTGCTGGCCAACTGGTACATGCGCAACACCGATCCCCTGAAGCGGGTCGGCGGGGTTTCGACCGTGCCCAACCCGTTGGCGAACACGCCGGTCCTCTATCACAAGTACATCGGCCACGATAACAACCGCGACTTCTACATGTCGGCCCAGCCGGAAAGCACCAACATCAACCGGGTGAACTTCCGGGAGTGGTTTCCGCAGATCATCTACAACCACCACCAGACCGGGCCCCAGGGCGCGATCGTCTTCATGCCGCCCTTCCGCGACCCGTTTAACTACAACTATGATCCCCTGATCATGACCGAGCTGAGCGAGGCCGGCGCGGCCATGCACAGTCGACTGGTGGCCGAGGGCAAGCCCGGTTCGACCATGCGCAGCGGCGCGACCTATTCCACATGGTTCAACGGCTCCCTGCGGACCATTTCCTACTTCCACAACGCCATCGGCATACTGACCGAGATCATCGGCAATCCGACCCCCATGCCGGTGCCCCTGGTGGCCCGCAACCAGCTGCCCCGCAACGACATCCCCCTGCCGGTCGCACCGCAGACCTGGCACTTCCGTCAGTCCATCGACTACTCCCTGTCGATGAACCGCAGCCTGCTGGACTATGCCAGCCGTAACCGCGAACGCCTGCTGTTCAACATCTACAGGATGGGCGCGAACCAGATCGCCAGGGGTTCAACCGACAGCTGGACCATCACCAGCCATGACATCGAGGCCCTGGATGTCGCCGCCAAGGGCAAGGCTCCGCCGCCCCAGGGCGGCATAGATCCCGCCCTCTACGCCCAGGTCCTGCGCGATCCGGCCAAGCGCGACGCCCGGGGCTATATCCTCCCGGCAGATCAGCCGGACTTCCCTACGGCGGTGAAGTTCCTCAACACCCTGGTCAAGACCGGAGTGACCGTCCAGAAAGCGACCGCTAGCTTCGCCGTTGAGGGCAAGACCTATCCTGCAGGGTCCTATGTGGTGCTGACCGCCCAGGCCTATCGGCCCCATGTGCTGGACATGTTCGAGCCGCAGGATCACCCCCAGGATTTCGAATATCCCGGCGGCCCGCCGATCCGGCCCTATGACACCACCGGCTACACCCTGGCCTATCAGATGGGCGTGAAGTTCGACCGGGTCCTCGAGGGCTTTACTGGTCCCTTCCAGCCGGTGACGGACGAAATCGCCCCGCCCCCTGCAGCCGTGGTCGGCCATGTCGGCGCCGGCTATCTGGTCAGCCATCAGATCAATGACAGCTTCATCCTGACCAACCGCCTGACCAGAGCTGGTCTGCCGGTCTACTGGATCGATGGTCCGACGACCGCAGGCGGCCAGGACCTGGGTCGCGGGGCCCTCTGGATCCCCGCCAGCCCCAAATCCCGGCAGATCGTTGAGACCGCTGCAGCCCGCCTTGGGGTCCCGGCACATGGTGTCGACAAGGCGCCGACTGGCAAGCTGATCGCCCTGAAAGCGCCCAGGATCGCCCTGGCCGATATCTATGGAGGCAGCATGGCCTCCGGCTGGAACCGCTGGCTGCTGGAGCAGTTCGAGTTCCCCTACACCGTCGTCTATCCCCAACGTCTGGACGCGGGAGCCCTGCGCCGGGACTTTGACGTCCTGATCCTGCCCGACAGCATCGGCATCGAGGCCCACAATGTGAAGGCCGTGCGTCGGGGTCCCGGACAGCCCCGGGCCGAGGACATTCCACCGCAATACCGCGCCTTGCTCGGCGCCGTCACGGCCGAGAAGACGGCGCCTCAACTGGACGCCTTCATGAAGGCCGGCGGAACCGTCCTGGCGGTGGGGGACTCCACAGGCCTGGCTGAAATGCTGGGCCTGCCATTGACCAATCCCCTGACCGAGACCGTCGACGGCAAGACGCGCGCCCTGCCAAACACACGGTTCTACATTCCAGGCTCTGTGGTCCAGGCCAGTGTCGACACCGCCAATCCCCTGGCCTTTGGCGCGCCAGACAAGGTGGCCCTGTTCTTTGACTCAAGCCCGGTGTTCAAGGCGACCGGGACGGCCCGCGTGAAAGTGGTCGCGTCCTTTGACAGTGAAAACCCGCTCATGAGCGGCTGGGCCCTCGGCCAGAAACAGCTGAAAGGCGCCGGCGCCATTGTCGACGCCTGCGTCGGTAAGGGCCGCCTGGTCCTCATGGGACCGGAGGTAAACCAGCGCGCCCAGTCCCACGCCGCCTTCCGGTTCCTGTTCAACGGGCTCTATTATGGCCCGGCCAGCGCTAGCGAAGGGGGATGTCGCTGAACAGGGTCAGCGCTTCGTACGCTCGGCGTCTTTGGGCTCTCCAACCTCTGATGCCGGGGCTTGCGCCGGCTTGGCGGCCATGGCTTCCAGGTTGGGGCCGATGAAGGCCTTGAACTGGCAGGCCCTGGTCATGGCCAGATCGTAAGGTCCGCCCTTGGCGGGCCAACTCCAGTCCGGATGGTCGGGGGCGCCGATACCGCCGCCGCCGCCTGCTGACGCCTTGAAGAGATTGTAGACGACGGTTTCCCGGAACCTGTGACGGTTGCAGTCAACCTCAATGGTGACGAGGGCGTAATTCAACCGGGATGTCGGGAGGCGCCGCTCGTCCCACTTGAGATAGACATCAATGAAATCGCCCATGGTCCTTGTCGGCTTGCCAAGGTCGAGGATCAGGGAGACGCGCGGATCGGCCTTGCCCGGAAAATGGATGTCCGGAAGCGTGCGCGTGGGTGTCAGCTTGTATAGAGGCTGCCCATTTCCGGGCTCTACAGTCACCGTGAAGTCGGAAAGGGAGATGCGATCTCCGTCAGGCAGGTCAGGGTTTGGCAGGCTGTCTCCGGCCGCCACATGGCCCTGCGCCGCCGCGAGCCGGTAATAGCGATAACCTGCCTCAGGGTCCGCAGTACGCCCCATGCCGTGCACCAACGCCCAGCCGAAGTTGTACTGACCCGTAGCATTTCCCGAAGCCGCCGCGGCCTCGTAGAGGTTGGCGGCCCTGACGGGATCGGCTGGAACGCCGTCACCCGCCTGAAGCATGACGCCGAGGTTGTTTCTTGCGGTTGAGTCGCCCTGCGCCGCAGCCTTTTCGTAGTATTCGACGGCCTTGGCCTTGTCCTGAGGCACGCCCAGGCCATCATCGTACATCCGTCCGACGAGACCCTGGGCCATGGCCGAACCCTTGTCCGCCAACGGTCGCAGGAGGGTCATGGCGCGTCCGTAGTCGGCCTTCGCCCAGGCTGCTCGTCCATCTTCGAGCGGACCCGCGAAGGCTGAGCCTGCGGCGAGAAGCCAGATCAAGAAGGAGATCATGGGCGCTGCGGCCAAGGTTCCGGACATGCTTCCCTTCCCTTTCAAGGCTGTCACCGGCAGTTTTGCCAACGTGGACTTATAGCTGGATGGTTATCGCCTGAAACCCCGTCAGACAGGTGCTGGTCGGCCAGGATCTCTCCTGCCGCCCTGGATCAATATTCTCCCCCGCCGCCTTCCCGATTCCCGTCAAAGGGTCATAGAGTGCGCGGCCGGAGCCAGCACTGGCGTTCGCGTTACAGGAAGTGGAGCGCAAGGGCATGCAGCTGAAGTCTGATCAGGTCGCCCTGATAACCGGGGGCGCAAGTGGCATTGGCCTCGGTATCGCCAGGGCCCTTGGCGGCCAGGGCCTGGCCATCGCCATCGCTGACATCGACCCCGAAGCCCTAAACTCCGCGCAACGGACTCTCGAGGCAGAAGGCGTCACCTGCCTTCCCGTGCATCTGGACGTCACAAGCGCATCCTCGTGGAAGCAGGCCGCGGATCGGGTCTGGGCACGGTTCGGACGGCTGGACATCGTTTGCAACAATGCGGGCGTCGGACAGGGGCAAAGGGAAAAAGGGGTCGCGCCGGGCCTGATCAACATGTCGGAGTCGACCTGGCGTCTGGTAATGGAAACCAACGCCACCAGCGTCTTCCTGGGGGTCCGCGAAATCGTTCCCCGCATGCTGGCTGACGGTCGGCCCGGTCACGTGGTCAATACGGCGTCCATGGCCGGCCTGATCGCCCCCGCCGGCCTTGGCGCCTACGCGGCTTCGAAGTTTGCGGTCGTCGCGCTGTCCGAAAGCCTCCGGGCGGAACTGGCGTCCATGGGCATCGGGGTCTCGATACTTTGTCCGGGCGGGGTCGAAAGCCGTCTCAGTGCAAATTCAGAGTCCCGCCACGCCCTGGCAGCGGGTCGCCCGGCAAAGGTGGTCAATCCAGCCGGGGTCATCCTCATGCCCGCTGAAGATGTCGGACAGAGGGTCCTTGAAGCGATTGTCGAGGACCGGCTTCACGTGATCACTCATCCGGAATACCTGCCGCTGGTGGAAGAACGCCAAAGGGCTGTGCTTGCGGCGTTTCAGGATGTCCCGGACACCGCCTTCCTCGATCCGGAGCCCCTGCTGAGGTCTTCGCGCAATCCCAGCTATGCCGAAGCGGCGGCCCGAGACGGAATCGAGAACAAGTCATGACCGACCTGGAAACCTTCATGATCGAGCACGCCTGCCTGAAACTGATGGCGAGGTACAATGTCACGCTGGATGCCGAGGACTATGAGAGCTTCGTCAAAGTCTTCACAGAAGACGCCGTCTGGGGGCAGACCACCGAACCCTCATTCGAGGTGAAGGGGCATGGGGCCATCCGCAAGGTCGCCGAGCGGCTTCCACGGGAAAAGATCCGCCGGCACATGTTGCAGAACCCGGTTGTCACGGTCCTGGGCCCCGATCGCGCCGAGGGTTTCTGCATCGGCCTCGTGGTCGATGGCCCCGCCCGCCAGGGGCCCCTCCCCTATCCGATCTCTCCTGGCGGCGTGGAGCTGGTGGCCGAATATCGGGACCACTACCGCAAGACACCGGACGGGTGGCGGATTGAGCGGCGGGAAATGACCCGGATCCTCGATCAGAAGGCCGTCAAGGGCAGCTAGATCCCGCCCGGCAGTTTGCGGTCTTTCGGCAATCGCCGCATGATCCTGCATTCAACACGCCCAGGTCCCAACTGGTTCAGCCCGCCTGCGCCAACGGTCCTTCCGCCCGACCTCGCATGAGCGCCTGCATGACCCGTCCACATTTCCCGATCCGCCTGGCCATCGCCCTGCTCGCCGGTGCGGCCTTCAGCCTCCCCGCCCTGGCTGCGCCCGTCACCCCCATGACCCCCGATGTGGTGGCGAAGTACGAACAGGTCAGACCCGAGGCGGACTTCATCAAGCGGGAAGTGATGATCCCCATGCGCGACGGGGTGAAGCTCTACACGGTCATTGTCATGAAGAAGGGGACCACCGGCGCCCCCATCCTGATGTCGCGGACGCCCTATGACGCCAAGGGCTCGGTGCATCGCACCCCCAGCCAGTCCATAACCGAAATCCTGCCGATCATGGACACGGAATTCGTCGAAGATAACTACATCCGCGTCTATCAGGACATCCGGGGCCTGCATAACTCCGAGGGCGACTTCGTGATGACCCGACCGATTGTCGGACCCCTGAACTCGACCGGTATTGATGAGTCGACCGACGCCTGGGACACCATAGACTGGCTGGTGAAGAACACGCCGGAATCCAACGGCAAGGTGGGCGTCGTCGGATCTTCCTACCTTGGGTTCACCACCCTGATGACCGCGATCAATCCGCATCCGGCCCTGAAGGCGGTGGCGCCGCAGAGTCCCATGGTCGACACCTGGATCGGTGATGACGATTTCCACAATGGCGCCTTCCGCAACCCGACCATCGGCTTTGTGGTCGGCCAGAGCACGGCCAAGGCCGAGGGCGCCAACATCGCCGGCGGTGTTGGCGACGACTACACCCGTTACCTGGAGGCCGGCTCGAGCGGCGACTACATGCGCAAGTGGGGGGTCGAACACTATCCGTCCAACCAGAAGCTCCTGCAGAACCCGGCCTATACGTCTTTCTGGTCCCTGCAGGCGGTGGACAAGTGGATGGCAGACCAGCCCCTGACCGTCCCGACCATGCTGGTGGTGGGTCAGTGGGACCAGGAAGACAGCTATGGCGCCCCTGCGGTCTATCGGGCCATGGAGCCCAAGGACAAGGCCAATGACAAGGTGTTCCTGGTGATCGGCCCGTGGCGGCATTCCGGGGTCAACCATTATGGCATGGGCCTTGGACCCCTGGCCTTCACGGGAGATACGGCCCTGGAATTCCGGGTCCGATACATGAAGCCCTTCTTCGACCGTTATCTCAAGGACGCCCCCGACCCGCACACCCCGCCGGTCCTGACATACGCAACCGGCATCAACCGCTGGGAAACCTCAAGCCACTGGCCGGTCGGCAAGCCCGTGAGGCTTTACCTGCACGATGGGTTCAAGGCTTCCTTCGAAGCGCCAGGCGCCCAGGCCAGCGACCATGACGACTATGTGTCTGACCCCGCCAAGCCTGTGCCCTTCCTGCCCCGGCCGATCGACATGGAGGACGGAAATCAGTGGAAGACCTGGCTGGTCCGCGATCAGAGGTTTGTCACTGACCGTCCGGACGTCCTGTCCTATCAGACCGCCCCCCTGGACCATCCTGTCCACATCAAGGGCGCGCCGCAGGTCGAGCTCTACGCCGCAACCTCGGGAACGGATTCAGACTGGGTGGTCAAGCTGATCGATGTCTACCCAAACACCTCGCCAGAAAACGGACAGACCGAGAAGCCGCAAATGGCGGGCTATGAACTGCCGGTGGGGATCGAGATCTATCGCGGCCGCTATGTGCACAGCCTGTCGGATCCCAAGACCCTGACCCCCGGCAAGGTCGAGCTCTACCGCTTCAACCTGCCCAATGTGGACCATGTGGTCCTGCCTGGACACAGGCTGATGGTGCAGGTTCAGTCCAGCCTCTTCCCGCTCTATGACCGCAATCCGCAGACCTTTGTGCCCAACATCTTCAACGCCCGTCCCGGCGACTACCGCAAGGCGACCCAGAGCATTCATCACAGTCCAAAGGCGCCATCGGCAGTCGTACTGCCCGTGTCGGACGATCTGGCGAAGGCGCCCTGAGGGATCAGTCCTTTTCAGCCTCCGCCATGGCCGCGGCGGCCTTGGCCATCATCTTGGCGAAGGTGCCGTTGCGGATCATCTCCCGCCGCTCTTCGAGACCCCGGTGCAGCTCCACCAGGGTCTTTGCCGCGTGTTCGTTCTGCTGGATCGCAGCCCAGTAGGCCGCGACATTGGCCGCCTTCGGGATAGGGTCTTCCATGCCCGTGGAAGGCAGGACGTTCTCGACCATGAACAGGGCCGGCACGAGGGCGCAGTCAGCCATGGTCAGGCGGCCGCAGCAGGCATAGCCATCCTGACCGATCATCTTGTTCAGGGCCTTGATATTGCGCACCACCTGCCCACCCAGCAGGTCGATGATCCCCTGGTTGCGGGTCTCGGCCCGGGACTGGCCAGACAGCATGAACATGTTGTTCAATATGTAGATGTCCCCCACCCGGGCGATGGTCCTGATATGGGCGGTCTCCCGAGGGCTGGCGCCCAGCATGGAAGGCGTGGGAAACATCTCTTCCAGATATTCGGCGATGACCTCGGACTCCGGCATCATGTCGCCGTCGATATCCAGGACCGGAATGCGGCCTATGGGAAATTCCTCCCGGAACTTCGGTGTTCCGAAGTGGGCGGGGCGCTCAATGCTGATGTCGGTCAGGCCCTTGGCGTAGATCTGCATCCGCACCCGGGCCGAATAGGGGCTCAGGTCCCCGGAATAGAGTTTCATCATGTCTTATGCTCCTGCGTCGCGTGACTATCGACGCTATGCCTGCCTTCGTCACGGGTTTTGACACAATACGCAGCTGTCCCAGGCTGATCAGTGTCGGACGGTTAGGACATCCTCAAACCTATTGTGGGTATAGGGTCCTGATGCTGGCCCCAGGATCAAAGCTGTCTGTGTTCGACCGGGCTCTGGAAACAGAAGAACGCAAGAGCCTGGCAAACTATGCAAGGGCAGAAGGCTCCAGGGCGATGGTTCGCCCGGTGATCGGCCTGCTGATCTCCAGTTTCCTCTACGCCTACCTCTCGCCCGCGATTGCTGTGGCCTGGCTGGCCGCATTGCTTGTCAACGAGGCCGCTGGATACTGGTTGTGCAGGCGGTTCGCCTCCGGAAACTTCAGGTACAGCCGGGCCATCTACGCCAATGCGCTAGCATCTTCGCTGATCTGGATCACCCATGCCCTCCTGCTGTGGAATGTGGGCGGGATGGTGACCCATATTGCTGCAGTGATGAACCTGATGTCCGTGTCGTTCTTTGCGGCGCTGGGTTCCTACTACAGCCGCAAGCTGTTTCTCACCCTGATCCTGCCCCAACTGACGACCCTGTCCTACCTGCTGATCTCCTATCTATCGGCGCATGCAACGCCGTTCGTCGCCCTGGCCGCGAGCCTGGCGACCCTGGGGGCCTGTGGAACCATCCTGCTGAATTCCTTCATTCTCAACGCCACCGAACGAAAGCTGATGCGTTCCAATGAAGAGTTGGCGCGAGCTGCAGAGGCCGCCCGCCTGGCGAGCGAAGCGAAGTCGAGCTTCCTGGCGACCATGAGCCATGAGATCCGTACCCCACTGAACGGCATTCTTGGCATGGCGCAGGCCATGACCCTGGGCGATCTTTCCCAGGAGCAGCGCGCACGGCTGAATGTGATCAAGGAGTCCGGGGACAACCTGCTGACGGTCCTGAACGACATACTCGATGAGGCCAAGATCGAGGCCGGCATGCTGACGCTGGAATCTGTCGAGTTTGATCTCACGGCCCTTCTGGAAAGCGCGACTGCGCCATTTGAGCGCCTGGCGACCGCCAAGGGCCTGACGCTAGCCGTTCAGCTGGGCGAGGGATCGGCTGGCAGCTATCTGGGAGACCCCACGCGTCTTCGGCAGATCCTCTACAATCTGATCTCCAACGCCATCAAATTTTCCCCGGCGGGCAGTATTACCCTGGCGTCAGACTATCAGGACGGAACCCTGCGGCTGAGCGTGGCCGATACGGGTATCGGTATCCCCGCTGACCGGCTGGGCGCCCTGTTCCAGCCCTTTACCCAGGCTGAAACCTCTACGACCCGTAATTTTGGCGGCACGGGCCTGGGACTTTCCATCTGCAGCCGGCTGGCAGGGCTGATGGATGGCGACATTGCCGTGCGGAGCACCCAGGGAGAGGGGTCGGTCTTCACCCTGTCGATCCCGTGCGTTCCGGTCAGCGCCTCCGGAGCCGTGGCTCAGGGAGAGCATGAGGCGATCACGGATGACGCTCAACCTGTCGAACAGGCTGAAAACTCCAGATCCCCTCGCATCCTCGCCGTTGAGGACAATGAGATAAACCAGCTTGTCCTCAGAACCCTGCTGGGTCATGGCGGCTTTACCCCCACCCTGGCGTCCAACGGCATGGAAGCGGTCGAAACCTTCGCCTCCGGGGACTGGGACCTTGTGCTCATGGATATCAATATGCCCGTCATGGGGGGCATCGAAGCAACCCGGCAGATCCGGGCGCTGGAGCTGAAAACAGGTCGGGCCCGCACACCCATTCTCGCCCTTACTGCAGACGCCCTGGCCCATCAGGTTGCGGAGTATGGCGCCCTGGGCTTTGACGGACACGTCGCAAAGCCTCTGGAAGTCAGCGCGCTTTTCGCGGCCATTGATGAGGCCATGCGCCCTGATGTTTCCGGCAGGCAGGAGGCCGAGCCCTCGTCAGCGGTCATGGCTGGCTCTGCCCAGGCCTGACTGAAGACCCTCGATTCACGGTCGTCGGAAATCCGATCAAGACCTGATCAGGCGGGTGGACCTAGACTGGCGCCCGATACAGTTCGTGAGTCGCAGGGCGTAGAGACCAATGCATATCGGGATCATAGGTGCAGGCATGGCGGGCCTGGCGTGCGCCGAACGCCTGGCGGAATCCGGTCACAAGGTCCTGCTTTTCGACAAGGGGCGCGGCGCCGGCGGCCGGATGTCGGTTCGCCGGACAGAGACTCCGATGGGAGAAGCCGCCTTCGACCACGGCGCCCAGTATTTCACCGTTCGGGACCCGGGCTTTCAGGCCAGAGCCGAGGCCTGGATCCGGGCAGGCCTGATTGCACCCTGGCCTGCGGCCGGAGAAGACGCCTTTGTCGGCACGCCAGGCATGAACGCACCCCTGCGCGAAATGGCGGGAAGATTTGAGGTTCATTGGGGTGCAAGGGTCATGCAACTGGCGCCCGACGGAGCGGGGTGGCGGGTGGTGCTGGAAAATGGCGCCTCACAGGCAGTGGCCGCCGTCGTGGTCGCCCTTCCGGCCGAACAGGCGGCTGAACTGACGGCGTCGGTTTCACCTGACTTCTCAGCCTTGGCGGAGGCGACACCGACTGATCCGTGCTGGACCGTCATGGCGGCGTTCAGCGAAAGGCTGGAAACAGGGATCGACTGCTGGCGTGGTGATGAGGCCTCCCCCCTCGTCTGGGCCGCACGCAATTCGTCAAAGCCCGGACGCACAGGCCCCGAGGCCTGGGTTCTGCAGGCCTCTCCCGCATGGTCACGCACGCATCTTGAGGCATCGGCTGAAGAGGTCATCCCGGCCCTGCTCGGCGCCCTTTTCGACTCCCTTGCCATCAGTCCTGCACACCCGATCGCCCAGAGCGCCCACCGCTGGCGATATGCCAGATCTGGGACCCAGGGGTCTGGCGCCCTTTGGGACCCCAGGCGCTGCCTGGGTCTCTGCGGAGACTGGCTGCTGGGGCCACGGGTCGAGGCCGCCTGGCTATCGGGGACCCGTTTGGCGGATCTTGTCGGGAATTGAGGTGGCCGCCCTCAAGGCAGGGGCCGATCGCCGACCGATACATTTGTCCTGACAAACCCCGAAGGATTTGGCAGTCTTCCACCCACATGGACGGCCTTTCCATTCCGAAGGCCTGCCGCGCTCAACGACCAGCAAGGTGATGCGCATCAGTGTTCATGCGCCCTCCCTGGCGGGGATCGACAAAGGAGACTGACATGGCCGCTGAAGTTTTCATTCTGGGCGGCGCCCAGACCGATTTTGCCCGGAATATCGAGCGCGAAGGCGGTGGCATGTTCGAGCTTTTCCGCGACGCCGCCGAGGCGGCCTTTGCCACTACGGGAATTGAGCCCCGTGAGGTCCAGACCGCCCATGTCGGCAATTTCGTGGGAGAGCTGTTTGCCGGTCAGGGTCAGCTGGGCGGATTCTTCGGCCATGTGCACCCCGACATGGCAGGCATTCCGACCTCGCGCCATGAAGCGGCCTGCGCGTCTGGCAGCATCGCCATTCTGGCGGCCAGCGCCGAGATCGAGGCTGGACGGTATGGTCTGGCCCTGGTGCTGGGCATTGAGCTCATGCGCAATGTGCCTGGCCAGCGCGCAGCGGAGTATCTGGGATCAGCCGCCTGGGCCGGGCAGGAGGCGCAGGACGCCCGCTATCTCTGGCCCTACATGTTCTCAAACGTCGCCGAAGAATATGAGGAGCGCTTCGGCCTCGACCGGGCCCATCTGCGGGGCATTTCCGAAATCGCCTTCGCCAACGCCAAGAAGAATCCCAACTCACAGACGCGCAAGTGGGCGATCACTCCTGACCACTTCACCGACAATGACGAGCTGAACCCGCACATCGAGGGCAGCCTGCGCAAGGCCGATTGTGGTCAGGTGACCGACGGCGCGGCAGCCATCTTCCTGGCCTCCCGAGAGGTGGCAGAGCAGTACGCCAAGCGGCGTGGCATTGCGCTGGAGAGCATTCCGCGCATCAAGGGCTGGGGCCACGCTACCGCCCCTCTGCTCTACTCTACAAAGGTGAATGCCAGCCGTGGACAGCCCTATGTCTTCCCGACCGTGCGCAAGGCGATGATGGACGCCCTGGGTCGCGCCGGCATGGAGGATATCTATGCCTGTGACGGGGTAGAGGTGCACGACTGCTTCTCGATCACCGAATACATGGCCATTGACCACTTCGGCATAACGCCCCCAGGCCAGAGCTGGCGGGCTGTTGAAGACGGCACCATCGCCCTGGGCGGCCGCCTGCCCGTCAATCCGTCAGGCGGACTGATCGGCCTGGGCCATCCGGTGGGCGCAACCGGCGTGCGCATGGCCCTGGACGCCTGGCGTCAGGTTTCAGGCAATGCCGGCGACTATCAGGTGGAAGGCGCCAGGAATTTCGCCACCTTCAATGTTGGCGGCAGCGCCACAACCTCGGTCAGCCTGGTGGTGGGCGTCTAGGTCGGACCTTCCAGAAACAGGTCCAACTATTCGGTCAGGGCGTTTTGGAGGCATGCGCCCCGCCTGTCGCTGGCGGGGCGGCCACAGCAGGCGCCGTACTGCGATTGGCATTGAGATATTGCAGTATCTCGGTCCGCCTGGCGTCGGTGAGGGTCAGTCCAAAACCAGTCATACGGTCCACCACCTCGACCCATTCGTCCGGTGAACGTTTCTGGCCAATGGCGGTGCCTAGGTCATGACACTGGGCGCAGTCTTCCTGGATGGCGACCTTGCCTGGTCCCTCGGGCAGGTCATCCTGCGCCAGGGCCTGGGAGGACAAGGCGGCCGCCATGGCCAGGGCGGCGAAAGAGATACTGAAACGCATTGGAAATTCCCGGGGACGATTGAGCTATTGTTCTTACGCCGCACGTAGGGCCGTCAATGCGGCCGAAGCACGGCGCCCGACCTCATCGGCTGTCATGCCGGGCTTGTAGAGGTCCGACCCGAGACCGAAACCCCGGGCGCCCGCCGCCTTCCATGCCGCCATCTGGTCTGGCCCCACTCCTCCAACAGGAATGACTTCGGCCTCGACCGGAAGGACAGCCTTCAGGGCCTTGAGGTGATCAGGACCATAGCTGGCCGCAGGAAAGAGCTTCAGCCGTCTGGCGCCGGCGTCAAGGGCGGCGAAGGCTTCGGTCGCGGTTGCGAACCCTGGCAGTGGCTCCAGACCCAGTTCGACCGTGCGGAGTATGACCGCAGGGCTTGTATTCGGACTGACGATCATTCGCCCTCCAACCCCTGCGACCGCGTCAACCTGATCCGGAGTGAGCACCGTACCCGCGCCCCAGATCATCCGCCCTTCCATCTGTCGAAGGGCTGAAATGCTTTCGAGCGGTTGGGGGGAATTGAGAGGCACCTCGACCAGACGAAGTCCGGCAGCAAAAAGCGCCTCGGCGATGGACGCCACTTCATCGGGGCGGACCCCCCGCAGGATTGCGACAAGAGGCGCTTCTTCGAAGGCGGCCTGGAAACTTGTCATTGATCGGGCACTCCTGAATCCAGAGCGCCGCCTCCGTGCAGCGCCGCTTGCCTTGCCTAATGGACTTCGAGACGATCGCAAGGCGATTGCAATGGGGCAGCATACATTGCGACGCTGTCGGGGTCTCCAGGCAGGATCGACGGCGCCGGCCGATTTCCGCGAAACCAGGCGCTTTGGAATGAGACTGTGACGCCTGACAAAGGCACGCAATTGCCCAGCTTTTCCGCAGGACTCCACCAAAGCCTTGCTCCGGAACTACCCACTTGAATGGGCTAGCGTTTTCCTTAGCTTGGCAGGACTGGAAGGCCCCGACATCAGGCCGGGCTGTAGTGGGAGAACGCCATGACCGAAGGCCGCAAAATTCCTGCCGAGGCCGTTGATCTCTACACCCGCTTCATCCACGGCGAGATCAGCCGTCGCGCCTTTGTCAGCGGAGTCGGCAAGCACGCGGTTGGCGGACTTACGGCAGCGACGATCATCAACGCCCTGATGCCCAATTATGCCCTGGGGCAGCAGGTCCGGAAGGACGATGAACGGATCAAGGCCTCTTATGTGACCATACCCTCGCCCAATGGAAATGGATCCATTCGCGGCTATCTGGTCCGTCCCAACAGTGCAGACACCCGAAGCGCCACCCCGGCCAAGCTGCCGGGCGTCATCGTGATCCATGAAAACCGGGGCCTGAATCCTCATACTGAAGATGTGGCCCGCCGGTTCGCCCTGGAGAATTTCATGGCCTTTGCCCCTGACACCCTGACCTCCCTGGGCGGCTATCCCGGTGACGACTACAAGGGGGGCCAGATGTTCGCCAAGATCGACCGGGCGAAGATGACTGAAGATCTGGTCGCTGCGGCGAGGTGGCTCAAGGACCGCCCCGACTGCACGGGCAAGATCGCGGCCACCGGATTCTGCTTTGGGGGCGGACAATCCAATGCCCTGGCGGCCATCCTCGGCGAAGACCTGGCCGCGGCGGCGCCGTTCTACGGCTCTGCGACCCCGGCGGCGGATGTTCCCAGGATCAAGGCGGCCATTCTGATCAATCACGGCGCCCTGGATTCAGCCCTGGCCGCCGGCTATGCGGCGCAGGAAGCCGAATTGAAAAAGAACAATATCCGCTATGAGGGCCATCTCTGGCCCAATTCCGTCCACGGCTTCTTCAACGACGCCACACCGGAACGATACAACAAGGTGACCGCTCCCCAGGCCTGGACCCGGATGATCGAGTGGTTCAACACCTATACCCGCAGCTGATGCGATCCATGCTGGCCGGCCCGTCGAGGGTCGAGTCAGTCAGCGGCCCTTGTCACTAACGCAGGCCGGGGACATCAAAGCTCGCCAGGGCGCGCCGCAGTCCTTCGGCGTCCCCCTCGGCCTTGGCGCCACCTGTGGTGAGAAGATCAGAGAGATTCGCAGTGCCGGTCAGTACACGGACAAGATCGGCATAGGTGATTTCGAGGGTGTTAGCCGCACCCTTGCCCGATGTGGCGACCGAGACGCAATTGCGGATATGAAGGCCGGCAGCCTCGGCATCGGGGAACCTGAACCCGACATGCAGATCAATTCCGCTGGCCCGTTCCGGATCCAGCAGGACCCGCAGGAGATGAAGGGTTTCAAAGGGCGACTGGCCCAGCAGCTGCGAAGCACGGAGTCTGTGCTCGCGCAACTTGGACAGGTCCGTTGACCCGTCAAGGTCCCGGGCCCGGGTCAGACACCAGTTGCGGATGTTCATGGCGGTGGTCCGGCTGGCCAGATCGCGCAGCACGCCCGCAAGCAGTTCACGGTCCGCTGTCTCGGCGCCGGCCCGGGTGTTCAGCCACGAAGCCAGCTCGAGCGCCCAGCGCAGATCGTTCGAGGCCCGCGCCGCCGTGACCTTGCCACGGACGGCTTCGGCTCCACCGAGTTCGGCGATCAGGCGGCCAGCGCGCTCGACCGGCTCCAGGGGAAAGAGGCGCGAGGTGTCATCGTCGAACCAACCCCTGACACCGGCCGCGATCTGCCGCACATGGTGCTCGGCGACCCCGTAGAATTCCGAGGTGAGATAGTCGTCATCGAAACTGGCGGGCAGGACGATGGCGTGGGCCATCTGATCGGCGGTCAGACCCTTGTTCATGCCGCGCACCGTCTGATCCCAGAGGAACTGGATGGAGTCCCGATAGGCTGTCGCGCGGGCCACGGTCTGGGCCTTGCCAGAGATCGGCGGGCCATGCGCCCCGAGAAGGTGCTCGGGTTGGAGGCCGACAATATGGTCGATCCCTTGCAGCAGGACCTGCGGATCGCGGTAGGCCTCGCCGCGAATGGGGAAGATATTGAACAGGGTCGGCCAGACGAGATTCTGGATGCAAACGTCGAGATCGGGAAACCAGAAGGTGACGGAGTCGTCGGCGTCGGATGGGGCGTGGGTGATCTCGACGGTCAACCCCGCAAGGTTCAGCCGCTCGCCGCCCTTGAAGACCGCCGTCGGCGGGACATAGCCCGGCGTAAACGGGGCGTGTTCCGGGTTGCGGAAGTGCGAACCCAGCCCTTCATTGACCAGGGCGTCGGGCCCCTCCTCGGGCAACCTCAATCCGAACTGATGGATCAGGCCACGGGAATAGGCCGGTCCGATTTCGCTCGAGACGCGGGCAAGATTGAGCGGGATCCGCTCGTGACCAAGAATGGGGATGTCGGCGCCAGCCTCATCCAGGATCGCCCGTGTTCCGCCGATATAGTGGAAGTGGGTATAGAGCACGGCCACCACGGGCGCCTGGGTCTGCTGACGCAACTCAGCCAGGGCGGCGCGCATCTCCTCGATGCTCTCGCCGGTGTCGACAGCGATGATCCCCCCGGGCCCTTCCACAAATGTCTGGTTGGAAAGCCCGTTGCCCACGAAGGTCCAGACACCTGGCCGCACGGCATAGAACTGCTTGGCCAGTCGTGCACTGTGTTCAAGATTGCGGCGGTGGGTCAGTTGCCCCAGCGGTCCACTGACGACCACCGAAGGATCGGAATCGAAGCCACGCATTTCTGGGTCTCCCTGACTGCCCCACAGAACCGCAGATCGGGGCGGCTCCACACCTTTTCGTATCGCAGAACCCGTCTAGGAAATCATCCTTGCCAATTTGCGACGCGCGCGACAGTCCTTCGACAAGATCCCCAATGGCGCCGGGCTGTGGCTTATTTGGCCTTCCCCGGCATGGCGCCCGTACGCATCGGCTGGCTGACAGCCCCATTGGACGCGATGTCCCAGGCCGCAAACCGGACCCACTTGGCGCCCTTGGCCGGGATGGGAAACTCGAACCTGTGGCTGGCGAAGGGCGCCAGATCACGGGTCGGGATGACCGTACGCCGTGTCGTCTTGCCATCGCCCCAAACCATTTCGACGAATTCCAGCGGATAGGTCCATTCGACCTCTGCAGACAGCTGCTGGCCGCCTTTGGCAGGTTGCAAGGCCAGGTTCCGGATCAGGACCTCGCCAGTTGTCCAGAAGCTGTCGCCACGGGCGAGGGCCTGGATCACGGGACTGGGGTCAGTGGCCGGCGGGAGGGTCGGCAAACGAAGATAACTCACAGGCTGGCTGCCATAGATGTCATCGCCGGGGGCCATGTACCTGACCTCGGAAATGGCGGTGACAAACTTGAGCGGCATTGGACGGTCTACGGCCCAGTTGCTCATATCGTCCAGCAGGGGCCAGCACCTGAGTTCGCACAAACGCCTTTCGGAGCCATCCAGCCCCATACCCCAGCGCATACCGACCCCGTGATAGTGGGGGTCGTTGAAATAGGACTCTTCCCGGATGGCGTCAGGATACCCCGTTGACCCCTTGGTCCGGGGATGGGGCATGGAAATCAGTATGTCCTGTTCCTTGGCCATCTGCAGAAAGTCGGCGGCATCGCCAATGTGATAGACGTTTCCATAGGTCGGATGCGCTTCCTTGAAGGGCTGACCTGACTTGCGGCTGTCCCAGTAAACCGGACGGCTGAAGAGCAGGTCGGTGTGCCCGCCCAGAGGGCTGCCATAGACTTCCTGGTTGGCCATGACGAGGAAGTCCTTGTCCGAATGGATCTGGGCTCCCTTGATCGAAGACGCAGTGATCGGCAGCTGATCGGGGCGCACCCGCCCGGTCGGCGGCGGGGCATTGGGCGGCTGGAAGAAGACGGAGTCGATCAGGCTGACGATATTGATCCCCAGGGCCTTGAGGGCGACCAGATCAGGAACCTTTTCGTCAGGGCTTCCGGCATCCAGGAGCCTCTGCCCGAGATCCATGTGATAGTGGTGGTTCATCACCTGGTAGCCCGCCAGCGGCTTGTAGCGGTCGCCATGGGTGAAGCTCATTGCAGCCTCTCTGGCGCCCTGCCCTCCCGCAAGACTCGGATAGAGAAAGAGCGTCATCAGCTGATCCGTACCTGGCCGGGCGCTGTAGAGCGCCCAGTTGGCCTGGGCCTCGCTTGGATCCTCGTGTTCGTTCTGGCGGACGCCGATGCTGAAACTGGCTTCGCTGTCCTTGCGGTACCAGTTGTAGCCCATGTTGATCGCCACCTCCCGCGCCCAGAAGAATTTGTGAGGCGTGGGAAATGCTGCGATGGCGCTCGCACCCTGCTCTGCAACGATGATGCGATTGGCTGCCTCGAGGGCGACTGGCCCCTTGTTTGGCGCCCCGCCAAACCGATAGGCCTGCTGATCGCCCGCCGTGTCCCGCCAGGTCACTGAGGCCTCCGGGCCTGAACGGAATCCGGAGAGACCCGCATCAAACTTGTAGGCGACCCATTTTTCCTGGGTTGAGGCGATCACTTCCTGACGGATCAGATTGGTGCCCTTGAAGACAGTGATCTCGAGACGCCCGTCAAAGACCCCGAGTTTTACGCCAGGAAATGACGCGACGATCCGGCCGCCATCACGGCGGACAGAACAGTTTTCGATGCGGTACTCGATGGCTGCGCGCTTGATTTCCTGCGCCGAGCGCGGAAGGCCCGCCTGGTCTGTCCCCGGAAGACCTGCTCCGGGCGGAGGATTGCCGCTCATCTGCCGGCCTGGAACCGGGACCGCGAGATCCAGCGGCGCATCCCAGAAGGGGTCCCAGCGATACTTGTCCAGGACCTCCTGGGTGATGGGAACCTTCAGGTCCCGCAGGGGCTGAAGCTGTTGGTTGCTCATGCGGCGGACGCCGCTGACAACGCTGAATTCGGGACGCAGGTCGGACCCGACCACGACCCAGTCTCCCCCGTCCTTCCTGAGTGCGAGTTCCGCAATTCGCGGCTCTCCGGCGACGACCTGCAGCTTCAGTCGGCCGGTCTGACCCGCCTCACCACTCCACTGGAGGGTTACGTCTTCCGGGCCCTTGCTGACCTCAAATCCGTCACCCGGGCTGAACCCTGCTGTTTCGCAGACCAGGGGCGCCGCCATGGCATGACTGGCCAACAGGGCCGACCCTGTCAGGACCATACCAAGGACACGTCTCATAACGGGCAGGGATGTTGACATGGAGGCGCCTGAACAATGCTGGGAAGTTGGACCGGACCCGGACATTACGCCGGGCCCGGCCTGGTTGAGACCGATCAGAAGCGGAACCGAAGACCCGTTGAAATGTAACGGCCGGTCCGGTCAAAGGCGGTGCTGGTGGGAGAGGAGAAGCTGGTGGGGTTGCTCGTCACCACCGGCGGATCCTGGTCGAGCAGGTTGGTCACCGACAGGAAAGCTTCCTGGTCACCGCCCATAAGCTTCAGGCGATAGGTCGCCGTTGCATCGACATAGCCGATGGCCGGAGAACGGTTGTCATTGGTATCCTTGCCCTCAACCTTGTCCGGATCGAACAGGGCCTCGGAAATGTACCGCTGCTGCACGAACACCGACCAGTTGTCCTTGGAATAGCGAGCCTGGAGTGAGCCCCGCAATTTCGGGAAGTTGGCGGTCCCCAGAGACGTGTTGCGGGGTGATCCGGGGGCCTGGCTTATGCCCTGAATGGACTTGTTCAGCAGCAGGCGGATGGAGGCCTCGCCTCCCATGAATTCATGGCGATAGGCTGTTTCGAAGTCGAAGCCTGCCGTCTCCTGAACGCTAAGGTTCAACTGACGGGTATAGATGAGCAGGGTGTTCTGTGGGGTCACGGAGAACTGGTTGCACAGCAGCTGGTTACCCGCAGCGCACTGATCGAGGGTCTGCTGGGCGGTCAGATTGCCGATCGCGTCCTCGATGGAGATCTCATAGTAGTCGAGGGAGGCCTGAAGGCCGGGCACGAAATCCGGACGGTAGACGATCCCATAGGTCAGGGTGGTCGCCCGCTCAGGCTTCAGATCCGGGTTGCCCGACGAAATGGTCAGGGCCTGGGTCGTCTTGCCCTTGTAGATCTGGTTGTTGCTGTTCTGGGTCGCTGAGTTGAACAGCTCCAGAATGTTCGGGCCGCGGATATCCCGGGACTTTGTCAGGCGCAGACGGATCTGGTCATTGACCGCATAGTTGAGGCCATACTTCCAGGTCGTGACGCCTCCGGACTGGCTGTAGTCAGCATAGCGGGCCGCAAGGCTCAGGCTCAGTTCCTTGACGAAAGGCCTGTCCTTCAGGAGGGGAGCGCCGACTTCGGTATAGGCCTCCTTCACATCATAACTGCCGGCCAGGGGCAGGGGATTGAAGAAGTTGAACGAGCCCGGACGCCCTTGCTGGGAGGCGGGCGCTCCGCGAATGCCTGTCACGTCGGTGACCAGGGGCGACAGGGCGTCGACGGTCTGGTCAGCAGTCTCCTTGCGATACTCACCACCAAAGGCGACCTCAATCGGGCCGGCTCCGAAATTGAGGGTCTCGCCGAGATTTCCGCTGAAGTTCACCGCCGCAACAGTCTGCTCAAGGGTAAGGTACTTTACGGAGTCGCCGATCACATACCTGATGGCCGCAGCGCTCGGAGAACCCTCGCCAAAGAGGTTGAGGGGCACGCAGCCTGCATCAAGTCCGGACAGGGTGGACCGGCAGACAATCTGACCATTGGCCGGGTTCACCACGGCGTCGGCCGCGGCATAGAGACGCCGGTTGATTGTCAGATTGTTCTCACGAAGCTCCTGTTCGGTGCGGCCATAGGTGACATAGGCGTCGAACTTCCAGTCATCAGTGATCTTCCCTTCGGAACCGAAGGAAAACCGCTTCATGTCCGAGATGGTTTCAATCTGCACGACGGGGAAGTCACGCTCGTAACGCCCCATGGTGAAGGACTGGATATTGCCAGACACCATGCGCGCCAGGACAGCGGCCGGCAGGTAGGCATTGTCCCGGAAGATCGTGAACTGGCTGGCGGAACCGGTGTGCAGGTTCACGAAATTGTCTGACGTCACGTGGGAATTCGAAAGCATTCCCTCCGCAAACAGTTTCACGTTGGGGGTAAGTTCGAAATCCAGGTGACCGAAGGCATTTGCCCGGAACTGGTCGGGACTGAAGCCGATATTGATCCGGGCGCCGTCGCCGCCGCTCTGGAAGGTGGTTCCCACAATGCTGCCGGGCACAAAGGTCGAGGTCGCGCCACCGGGCAGGAACTGGGTCCCCCTCAGTGTGCTGTTGGTGATGAGGCCGCCATAGGTGGCGACGCCGTTACGTATGTCAGACACCACCAGGACTGCGGGCGAGCCGCCTGCCGGGTTGGGAAGCTGTCCGGCGGCCTTTTCGAACCAGTCGCGGCCAGTATCTTCAGTCGGGCCGAGACCCTTCTGGCTGGCGACTTCGGCGCTGGCCACGAAGTGGAGACGGTCGTCCATGAAGCTGCGACCAAAGGTCAGGCTGGCCTGTCCGCTGGGCAGGTCGCCATAGGTTGAAACCCCTGCCTGAACTTCGCCCTTGAGGCCTTCAAAGCGGGTGTCGAGCACGAAATTGACGACCCCGGCCACGGCGTCCGAGCCATAGGCTGCAGAGGCGCCGCCCGTCACGACATCGACCCGCTGGACCAGGCCCTGGGGCAGGATGTTGATGTCAACAGATCCCGACGAATTGGTCGCCACCAGCCGGTGGCCATTGAGCAGGACCAGGTTCCGGTTGGGACCCAGACCGCGCAGGTTCAGAAGGTTCTGGCCGTTGGTGCCGCCGGTGGCCGCCGTCGTCGGGTTTTCTGACCGCGTGCTGGCATTGAAGGTCGGCAACTGTGTCAGGGCGTCGGCCAGGTTGCGCGGAGCTGCGCGCTTGAGGTCCTCAGCCGCCGTGGCCGTCACCGGCGTAGGCGCCTGGAATCCACTCTGCTGAAGGCGGGTTCCGGTGATGACAACCTCATCAACGGCGGTGTCCGATGGGCTTGCCGCGGCTTGAGCCATGGCGCTCGTGGCCGGCAGAATTTGTGCGGCCATGGCCAGGGCGGCAAGGCTCGCCCCGGTCTTCAAGGCGCGATGACGCGAAATGGTGTTCAACATTGTGGTTTCTCCCCCTGTATTTTCTTGGGGCGGAATAGAGGCCCCTGTCTGCCTGAGGTCAACAGGTTCGTTTTGGCGCAGGTCGGATACCCATGCATGGGCAGGTGATTGGGGTATCAGGCGGAATGCCTGCCTGAAAAAATTGCCAACGGCCCTTGCGACAGGGCGCCGGGGCCTGGCGTCCTGAGCAAAACATCGGCTCGGATCCCTTGGTCGCCCCTTGTACTCATCAAGCGCTGGGCATAAGGCGGATCAGCCATTCGCCGGGCGGGGCTGGAGCGTCACCTGGCTTCAGCAACGCCGCAGATCTGACGGCGAGTCGTGTGTTTGCCCCCGCTCCTGGCGCTCTGGATGATGCTATGAACCGTAGAAAACTCATGGGTTTGGTCGGCGCCAGTGGAGCTACCCTGGCTGCAGCAGGACCAGCTCGCGGATTGCCGACGCCAGTTCCCCAACGGCCGCCG
Source organism: Alphaproteobacteria bacterium PA2 (assembly GCA_002256425.1). Classification (NCBI taxonomy): domain Bacteria; kingdom Pseudomonadati; phylum Pseudomonadota; class Alphaproteobacteria; species Alphaproteobacteria bacterium PA2. Next base: position 843,142 of record NKIZ01000001.1, on the reverse strand, counting down.
AACATCATTCTCATCCTGGTCGATGACCTGCGTTGGGATGAATTCGGCGCGGCCGGCCACCCATACCTGAAGACGCCAAACATCGATCGTCTGGCCAGGGAAGGCGCGACATTCTCGAATGCATTCCACGCGACCCCGCTATGTTCGCCAAATCGGGCATGCATTCTCACCGGGCAGTACACAGCGCGTCATGGTGTTTACAACAATGCCAGCCGGGATGCCCTCAGCCACCTCCTGAGGACCTTCCCGCAGGATCTTCAGCGTGCAGGCTATGCGACGGCTCATGTGGGCAAGTGGCATATGGGCAATGATCCAACGCCGCGACCGGGCTTTGACTATTGGGTCAGCTTCCCTGGGCAGGGGCGGATTAATGACCCGAAAATCTATGAGAATGGTCGCCTCGCCACCGTGAAGGGGTATGTCACGGAGATTCTGACAGATCGGGCGACAGGGTTCATCAACCGCCAGAAGGATGATTCCAGGCCGTTCTTCCTGCATCTCGCCCACAAGGCCGTACACCCGGACGCCATTCAGAGGGATGATGGCTCCGTGGATACGGAATATGGAAACCGCTACATCCCGGCTGCAAAGTACAAGGACCGATACAAGGATCAGATCTTCCCAAGGCAAAGCATCAGCAAGACCGCGGCTGAGGGCACGCTTGGCAGCGCAATGGTCAAACGGTTTCTTGATAGAAAGCAATCACCAGAAGTGGTCCGCGAGTTTGGACCCATTCTGGATCCGGGAACCAGCGAACAGAGCATTCGGGATCGGGCGGAAATGATCCTGTCCGTCGATGAAAGCCTGGGGAATATATATCAAGCACTGGTTGAAGCAAACCAGCTGGATAATACCGCAATCATTTTCACCAGCGACAATGGGTACTTCTTTGGTGAACACGGCCTGAGTTTAGAGCGCAGACTTCCCTATGAAGAATCCATAAAGTCTCCGCTTCTCGTCCGATACCCTGGTGTCGTTAAGGAAAACTCGCGGATCGAATCCCTTGTTTCCAGTGTTGATTTGGCGCCGTCCATACTTCAGATCGGCAATGCGACCATAGGAGACCATGTCCAGGGAATCTCCTTTGCTCCACTACTGTCCCGGAAATTTGGAGTTCCCAAAAGAAGGTCAGAGGTCCTGATAGAAAATTTCAGCGACGACTTGCCATTCACCTGGCTTCTGGATGCTGATTACAAGGCCATTCGGACAAGTGATTTCAAGTACGTCCACTGGAACATGTCGCCGGAACTGGACGAGCTCTACGACCTCAGGGCCGATCCCAGGGAACAGGTGAACATCATCAAGACGGCAGCTGGTCGAGCCAGAGCGGTAAGGCTCAGGGATGACCTGGCGAAACTGGTCCGCGCATCAATTTCTCTGTAGGTCGCCGCCCACAAGCATGGGTGCATTTGGCAAGCGCCATGCCTTGCGAACCACTGGGCAGGTCTGACCTGATACTCTCCTTCGGTGCCACCCACTTCTGGGATGGCGCAAATCCCCGACCCGTCCTCGTGCAGGCGCGCCTCAGAGGCCGCGAATAAAATGAACTTGTTCATTTTATATCCAGGGTGCTAGGCTTGAGCCGTCCACATTGGAGGAATGAGCATGTCTGGCGCAGAAATTATCGATCGGGCCTTCGCAGATAAGTTCCTGCGGGCCGCAGACGCGCCCCTCGACTACGGGGTTTACCTGCTCTTTCATGACTGGTGGGCGGAAGCTCCACAAAAGGCCATCGATGCCTATAGTCGTGAGCTCGCCTCCATTCCGGAGGCCGCGCCTTTGCTGGCCAGCCGCTACATCTCAGAGCCTTTGTCCCTGGATCGTCTGGCGGAATGCGCGCCGGGTACGCTCGGTCACGCCTACCGGCGCTTCATCCTGGATAACAAGCTGGAAGCAAACCTCGGGCGCAACTATCGCAGGTTCAATGAGGAGCTGACCAGTTCCGGCAAGCTGGACCGGCTGCCGCCAGACCTCAGCTACATGATGGTGCGCGGTTTCCAGATCCACGACTTCCTTCACGTCCTGACGGGCTATGAGGCGACCAACTGGGGCGAGCTGGCCCTGGCCGCCTTCTATCTTGCGCAATTGCGGTTCCCCTATCACGCCATGCGGGTGGCGGTGACCGCAGCCCACATGGCCTTTGTCAGGCCTGGCCTCATCGTCGACGCCATGGATGCCTTTGTTGATGGGTGGAGCTATGGCCGCAGCGCCCGCAACCTCAACTTCGAGCGCTGGGAGGACGAGCTGGATACCCCCCTCGAAGTTTTGCGCGCGAGAATGAACTTGAACCGGGAAAAGTTCGCCGCATAAGGGGCGCATGGCCCGTCGACCGGCGACAGAAGCGCAGAAAAAAGCCGCCCGTCGCCAGATCCAGAAGGCGGCGGCCAGCTTCTACGCGGAGCATGGCGCCGCCGCGGTCTCGGCCCGGGCGGTCGCACAGCGGGCTGGCGTCAGCGTCGGAAAGATCTACGCCCATTTTGGCAGCCTGCAGGGGCTCATGCAGTCGCTGTGGATGGAGCCTATTGAAGCCATCAATGTGAAACTGTGGGAGATGGCTGCTGAGATCACCGATCCGGTCCAGCGGTTGAGAGCCCTGCTGAACGCCTATGTCGAGATCGCGGTCACCCGCCCTCAGCTCTTTCGTGGCGCCTTTCTCTTTGTCCGCCCGGAAACAATGCCCAGGCCTGACCGCGAGCCCCTGGACGGCGCCCCCTTCGCAAGCTTGCTGATCTCGACGATCGGTGAGGGCCAGGCCCTGGGGGTCCTTAAGGAAGGCGACCCCCGGAAACTGGCCCAAATCGTCTGGGCCGGCGTCCACGGGTGCCTCGCCCTTCCGGTGAACCTTGATCGCCTGGACTTCATCGAGCCCGAAGGGCTGGCTGCGCAGATGATCGACATCCTCCTGCGCGACCTGTCGGCCTGACACTCCCGCCGCTGCAGCGGGCTAGTGGCTAAGGCGAGGCGCCAGAATTCATAGGGAGGGCGCAATGAGACGGGTTGCCGTGACTGCGTGGCGGTGCTGCCAGTCAGGCGTCGAGTTGTCTCCGCCTAACGCAGTCTTGACCTGAAGAAGGCCTTGACCACGTCGAAGGCCTCACGCGCCTCAGGGACCCGGATGTCATAGAAGAAGGCATGGCGCCCTCCCTCCCAGACGTGCAGGTCTGCGGCGACGCCGGACGCCACGAGCTTGCTGTGCAGATTGACGGCGCTGCTCATGGCGAAATCCCGGGTTCCGGTAACAACCAGGGTCGGCGGAAAGGCCGCCAGGGTTTTGCCATCCCTGGCGGGATAGGCATCGGGGTCCGTCAGGGAGACGCCTCTGAGGTATCCTGAAGTCGGCGGCGAGGTCGGCGCCGGCCTTGCCTCGGCGGGCCGTTCCCCATCGCCAAGCAGCATGCCGATGATCCGCGAGTCCCCGCCCATGCCGGAATCGGCGCCAGCACAGAAGATGCCGGCAGCTCCCGGCCGGGGAAGTCCGTGATGCTGGAACCAGGCGAGAGACTGTGCGGTGAGCAGGCCCCCGGCAGAGCAGCCAAAAACACCAACCTTCCGGGCAGGTGTGGTCTTCAGGACTTCCCGATAGACCGCCGCCACATCCTGGGTCGCCGCAGGAAATGGCGCGACCTGAGCCAGGCGATAGTCGACGCTGATGACCTTGAAGCCGGTAAGGGCCGCCGTCGGAATGGCCTCAAGCCCACCGCACTCCACAAAACAGCCGACAAAGCCGCCACCGTGCAGGTTGATCAGGACCTTGTCCCTGTCAGCGGGTTTGACCCCGCCCCTGGGCGTATAGACCAGAACCTTGACGCCCCCGATGACCTGCGGGGAAATTGCTACGGCATAGGCAGCCTTGGTTCGCTCCAGCCGCGGCCCAAACAGGGCCGCGTTGAGGTCATCAATGGATTTGCCCTTGAGCGTCCGCTCGGTGAGGATGTGCTCGACGCGGGATGCATTGCCTTCCGCGCTGTAGAGGTTGCTGCTCGGGACCTCCATGGCCGGGATCGATGTGGCGCCATTGGGCGCGACCTCAATCTGTTGGGCGAAAGCCACCGAGGTCGCGCCGGCCAGGGCCGTGGCGAAAGCGGCGGATGTAGGGACCGCCATGCGTCTGAACGAAAAAAACCGGTTCATCGGGTTATCCCTCAGCTGGAGTTGGCGGAGGCGCGGCAGGGCCGCCCATGAGGCGGCCTGCGCCCAGGACAAGAATCGGCACGATGGCTGCGACAAAGATGTTGTCGATGTGGAACGGGTTGCCCAGCAGGTACCAGGCGGTGGTGGCGAGACCACTGGCGACCAGTGCAGTGATCGCCGATCTGGGTGACCCGACAAAGGGCAGGAAGACGCCGATCAGGGCGACGATGGCAATGGAAAGCCGCAGGGCCCGCGTAAAGAACGAAAGCTCCAGGATGTGCGGTGCGAAAAAGACGCAGATCAGTGGCGTCAGACCGACAGCCAGCGACACATAACGGGTGGCCTTCAGCTCGGCCTCAGGGCCAGGCTTGCGCCAGGGCGTATAGAAATCCCGCATGACCAGGGCTGTGGTCGCCAGAGCCACCGTGCTGACACTGACCAGAACGGACGCCACCAGCGAAACCGAAACGATAGCCGCCAGGGGCGCCGACATTTTCGAGATGAAGACCGGGAGCGCGAAGAGGCTGTCCTGGTCGGGGTACAGATATCGAGCCGCGACGCCGATAAAGGCCAGGGCAAAGCCCAGCGGAAGACAGAAAAGCGCCGACAGGAGAACAGAGGTGCGCGCCGACGACGTATCGCGGTTGGAGGCGATAGCCTGGACGATGTACTGCGTCGAGAAGATCGCCCCGACAGTTCCCACAATCCACGCAAATATGGTCGGGGCGCCGATCGTGCCGTCGAGGGTGAAATAGTACTGCGGCAAGGCCGCGTGCATGGGTGTAATCCCGCCCGCAAGCCTTGCGGCGACCGCCACCAGAATTGCGATCCCGGCCAGTTTCACGATGCTGTGGAGCACAGTGACATAGGCAATGCTCTTGAGACCGCCAAAGACGTAGTAGACGGCGCTGAAGGCGGCGATGATGAAGGCTGCGACGGTAAGGTCTACGTGCAGGGCTGATTTCAGGACGGCCGCGCCGCTCAGATAGTTTCCCACATTCACCAGCAGCAGGGCGTAGATCATGATGATCGACACCACGATACGGGTTCCATTGCCGAACCTCTGCTCGATCAGGCCCGATATGGTGTGCTGGTTGGAATTGTAGATCTGGCGCGCAAAGAAAAGACCGAGAAGCAGGAAGCCGATCGAGGCTGCGACCACGGACCACCCTGCGGCAATCCCTTTTTCAAAGGCCTCCTGTGCAGTGCCGACCGTGGATTTGGCGCCGATGAATTCCGACATCAGCAACACGCCGATGACGACGGCTGGAAGCGTTCGCGACCCGACCATGAACTGGGCGCTGGTCTTGCTTCGAAGAACCCAGGCCCACACGCTCGTCAGCAGGATATAGACGATGATCGAACCTATGATCATTGCTTCACGCATATAACTTGCGGTCATCTGGACCTCCCTTTGGTCGGTGTAGCCCGACCCTTGTTTGCTGGTTACTCTGCGAGATCGCGCATCACTGAAATCAGGTCGCTCTTGCCCTCAAAGCCGATGCCCGGCAGCTCAGGCATGACGATGTGTCCGCTTTCCACCCGGACACCGTCGGGGAAGCCCCCATAGGGCTGGAAAAGGTCCGGGTAGCTTTCGTTTCCGCCAAGCCCCAGGCCGGCGGCTATGTTGAGGGACATCTGGTGGCCGCCATGGGGAATGCAGCGCGCGGGAGACCATCCGGCCGTGGCCAGGACATCGAGGGTCCGCAGGTATTCAACAAGGCCGTAGGACAGGGCGCAGTCAAACTGCAGCCAGTCGCGATCGGGGCGCATGCCGCCATATCGTAGCAGGTTGGCTGCGTCCTGATGGCTGAACAGGTTCTCACCCGTGGCCATGGGCCCGGGATAGAACTCGGCCAGTACGGATTGCAGGTGGTAGTCCAGCGGGTCGCCCGCCTCTTCGTACCAGAAGAGCGGATAGTTCCGGAGAACCTTGGCGTACTCTATGGCTGTGAGCGTATCGAACCGCCCGTTCGCGTCGACCGCCAGCTGGGCATCTGATCCGATTTCCGCCAGGACCGATTCAATTCGACGGGCGTCTGTCGCCAGACTTTCGCCGCCAATCTTCATTTTCACGACATTGTAGCCACGATCGATATAGCTACGCATCTCGGCCCGCAGGGCTGTATCGTCCTTACCCGGATAATAGTAGCCTCCGGCTGCGTAGACGAAGACCCTGGGGTTGGCCTCGCGCCCTTTTCTTTCCGCCAGCAGCCTGAACAGGGGCTTTCCCGCAATCTTGGCTACCGCGTCCCAGACCGCCATGTCGATGGTGCCAACGGCGACCGACCGTTCTCCGTGACCTCCGGGTTTCTCATTGGTCATGAGGGCCGCCCAGATCCGGTGCGGATCCAGGTTCTCACCGGTTTCATCAAGCAGGGTGGCAGGATCGGCTTCCTTGATCCGATCGGCAAATCGCTCCCGGATCAAGCCGCCCTGCCCGTACCGGCCATTGGAATTGAAGCCATACCCGACGACACGACGACCATCACGAACGACATTGGTGACCACCGCAACGAGGCTGGAGGTCATCTTCGAAAAGTCGATATAGGCGTTCCGGATCGGTGAAGAGATGGGCTTGGTGACTTCGACAATGTCGACAATACGCGGGGTGGTCACGAGACGTCCTTCTGGAATTTGGGCCCACCGCTCACGAGAGCGAAGCGCCGCCGCAGATGAGAAGCTCCTGGCCGGTAATGGCGGATGCTTCGGGGCTGAGAATAAAGGCTGCCAAAGCCGCGATCTCGTCGGGTTCGATGTATCGGCCGATGGGCGGCACCACAGGCGCCAGGGTCCGCTTGGGGTCGACGAGCATTCCCGTCGCCGTCGCCGCCGGAGCAATGACGTTGGCGGTCACCCCGGAGGGCGCCAGCTCGATGGCCCAACTGCGGATCAGGGCCGTCACCGCCGCCTTGCAGGCGGCATACTGACTCTTGCCTCCGGCGCCGGTGCTCGTCCTGCTTCCTATCGCCAGGAGACGGCCGCCGCGGGGCATGGCGGGAACCAGTCGCTGGGCGAGCAGAACCAGGGCCTGGACGTGGATCGCCCACATTGACTGGCCATCGCCCGGATCCAGGGATGCGATGTCACCCGTCCGCATGAAGCCAGCAGCGTGAACCAGCCCGGCTATCGGCGGAAGGCGTTCAAGAAGAGCGTGAATCTGGGCGGGATCTGTCAGATCTGCGCCGAATTGCAGATAACCTGACCCAGCCTCAGCCGACGCCACAAGATCCACGCCAATCACCTGACGCCCCTCGCGGACAAGCCGGCTGGCGATGGCCGCGCCGATGCCGGATTGGCTTCCGGTCACCAGGATGGCGCCGTCAGGGATGCCGGACAGGGTCACGCCCTAGGCCGCGGTACGCTGGACCAGGCCCGCGCCCTTGACGGCCGCTGCGATCCTGACCAGCTCCTGTTGTGACGGCGCGATGGTCGGCGCCCGAACAGTTCCGCTGGTGAAGATACCCGCCGCCGCCATGGCGGCCTTCATGCAGGCATGAGCTTCACCCGTGGGTTCGCCATCGCCATAGACGGCCTCCTTCAGCGGATCGATCATGCCCTGGATCCTCATGGCCTCGACCAGATCGCCCCGGGCGACCGCCTCGAGCAGGTCCTGGATCAGGTTGGGAATGAGCGATGCGAAGCCCACCAGAGCGCCGTCGACACCCTGGACCAGGGAGGCCAGCAGGTATTCATCGTGGCAGGTCAGGAGGGCCTTTTCGGGCGCCGCTGCCCGGATGGCCTTAAGGTCCCGGGCGTACTTGTTCATCTCCCGGGTGCCGATCTTGAAGGCATGGACATGATCCATCCGCGCCAGTTCAGCAAGAAGCTCCGAAGAAAAGGAGGCCTTGGTCCAGGCCGGATAGACATGAACCACAAGGGGAAGCTGGCAGGCGTCGCCAATGGCGGTGAAATAGTCGATCACATGCTGGGGCCGGAAACCAAACCTCAGCCAGTGGTGCGGCGGCATGATGTCGAGGGCCGAAGCGCCGGCCTCCTTTGCCTGACAGGCTTGATCTATTGCATCGATGATCCCCTCGCAGACGATGGAGGAGATGATGGGCACCCTCCCCTCGACGGCAGCGACCGTGATCCGCGTAACCTCGACCCGCTCTGCCGGCGTCAGGGAGAATACCTCCCCGGTATGTCCGTTGGTCATCAGCGCCTTGATGCCGCGCTGCCCCGAGAGCCATTTGGCGAAGCGGGTCAAACCGGCCGCATCGATGCTGAAGTCGTCAGCGAACGGGATGGCGATGGCGGGGATGAGTCCCTTGAGGTCGAGGGTATGCGGCACTGGGGAGAACTCCGGGATTGCAGGTTAGGTGACGGATCGCTGGGCGGCCATGCCGCCCGAAGCGCGAAGAGCGAGGGAAAGCCGGGCGGCGGCGTCGCAGGTGAGATCGCGCGCATCGCCGATGAAGTCTTCAAGGCTCCGGCCAAAGGCCGGGGCTGCGGCGCTGATCGCGGCGATCGGCACGCCATCAATGTCCGTAATGGGCGCTGCAATTACCCGAAGGCCGGTGACGGTCTCCTGGTCGGATACAGCATAGCCGGCGGCAGTCGCCTTCGCGATTTGCCCCAGGATCTGGTCAACATCGATCAAGGTCTGGTCTGTCAGCCGTCGCGGCGGCGCTGACTGAAGGATGGACCGCTGGATATCCACCGGCATGCGGGAAAGTATGGCCCGACCGATTGCTGATGAGTAGGCCGGCACCCGGTTGCCGACACGGATGTCGACGGCAAGCCGCTCAAGTCCGGCCTGAATTCGTTCGATATAGACCACCTCATGGCCGTCGAGCACGCCAATCGAAGCGGCCTCCAGCCGGTCATTGACGATGGCGCGCAGGAAGGGCCGGCCCAGGCTCCGAAGGTCGGACCGCGCGATGGCGTTGAAGCCAAGCTCCAGGCACTTGAAGGTCAATCGAAACCGTCGGGTATCCTGGACCCTCTCGACATAGCCGAGCATGACCAGGGTGTTCAGGAGCCGGAACGCTGTCGCATTGTCCAGCTTGGCCGCCCGGGCGATGTCAGCCAGCACCATTTCACAGGCGTCCGGACCAAAAGCCTCCAGGACCGAGAAGGCCTTGCCGACTGATTTTACGATGTTCTTCTCTTCAACCATGATCGCCCCTGCTGTGCATGTCTCGAACGCTCCGAACTGAGCCCTTGAGACTCTCCTATGATAGGGCAGCTATTTGACGTGGTTTTGGAAGAACTTGAAAATCTGAGGCAGGGCCTGATCAAAGGCGCTGGCGTGAGTGCCGCCTGCAACCTCGACATACTCGGGAACAACACCACCGGCGCGCAGGACGGCGACCGCATCCTTGACCCGATCGAGCATGCCCAGTTCGTCACGGTCGCCGACGACAGCCATGATCGGCGTTCTGGCCAGGCCCGGCACATCCTCCGGAAGGACGCCGCCATAAGCGCCCGGCGCCAGAGCCGCCCAGCGATCCGGATAGCGACCGCCTATCCACCAGGTTCCGCCGCCGCCCATGGAATTGCCGGTCAGATAGCGCCTGTGAGGATCGATATTGTACTCCGCCTCGACCAGGGAGGTGACATGCAGGACGTCATCCTCACTGCGTCGGCGACGATCGGCTTGTTCACCGACGATCGCCCTGCTGAAGCCTCGTTGCGAGCCGTAGGCGCTGTTCAGCCGATAGCCCAGGGGCGTGACGACGACAAAGCCCTGGGCCTCGGCGAGCTTTTGCATGTTGGCGCCATTGCGGCCCAGCATGTTTGTCTCGTCGAGATTGGCGCCATGGAGCGCAACGATCAGAGGCCATTTCCGGTCAGGCGTCCAATTGCTCGGAACATAGACCTGGTAGGGAACAAGTTCTCCGGTTTCCGGAAAGCGGTAGGCCCTGGCCTGCAAGCCCCTGGCGCGAAGGACAGGATCACGTCCTGCCTTGAGCCCTGCAAGAATGCGGTCTGAATTCGCCATGGCCGCTGGAAAGTCATAGGAGACGATCTCCCTCTTTCCGGCGTTCAGGGCGACCGCAAGTTCGAAGGGGTATTCGGCGATGGCCTTGGCGGCGGCATGGCCCTTGATGCGCCCCAGGCTTACCTTGAGCGCCGCTGCCCGGGCTGGAAGATTGCGGACGAGATAGACCGGTTGGACCACCCGCCCGGTCGCTCCGTCCGACGCCGAAAGGCTTGCAACCAACAGATAGGCGCCATCCGGGGCGCTGCCCAACTGAACGGGAAGTGACTGCTTGGACCCAGGTCCAATTTCCCCGGAGGCGACAGTCCGCAGGCGTGCGCCGAGTTTGGGTGTGGCCGAGGTCGTCGGTTCACTGGCGTACAGGTCGACAACATACTTCGCGCCGCCGCCTGCCTCGGCGGGATAGGCCTTCTCAAGGAATAGTGGATCTCCCTTCCCGCTCCAAACCGGAGCGGCGGACCGGAGGGACAGGGACCCGACAAGCTCCTGACCAGATGTCCACTTGCGTCCGTTAAGCAGGGTTACAGCTCGCCAGATGGTGCGCTGCGCCTCGCCCCCGACCTGCCCTTCAGCCTGCTTCATGAGGGTGTCGACCTGGGTGGTGATGTCCGGCGTCAGCCCTGGCGCAGACTTCAACTGCGACACAGTCTGGGAAAGGACAAACAGGGGCGGCCTGAACGCCAACCGCCACTCTGCCGACTGCTGGACCTGAGACGCCTTTGCGGCGGACTCGTAGTCGAGCATGGGAGTCTGGGCCATTGACCCCGACGCCATAGCCGCCAGGAGCAGGACGGAGGCCAGACCCGCAGTCTTCAGATGCCTGTTCATGTCCGATCCCATCTGTCGCCCTAGAAGCCGAACCGAACGCCAAGCTTGAAGGTCTGCCCGACATAATCGTACGGGTTACCGCCAAGGTTGATCGCCGCGATCGCATAGGCGGGCGGCTCGGTGTCGAGCAGGTTGTTCACGTTTGCGAAGACCTGGTAGTTCCGGTCGCCGTACTTGAAATCATAGGCGCCATTGAGGTTCACATAGGCGAGCGCCGGGAATGTATTCTTGTTGATGCTGTTCGAGAGGGTCGGCGAATAGCCCGCCTCCCCTGGTCCGACAAACAGGGCCGAATAGCGGATTTCCGAGAAGGCCCGGACCTGGACGCCAAGGCTGAGAGCGTCGAGACGATAGTTCAGGTAGGCCGCACCGACCCATTTTGGCGAGCCAGCCTGCACCCCGGCATTGTCGACCGTCACGCCTGTGGGGCCTGGCCGGTCGGTTGTCTTCAGATGCCGCAGATTGGTGGCGAACACGGTAAGGTCGACTGCGCCAGGCAGGTTGAGGGCTGACAGGTCAGTTTTGTAGCCGAACTCATAGTCCACGCCGTCCGTATCCAGCACCGACTGGTTGAAGGGTTGCACGAAGACCTTGGAAATGCCGAAAGCCGAACTGTCGAACTGGATGGCCGCACAATAGCTCTGAACGCCCTGGAAACAGCGCGCCAGAGTGTCCGTAGCGGACACCGAAGCGATCACGTCGCTGACCTTGATCTTGTAGTAGTCAACCGAGAAGCGGGCGCCAGGCAGGAAGCCGTCGCGCCCCTGGAAGGCGACGCCGAAGGACGTGGTTTCAGCTTCTTCCGGCGTGAGCGCCGAGTTGCCGGTGGTCTGGACCGGCAACCTGGATGATTGTCCGTTGAAGGGATTGACGAAGGAGCCCGTCGCCGAAACGCCGCCGATCAGGAAGAGGTCCGACAGGGACGGCGCGCGGATATCCTGGGAGCGCGTCGCCCGGAACCTCACGCCGGAAATCGGCTCGTAGGTCCCGCCAACCTTCCATGTCGTGACATTGCCGCTGATCTTGTAGGCGGTACGGCGTACTGCGGCGTTGAGGCCGAGGGAATCAATGCCCGGGAGCTCCTTGAGGAGCGGAATTTCGAACTCGGCGTAGGCTTCCTTGACGGTCTCACGACCTGAATAGGTCTTGTTGTTGCCGGAAGAATAGAGGCCGAGGATCTGCAGGGGGTCTGCCGTCTGACGGAGACTGTCCTTGCGGTACTCGGCTCCAATGGCGAAGGATAGCGGCCCCGCTGGCAGATCCCAGAGTGCGCCCGTCAGGTTGATCGCCAGGTCCTGACGCAGGATCTGGTTCTTTGTGTACTCGATGCCGGCCACATAGTCCTTGGAAGCGGCGGACATGTTCCCAACGCCGAAGGGATTCAGGGGCACGCAACCGGGTTGGACATTGGCCACAGTGATCGTGTTCGTAAGCTTGTTGGCGGCGAAGTTTGGATTTGTCGCAATCGGGCCGCAGACGATGTTTCCGCTGGCATCCAGAACGGCATACTCCGCGGCGGCCAGATTGGCTTCACGGGTGCCGTAAACGTGGGAGTCGATCATCGAGTTGCCGTAAGTATAGCTGGCATCCCAGTTGTACTTGTCGAGCAGTTTGCCCTTAACCCCGGCAGAAACCTGGTAGGTCGAATAGCGGTTGTCCCCGGTTGTGCCCAGCCACTCGGTATCCACCCGGCCCATGTCGAACTGGGTGATGTTGTTGGCCGCCATCAAGGCCTTCATTGAGGCCGGCAGGTAGGGGTTGGACGCCAGGACAGTGAGGGCAGGCGTCTGATGATACTGGGACTCGGAGAACACGCTGCTCTCGGCGTAGGAAGCCTGCAGGAAGACCGTCGTCGAATCGTCGATATCGTAGTCAGCCTTCACCAGAGAGGCGAACTGGGTCAGCGGTTGCTTGAGCTGCCACTGGGCGATCGGGGTCGCAATTGGATTGCTGGATGAATTGATCATCAGGTTGCCGAAAACCGGACCCCGGACCAGCTTAAAGGTGCTGCCATCGGGGTTGAACGCCAACTGATTGAAAACGGTCGAAGCGCCGCCCGTCGTCGTCCTTGCGGTGTTGATCACGCCGCCGGGCGTCTGGGTGGCGTACTCAACGCCATTGGCCCAGCCGAAGGCTGGCGTCCCCGCGGGGCGGGTCGCCCCGAATGAAATTGCATTGCCCGAGTTTCCGGGCTCCACGGCCGACCAGTCACGGGTGTAGATATTGCCCATGCCTTCGTTCTTGTTGTAGTCGGCGCCCGCTACGATGCGCAGACGATCCCCAAGAAGGGAGAAGCCGTCAGCAAGGCTGAGGCCGATCTCAGTATTGTCGCCATAGCGGGACTGACCACCATAGACCGAGCCGCGAAGACTGGTGATCTTGTCCTTCAGGACAAAATTGACCACGCCGGCGACGGCGTCAGAGCCATAGGCTGCAGAGGCGCCGCCGGTCACCACTTCAACCCGCTTGATCATTTCCACGGGTATGATGCTGGTGCTGGTCGTTCCCGCCGCATTGGTGGGCACGGGTCGCTGGCCATTGATCAGGGTCAGGGTGCGCTGGCCGCCAAGGCCGCGGAGATTGGCCAGGCTCTGCCCGGTGGAAATTGACCCGGTGTTGCGCTGCAGCTGATTGGGGCCGGAGTTGTTCCTGAAGGCAGGAAGCTGGGAGATGATGTCATCAACTGACGACGGGGCTGTCTGCTTGAACTGATCAGCATTGAGCACCGTCAGTGGCGTCGGTGAGGTCATCCCCGCGTTCTGGATACGCGTGCCGGTGACGACGACTTCATCAACGGTATTGGCCGCCGCCGCGTCAGCAGCGAACGCGCTGACACTCCAAAACATGGCGACTGCACTGACGCCCGAAGCCAAGAGACACTTCCTTGCCGAATTCGTCATTTTGTTTCCTCCCCGATTCTATTGTTCGGATTACGAACTTTAATTCGCCATATGAATAACAGTATACCGCTCAGCCTGGCAAGGGCCTGTTGGAATGGCCCTTGCCAGGGTCGCGAGACACCTGTGAATCTTGGAATTTGAGGCTCCGATTACCCAGGTGGTCTGGGATTAGGCGCAGGTGTTGGCGACAAGCCTCATGCGCCTCTCGTCGACCAGAACCACTTCGTGTGGCTGTAGTTAGCCCAAGGTCTGAAGCGCCAGGTCTGTTGAGCCCACGATGTCACTTTGAAGTATTTGAACTGACATGATATTCAGACCGCAAGCTTCTGTCTTCGCCCGGAGACCGGGCGTTCGAAAAGTTGCTTCCAAACATGAAATCACTGCCTGAATCACTCGGCCTGGAGCCTGTGGCGCCGGTGCTGATCATCGAGGATGAGACCCACGCCGTTCCCCTTGCCGGAGCATTGGTCGCCGGTGGCCTCTTCGCCCTGGAAGTCACCCTTCGCACCCCCGCGGCACTGGCCTCTATTGAGCGTATCGCTGCAGAGGTCGAGGGTTGTGAGGTCGGCGCTAGAACGGTGCTCAACCGACATATGCTAGACGCCATGAAGGCGGGCGACTGGCAGCGGATCAACTCCCTGTCGCGTGAGGCTTCCCGACTGAAGTGAGACTCGCCCAATTCTCCAGCCAAGGCTGATCACCTCGAGAAATGCCTGCCAGGCCCAACAAAATTCCAGGAACTTCGACGATATACCCCATGACCCAAACCCTGCCTGAACTCCTGCGTGCCAATGTCCGGTTCCTTGGAAGGATACTTGGCGATGTCATCCGGGCAGAGGACGGGGATGAAGTTTTCGCGCAGATTGAAGCCATCCGGCAGGCCTCGGTAGACTTCCATCGCAAGGGAACGGGCGCTTCGGCCGAGCTGGTGGCCGACCTCCTGGAGGGCTTGAGCCTGCCGGAGACCGTTCGGTTTGCGCATTCCTTCGCCTGCTTCCTGCAGATCACCAACATTGCCGAGGATCAGATCCAGCGCCGTCGCGGGCGGGCCGGAGACTCACGTTCCGATACGCTTGCGGGCGCGGTCCGCGCCCTGGCGTCGGAAGGGGTTGGGCTTGAGCAGGTTCTGACCCTTCTGGACGGCGCCCTGGTGGCGCCAGTCATCACCGCCCATCCCAGCGAAGTTCGCCGCAAGAGCGTGCTGGACCGCCAAGGGGCTATTGCCGATGATCTGGACGCCCATGACCGGGCAAGGTCTGATATCGAGCGTAAAAGCCTTGAGCGTGACCTGATCCGCCAGGTGGCGATCTTCTGGCGCACCCGCCTTCTGCGCAATGTGAAGCTGGGCGTCGACGACGAAATCGAGAACGCCATCTCCTATCTCGAGCGCAGCTTCCTGCCCGAGCTGCCGCGCATGTACGCTCACTGGCGGGAAGTTCTGGGTGAACCGGGTCGGTTGCCCGGGTTTCTTCGGGTGGGATCCTGGGTTGGCGGCGACCGGGATGGCAATCCCAATGTAACCGCCGCCGTCATGCGCCGGGCCATGGCCCGTCAGTCCCGGGCGGCGTTACGCAGCTATCTCGACCAGATTCACGCCCTCGGCGCAGAACTTTCCATGTCGGCGGGTCTGACTGTGGTCTCTCCAGCATTGCAGGCCCTGGCCGACGCCACGCCCGACGACTCCCGCCAACGGGCGGACGAACCCTATCGCCGAGCGCTCAGCTACATTTATGCACGCCTCGCCGCCACCTACGAAGATCTGACTGGCGAGCCCGCAGCGCGGCCCGCAGCCGGCCATGCGCCCGCCTATGAAGCTCCGGACGCCCTGCGTGCAGATCTGGAGACAATCCTCGTTTCCCTGCTGGAACACCATGGCCAGGCCTTTGAAAGAGGCCCGCTGCCGGATCTGATCCGGGCTGTTGAGATCTTCGGTTTCCACCTCGCCCGCCTGGACTTGCGGCAGAACTCGGCGGTGCATGCCCGGGTGGTGGCAGAATTGCTGAAGGGCGCCGGCGTCTGCGGCGACTATGAGGCCCTGGACGAGGACGCCCGCTGCGATCTGTTGCTCAAGGAACTGTCCCACGGCCGACTGCTGCATACGCCCTTCGCCAGCTACAGCGAGGAAACCGGGCGCGAGTTTGCGATCCTTCAGGCCGCCGCCGACATCAAGGCGCGATATGGCCGGGACTCCATCCGGGCACACATTGTCTCCAATACGACCTCCGTTTCAGACCTGCTGGAGGTCTATGTCCTGCTCAAGGAAGTCGGGCTGTTCTCGCCAGGCGAAACGCCCCATACCCAGGTTTTCGCCGAGCCCCTTTTCGAAACCATCGCCGACCTGCGCGCCGCACCAGCAATCCTTGGCCGCTATTTCAGTTTCCCCCTGATCCGGAAACTGGTTGAACCCGTCGGCATCCAGGAAGTGATGATCGGCTATTCCGACTCCAACAAGGACGGCAGCTATCTCACCTCAACCTGGGAACTGCACCAGGCCTCCCTGGCCCTGGCGGAGACTGCGAGGGCGGCTGATCTGCGGCTGCAACTGTTTCACGGGCGCGGTGGCGCCGTCGGTCGGGGTGGCGGCTCAAGTTTCGACGCCCTGCTGGCCCAGCCTCCAGGCACTATCGGCGGCCGCATCCGGATAACTGAACAGGGCGAGGTGGTCGCCAACAAATACGCCGATCCGGAACTGGCGCGGCAGAGCCTTGAGACCCTCGCTTCAGGGGTGATCCTTGCCTCCCTGCGCAAGCCGCCCAGCTCGGAAGCGGCCGCACCGCACGCCGCAGCCATGGACAGCCTTGCCCGGCAGGCCATGGGCGCCTATCGCGCCCTGGTCTACGAAACGCCCGGCTTTGTGGACTATTTCTTCGGCGCCACGCCCATCAGCGAGATCGCCGACCTCAATATCGGCAGCCGCCCCACTTCCCGTCAGGCCAAGCCCAGTATTGAAGGCCTGAGGGCCATCCCGTGGGTCTTCTCCTGGTCCCAGTCGCGCACCCTCCTGCCCGGCTGGTTCGGCTTTGGGTCAGCTGTGGCGAAGGGCGGGGTTTCCATGGGTCAGCTGCGGGATATGCACAGTTCCTGGCCGTTCTTCTCGTCCGCCCTTGCGAATATGGAAATGGTGCTGGCCAAGGGAGATATGGCCATTGCCGGGCGTTATGCCGGGCTGGTGGAAAACAGGTCTCTGGCTGATCATGTTTTCGGAGAAATCCGCGCCGAATGGGATCGGACACATGAAGCCCTTCTGGCCATCACCGGCCAGAGCCGACTGCTGGAAGCGAACCCCGACCTTGCCGCCGTCATCCGCTCGCGCCTGCCCTATATCGATCCGCTGAACCATCTCCAGATCGAGCTCATTCGCAGGCGCCGGGCGGGCGATGATGAGCAGGCCGTGCGCGAAGGGATTCACCTGACGATCAACGGGATTGCAGCAGGACTGCGCAATACCGGCTGACGGGTGCTGTTCCCAATCAGACTGAGAGGACGGCTCTCGGGTTACCTCCCTGGAGGAGCCCGTAGGCGCTCACCATCTCACTCCTGAACCCAGGATTGGTCGCGATGGTGCTGATCGCGGCCAGCGGCCTCACCTTTGACGAAGTCGCCGCCATCAGCGGCGCGCCCATGGGCGCCATCAAGAGCTGCGTCTATCGAGCGCGCACCGCCCTGATGATGCTTGTTCCCTGAGCCGTCACGTCTTCGGCATCCCAATTTTACAGCGGCCCGGGAGGGACTCGAACCCCCGACCTTCGCTTTAGGAAAGCGCTGCTCTATCCTGCTGAGCTACCGGGCCTGCTGCAGGGCCTTCTAGTGGGTTTTTGGGGGGAAGGGAAACCCCCAGCGCCCTGCCCTCAGACTTCCATCCAGTCGACCATGCCAAGCTTGGCCATCCAGGCCAGAAGCATGAGGATTCCCCGCCTTTGCGGGGTGGGAAACAGCAGGAGCAGGTCCTTGGCGGTGCACGATCCCGTGGCCTGAAGATGGGCGATGATGGTCCGGGCTTCGGCGACCGGCGCCCGCCATTTCTGGAACATGCCGTCGAGCTCCGTAGCAGCGGCCCGGTCTACTTCGGCTCCAGTCACGCCAGCGCGCAGTGTCAGCAGGCTGTCCACGGTCAGGGCGTGCGTCGCAAAGTGGGCGAAGTCGGCATAGGGGTCGCCGCGCACGGGGTTGAGCCGTGTCCGTGGCGGGGGAGATGCCGGCGCCGCGGCGCGAACCTCGGCAAGTTCATCAAACAGCCGGTTCAGTTCGCCCACCACCACCGGCCAGTTGAAGGTGCTGGCGACTCTTGCCTGTCCCGCCGCGCCCATGGTGCGGCGCAAGTCGGGACTGGAAGCCAGGTCGGAAATGGCACGGGCAGCCCGGCCCACATGCACGGCGGTGTGCGCAGCCACGGCGCCGACATAGCCCTGATAGGTCTCCTGCCCGACGCCATGTCGCGCCGCAAGCAATTCGCCAAGGGGACCAGGCGGGGCGCCGAGGGTGGGAATGAGGAAACCTTCCTGTCCGTCCCGCACGGTGAACCGATAGCCGTCCCAATCGCTGACCACCACGGGAAGTCCGGCCGCCATGGCCTCCACGGGCGTAATGCCGAAGGTCTCCTGGATATTGTCCACCAGGGAGATGAAGACGTCCGCGGCGGCCCACAGGTCGGCCACCAGGTCCGGACGGTTGCCGTCCACAAAGGTCACCGAGACGCTGGGACAATAGGCCCGGGCGGCCTGGACATAACGCTGGTGGTCCTGCTCGCCATTGGGGAACCAGCCCGCCAGGGCGAAGTGCAGCTTCTGGCCGCACAGGGCAGCCGCCTCTTCCACCGCCCGGAACATGGGCTGGGGGAAGGCCTTTTCGAAGAAGGACAGGCGCCCGACCCAGATGACCAGGACCTCATCCTCGGGGACCTTCAGGTCGGCGCGGAGCCGGGCGCGAGCGGCCCCGTCCTGCGAAATCGCGGCGAAACGTCCGCCATCCACCCCCAGGGGGATGACCGGCAACCGGGGCCGGGGCGACCGGACAGCGCCGAGCCGTTCGGAGAAGTGCTCGGCAAGGCCATCGAACATGGTCGTCATGGCCGATTGAACCGAAGGCGATGTGCAGATCAGGGCGTCCCAGTCCTGGACCGGCGCCAGGGCCGCTGACGTCATTTCCTGGCGCAGGGCCGGCGGCGCCAGGGTGTGGATCATCCCCACAAGGCTGAAGGCCCTGTCGCCAACGGTCCGTCTGCGGTTCCAGGCCAGCTCGGCCAGATCAGCCTGCCCCCGCAAAAGGGTGCCCCCCGCCGCAGCGCCATCTGTGGCCAGCAGGCCGCCGCCGGCCAGACGCAGGGTGGGCTGGCCCTGAGGAAACAGGTCGGCGGACAGGACCTCTCCGCTCAGCCCCTCGGCCGAGAGGATGTCCAGCTGCTCATAGCCGCCATGTCGGGCCAGGGCCTGGAAGAGCTGGAGATTGGCCACATCCTTTCCAAACGGGTTCTGCTTGAGACCCAGTCGCCCGGCGGGATGGAAAATGGCTAGTCGTTTGGTCAAGGATCGCCTCGAGAGCAGGACTTCCGGCAGGATGGACGGTCAGTCCTTAGCGGCGATCAGCGGCGGCGTCGATGGATCGGCTTCGCAAGCTGCAGACCGTAGGCTAGTCTTGTCCCGGGGGCGCATTCGGGCGTCAGGGGGGAACCAGCCGATGGGCGTCTTCAAGCTTTTGCGTGTGCTCTATGTTCAGGTGCTGATCGGCATTGTTCTGGGCATTGCAGTCGGCGCCATCTGGCCAAAACTGGGTGTGGATCTGAAACCCCTGGGCGACGCCTTTGTCGCCCTGATCAAGATGGCCATTGCACCGGTCATCTTCTGCACCATCGCCGGCGGCGTCGCCAAGATGGGAGACATCAAGTCCTTCGGACGCCTGGGCGCCAAGACCCTGCTCTACTTTGAAATCGTCTCGACCCTGGCCCTTGCGGTCGGCCTCGTGGTGGGTCGGATCGTCAAGCCCGGAGCGGGTTTCAATATCGACCCTGCCAGCCTGGATCCCACTGTGGCGGCTGGCTATCTGGAAAAGGCCAAGCACGGCGGCACCCTTGTTGAATACCTGCTGGACCTGATCCCCAAGACCTTCTTCGCGCCCTTTGCGGAGGGTTCGCTGCTGCAGGTCCTGGTCATCGCCATCATCACCGGGTTTGCGATCACCCGCATGGGGACAGCCGGAGAGAAGGCGGCCAAGGGGCTGGATGATCTGTCCCACGTCTTTTTCAGCATTATCGGCGTGGTGGTGAAGCTGGCGCCCATCGGGGCCTTCGGGGCCATGGGTTTCACCATCGGCAAGTACGGCCTGGCCGCCCTGATCAAGCTGGGCGCCCTGGTGGCGACCTTCTACGCCACCTCGCTGATTTTCGTGATCGTTGTGCTTGGCGCCGTCGCCGCCCTGGCCGGCTTCTCGATCTTCAAATTCCTGGCCTATATCCGCGAAGAGCTGCTGATCGTCCTTGGCACCAGTTCATCAGAGTCGGTCCTGCCGCAGATGATCCGGAAGATGCAGACCCTGGGGGTCGGCAAGTCCACGGCTGGTCTGGTGATCCCCACGGGCTACAGCTTCAACCTGGATGGCACCAATATCTACATGACCCTGGCCACCCTGTTTCTGGCCCAGGCGACCAACACCCCCCTGACTCTCACCCAGGAGCTGACCATTCTGGGGGTGGCTATGCTGACCTCCAAGGGGGCCAGCGGCGTCACCGGCGCGGGCTTCATCACCCTGGCGGCGACCCTTGCGGTCATTCCCGACATTCCGATCGCATCCCTCGCCCTCCTGGTAGGCGTCGACCGGTTCATGAGCGAATGCCGCGCCCTGACCAATCTGGTGGGCAACGGCGTCGCCACCCTCGTCGTCGCCCGCTGGGAAGGGGACCTGGACAGGGATGTCCTGAAG
Organism: Alphaproteobacteria bacterium PA2; assembly: GCA_002256425.1. Taxonomy (NCBI): domain Bacteria; kingdom Pseudomonadati; phylum Pseudomonadota; class Alphaproteobacteria; species Alphaproteobacteria bacterium PA2. The sequence goes on along the minus strand of NKIZ01000001.1, from coordinate 822,424 downwards.
GCGGAGCTGGAAAATGGTCCAGCCGCCGCCCAGGGATAGAGAGGTCTAAGCCGCTGCGCTCGGGCGGGCCTTTACCCGCTCGAACCAGGCCTTGATGTTGGACGCCTCGTCCGGAATCGGCTGGCCGACCACGGCCCCGAATCCGAGGAAGCCGAACAGCAGGATGTCGGCCAGGGTGAAGCGGCCTGGAACCACGAAATCGCGACCGGCGATCTGAGCGTCCAGCCAGAGAATGCGATCCCGGGCAATGGCCTTCAGCTCGGCTGCGCCCTCGGCCCCGACCAGCTTCATTCTCGGCTCGAACATGGGGCGGCCCTCCGCCGCCCGGAAGCCATTGGCCAGGGGCTCATTGATGTTCAGGTCAATACGGCGGACCCACATGCGGGTCTCAGCGCGCTCTTCCGCCGTCGTGCCGATCAGGGCCGGGGTCGGGTGCTTTTCTTCAAGGTACTCGCAGATCACGGTGATCTCGGAGACGACAGCGCCGTCGTCCAGTTCCAGGGCCGGGGTCTGACCGGCCACATTGACCTTGTCATAGGGTGGCTTGCGGTTCTCGCCGGCGCGGATGTCGATATCGACCTTCGGAATATCAAGGCCCTTTTCGGCCATGAACATACGGACGACGTGCGGATTGGGGCCAACGGAATTGTAGAGCTTCATGGTGTTTCTTCCCGGGTTTGGAGGTTTGCCCGGATTAGTCGGCCATGGGCGACCAAGGTCAAGCGCGACCCAGCGTCAACCCGGCCTTTCCCATGTCGCGCCATGCCCTAGCCGCAGGTGGCGGCCTTGTCCTTGATCTCCGGATTGTCCCGGGTCAGACCCTTGAGGATCTGGCACCGCTGATCCTCTGACTTCAGGGTCTTGTCCGCTAACAGGTCATCGGCGATCCGGGCTGGGGTTTCGTGGTCGGTGATCATCCGGGATCCACCGGCCTTCGGGCTGTCGAACACCATCAGGTTCGGAGCGTCTCTCGACGGCGTCCAGGTCTTCCACTCCGGCAGCTTGCCATCGACGCCCTTGCCAGGCGCCCCGGTCGCCGCGAAGTTCACCCAATAGCTCATCATGGTGTCCGAAAGCGCGATGCGGCCCGGGGCATTGTCCTTGTTGAAGGCCAGGGAGTCGAAGGCGCCCAGCAGCTTGAAATGGCCGAAGACAAAGGGGATCTCGATGCTGTGGCCAGCGCCCAGCAATTGTCCCAGGTCCGTCACCAGGACCTTGCCCTCTTCCTTCCAGTCGAACCGGTAGGCCCAGACCGGACCGTGGCCGCCCGCCGCCATGCGGTTTGCTGGCCCGTCGACGGCGTTGGCCCGCCACATGCGGCTGGGATAGAAGGAGGCCGCTTCATAGAAGGCCGGATCGCGAGCCACGGGCAGCTTGCCCGCCACATACTTCACGAACTTCGGGTTCAGGGCGTTGAACAGCTTCATTTCGTCGCGGTTGGTGCCAGTGATGACCGGCACGGCATTGAACTGTGATGGCGCGTCGAGGACCGAGTCCAGACCAGCGGCAGGAACCACAATCCCGTCTGCAATGATGCGGAAGGGATCCAGATCGCGGGTTTCGGCCTTGTAGGCGTCATAGATGGCGCTGACAGGCGCAGAACGCAGGGCCGCAGCGGTGACCGGCTGGCCGGAACCGACAATCTTGGCGGCGATAGTGGTTCCGGAAACCGGGCTTGACCCGGTCTTGCCCTCCGCCAGGTCGAGGGGTTCTGACTTGAAGCTGCCAGACTGGATCACCGCCCGGTGGAAAAGGCCCTTGGCCCGGGGGCTGGTCAGCAGGGTCGCGACATTCTGTCCGCCGGCGCTTTCGCCGAAAATTGTCACCCGGCTGGTGTCGCCGCCAAAGGCTGCGCCGTTCTGCTGGATCCATTCCAGGGCGCGGATCTGGTCGAGGGTTCCGAAATTGGCCGAGGCGTCTTCGGCAAGGGTCCCGCCTTCACGCAAGGCCGGGTGGGCGAACCAGCCCAGGGCGCCCAGCCGATACTGGACCACCACGACGACGACCTTGAAGCGCGCCGCCAGGGCAGAACCGTCGTACTGCTCGGCCCGGCCCCAGGTGTTGGAGCCGCCATGGATCCACATCATGATCGGCAACTTCGCCGAGGCCGCCGCCTCGGTGGTCATTGGGGGCGCGTAGACGTCCAGATAGAGGCAATCCTCCTGGCCGGCGATCTGGCCGAATTTGGCCCGGTCGACCCCATCCATGGCGCTGAGCTGCTGGGGGCACCATGGGGCGGCCTTGGTGGAGATCCGGGGTGCTGACCAGGCCTCAGCTGGGCGTGGCGCCCGCCACCGCAGATCCCCCACAGGCGGCCTTGCGAAGGGAATGGCGCGCCAGGCCTGGGCGCCCGTTGCGGCGTCCACATATCCGACAACCGGCCCGTCATGCAGGGCTCGGGCCGTTGCGGGGTCAGCCGGGATCTCTACTGCCTGCCCGTTGGCCGCAAAGGCGGAAGACAGGGTCAGACCGACAATGAGTGAGACAAGACGCTTCATGAGAACCTCGGGGGAGAGTTGCCTCAACCGATAGGGGCTTTGATGATCCAGGCCAATGGCGGATCGGCCTAGAAGCGGCCGCGAAGCCCCAGATAGACACCACGGCCGGGCGCCCCATACCCGCGCGTGGGCTCGTACCTCCGGTCCATCAGGTTTTCGACCCGTCCATAGGCCTCCAGCCCGGCCTTGAGCGGCCAGGACATCCGCAGGTCCGTGAGGACATGCGACTTCAGCCGATAGGTATTGGCTGCGTCCTCGAAGCTCTCGCCCACATAGCGCACCCCCAGGCCCACACTGAGTCCGGAAGTCCGGCTGTAGTCGGCATTGAGATTGGCCTGATGCTGGGGACGGCGGGCGAGGAGCTTGCCATGATTGGCCGAGCCTGCCGCCTGATTGGTCGCCCGGAGATGGGTGTAGTTTGCGCTTAGGGTCAGGGCTTCCATCCGGGCTTCCGCTGTAACCTCGACGCCCTGGGCCCGGGTGCGGGCGATGTTGTCATAATAGCCGAAGCGGCTGACCCCGTTTGGCCGGCAGACAGTACTGGTCGCCCCGAAAGCGCAGGAGACAAAATCGATCTGGTCGCGGGTCTGCCGCTGGAAGGCGGTCGCTGCGACGGTCAGCGCCAGGGGCTCAAACCTGTGCTCCAGGCCCAGATCGCCGCTGTCAGCAGCTTCAGGCCTCAGGGTCGATGTCCCGTACTCACTGAAGAGCTGGTAGAGGGTCGGCGCCTTGAAGCCCTGGGACAGGCTGGCCCGCAGGATGGTCGCGCCATCAGGCAGCCGCCAGGCGGCGGCGACCTGGCCAAGGGTATGATTGCCAAAGGCGTCGTGGCGGTCGTGGCGCAGTCCGCCCGTCAGGGTCAGGCCCGGCGCCGCATCGCCAATGGCCTGGGCATAGAAACTGGTGAGACCGGTCCGGGCTATGGCCGGTGTCGGTTGGGGATCAAAGGTGCTGGGCGCCGCCGTCCAGGACCGGGAGGCCTCACGCTCGGCCCCGAAGGTCGCCTGCCAGGCAGACGCGAGTTCCAGAACACCCTGATACTCCCAACGGCGGGTGTCACCCCGGGTCTGGTAGGTCAGTTGGGTAAGCGTCTGGGTCGGGTCGAAACTGTCCGTGTCCGTGGATGTCTGCGACAGGGCCAGCCGGTTCTTCAGACGGCCGAAGGGAAAGCTGACGCCGCCATAGCCCAGACGGGACTCAGTGACCCCATACTCCGGGTCATCAGCAAAGGTGTAGTTGGGCGGCGGAAAGCCGTCGATCCGGACCCGCCCGCGGGACCAGAGGCCGCGCAGATCTATCCGGACATCGCCGGGCAGGTCGTAGGCGACCTTGGCGGAGAGGCCCTGATGGCGATAGCCGTCTGCTTCCTTTCCGCCCCGATAGGCGGAGACGCCGGTATTGGCGAAGCTTTCCCCGGACAGGCCCCAGGTCAGACCCCGGGCGACGCCGCCCAGGCTGAGCCGGCCATCGGCCTGACCATAGGATCCGCCCTCGAGACTGACGACGCCCTCCAGTGGCCGGGTCGGCCCTGTGGTGATGATATTGACGACGCCGCCAATGGCCTGGCTGCCCCACAGGGTCGAGGGCGAGCCGCGCAGGACTTCGATGGAGGAAACGGGGCCTGCCAGCAGGTTCGCAAAGTTGTAGGCGCCGCCGGCTGAGGCAGGATCGTTCAGCTTGATCCCGTCCACCAGGACGACAGTCTGGTCCGTCTCGGCGCCGCGGATGCGCACGGAGGTCACGCCCCCAATGCCGCCGTTCCGGCTGACGCTGACTCCGGGCAGGGTTGCGAGAAGGTCCGAGATCACCACGGCCTGGCGGGCCTTGAGGGTCTCGGAGGTGACCACCGAGACCTGCTGGCCCAGTCGGTCCACCGCCTGGGGCGTACGGGCGCCGACCACGACGATTTCGGCGAGGGGCGTTTCAGCCTGGGCTGCAATTGGGATGGACAGCGAGAGAGCTGTAGCGGCGAACAGAATGGTCTTCATGGGTCAGTCCCGGTCAAGCGATGGCGAACCCACGCTTGCGCGGGGGCTCAAGGAAGCATCGCCGCTCGGGAAACCCCGTTCGCCCGGCGCACCCCGGCCGGTCGAAGGACGATTGCGCCGGGCAGGTCTCCTGGCTTGCGGGTCAACACCCTTTGCACGTCGCCTTCCCAGAGCCGGACCGGTGGGGTCCCTTTCCAGTGGCGTATGACGTGCGGGCTCGCCGCTTACAGTTGCGGGGGCAGTCCGGGATTTTCACCCGAGTTCCCTTTTCATCCCCGTCTCCGGGGAACCTGACGCAAATGGGAAGTTAGGCCTGCAGCGCCCGCGGGTCAAACAGGGCGGGGCGCCCAACGAAAAAGGCCGCCCTTTCGGACGGCCTCTGCGAATTCGGAGCTTTCGCTCAAACTTATGCGGCGGCGGTCTCGGCCAGCTTGGCCTTCAACTGACGCTTGATCTTCAAGGCGCGGGGCGACAGCACTTCGTCATCAGCCTTGACCAGGAAGGGGTCCAGACCACCGCGGAAATCCAGGGTGCGCAGGGCCGCATTGGTGATGCGCAGCTTGAAGCTCTGACCGAGGGCCTCGGACTGCAGGTTGACCGGGGCCAGGTTCGGCAGGAACCGGCGCTTGGTCTTTACATTGGAGTGGCTCACATTGTGGCCGACCATGGGGCCGACCCCGGTGAGTTCGCAGCGACGCGACATAGCAGTCATCCAGGCAAAATAATTGGGTTCGAACGGGCAAGCCCGCGCGGAAGAGCGGCGATATAGGGCAAGGCTGACCGCCGCGTCAAGGCAGGGCGGGTGATCCGGACTGAGAGTCTGCGGAATCTGTTCCCCTGTCCCCCCTGCGACGTTCCGGCCCAATTGTGGTTAACGGCCGTTAGGCTACCATATCTCGTAGGGAACATATGCCGAATGGGTGGAAGTCACTGATTCGGTCCTGATTCGTTTCGCCCCTGTTCCAGGAATTAACCATAGCCGTTTACGAAGCGGCCGCCACCCTGCCGAAATCGACATAAGATATTGATTTAATTATTTATCTGTCGATGCCGCAGCAGAAGCTGTAACTGGCGGGCATTGTGTATCCAGAACCACCGGAACCCGGCGCCCGTCAATCACAAGGTCGCTCCAGACCCTCTTCGGCGGCTCAAGCTTGAAGTCCCCGGCCCTGAGCGCCTCGTCATCCTTGTTTCCGCAGTTGGCTGGTACATATCCGACGCGCACCCATTGGTCGCCTTGCAGGGCATACAGGTTGTTGGTTGAAGGCGCCTGGATGAGGATCTCTGCTCCTTCCTGAGAATCGAAGTCCCGAATAATGGCCGCGCAGGGCTGGTCACCCTTGCAGTCCCGAAGGGGATCATCGGCGTTTGACCAGACCTGGGATGTAAATGATCCAGGTAGGGCCTCAGCGCCGATGACCTTCACCGCCCTCGCCTGCTCGGCCGCCGTAGCCGGAACATGGTCCCAGGGGTTCTCTGCCTTCCGGGCATTCCTGGCGCGCTCGGCCATCTCGGCGGCCCTGGGCCCGAAGGGATGATCCACCAGCTGATCCAGGGCTTTCCGGCCATGTAGTCCGGAGGCATGTCGCAGGAAGTTGTAGTCAAAGTCCTGCACCGAGACCTTGCCCGTCCGCAGTCGGTGCATCTGGTCATTCACGGAGAGCCGGGCCGGGTCCGCCAAGGGAGAAAAGATCGCCAGCAGCAGGGCCAGGGCCACATGGGCTGCGAGGACGTTGGTTCCCTCCAGATGCTTCATCCAGGGATGGGTCCGCACCGCCGCCCAGCCATAGCCATGGGCATAGACGGCCCCGAGCAGGACAGCCGCCAGCCCTTCAAGCCGGTCAGGGGTAAAGCCGTGCTGGCGGATGCGCAGGACCAGTCCGAAGGCGGCGATCGCCAGCAGCGGCGTCAGGACAAAAGCCGCGATCCGGGCCGACAGCTTCAACGCCAGGGGTGGAAAGCCGTCCTGCTCGCCCTCCTGATAGGCGGCGTTGATCAGGACGATCAGGGCGGCCGCAGCGCCCAGCAGGATTCCCGCCGCTGATTTGGTCTTCCAGAGCGGCTCCAGCCCCGTAAACGGCAGGGCTGCCAGGAAGCCCACAGCCAGAACCGTCATCAGGGGCAAGAGCCAGGACAGCAGGGTCAGGGCCAGGGTGCGCGCCCCGCGGACCAGTCCTGCCCTCGCGTCCGTCACATGAACGGCAAGGGCGAAGAAGGTCGAGGTTGCGGGAAAGGCGAAGACTGGCCTGGTGATGATGTCCTGCAGCGCCTTGACGCCAATCAGGTTGAAGAGCGCCGCGCCGAGGAAGAGCACCAGCCAGAGGGCGCCGACAAAGGCGGCCGCCAGGGCCAGCCGTACGGCGTCCTTCCAGGCGATATCGAAATAGAGGCTGTAGGGCGCCCGCCAGCGCCCGGCTGCGCTGGCTCCAAGGATCAGCCCGTGGGCGATGAACAGTCCGACAGCCAGGAAGAAGCCGAAGGCAAAGGACGGCGGGGTCGGCAGATTTGCATCGCCCGAAACCTTCGCCTGATAGGCGGACAGCCCGACCACAATGACCGTCGACGCCAGGGCCCAGAGGGTCAGACCCCGCCTCTGCATGGCGCCGAAAGCCCCCAGAAGGACCACCGGGACAAAGACCCAGGTTGTGATCAGAACAGCGAAGAGCTCGTGGGAGGTCTTTCCGGCGCCCTTACCCCAAAGGTCGATCAGATAGAGTGCGACGCCGGCCACAAGTCCTGTGGCGAGGCGGGCAGGCGCGAGGCGGCGATGATCAGGCTGGCTGTCGATCCGGGTCATGGCGACCTCCCTTTGGTTTGAAGGTGCCACGGTTGCTCGCTACCGCCAATCACGCCTTGAAACCTCCGCCCAAGTCTGCACTAATAACTGACCAGTCAGTTATTAGTGAGTCCCATGCTGCCTCCTGGCCCTCCGAAATTCCGCCGACGCAAGGCTGATCGGCCCGACGAAATCGTCGCGGCGGCCCTGGAGGTCTTTGTGGAAAAGGGCTTCGCCGCCGCCCGGCTGGACGACATCGCCGCCCGGGCAGGGGTGTCCAAGGGCGCCATCTATCTCTATTTCGCCACCAAGCAGGACATCTTCCGGGCCGTGGTCGAAACGGCTGTAGCTCCGAACATCAAGCTCATGCGGGACCTGGCGCAGGTTCCAACCCCCTTTGCGGACCGGGTGCGCCAGTTTGCGGCAATCACGGCGCCCCTCGCGGCGCACTCTCCCATCGGCGGCATTGTGAAAATGATCCTGGCCGAGGCCCGGAATTTTCCGGAGCTGGCCAGTATCTGGCATGAGCGGACCATTGAACCGGTCCTGACCCTGCTCTGCGACATCATTGAACAGGCCCAGGCCAGGGGCGAGGTCCGCCCCGGTGACCCGCGCCTGTTCGCCATGGGCATGGTGGCGCCGACCCTGGTGGGGGTCATGTGGCGCGAGACCTTTGTCCCCATCGGCGCCCAGCCCTTCGACATCACCGCCCTGGCCCGGCAGCACGCCGAAACCGTGCTGCGCGGCATGACCCCGGATCCAAAGCCATGAAGCACCGGCTCCTTCCCGTTGCCCTTGTGGGCGTCGCCCTTGCACTGATCGCGGCCCTCGTCTTCCTGCCAAGGCAGCAGGGACAGACCTTGCTGTCAGGTTATGTGGAGGGCGATGCTCTTTACCTGGCCTCCCCCGTTTCCGGCGCCCTGACGGACCTGCAGGTGGAGAAGGGCGCAAGGGTCGCGGCGGGGCAGAGGCTGTTCAGCTTGGATCCCAGCCAGCCTGCCGCCGCCCGGGATCAGGCTCAGGCCGAGGTCTCCGCCGCTACCGCCCAGGCGCAGGATGCAAGGAGAGGATTGCGCCCTGTGGAACTGGCCATCTATGACGCCAATGTCGCCGCGGCTGAAGCGCGCCTGCGGGAGGCCGACGCGGTCCTCAATCGTATCCGGCCCCTGGCTGCGAAAGGTATCTTCGCCCCGGCGCGTCTGGACGATGCAAAGGCCAGTCGCGATGCGGCGCTCGCCCAGTTGACCGCAGCGAGACGCCAGAGGGACGCACTGACCCTGGGCGCGCGGGAAGGCCAGGTCACGGCCGCCGACAGCCGGGTCACCCAGGCCCGGGCGGGCGCCGCCGCCGCGTCGGCCCGTCTTTCTGACACTGCGCCAACGGCCCCTGCCGCCGGCCTGGTGGAAGATGTCTTCTTCCAGAAGGGCGAATGGGTCATCGCCAACCAGCCGGTTATGGCCCTGCTGCCGGAAGACAGGATCAAGGTCCGGTTCTTTGTTCCGGAGACGCAGATTGCGCTCTACTCACCGGGCAAGAATGTCGCCTTCTCGTGCGACGGCTGCGCAAAAGGCCTCACGGCCAGGATCGACTTAATCAGCCCCAGGCCCGAGTTCACCCCACCGGTGATCTACAGCCGCGAGACCCGTGACCGGCTGGTCTATCTGGTTGAAGCCCGCCCCTCGGTGCGACTGAACCCCGGCCAGCCCGTGGATGTCACGCCCCTGGTCGCCGCCCGATGAGCGAGCCCCTGGTCATCGATGTCCAAGGCCTGAACAAGAGCTATGGCGGCCGCAAGGTGGTGGATGATGTCTCCATCCAGCTGGGCCAGGGACAGATCTGCGGCTTTCTGGGTCCCAATGGCTCGGGCAAGACCACGACCCTGCGCATGCTGTGCGGCCTTCTGACCCCGGACTCAGGATCCGGAACCTGCCTTGGCCAGGACATCATCCGGCAAGCCGGCGCCATCAAGCGGGCGACGGGCTACATGACCCAGAAGTTTTCCCTCTACGAGGACCTGACCCTTGAGGAAAACCTGATGTTCGCCGCCCGGGTTCATGAGCTGGACCACCGGCAGGACCGGGTTGATCGCGCCCTCGAAAACCTGGGCCTCACCGCCCGGCGGCGGCAGTTGGCGGGAACCCTCTCTGGCGGCTGGAAACAGAGGCTGGCCCTGGCCAGCGCCACCCTGCATGAACCGAAGCTCCTGCTGCTGGACGAGCCCACCGCCGGGGTGGACCCCAAGGCCCGCCGCACCTTCTGGGACGAGATCCACGCCCTGGCCCGGGCAGGCCTGACGGTTCTGGTCTCAACCCACTATATGGACGAAGCCGAGCGATGCCACGAGATCGCCTATATCAGCTATGGCCAGCTGATCGCCCGGGGTACGGCGGACGAACTGATCGACCGTTCAGGACTCATCACCTTCAACCTTGAGGGTGGTGATATTGACCAGGTGGCCGATCATCTTCGCACTCAGTCCGGCGTCGAAATGGCCGCCCCCTTCGGCGCCAGCCTGCATGTTTCCGGGACTGACCGGGCAGCCCTCACCGCCGCACTCACGACAGTCGCCGCGCCCGGGGTGAAGATCTCGGAGGTCCGGCCCAGCCTGGAGGACATCTTCATCCAGCTGATGGACGGCTCACGGGACAATTTCCAATGAGCGGCTTTTCCCTCACCCGGGTCCTGGCGGTCCTGATCAAGGAGTTCAAGCAACTCACCCGGGACCGGGTGACCTATGCCATGATCCTGATGCTGCCCGTGGTCCAGCTCCTGCTGTTTGGCTATGCGATCAACGCCGAGCCCCGACACCTTCCGACGGCGGTGCTGATCCAGGAGGACTCGACCTTCGCCCGGTCCATCCTCTCGGCCCTCCAGAACAGCGCCTTCTTCCGCCTTACCGCCCAGGCCCGGACCCCGGGGGAACTGGACGGCATGCTGCAGAGGGGCGAGGTGCAGTTCGCCATCACCATTCCGGCCGACTTCTCACGCCGGGTGGTCCGCGGCGACAGGGCTCAGATCCTGGTGGAGGCCGACGCCGCCGATCCCTCCGCAACCGGAAGCGCAGTCGCCGCCCTCTCGGCGCTGCCCACCGAAGCCCTGTCCCACGATCTGAAGGGCGCCCTGCAGGGCAGGATGGGCAAGGCTGGTCCCTTCGAAGTGGTGGTTCACCGGCGCTACAATCCCGAAGCCGTCACCGCCTACAATATCGTGCCCGGCCTGCTGGGGGTGATCCTGTCCATGACCCTGGTGATGATGACCGCCCTATCCATGACCCGGGAGACCGAGCGGGGCACCATGGAAAGCCTGCTGGCGACGCCCCTGGAACCGATCGAGGTGATGATCGGAAAACTGGCCCCATATGTCCTGGTGGGGGTGATCCAGACCCTGGTCATACTGACCCTGGCCAAGGTCCTGTTCCATGTTCCCATGATGGGCGGTTGGGGCGGCCTGATCGCCGGAACAAGCCTGTTCATCATCGGGTCCCTCGCCCTGGGGTTCCTGATTTCGACAGCGGCTCAGTCCCAGCTGCAGGCCATGCAGATGAGCTTTTTCTACATACTGCCGTCCATCCTGCTGTCGGGCTTCATGTTCCCTTTTCGCGGCATGCCGGTCTGGGCCCAGGCCATAGGAGAGGTCATTCCGGTCACCCATTTCCTGAGGATTGTCCGTGGCGCCCTGCTCAAAGGCCAGAACCTGGGCGACATGTGGCGTGAACTTGCGGCCCTCGGCGCCTTCCTGTGTGTTGTGACCGCCCTGGCCATGGCGCGATATCGGCGGACCCTGGACTAGCCAGATTACAGCGATTTCACGTGGGGCGGGGTGTCACTGGTCCGCCTGGCGGTGCATTGTCTGCGGCTGAACCTCGACCTCACAGAGTCCACCAGATGCACAGCCGCCGCGACCTTCTTCTTTCCGCCGCCGCCCTTGGCGCCATGACCGCCTTGCCCAGGATCGCCGAGGCGGCGACCCCGACCGGTGAAGCGGCGAAAATGTACGCCCTGTTCGACGACTTCATGGACAGCACCCTGCGGGATGCGCCGACCCTGACCTCGAGCCTTGGCCTCGACAAGGGAACCCTGGCCTGGACCAAGTCCGAACTGGGCGACCTGTCCCTGACCGCCATTTCTGAGGGAAAGAAGAAGACGGCCCGCAGGCTCGCCCAGCTGCGCACTATTGATCGCGCCAAGATCTCGGGCGTTGACGCCATCACCTATGACACGGTCGCCTTCACCCTTGAGGTCGATGACGAGGGCAATCGCCGCTTCAACTATGGCGGCGGCGGATCGGGCGCGCCCTATATCCTGACCCAGCTGACCGGGGCCTATCAGTCGGTTCCCGACTTCATGGACAACCAGCATTCCATAGAGACCAAGGCCGATGCGGACGCCTATCTGTCGCGGATGGAAGGTTTCGCCGTCCTGCTGGATCAGGAAGCCGAAGTCGTTCGACACGATGCTGGCCTGGGGGTGATTGCGCCCGATTTCGCGATCGACAAGGCCCTGGTCCAGTACCGGGCCATGCTGGGAACCGCTCCGTCTGAAACCACCCTGGTCAACAGCCTGGTCCGGCGGACAAAGGAGAAATCCATTTCCGGCGATTGGGCCAAGCAGGCCCTGGGCCTTTACGCCGACCGGGTTCAGCCGGCCCTGCAGCGTCAGGTGGAGCTTCTGACCGCCCAGAGGTCAAAGGCGGTTCACGACGCCGGCTGTTGGCGCCTGCCGGACGGCGAGGCCTATTACGAGACCTCCCTCAAGCAGTACACCACGGCGAAGATCAGTCCGGACGAGGTCCACAAGCTGGGCCTCGATCTGGTGGCCAGCCTGAGCGCCGAAGCCGACGTCCTGATGAAGAAGATCGGCTACACCAAGGGCACGGTGGGCGAACGCTATCGCGTTCTCGGGACCGACCCGAAAATGCTTTATCCCAACACCGAGGCGGGCAAGGCCGAGTTGCTGACCCACCTGAACAGTCTGAACAAGATCGTCACCGCAAAGCTTCCCGCCTATTTCGGCCAACTGCCCAAGGCGCCCATGGAAATCCGCCGGGTGCCTCAATCCATCGAGGCCGGCGCCCCCGGCGGCTATTACGACGCCCCGCCCCTGGATGGCAGCCGCCCCGGCATTTACTGGATCAACCTTCGGGATACGGCTGAAAACCCCAAATGGGGCCTGCCCACCCTGACCTATCACGAAGGCATTCCTGGCCATCACCTGCAGCTGGCCCTGAAGAACGAGGCCGAGGCCCTGCCCCTGATCCGCAAGATCCAGGGCTTTTCCGGTTACAGCGAGGGCTGGGCCCTCTATGCCGAGGCCCTGGCGGTCGAGATGGGCATGTATGACAAGGACCCGGTGGGTCATATCGGCATGCTGCACGACGCCATCTTCCGGGCCGTGCGGTTGGTGGTGGACAGCGGCATGCACGCCAAGCGCTGGAGCCGCGAGCAGGCGCTGAAGTACTATGTCGACCATATTGGCGACCCCGAGCCGGCGGCCATCACCGAGATCGAGCGCTACTCTGTCTGGCCAGGCCAGGCCTCCAGCTACATGGTCGGCAAGATCACCTGGCTCCGCGGCCGTGAGCGGGCGAAGAAGGCCCTGGGCGGCAGGTTCGACATCCGCAGGTTCCACGATGCTGGTCTGCTGGCCGGCGGCGTTCCCCTGACCGTGCTGGACAATGTCATCGACGACTATATCGCCGCCGCAAAACGTCGCTGATCAGGAAATAAAAGGGGCTATCGGCGGCGCAGAGCTTGCCCGCCGGTGATTCCCGTCCCAACTTCGGACCATGAGCCACCGCCCCACCGGCGCGGCGCCGGCCCGTCTTGTGGCGGTCCTGGGCCCGACCAATACCGGCAAGACCCATCTGGCCGTTGAGCGGATGCTGGGCCACGCCTCCGGCATGATCGGCCTGCCCCTGCGGCTGCTGGCCCGGGAAATCTATGACCGGGTGGTCAAGGCGCGGGGCGCCAGCCGGGTGGCCCTGATCACTGGCGAGGAAAAGATCGTCCCGCCCCGGGCCGTCTATTTCATCTGCACGGTCGAGGCCATGCCGCTCAGCCGCGAGGTTGAATTCCTGGCGGTAGACGAGATCCAGCTCTGCGCGGACCCCGAGCGGGGCCATGTCTTCACCCACCGCCTGCTCCACGCCAGGGGCAAGTACGAGACCATGCTGATGGGCGCCGGGACCATGGCGCCCCTGATCCGGCGCCTGCTGCCCAAGGCCGAAATCCAGACCCGCGAGCGCTTTTCCGCCCTGACCTATGCAGGATCCAAGAAGCTGACCCGCCTGCCGCGCCGCAGCGCCATCGTCGCCTTCTCGGCGGACCAGGTCTACGCCATAGCCGAACTGATCCGCCGTCAGAGGGGTGGGGCCGCCGTGGTCATGGGCTCGCTCAGCCCTCGCACCCGCAATGCCCAGGTCGCCCTCTACCAGTCCGGGGAAGTGGACTTTCTGGTCGCCACCGACGCCATCGGCATGGGCCTGAACATGGACGTCGACCATGTGGCCTTTGCCGGCCTGAGAAAGTTCGACGGCCGTCGGACACGGTTCCTGTTCCCGCAGGAGGTCGGCCAGATCGCCGGCCGGGCCGGGCGATACCGTACTGACGGAACCTTCGGCGTCACGGGCGAATGCGAAGAGATGGACGTCGACCTGGTCGAGGCCGTCCAGGAGCATCAGTTCGAGCCGGTCGTCGCAGCTGAATGGCGCAATGCCGAACTGGACTTCACCTCTCTGCCAAACCTCATGAAGTCCCTCGCCAGGGGGCCGCACAGGGAGGGACTGACCCTGTCTGCCGAAGCCCTGGACGAGATCACCCTCAAGCGAATGGCGGGCGAAGCCGATGTGATCGAGCGCTGTCGGGACCGGACCGCCCTGGCCCGGCTTTGGGACGTCTGCCAGATGCCCGACTTCCGCAAGACCAGCGCGGAAGAGCACCAGAGACTGGCCAAGGAATTCTTCTTCTGGCTGTCCAGCCATGGGCGTCGCATTCCGGCCAACTGGATGTCAGATCAGCTGAAGCATCTGGACCGGACCGACGGCGAGATCGACACACTGTCGGCCCGCCTGGCCAGTGTCCGCACCCTGGCCTATGTGGCCAACCGGCCAGACTGGCTGGCCGACGCCGCCGGCTGGCAGGGCCAGACCCGGGTGGTGGAGGACAAGCTCTCCGACACCCTGCACGAGAAGCTGATGGCGCGGTTCGTCGACCGCAGGACCAGCGCCCTCATGCATGGACTGCGGGTCCGCGAGGAGATCCTGGCAGGGGTCGGAACCGACGGCGCCGTCACCGTCGAAGGGCAGTTTGTCGGCCGCCTGAAGGGTGTGCAGTTCGAAGCAGAGCATGGCGAAACCCTGCTGGCCGAAAAGGCGCTGCGGGCCGCTGCTGTCGCCGCCGTTGGCCCCGAGATCAACAAGCGCCTGGGACAGCTGGCGGCAGACCCTGATTCCGCCTTCAAGCTGGGACGGGACGGGGCGATCCTGTGGCGGGGCGAGATTGCCGGCGTCATTGCCGGCGGGTCGCCGTTTGCGCCAAGGGTGCGCCTGCTTGGAGACCTGGGGCATCCTGCCCCTCGCGAGCGGGCCCAGCGACGAATGGAAGCCTACCTTGCTGCTGAGGCCGGCCGCCGGCTGGCCCCCCTGCGCAAGCTTGAGAACGCCCTGTCCTCAGGTCAGATCAAGGGCATGGCGCGGGGTCTGGCCTATCGGCTGATCGAGGCCGGCGGAGTCATGGACAGATCCAGCGTCCAGGCCGAGGCCAAGGCCTTAAGCCCGATCGAACGGCGGGCCCTGAAAGGCCTCGGGGTTAGGCTGACCGCGTTCTCTATCTGCCTTCCCGGCATTCTGAAGCCCGAAGCCAGGCATCTGGCCCAGGGCTTTGTGGACCGCAGCTGGCGACCGCCTGCAGACCGGTTGACCCCCCTTCCCCCGGGCGGCGCAGAGCCCAAGGTGCTGTCGGCCTCCGGCCTCAGGTCAGTGGGCCGCCTGGCGGTTCCGGTGGCTGATCTGGACCGTCTGGACGACCTGATCCGGGCCGCCCCGAGACAGGGTCAGGGCTCAGTCGTCGGGCCTGAAATCATCACCCAACTGGGATGGAGCGAGGGCGAAATGCGCGAGGTCCTGCGCGGCCTCAATTTCGCGCCCACAGCAAGGCCAAAGCCCGGCGAACCGACCGCCTGGCGACGTCGCACAGCGTCAAAGGCCATTGAGCCTGCAGCGGTCCGGCCCGCCTCTCCATTCGCCGCCCTGGAAGCCCTGCGGGAAACCCCGCCTGCCGCCCGCCGTCCCCGACGCCGGCGCAGGACCAAGGCGGTCAAGGCATGACGGAGGCGTCGGTCAGGGCCGATGTCTGGTTGTGGCGTGCGCGGTTCTTCAAGACGCGATCCCTGGCCGCCAAATTCCTCGATGAAGGCAAGGTCAGACTGACCCGTTCAGGCCAGGAAAGCCGGATCGACAAGTGCGCCCGACCGGTCAAGCCGGGGGACAGTCTGGTCTTCGCCAACGGCGGAAGGATCGTGGCCATTCGTGTCGAAGGCGTTGGGGACCGACGGGGCCCTCCGGAGGAGGCGCGGGGCCTCTACTCCCAGATTGACTAGCCTGGTCTGAAGCGGACCTCGCTCACGGACCTGTCGGCGGCGAGCCTGACCAGGACATCGGCCCGATCCGGCGCCTCCTTCAGCAGGGCGCGGGTCACCCGTTCATAGTGGGCGACGAACCGGCGGACGCCGGCTTCATCCATCAGGCCGTCAGTAGCAGCGCCCGCTTCCAGCCGGCGGGCGCGGAGCTTTTCCTCCTGCTCCAGACGCCACCCGGCCACCACGCCAAAATCGGGGGCCCGCAGAAAGACCAGGAGATCCAGTTTCGAGAACAGGTCGGCGTACGCTTCTTTAAGCTGCTCATTCACATAGGTGCGCCAGCGGCCATCGGGGTCTTCGTCCCGCTCGAGGGCATTGATCGGGATCGCAAGGTCCGCGTCAGGCTGGGGACGCGCACCGATACACCATCCTTCAAACAGCAGGACGTCCACGGGCCCGGTCAGGCGGGGCCATGCTGATTGCGGAACGGGATCGTCGGTGGCCTTGTCAAAGCGCGGCAGCGGCGTCACGCCGGGCATGAGCAGGGCTTCAAGAACCTGAATTCCCAGGGCGACATCGTGGGTGCCCGGGACACCCCGTGTCGCCAGGAGAGGATGCGTCAGCCGGGCAAGCTCCTGGCGGTGCGCCCGGGAGAGGTAGAGATCATCCAGGGACAGGACGGACACCGTCAGGCCCTTGTCCTGCAGCATCCGGGCAAGGGCGGAGGTCAGGGTCGACTTGCCGCTGCCCTGGGCGCCGCACAGACCGACCCGACGGAGGGTTCTTTGCGATGCCGCAATCTGTTCGGCCAGGGGCTTAACAACAGTGTGGAGGACATCCGAGAAGGATGTCGGCAGGCCTTCGCTGGACAGGAAGTCTGCGAACCAGTTGAGGTCTTCCGGGTTTTCCACGGACCTAGGACAAGGCGAAATGCCGCGCTTGTCGAGGGGCTATCAGGGCATGACCGAGATGGAGTTGTTGATCAGGTTGATCAGAACGGCTTGAGCCCGACCAAAGGTGGCCACAAGGCTGAGACCCAGCACGCCCAGGATCACGGCATACTCGATCATGGTCGCGCCCCGCTCATCGGCCAGGAACCGCTTCAGATGAGATCGCGCAGCCAGGCGACCAGCGGCGCGTCGGCCGGAGGCATCGGGTAGTCCGTCAGTTTGGCGGGCTTCACCCATGCTAACGCTGTATGCTCCTTGGCCGTCACGAGACCTTCCCAGCGACGACAGAGGAACAATGGCATCAGAAGGTGAAAAGACTCATAATCGTGGGTTGCAAAAACGAAGGGGGCCAGACACGACTGGCTGACGGTGATCCCCAGCTCCTCGTTGAGCTCGCGGATCAGGCAGGCTTCCGGGGTCTCACCCGCCTCCACCTTGCCGCCCGGAAACTCCCACAATCCGGCCAGGGCCTTGCCCGGCGGACGCTGACAGATCAGCACCCGGCCATCCACATCGATCAGGGCGGCGGCGGCGACCAGAAGCAGGTTTTTCGCATCAGACATTCTCCGTCCATCGCGGAAGTCAGCCGCCTTGGCAAGGGCGCCAGAATGACCTGCCCAGCCTAAGACCTTGACTTTCCCGCAGGAAAAGCCCACTTCCCCGCTGCGCTGCAGCATTTGCGGCGATATCGGCGTTCCAGTCGCGTGTTGGCCCTATTGATCGGTCCAAACTGTCGAGCGCCCTGAAGAGATCGCATCGATCGTCCCGCCACGCGGGGGCTTTCCTAAAATGACCCGCGCTCCGCGACCCAGGCCAGTGGCTTGAGGCCGCTTTCGGCGCATTTGTGAAAGACTAGAAGTTTGACTCAATTTTCCGACCTCGGCCTCGACAAGTCCCTGCTCAAGGCGCTTGCCGACGAGGGCTACACCAAGCCTACGCCCATCCAGGCCCAGGCCATCCCCGGCGTCATGGCCGGCAAGGACCTGCTGGGCATCGCCCAGACGGGCACCGGCAAGACCGCCGCCTTCGCCCTGCCCATCCTCCAGCGCCTGGCCGCTGACCGCAAACCCGCCCATCGCCGCTCCTGCCGCGTCCTGGTCCTGTCGCCCACCCGCGAACTGGCCACCCAGATCGGCGAAAGCTTCAAGACCTATGGCAAGCACATGGGCGTCTCCGTCGCTGTCGTCTTCGGCGGCGTGAAGTATGGCGGCCAGATGCGCGCCCTGGCGCCCGGCGTCGACGTGCTGGTCGCCACCCCCGGCCGCCTGCTCGACCACCTGGGCGAGAAGACCATCACCCTGGCCGGCGTCGAGATCTTCGTCCTCGATGAGGCCGACCAGATGCTCGACATGGGCTTCATCGTGCCGATCCGCAAGCTGGTGAAATACCTGCCCAAGGAACGCCAGAACCTGTTCTTCTCGGCCACCATGCCCACCGAAATCGGCAAGCTGGCGGGCGAGCTGCTCAACCCCAATCCCCTGAAGGTCTCGGTCACACCCCAGGCCACCACGGTGGAAAAGGTCAACCAGAAGGTCATCTTCGTGGAGAGCGCCCGCAAGCGCGCCCTGCTGGCCGAACTTTTCGCGGAAAAGGACTTCAAGCGCGTCATCGTCTTCACCCGCACCAAGCGCGGCGCCGACCGGGTGGCCAAGTCCCTGGAACAGGGCGGCGTCGAAGCCGCTTCGATCCATGGCGACAAGAGTCAGGGTCAGCGGGAACGCGCCCTGGCCGCCTTCAAGGCCGGTGAAGTCCGCGCCCTGGTGGCTACCGATATCGCCGCCCGGGGCATCGACATCGACGCCGTGACCCACGTGGTCCAGTTTGAACTGCCCAATGTGCCCGAAAGCTATGTCCACCGGATCGGCCGGACGGCCCGCGCCGGCGCCGGCGGCTCGGCGGTCGCCTTCTGCGGCGAGGAAGAACGCAATCTGCTGCGCGATATCCAGAAGGTCACCCGTCAGACCATTCCGTCCGAAGATCGTCGCGGCGATCGCGGCCTCTCCGTCATGACCGCCCACATGCCCGCCGAAGCGCCGGCAGGTGAGCGTGAGCGGGGCGAGCGCGGCGGCAATGGCGGCGGACGTGACCAGAACCGTGGCGGACGCAATGGCGGCGGCGGCGAGCGCAAACCGGAAGGTCGCTCGGACCTGCCTCCGGGCCTGCGCAAGCAACGCAACCGTCCGGCCCGCGCCGGCGGCAGTGGCGGTGGCCAGGGTGGAAGTCAGGGTGGCGGCCGTCCGAACGGCGAGCGCGCCTCAACCACCCCCATCAGCCAGGCCAAGTTCCAGGGTCCCAAGCGGGCGGCCGAACCGGCCAAGCGCTGGAGCCCGGTGGACTAGTTCACACGAAGGCTAAAGGGCGGCGGGATTGTGCTTCTCGACGAAGGCGACCGCCGCCTTGAGCATGGCCTGACGGGTGGGCTCCTTGGACAGCCAATGGTCCTCACCCGACATGGCCAGGAATTCGACAGGCTTGCCTGCCGCCTTCAATGCCCGCTCCATGGCTCTGCTCTGTTCGATGGGCACGACGGAGTCATCGTCGCCATGGATCAGCAGGACAGGAGCATCTGTCCTGGCCGCAAGGCGGGCTGGTGAAATCGCCGCCAGGTCCTGCCCCCCTGCAGCGCCCATGAGGTCTTTCCAGAAGGCGCGGGAGCTGCGGTTGTCTCCGGACTGTTCCGAGACCCAGTTCTGAAACTGGGAGAGGTCGGCTATGCCAGCGACGGACACGCTGCAGCGATATCGGCCCTGCTCCACCGTCACCCCGGCCAGAGCCGCATATCCGCCATAGCTGGCTCCGACGATGCAGGCGCGTTTGGGATCGATTATGCCCTGAGCCGCCAGGGCTTTGACGCCGTCTGAAATGTCCGTCTGCATCTTGCGCCCGAACTCGCCGCTGGCAGCCTTGCGGAAGGCCTCACCGCGACCGAGGGTTCCCCGATAGTTTGGCTGGAAGACGGCATATCCTCTGGAAGCAAAGGCCTGAGCCCACCAGTCGAACCCGGGTTCATCCCCCGCGACAATGGGGCCGCCATGGGGAAGGACGACGAGCGGGAGGTTCCGGGGATCCTTGCCAGGAGGCAGGGTCAGGACACCATCCATGGCCAGGCCATCCGCCGCCTTGTAGTCCACGGTCCTGGACAGGCCGACATCAGTCTCACCGATATCAGGATAGACCCGCCCGATGGGCACGGCGGACCGCTTGGCGATGTCCACCAGCCAATAGGTGCCGGCGTCATTGGGGCCGTCCGTCAGGAAAACCATCCGGTCGAAGTTCTGGCCATAGGACACCAGTGAACTGCGCAGACCCGGAAAGGCCTTCCGCGCCGCGTCCACCCGCCGTTGCAGAGCCGGTTCAAAGAGTTCGATCGTCGCACCACTGTCAGATCGCACGCCGATCAGCAGGTGGGTCTTGCGGTCATAGATCCCGGTGGCCGTATTGTCGTCGCGACTGAGTATGACGCCATCGCCGACAGCGCCCGGAACCACTTCCTTCAGCTGGAAGGTGTCTTCTGTGGCTTCTTCCACAAGGACGCTGTCAGCGGTTCGGCCCAGCCCCTGCAGATCCACGGTGGTGTCATCATCTATCCGCGAAACGATCGCCGGAACACCTCCACGACCGCGGTATAGCCTGTAGACCTCTCCCCGGGGATCCCGTTCCCAGGTCAGCAGGACGTCGCCGCCTTCGCCGACGATCCACTGGCTGGACCCCCTGATGTTGCGGACCACATACTCCGGCTTACCGGTCTCAAGATCAATCCGGATAAGCTTCGGATAGACCGTGTAGTGCGTGGCGTTTCCCTCCATGACCACGCGAGGCGCCAGGTCCTCCTGGGTAATCGCACCGACATAGGCATAGCTGCGGCCGCCCACTTCCCGCACCCCGTACCAACCAAACACGGCGTGGGTGAAGACATGGGAATTGAGCAGCAGGGGGAAGGCCTTGCGGGTCTGAAGATCGAGATGGGCGCCGCCCGCCCATTCCCGGGTCGAGAGCCCGTCCATCGGCGCGCTGATCGTCGTACTGCCAAAGACAAAGAGGTGCCGGTCTCCACCCCACTCGATATTCCTGACCTTGCCAGGCTCAAGATTGGTGACGAACTCGGCCTGGCCATCGGCCTTCCGCACAAACAGCCGTCGGTTCTCGCCAACCCTCGCGACGAGGGCGAAACGCTCTCCGGACTCCGAAAGCTCTATGAAATCAATTGCCGGAAGCCGTCCATAGACTTCAACCGGAGGGGCGCCCCACGCGCTTCCAGCCAGCAGAACGGTCGCCAGCACACCCAACCAGTTTCGCACAGACCTTCTCCACCGAACTTCCAGCATGGAGAGCCACTATTCAGGAAGGGCGGAGGAATCTCAATCCTCAATAGAGTGTTCTGGCCAAACCACCTTGAAGGTTGCCTATGACCGATAGTCCCCGTTGATCGCCACGTACTGCTTGGTCAGGTCGCAGGTCCAGACCGTGGCGGCGCCCTTGCCGACGCCGACGTCAACGCTGACCTCAAGCTCGGCGTTCTTCATGTAGGCGCTCATCCTGGCCTCGTCATAGGTGGGCGAGATCAGGCCATCCTGTGCGGCGACAAGCGGTCCGAACTGGACCTTGATCCGGTCGCGGTCGATGGGCTCGTCAGCGCGGCCTACAGCCATGACGATCCGGCCCCAGTTGGCGTCCTCGCCGGCGAAGGCGGTCTTGACCAGGGGGCTCTCGGCGATGGTCCGGGCAATCTTTCGGGCCGAGGCCGGGCTCTCGGCGCCGGTAATGGTCACCTTGACGAATTTCGACGCGCCCTCGCCGTCCCGGACAAGTTGCTGGGCCAGGTCCAGCAGGACGGCCTCCAGCTTTTCACGGAAATCCGCCAGACGGCGATCTCCTGCCCGGCTGATCTTCGGCGCGTCAGACTGTCCGGTCGCAAAGAGCAGAAGGGTGTCGTTGGTCGATCGGTCGCCGTCCACCGTCACGCAGTTGAAGGTCGTGCGGGTATAAAGGCTGACCAGGGTCTGGAGGGCGGCGGGCGCAATGGCGGCGTCTGTGGCCACGAAGGCCAGCATGGTGGCCATGTCAGGCGCGATCATGCCTGAACCCTTGCAGATCCCCGCGATCCTGACCTTCCTGCCGTCGATCAGCGCCTCCGCATAGGCCCCCTTGGGAAAGGTGTCTGTGGTCATGATGGCGGCGGCGGCTTCGGCCCAGCCATCTTCATGCAGGGCAGCCTCCACCTCCGGCAGGCGCTGGACGATCTTTGAGTCGTCCAGGAGCACGCCGATGACGCCGGTGGAGGCGACCATCACATCCCGCTGGCGGCAATCGAACCGCTTGGCGATGGCTGAGGCATAGCGACGGACCGCATCGGCGCCGGGCTTGCCTGTGAAGGAGTTTGCGCAGCCGGCATTGACAACAAGGGCCCGGACATTGGCGCCAGAGGTGGCGGCCAGATGCTTCTTGCACCAGTCCACTGGCGCCGAGCCGACGCCATGGCGGGTGAAGACCCCGGCGGCGTTAGTGCCCTCGGCGAACCGCATGACCAGCAGGTCGGGGCGCTCGTGCTTGTAGAAGCCGGCAGTGCCCGTGCCCATTTCAACGCCTGGAATGACGGAAATGTCCGGAAACGGCACGGCCAGGGGCGAAACCGGCAGTGCGGACTTCGCCGCCTTGCCGGGTTTGGGCGGCGCTGGGGTGGCTGCAGCGGGCTTTTCACCCCGGGCCAGACCGGCGCGTTTCAAAGCCGAGGTCAGGGGATCCAGAGCCCTTTCCAGGGTCTGGCCGACAGCGTCAACCGGGCCGGTCGGGGACTTGGGCGACTTGGGTGGGCGGGTCATGGCATTGCCCCTGCTGGAACTGGCTTGGAAGTTACGGAAGGCGCTGCGGCAGGCTTGGGGGCCTGGGCCGAGGCTGGCTCCTTGGGCGCGCCAGGGACTTCCGGCGGCGCCTTGATGAGGGTCTGCACCTTGGCGCGGCTGCGAAGCCTTTCAAGAAGGTCCCGGACCTGGTCATAGGTCAGGAAGCGGATGATCTGGGGCCGCGCCGCCTCCAGGGTGATCGGCTGTTCAAGGCGTCGATCCTCGACCTTCACCAGGGCCAGACCGCCGTCGACGGGGAAGGGCCCGACCAGCTGTCCGACCTTGGCGGTCTTCAGATTGGCCTCATAGGCAGGCGGCATGACGTCTGTGGTGAAATAGCCCAGATCGCCCCCATTGAAGCGAGTCGCTGCGTCCGTGGACTTCTCCATGGCCAGGGCTTCAAAGGATGCGCCGGTCGAGAGCAGCTTCTTGATCGCCTCGGCCTCGGGCGCCGTTGCGACCACAATCTGTCTGGCGTGGATTTCCTCCGAGCGTTTCGAAAGCTTGAGCTGCTCCTGATAGAGGCCGCGAATGGCGTTCTCGTTGACCGCGCTCGAGACGGTGGACTCCACCAGCATGTCGCCGAGGATCCGCTCCCGTGCTGCTGCCAACCTGCGCTGGGTTGCTGGGTCCTTGTCGATCTTCCGCTTCAGGGCCTCAGCCGCCAGAAGCTTCTGATCGACCACCTCGTCCATGACCCGCCGGAACAGGTCGGAGGTCACGTCCAGAGGTTCGCCTTCCCCGATGAGGCCCTGGGCTATGGCTTCGCGCTTGACGTCGGACACCCAGACCGTCCGCCCGTCAATTCTGGCCACAGCCTGGTCGCCTGGCTCGGGAGGCTTGTCGGCGCCATCGCGACCGGAACAGGCGGCCAGGATCAGGCAGCAGACCAGAACGCCAAGGGTGGCGGCGGTCTTTTCAAACCGGACAGACATGCCTGTTTGCGCCATAGCGTGCTCGCCTCGTGCCTAAAACCGTCCAAGTCGGTCCCCCGTCCCTAGCCATTTAGCACGCAGGATGCAAAGGTCCCGCCGCTCAATCGCCATCGGCCGCTGACAGGCTGAAACGGCCAATTTCATTTCGGAGATATTATATGCGCGAAGCCGTCATTGTTTCCTATGCCCGCACAGGTCTGGCCAAATCAGGTCGCGGCGGCTTCAACATGACTCCAACCGTCAGCATCGCGGCCCACGCCGTGAAGCATGCCGTGGCCAAGTCCGGCATCGAAGCCGCTGCGGTTGAAGACGTCTATATGGGCAATGTCGCCCATGGCGGAACCAATCCCGGCCGCAACGCCGCCCTGCTGGCCGGCCTGCCGATCACCACCTCCGGCGTGACGGTCAACCGCTTCTGCTCCTCTGGCCTGCAGACCATCGCCATGGCCGCCAACTATGTCCGTAATGACGGCTCGGACGTGGTTGTCGCCGGCGGCGTTGAGTCGATTTCCATGGGCGGCGCGGGCGCAGCAGGCGCCGGCGGCTTCGACCCCGAACTGACGGCCCAATATCCGGCCATCTTCATGCCGATGATCGACACCGCCGACATCGTGGCCAAGCGCTACAACCTGGCCCGGGAATATCAGGACGAATACTCCCTGCTCTCCCAGCAGCGCATGGCAGCCGCCCAGAAGGCTGGCCTGTTCGCCGACGAAATCGTGCCGATGAAGACCAAGATGAAGGTCGTCAACAAGGAGACCAAGGAAGAAACCGTGGTCGACTACGTGGTCGACAAGGACGAGTGCAACCGCGCCGACACCACCCTGGAAGGTCTGGCCAAGCTTGCCCCCGTGCGCGGTGAAGGCAACTTCATCACCGCCGGCAACGCCAGCCAGCTCTCCGACGGCGCCGCCGCCGTGGTCATTATGGAAGCCAAGGAAGCTGCCCGTCGCGGCCTCTCGCCCATGGGCGCCTTCCGCGGTTGGGCCGTCGCCGGCTGCGAACCTGACGAAATGGGCATTGGCCCGGTCTTCGCCATTCCCCGCCTGCTCGAGCGTCACGGCCTGAAGGTCGACGACATCGACCTGTGGGAACTGAACGAAGCCTTCGCCAGCCAGTGCCTCTATTCCCGCGACAAGCTGGGCATTGATCCGGCCAAGTACAATGTCAACGGCGGCTCCATCGCCATCGGCCACCCCTTCGGCATGACCGGCGCCCGTCTGGCCGGCCATATCCTGCAGGAAGGCAAGCGCCGGAACGCCAAGCATGTGGTGGTTTCCATGTGCATCGGCGGCGGCATGGGTGCAGCGGGCCTGTTCGAGGTCTACTAAACACCTGACGCTGTTTGGAATCTTGAAGGGCCCTTCCACCCCGGGAGGGCCCTTTTTCCTGCCTGCTGTGGTAACGACTTGCCCCCTGTCTCGTTGACATGAGGGGGGGCGCTGCTTAAGTCTCGCCCGCCCCGAAAAGAGCGGAATTTCCGGGTAGGCGTGGGCTTTCTGCCCTGACCGCCCCAGCCCCGCCACAGATCCGGACCTGCCCCTTGAGCATTTTCCAACGTTTCTTCGGCTCTTCCAACGACCGCAAGGTCAAGGCCATGACGGCCCGTGTCGCCAAGATCAATGCGCTAGAGCCAAAGATCCAGGCGCTGAGCGACGACGAACTGCGGGGCAAGACCCAGGAATTCAAGGACCGCCTGGCCAAGGGCGAAACCCTGGACCAGCTGCTTGAGGAAGCCTTCGCTGTCGTCCGTGAAGCGGCCCGCCGGGTGCTGGGTCAGCGACACTTCGACGTCCAGCTGGTGGGCGGCATTGTCCTACATCAGGGCGGCATCGCCGAAATGCGAACCGGTGAAGGCAAGACCCTGGTCGCAACCTCGCCGGTCTATCTGAACGCCCTGTCCGGCAAGGGCGTCCATGTCATCACCGTCAATGACTATCTGGCCCAGCTGCATGGGGACTGGATGGGTCAGGTCTATCGCTTCCTGGGCCTCAGCGTCGGCACCATTGTGCACGGCCTCAGCCAGGGCCAGCGCAAGGCGGCCTACGAGTCCGACATCACCTATGGAACCAACAACGAATTCGGCTTTGACTATCTGCGCGACAACCTCGTCTACGAAGCCGACGAGATGGTCCAGCGCGGCCACAACTTCGTCATCGTCGACGAAGTGGACTCCATCCTGATCGACGAAGCGCGGACCCCATTGATCATTTCGGGTCCGACCGAAGACCGTTCGGAATTCTACAAGACCATCGACGTCCTGATCAAAGAGCTGATCAAGGACCCCACCACCTACGACTTCGACGAAAAGCAGCGCCAGGTGATCCTCACCGAGGACGGGGCCGAGCGGATCGAAGAAATCCTGATGGAAGGCAAGCACCTGGCCGAAGACTCGGCTGGGCTGTACGACGCCGCCAATGTGTCCGTGGTCCACCACGTGAACCAGGCCCTGCGCGCCAACGTGCTCTACACCCGCGAGAAGGACTATATCGTCCGGGCTGGCGAGGTGATCCTGATCGACGAATTCACCGGTCGGATGATGAATGGCCGCCGCCTGTCCGAGGGCCTGCATCAGGCCATCGAGGCCAAGGAAGGCGCCCACATCCAGCCCGAGAACCAGACCCTGGCCTCGGTGACCATCCAGAACTATTTCCGCCTCTACACCAAGCTGTCCGGCATGACCGGCACGGCCTCAACCGAGGCCCAGGAATTCGGCGACATCTACAAGATGGATGTGCTGGAAATCCCGACCAACCGCCCGGTCGCGCGGATTGATGACGATGACGAGGTCTATCGCACCGAGGCCGAGAAGAACCGCGCCATCCTGCTGCAGATCCAGGATTGCTTTGTCCGCGGCCAACCGGTGCTGGTGGGTACCGTCTCCATCGAGAAATCCGAAGCCCTGTCGACCCTGCTCCACGAGCACGCCTTCGAGCACGAGGGCAAGACGGTCAAAGGCATTCCGCACAACGTCCTGAACGCTCGCTATCATGAACAGGAAGCCGCCATTGTCGCCGACGCCGGCATTCCCGGCGCCGTGACCATCGCCACCAACATGGCCGGCCGCGGAACCGACATCCAGCTGGGCGGCAATATCGATATGCGTGTCCTGAAGTGGCAGGATGAGCAACGCGACCAGGGCATTGAAGTGACGCCGGATCAGGCGAAGGCCCGCAAGGCCGAGCTGGAAGCCGAGATCAAGGATCTGAAGGAAAAGGCGCTGGGCGCCGGCGGCCTTTATGTTCTGGGCACAGAGCGTCACGAAAGCCGTCGGATCGATAACCAGCTGCGTGGCCGGACCGGTCGTCAGGGCGACCCCGGGCGATCGAAATTCTTCCTGTCCTGCGAGGACGATCTGCTGCGTATCTTCGCCGGCGATCGTCTGGACTCCATCATGCGCACCTTCGGTGTGATGGAAGGCGAGGCGATCACGCACAAATGGCTCAATGGCGCCATCGCCACCGCCCAGAAGCGCGTTGAGCAGCGCAATTACGAGATCCGCAAGAACCTGCTGAAGTACGACGACGTCGTAAACGACCAGCGCAAGGCCGTGTTCGAACAACGGTCCGAGTTCATGAATTCGGCGGACCTGTCCGAAATCATCGCCGAGATGCGGCAGGACACCGTGGAAGATCTGGTTGTCCGCCATCTGCCGCCCAAGGCCTATGCCGAGCAGTGGGACATTGATGGTCTGGATGACCATGTGAAGGCCCTGCTTGGCCTGGAATTGCCCATCGCCCAATGGGCCGCCGAGGAAGGGATCGCCAACGAGGAGATCCAGTCCCGACTGCTTGAGGCTGCAAACGCCCGGGCCGCAGAGCGGGAAGGCATGCTGACGCCTGACCATATGCGGACTGTGGAGAAGAGCTTCCTGCTGCAGATGATCGATCTGCAGTGGCGCGAGCACCTGATGCATCTGGACCACCTGCGCAATGTCATCGGCCTGCGGGGCTATGGCCAACGCGACCCCCTCAACGAGTACAAGACCGAGGCCTTCAACCTGTTTGAAAAGCTGCTGGTGGACCTGCGTCAGAACACCACCCGGTGGCTCATGACCGTGGAGTTCCAGTTCGCCGAGCCCGAGCCTGCGCAGGTCAGCAACTTCCAGGAAATCCACGTGGATCCCGAGACGGGCGAGAACCTGGCTGCCGGCGCCCCTGCGCCCTTGCCGGCCGGCTGGGAAAATACCGGCCGCAACCAGGCTTGTCCCTGCGGATCAGGCAAGAAGTTCAAGCACTGTCACGGGGCTCTGGTCTAGGGGCGATTAGCCCAGGGTGATGAAGAGTTCCGACTCGATCACCCACTGGCCTGTGACCTTTCGCCAGGCGGCGAGGTAGTCGCCGCTGACCTGTGGAGCGCCTTGCCACTCTGCGGTCCTGTAGCTGGTATGCAGACGGGTGTTTAGCGTTGCTAGACCCCGTTTGTTAAACAGACGTTAGACAGGTTTGACCTCAGCTAGGCCTCGCCCTAGCTGAACTCGTCAAATGGGCGAAAGGCCCATCGCAGTGTCTGATGTCAGCGCGGGCTCAAGCAATCCTTTGAAATGAGACCCAAGATGGGGGCAGCAGCAGCCCACGGGTCTCGAAGGCTGTCTGAAAAATGGATCTGTCAGAAGGCACCTACGAGGAGCGTCTAAGAGACGGTGAGTTGCTCCTCTTTTCTCGTAACCGCATCTTTTATGCTCGCGTCTACAAGGGCGAGGCCACGCGGCGGTATCTGTATCGTAGTCTGAGAACCAGAGACCTCAATGAGGCTCGGGCGAAGGCCGACGAATTCTTCCATGAGATCCGCATCAGGAAGCGTGACAACCTTCCCCTTGAGACCAAGCTCTTCAAGGATGTGATGGCTGAATATCTGCGGGTGCGGCAGACCCAGTTTGAACGGGGAACCTACAAACAGGCCAACAAGGTCAATCAGCAGCAGACCAGCGAGCAAAACCTGCGACAGATGATCCGAGTGTCCAAGTTCCTCTTGGCTTACTGCGGCAACATGGCCGTGGAGAGGATCGATAACGCGGTCCTGACTGACTATGTGCCGTGGCGTCGTGACTTTTATCGACGCATGCCTGAGGCTAGCCGCCCCCGCAATCATCGCCTTGATCCTGCAGACAAGACGCTGGAGTGGGAAACCACATTTGCCCTGACGGTTCTCAAATGGGCCCATGAGCGCGGCTATCGTGGCCAGAAACCCCTACCGAAGTTCCGTCACAAGGCCAGCCGAGCGAAGACAAGGCCATCATTCACAGCGGATGAATATCGTCGCCTTTGTCGTCAAATGCGTCTCTGGATCGCTGAGGCTGACAGGGAAGAGTGGCGTTACACCAGAGAACTTCTGCGGGATTATGTGCTGATCCTTGCCAATTCAGGCATCAGGGTCGGGGAAGCTAACCATCTTCGAGAACAAGACCTGATCCAGTTCACCGATGATGCAGGCCGCGAGAACTATCGGTTTGTGGTGGATGGTAAGACGGGTCGGCGAGAAGTCGTCATGCGAACCACTGGCCTGCCCCATATCCGTCGCGCTCTTGAGCGAAATGCTCGAAGACGGGAACAATGGGGCGAAACAGCTCCCTCAAATGCAAAGCGCCGCGATCAGAGCGAACAGCAGGACTGGCTGTTTCCAATGGCGGATGGGGGGCAGATCATCAGCCTAGCCGACCAGTTTGATAAGGTTCTGGGTCAGATCGGTATGAAGCAGAATGCTGATGGCGAAAGCCTGTCGCTCTACTCGCTTCGGCACTTCTATGCCGTCCAGATGCTTCGCCGTGGCAAAGCCAACATCTACGACATCGCCAAGAACATGGGCACCAGCGTCGAGATCATCGAACGCTATTATGGGCGTTCAGCGACGGCCGCGACGGTGGCAGTCCGTTTGGGCTGAAGAACTACTAGAAACAAGTTCTGCCCTACGTGCCGCTTTCCGCTGGATCTAAGACGCCCTGAGAGCGTTTCGCGGCCTGGGGCACCTAAGTCGAGCGACGGGATCAAAGGGCGCTCAGAGCGGGATTTTTGGCCGATCCCACTAGCGCCCAACTTCATTGACTTGCCTATCCATCACACGCAAAAAGAAAGTATCGAAATACCTCAATCTGGAGCCGTGGCGAAATGCGAAATGCAACTATGATAGCTGCAATTGCGCTCATTGCCCTGGCGGGGTGCGGTGGAAAGCTTACCGAAAAAGCGAGTTCTGATACCACTCAAAATGGAGTTGGCACTGGTTTAGCCTTCCAAGCGCTGAACCCAGGCGTTTCGACAGGTGCTGATTTTCAAAAATGGAAGGAGGCGGGCCAGTTCAATTATGACATGACTTGGCGTCGTTATTTATTGAGTGGTGTTAGCACGAGATATACAGCTCATACACTGACCTACATGGCACTTGATCTCTTCAATACAAGTGACGATGACAAGGGTCAGGTAATCCCGTCATTCAACAATCTAAAGGAAGACTTGGTAAGTTGGTGCGGAAGAGAGTGGACTAACATTGATGACGCAGGCAATGGCAAGCAGGCCAATTTCGGAAATTGGTTATGTGAAGTGGACATGTCTCCCGACGGTGGAGATACACACCTCGTCATATTGCAAAAGGAACGAGCGTCATCTGAAAATGGCTCCACCAGCACTTTGGCCGACCCAACGAGTCAACCTACCCCAAACACTGCAGAGCCCACGGGCCACGATTCCTTAGGTGGCCGAGATGCTCAGGCGACCACTAGGATATTGCTGGAGAAGGTCGAAGATGAGGCCCCATACTATGATCAGTGGTTCGGAACCCCTATTTCGACAGGCGGTCAGACTGACGTTCTGATCACTGGTGAGGGCAAGTTTTCCGACTTCACGGGTATGATCTCTTTCAATTGCAAGTCAGGAGGCAGAGCCTTCTGGAAGACCGCTTCAAGCTTCGGCGATTCGGTGCTGGTAGATGGCACCCTCGACACTTCGTCAGCTGGAGCTCTTCCATCGGATCGAGCCATTGCCTTGGCTCGAAGCAGGTTCTGCCCCGCCTCTTAAAAGCCAGCTTCTAGGGCGTAGGCGTCGGAAGTAGGTGCCACGCCTTCCAGCGTAACCTGCATGGGCAGCACGTCGACAGTGTCTGGGGCGGAATATGCTCAAAGGGCTCTGAAAACAGCGGCTCCGCTATCTCGGACATAAATACGAGATGCGAATTTGTGAAGTTTCCAACCTCAAGACATACGTTGCCCAAGTGAGAGCGGGCGGCAATGTCGCTCGGACAAGCGTCCATGCTGAAACTCTCACACAGGCCCGAGCGATCTTCGTTCAGCTTTTCGGCGCTGCAAACGTGCTCTCAGTGTCGCAAGCACCAGATGTCACGAATGAAGCGGGCACGATCAAGCCTAAGAGCCCAGCTGAGCTAAGGGTCAAATCGCTCGCTGACCAATCTGCGCATCTGAAGCAGCAGGAGAAGGTGGGGCGTGCCCAAATCGGTCTCAAGAAGGCTCAGGCACAGGTCCAAAAGGCGAACTTTCCTACGAAACATCACTAATTGGGTTTGGAGCAGGCCTCAGCTGGGCTCTTGAGCAGCGCAGTGCGATGACAGCGTCTGGGGCGAAAGACGCTTAGATCGCTGGGATAGGGTCAGTTCAAACCCTTCAACATGTGCTCGCGACTTAAGTTGCGCTAAGTTCACCCGTTCTATTGCCGCGTATTGAACTTGGAAGTAGTCGCAACAGCCGCGATCACCTAAAGCACGATGGCCGTGTCGAGTATGTAACCGACGAAGATCGCGACGAATTGCAGGACGTCGCGAAGCCTAGCCAGGCTTGCCCTACGTCCAGAAATGTCGCAGACGCAACTTAGCCGCAGCACCACATTTAATCGGGGGAACGCGCATGCAATCTTTAGCCACGACAATTTTTGAGCCGTCCCATGGGGGATAAGTCGGTCCTCACAAACGACACCACCGACCATTTCGTGATAACGAGAATGATTCGGGAACAGCCTTACTTTTCGGTCCCTGCGGTCTAGAGGCTTTCATGCTTTGCATCGATCTGTTCGCTGGCTGCGGCGGCCTGGCACTGGGCCTTTCTAGGGCTGGTTTCAAAGGGGTCTTCGCGGTCGAACGCGATCCCATGGCATTCGACACCCTCAAAAAGAACTTGGTCGACGAAGGCAGCCCGTTCCAGTCCTTTCGCGATTGGCCGGAATGGCTGCCTCAGACTAACCTAGACCTCAGCGATCTACTCGCTGATGCCGACATGAAGGAGAAGCTTCGAAGCCTACGGGGAGCCGTTGACCTCGTATCCGGCGGACCACCCTGCCAAGGCTTCTCGGCCGGTGGGCGTCGAGATGGCGAAGACGAGCGCAATACGCTTGTTTTCCGCATGCTCGATTTCATCGATCTCGTTGAGCCACGCGCGGTTTTGATCGAGAACGTCGAAGGTATCGCTCGCAAGTTTGTGTCGCGGCCCAATGCCCGCTCATCCGAAGGCAGCGTTGCCGAGGCCGTCGCAGAGATGCTCCGCTCTCGAGGCTACACGAGTTGCATCCGTCTGCTCGACGCAACCGAATTCGGCGTCCCGCAGACACGTAAGCGCGTTGTAATCTTCGGTGTTAAGGTCGACGCCCAGCCCGTCGAACTCGACCGCATGTTCGCTGATGCATTGAAATCAGCATCTTTTAGCGTTCGGTCGAAGTACGGCTTGCCACTGGATCGCCCTGTCACTTTGTGGGAGGCCATTCATGATCTTGCGTCGACCGAACGCTTAATCTGTCCCGATTCTACCGGCTACGAGACGGCACCGTATTCTAAAGCCAACTCAGCATTCGCTCGGGCGATGCGGGGCGAGGTCAAGGAGACACCCAACTCTCATCGCTTTTCAAAACACGGTGCTCGAGTCACTGCGCTCTATGAGCTCGCACATCGCACCCAAGAAAAAGGGCGCCTCTCGAAGGCCTTCCTGCTCGCCAACAACACTAAGAAGGACAAGAAGGTACTTCTTGATCCGGACCTGCCGACCTCAACGATCACGACCCACCCAGACGAATTCATTCATTGCACCCAAGCCCGCAACGTCACCGTACGCGAGATGGCACGCTTGCAATCGTTCCCCGACGATTTCCATTTCTTCGGCCGCTACACTATCAACGGCCCAAGACGAAAATTCGACGTCGCGCGTTGCTCCCAGGTTGGCAATGCGGTCCCTCCACTGATGGCCGAAGCCATCGGTCAGGCCGTGCTGGCCACCTTGGACGCCCTTACCAGCAATGAGGCCGGATTACGCGTGCGGGCCGCCTGATCTATGGAATTCAAGCGGCAATCGGCGGACATCATCCTCAACCGTGCGGACATGCTGAACATAGAGCAGTTCGCGCTGCATATTGGTGCCGCGCGAGTAGAAGTGCGCCGCAGGACTAAGCGGCGAGAATTTATCTCGATAGAGGGGTCCTATTTCGGCGCTCGCTTTCCGACTTGGCAGGTCAATGAAATCGGAGAACCGTTCAATGGAATTAGGGATCTCTATCAGCGCTTTATGGGCGACGCATGGAAGGTGTATGACTTCCTCACCGAGCCTAACCCTCGGTATCAGAACTACGTCCCGCTTGAACTGCTCCAAACCGGCAAGTTGGACCAGCTACTTTCTCTTGCGGATGCCTCGCCACCCGAACCGCGGCGCAAGGGCTAAACTGGCAAAACGCTTGCCAGCACACATTGCGGCGAGCCACCTTTACATCTCGAAGATGAGGGATTCGCATGTTTGTCGAGAAGCTTTTCGCCGATGCGAGTGATGGAGAGATTAGATCAGCTCTCGATGATTTTCTCAAAAGCGTGCCGGGCCTCAAGCACACATTCGAAGTTTTCATTGGCCGGAGAAATGAATTTCCAACAGGCCATCCGGCTACGTTTGTTGATATCTACCCTAAGGGTTGGGGAATCCCGACCTACGAGAAGTTCGGCGGCCTCCTAATAAGGATTTGGCGGGTTGGAACTCCCTCACGGCTGATCTACGGCCTCTGGGTAGGCACAGAGCGCGCAGAGCAAATCCCAGCAAGGCGTGCATCAAAATACGTTAGATCGCGGCTCGGGAGCGCTCTTCCGACATTCGAAGTTGAAAACAGCTTCCAGTACGTCGAATGGCGGGATGCCCTCATCGAATGGGCTCCGGGCTCCTCCGTACGCGCTGTTTCACGGCAGCTAGACTGTTTTGCTAGCTTCAAGCGGGCGGCTGGTGAAAGCACTGACGACGTCGAGAGAGATCTAACTGGCCTTCTACAATTCTTGGACAACTCGCTCTCGAAGCTCAACACCCCAAAGGACTTTGCCATCCGCGTTAGGGACGCATCTTCTGGTCTAGGGCGCGACGAGGAGGATACTCTTCCGGGCCTCCAAGAGGGAGCATCAACGCCTTCCAGTTATTCGCTTGAGGTAAACTGGGCCCTGGCTGACGAGCCCATTTGGGGAAATCTGAAAGGCTTAAACGAGCCATATCAGCGGGCAATTGCAGCGCTTCGAGCTGGCAAGCATGTGATTCTTCTCGGCCCGCCAGGGAGCGGCAAGACTGAGCTTGCAGAATTCATTTGCAGCACACTTGAGCAAGCCTTTCGGTCTGTGACAGCGACTTCAGAGTGGGGAGCGTTTGAAACGATCGGTGGCTACCTACCCTCTCCGGTGGAAGGTAATGCTTCCACTATAGTGCTCGATTTCAACCCCGGCCTCGTAGTCCAGGCACTCGAAAACCGCGAGTGGCTTATTCTGGACGAGCTTAACCGCGCCGATCTGGACAAGTGTTTTGGTGAGCTATTCACACTGTTGGGCGGCGGCCAGAAATCTGTCCGACTTCCTTTCAAACGCCGCTCTCAAGATGAAACTTACCGCCAAGTAGTTTTGTCGCATGTCCGAGAAACCGAGCACGACGACACTATCCTTATCCCATCGTCGTGGCGCATCATCGGAACGATGAACACGACTGACAAGGCAAGCCTCTACCAATTGTCCTATGCATTCATGCGGCGCTTCGCCTTTATCAATGTCAGCGTTCCCACTACTGACGATTACAATAGCATCCTCATCAGCGCTCTAGGCGTAGTTGACATATTTCCGAACGACAAAGCGGCGGCCTCAGGGCTCGCGAGCATTTTGGCCACGCTGTTCGCTTCCACCGAAGCTGGAACTCTAAGGGCTGCTGGGATCGAGTTCGGCCCTGCACTCGCGCTCGATGTTATCCGCTATCTTGCATCCAGATCAGCGACTTTAACTGACAGCATTTCGCTTGTTGAGGAGGCACTTGAGCTTCTTGTCTTCCCCCAGATGGAAGGCATGCGCCAGAAATACCCTGAAATCACGACAGCCCTTAACTCCGCCCTATCCCGACCTCTCAGCGGCGATGCAGATCGGTCGCTGCAGATGTGGACCGGCCACTACGAGTAAGCTGCGATGTCTCGTGAAACGTGGCTGAGCTTTCTCAGTAGGGCGGACCTCGGTTCGAGATACCTTTGGCCGTCCACATTTTCGCAAATCGAGGCTTACAGGGACGAGGAAAGTGCTCGAAAGTTTGTTGAAATGCTTGCCGAGAATGATGTTTCAGCGCGTCATCTCGGTCTTGTCTACTATCTGCTAAAGCCTTCTCTAGGTCGCTTTACAGCCGATCTACCCCGCATACTGAAGACCTTGCGGCACTCAAGCGAGAGATCGTTTGATGACAAGTCGTATTCTGTACGGGGAAAGGTGGACTGGCAACGCACCTTTAAGGGGAGGATCAATGGCGGCGTGCCTGTAGGTGCGGTCTCAGTTGCTCGACACACAAAGATATACGACACGCTTGAGAACCGCTTACTGAAGCTTTTTCTACGTGAATTATCGGCAGCCATCGGCGAAATATCAAAGGCAATTGGAAATTCTCGACTGCCGGAGGTCATTGAGCAGATCAAGACAAACGTGGAGAGCGCGCTTTCGAGCGCCTATCTCGTTGAGATTTCAGATGTTCGTCATGCAAACATCGGGATGGTTACGGCCGTGCTCCGCAGCCGATCGGCACACTATCGCGAGCTCGGAAGGCTATGGCTGAGCTTCGAAGATGCCCTGATCCTTGGGAAACTAAGTGGGCTTCTTGACCTCATAAGCGAAGGGTGGCTTGCGCCCATTTCAGATGATGACCTCTTCGAGCTTTATGTACTCGCGCTTACGATCGATGTCGGCATGCACGAGCTCGGCTTTGGTCAGCCAAAGACCGTTGATGTGGTGCGGAGCGGCCGTGGTGCGGTAGCTGAATTCAAAGATGGCGATCGCCAGCTAAAAGTCTTCTTCAATCAAAGTCCGACGACCATAATGGGTGGAAGTCTGTCGAAGTACCGCTCACTAGTATCTGCACATCGGGGGATCGTCGGCTCTGAGCGTAGACCAGATATTATTCTACATTTTAAGGGTATTAGAGAGGCCACCATTTTTATTGAATGCAAGAACACGACGGATGACAGGTATATTCGAGAGAGCATATATAAATGCTTTGGATATCTTTACGATTTCGAAGATTTTCTTTCCGGAGATCATTCACCTAAGGGTATTGCATATTTTCAGGAAGGCATTCGCTTGGAAACCGCCAGAGAAAATTATACTGGCGACTTGGTTGCTGCTTCTGATCGCGCTGGGCTGGCCGCGATGCTGATGTCTTCAATATCTTTTGTGCCAGATAAACTTGCATAGGGAACTTTTATTTTGGCGAAATGGATCCTGACGTTTTTCACCCTGCGCCTCTAGGCCGGGTACAAGGAACCACACTGCCTACAATAAATGAATTTGAATTCAATCACTACGCCGAAGAGGAGGAGATACTCGACGACGACATGATGGACATGATCCGAAACAACCCTGCTGACGTTGTTTACAACGCGTTCTCACAAGCGTTCCTTCAGTGAATGGTCCACATGTTTCAGGGCGACAACGAGATGCGAAATGTCGTCATGACGGACCAAAATGCGAGGGATCGAGCGACCCAGCACTTTTTCAAACGGGCGCAGCGCCAAGCGAACTCCATTTCGCACCCCAGGTGACGCAATATCGTTGGCCGCAGCGGGTCTCCGTTAACCTGCGTTTGCTGCGCCCCTGAGCTGATCATCCGAAACATCGCAGTACATGGCAGTGGTCTGGATGTTCGCGTGGCCTAGGAGCTGCTGGATCGTTCGCATCCCAATCCCAACTTCATTCTTGCGCGTGGCAAAAGTCCTGCGCCCTGCGTGGCTGCTCGTATCGATCCCTGCTGACCGATAGATAGCCTTCATTCGCAGGCTCAAACTGACATTGCTGAAGTGACCTCCCGTTCGCGTGCTGCGGATCAAAGGGATTTCGTCACTCAGCTTGGATCTCTTGCCCAGGTAGGCATTGAGCAGCTTCTGAAGGTCATCGCCGACGAAAACCCGCCGAGAGCGATTTCCCTTGGTCTGGTGCTTCGTGAGATGAATGATCTCCACTGACTGGCCATCGATCCCTCGCACATCGCCGATCGTTAGTGCCGCGATTTCACCAACACGCATCCCAGCCAGAATGCTGAGCGACAGGGCGAGCTTGTCACGGGCTCCATTGCTGCCGCTATCTGCAATGCGCATGACGCGCTTGATCTCGTCCTTGCTGAGTACCTTTGCCTTTGCCATTTCCTGGGTCTCTCATTAACATTTCGTCTGAGAGAAATATAAATTAATCAATGACTTGGTCCTACCGAATACCAGCCGACCAATTCATGAATCATTCCAAGTGGATGCCGCGTTCAGATAAACTTTTGCATATTTGTTTGCATCAGGCCTTGGGCCTGAGTTTCTCAAAAACGAGCGCACGAATTTGTTTGGCAGATCTTCAGCATGTAAGTTGCAGACCTTCGGTCTGAACTGCGTGACGCCTCGCTGCT
The DNA here is from genome assembly GCA_002256425.1 of Alphaproteobacteria bacterium PA2. Taxonomy (NCBI): domain Bacteria; kingdom Pseudomonadati; phylum Pseudomonadota; class Alphaproteobacteria; species Alphaproteobacteria bacterium PA2. Next base: position 785,015 of record NKIZ01000001.1, on the reverse strand, counting down.
CTCTCACTGCGTTCGCTCGCGCTCCGACATCACCGCATTTCCTAAATGCCTTTCTATCCGACTTTGAATGTCAGGCTCTTTCATCGTGAATGAATGTGAGGTGTTTCAGATTCTGGGCACAACCCAGCTAAAGCGTCGGAACTCCGTTCCTCGCCTTAGATCGGTATCCTGCAATCGGGATCCTTGGGCTGTGACTGATGCGAGCATGATGCTCACGGGCAATGCGTTTCAATGCGTCACTGCTATCGCCCTGCAAGTCGCAGATTATGAACTGAGACCTATGCCTCAGGTGAAGCTCAGTCGATCAAAGCCATCTTTCGTCGTGTAAGCGGAGGCACGGCTCCTTTCCGTAGTAGAACTAATTTCCCGAATGTGAACCGCGTAACCACCATTCATGCACCATGGATTCCGAAGAGCGGTTCGGTAAACCATCACGCGAAAACGCACTTCATCTAGTTCGTGAGGTTTTGCGACGATCATGTGAGCGTGGATAAGTTTGCCGTTCGAGCCGCCTTCTATGGCAAGTGCACTGCGAAGGGTCGGGCGATGGCGCTTCCATGCCGTTCTCGTCGCTAACCGTTTTGAGAGCGACTCCACAAAGCCCGTATGCATCTTCGTATAAGTAGCGTCGTCGCCCTTCAGCCACGACACGCCACCATTTTCATTCGGAATTGATCGCCACTGACAAAGTGACAAACTTATGAAGTGCGTTGCATTCACCCATTCGCACACTGCATCATTGAAATGAGCCGACCGGTCTAATAAATTGCCATCATTTTTAATATTCATTGTTCCACCGATAAATACAAAACGGACATGTTATTCACAAACATTTCCGATTTCTGTTATTTATGTACGGAGAATTTCATTGATGCTTTTGTTACTTAATGAGGCGTTTATTGTTCTAAAAACTGCTGGGCTCGTAAATTCGGAGGGTGATTTTTGTCGGGATTTCATTGGCGTTTCTGAAGGATACATTCGGCAGTTGCGCTTCAAGAAATCAGAACCAAGCATTCGGTCAGTCGCTGTTTTAGGAAGTCGGCTCCGCAAGGCTGGTGAGGAGATGCTCTCGTCTCCCCATTTTCGCCAGCTCGGGCTCAAGTTCATTACACTTAGCGAGCGATGCCACGAAGCAGTCAATGCGGATGGCGTCGAGTTGGATTTGGCCCGCTGATCATCGCCCACTCAATCGCAAGCAAAGCCATCCATCGCTCGTATCAGGCGACCAGCTGAGGAACGCGGCTAACTTTGGGTGAGGGCCGGAGGGTGAGCAATTAATGTGTTTAGACAACCTGACCTAAGCAATGAAGGACAACGTCGCCTGAGTGCCGTTGCAATAGCGCTGTAGGGCACCAGCCCGGGGCGCTGACCTTGTAACAGCCCAACAGGTTCTTCATTAGCAACCGTCAGCACCCCACCTTTCTGATTTGCCTGGGATCAGGACTCCTACTCGCAGGCACCTGTGCGAAGCCTGTTCGCTGATGGGGCTGGCCAGATGCTTGAGGGGCCGATTGATGTATGACAAGGCATTTATGCGCTGGACTTTTCTGAAGGCTGGCAGTGTAGCCGTCGCGGTGGCAATCTGCATATATTTTTGGGCGCTCAATCCCCACCGCGATCTGCTATTTTCTTAGTCCATTCTGAGTGGAATAATCAAAAACCTTCTTCACAATATTATTGTCGATAGGCCTAAGTGAATACGGAGAACCCTGAAATAGGGCGATTTTATCGCGCCTTGCGGCATTCGTGAATTCACTACTTAGATTAAGCTGCGATAAACGGTCATAGGCATTAGGAACACAAATCGGGCAGCTTGGACCATCATCTTCCGAAATAGGCCTTTCGCCTGCGGCAAGTTTCAATCTAAGCGTTTCCAATTCTTCCTTATCCTTATGTTCCTGATCTTCCTGCTCTTTCCTTCTACGTTCTTCTTCGTCTTTCCGTCGCTTTTCCTCAGCCTCTGCTCGTTGGCGGTCAGCTTCGGCTTGACTAGCTTGCTGTGCACGTTCAGCCGCAGCCTTTTCGGCCTCCCTATCCTCGGCCTCTTTCCGGGCAGCCTCTTGATCCTTCCGAGCCCTCTCCGCCATCATCGTTGAAAAATGATCTGGAGCCATAGTCGGATCCGGATCACGCCGCCCAAGGTCTCGCCTCGCTCCCAATTGAGCGTCAGCGGGGGCCCTGATGGCATGAGCAATTTCTCCGTCTACCCTTCGTACATGGGACGCTCGCTGATTTATGTTAATCAGTTCGCCGGCGCTAAATTGATGCCCAACAACCACGCCACCAATATTTGTATAAACTGCTCCGCCGATTGGCGTATAATCACCATCCGAAAACGCGTTATCTTCAATCTTTATTGAATTTATGACCGCTTCATCTGCAGTCGCGCCCCTTCCAATTGGATAATTTTTGTAGGATCTGGCCGGTCCATTCCACGTGGCATAGGAATTAATTCCCCCAGCGGCCGACCACATGCCACCCGCTTTCGACTGGGATGTACCTATTACAATTGACTGGCCCAGCTTCCCCGCCAATAGCTCCCTTGCAAGGGCATCACGTTCTCTTGTGGTAGAAACATAGTTATCATTTGACTCAAAAGCACTATAAAGTCCCGCCCACCATCCAACGATTGAACTCAATTTTCCTATGGTATTGATATCGGTAACACGGTTTTGGTAACCATTATTTCGCTCAATAATCAGTCGCTTGTCCGGTAACTGCATCGGTGGATGGCCGTCACCGATTACAATGACGGGCACAGCAGCATTTGGCTGACTAATGACTGGTTTCCAAATAAATGTTCTGTCCGAACTCAGTGTAGATGGCTTAGATAATGGAATCGGAGTACAGTTTGGCGCTTTTGTTCCATTCTCGATAGCCTTTTCCCAATTATAAATTTGCGTCTTGGAGCAACTTATTTCCAATGTATTCTCATCCCTTGGCAGAGGGATATTGGGCACTTGCGCCTGTAAAATCACCACTGCAATTGCAATTGATTGAGGGGGCACCACTGTCGCTCTTCTCCCTTGATAGTTACTAGGTTGCTATTTTGTCTTCCTATTTTCCAGATCCTTGAATGTTAATGCAATGGATAAAAATGCGCCTATTGCACCGGCCCATTTTTCTAATATTTCCCAGCTACCCACCTTCAAGCCAATTAATTGCGCAAGAAACATTACGCTGTAAAATGTCGGCACGACAGTCAAAAATAGTGTTACAAAAAACAGCGCAACAATTTTTATTGCAAATAAAATTGCTCTTTTGGGATTCCATTTAGACAAATTCGTTAGAATCGCTATGGCGAAAACTACTTGAACAATATTTATTAATGCTTGCGCTCTGATATCAATTAATTTGTCTCCTGCTGAGAAATTTACAGAAGACGTGGACGCAACAACAAACAGTGCAACCGCACTACCTATTATTTCTGACTTTTTTCCAATATTTTGATCGAAAGTCGCGATACCGGAAATCAGAGCTAGTCCAAAGGAAGCTAGAAGCGTACACCACCAAAATGTTGCTTGAGGTCCGAATGTTGTATTAGTGTTATGTCCGGAGCCACTAATTGCTGGAAAGAATGAATTTGCGAGAAAAAACAGAGCGTCTCCGCAAATATATGTAAAAAGTATACTTATAAGAAAGACGAACATAGAGACAAGGCACGCGATCGCAATGCGGGGTGTAATCCTATCCTGAATAGCCATCGAACAATCCCTCAATCTTCGCGGGATTGAGCCACCAGATTTTCCCTTTGGCAAGTGGCTGCTGACAGGCATGATAACCCCACCTTCGATTGAGCGAAGATGCCACTTTATGTATCCAATGAAAGCCGCTATCGCTTCCCATACCCTTCGGAGCTTACTTCAATTTGCAGGAATATATCGTCGGGCTAGGCGCATCCCTGATCGACCGCATAAGGTGGAGCTCAGGTGGCGAGGTCAATTCTCTTGAACAAGACAGCGATTACCCTACCGAGTTGAGCTTGCTACCTATTCACTCCATTGAAGTTTGCCGACCCGCTCAAGATCTGGCTATTCATGGTCATATCTCTGTCCATCCTATATCTAATCAAAAGAAACATAGTAACTTTCGAATCTAGGAGGCTCTAGTCTCAACGCTTGGCTACTTCAAGGAGCGCAGTTGTCTTGTCAGGCGTCTTTCATTTTCTCGTATTAGCTCGGCTTGACCCTTCGGAATCCTTGACGTATCAGAATAGTGCCCAGGAAATACCCTACGCTCTTTGACGTTATACGATATATTTTTAGCTCTTACTAAATCTCTTGAAATTGACTTTCTGGAATCTTCTGCGGTAAGTTTGAAACTCTTGTATCCATTATTATCACTTACTTCCGTATGTCCCCATTCATCCGCCTTTTTAGTTCCCCCACCATTTTTGTAGTCTAAATATTCATCATATCTTTTGTATGGATCTGGCAATTCACCGATCTCATTCATCGCGACCTTATTTTGCGTGTCGTACCAACGGTTCATCGCCCGAACGGCCATATCAAAGGCGGCGTCTGTATCGCCCCGCAGCTCCAACACCGCATCAATCCAGAAGTTGTAAAGACGCAGAAAGCGACGGGCTGCAGGCAAAGCCGTCACCATCCCGTTGTCGTAGTTATCCGTGATCCGCCATCTCGCCATGGGCTTCGTCGCCTTGTCGTCTACGGTGAAGTGCTCCTTCAAAATCATGTTCAACTGGTACCCGACTTTTGAATCGATATAGCCCTCCATCGGGATGATCACCGTCATAAATCGCCCTCCCTGATCATCGGGGACAACAGTGCCAGGTTCTAAAAGGGCGACCCCAGTTCCAACTGAGAAAAGTCGTTTCCACGAGTCGTCGAACCAGATGCGAAAGTCCTGGTTCTCAAAGTCACCCCACTCCGCGTAGTCGGGATGAAGCTCGTCGCCTTGCCGCCGTATCGCACACGCAAATGCGTGCCATAGCCTGTATGGCTCTTCATCTTTGGCAGGCAGCACGAAGAATCCATTGCCTGCGTATTTCGGCTTGGTCATCGCCCACACTCCTTCACTTCAGGATCGCCTTCCGCGGTTACAGGGGCTGGGATCCCAGCCCCCTTCCATGCGGTCCAACGGGAAAATCGTCATTCTGATTGCACGAGGAAGCAGTGGTTGCTTCCCGCAACAGGAGATACAGAAATGACGAACATGACACCAACAGTTGGCCATAACCAACTCACTGCCGCCACTATCGGCAACGAACTTAGTGACCTTTTCACCCTTCGCGACAAGTGGGAAGTCGGCGCTTACAAGACGAGCAATGAGGGGCTCTACGATATCCTCGCTAAGTGCCTCACGCTGTTTAAGCAGGCTAAAGGTGATCGTAAGCTGATCCCAGCGATCAACACCCGTCTCACCGATTTGGGCATCGGCTATACAAAGAGCACCGCCCTCGCGACGAAGATCGTGCGTTGCGTATTCGGTGTGTCTAACCAACGGACTCTCACCTACGCTCGCGTCATCACTGAAGCCGATAGCCGCAAGACCGAGAAGAAATCCCTTTCCAGTTGGATCAAGGAAATGGGGGGCATTGAAGAAGTCCGCCGTGCCTCTGCTGGTCAAACCCCCTCTCAGAAGAAAGCGTCCTTTCGGAAGTCGGCTGAGGGCTATTTCGAGACCGCCAAACCTCTCATCGCGAACTTTAAACCGCCTGTCGACAAGGCGAAGTATTTCCAGCGCAATCAAGGGGAAGCACACACCTTTGTCGCCCTGCTCGCTCGCGAAAACGACGATGGTACTTGCAGCATCGTCTATGGAGCCAGCAACGCGTTGGTCGTGAGCGACCTTCTCGCACTCGCTGGCAAGGCGGAGGCGACTGAGATCGAGGCGTGGCATGCTCGCCCCGCGAAGATCGCAAAAGCGAAGGTCATTGATCAAGCCCTGACGGAGGAGAAGGCGGCGAAAGCCGCCTGATCCAACATCAAATCCAGAAGGAATGATCCATGTCTATTAGTGAAAAATATGCGCCCCAGTGCGCTGCCGACCTCATTATTGAGGACCCGATAACCCGCCAGCGCGTTGCTGAATACGCAGACGGAAGCCGCACAGGTCATGTGCTGTTTGAGGGGCCTCGTGGTTCGGGGAAATCGTCTGCGGCAAATGTCATCAGCAAGGCTCGTCGCAGCCTAGCTCAAAACCCTGCGCTGACTGGCGATACCCATAGCTTTATCCGTCCACTTAACGGAGCCACTTTTACCACCCAAAGCATTGATGAGATTTTGAGGGACTGGGACTGGCAGTTCTCTCTTGGTGTCAAAAAGCCAGTCTCGTTGATTGATGAGATTGATAAGATCTCCTCATCAACGCTGGACAAACTTCAGGCGTTTTTGGACGACAAGGGGGCTCGAGGTCAGGTCATCGCTACGACCAACCACGTGGGTAGCCTGTCAGTTCCCCTGCAGGACCGCTTTGATGTGATTTCGCTGCCCGCTATCAGCGACCCATTGTCGTTTGAGCCTCGTATCCGAACGATCCTTCATGGCGAAGAGATAGCCATTTCCGACGAAGGACTTCGGACGATACTCGGAGAGGTCGCGGGCTCGTGGCGCGATGCTCTCAAGCGTACGGAAGACATCATCGTCAGCCTCCGCTCTGCAGTAGCAGAACAGGGGTGATCGCTATGTCTCTCCGCAAAAAGCGTCAGAAAAAGAAGGCACCGCAGGGTCAAGAAGTGAGGGAACTGACGGGTCAAGAAAAGAAGGAACTGAATGACCTTCTCAAAACTCAACCCAAAACGCGTGACCCCACCTACGGAATCCCTAGTCCACCAAGCAATCGCTATGGCGGCACACAAGTCAGGCATCCAAAGCCATATCGCGGAGCAACATTTGGGCCAGCATCCGAACCAGTAACATACAGTAAAGAAATGAGGGAGGAATACATTCGTAAAAATCCCCCGTTTTCCTAATTAGAATTATAGCCAAATTTGGAGCGTGATAGCGTCCACTTGGTTCAATTGGGACAATGATACGATTATCGAGGTGCAATTGTTGGGTTCATTACTATGAACTCTTTGCGGATAATTGGCATGTTACAAATGTCACTATCAAAAAGTGCTTGCAAAGGGAGGGCGTGGCTGAAAAACAGCATCGCGCCCTCCCCCATCAAAACATGCAAAATTGACAATTGATGGCAGGAAAATGGTAGGAATATCATTGGCTTGGCGTCAGATATGTCTGTCTTCTAGCGGAGACAGCAATGGCTATTCTAAACACACTGAAACTCGTGGAGTTCAAACCCCACAATGGGGGCGGACGCGTCCAACTGCGGCGTCGCAAACTCGCTGACAAGATTGACCAGCAGATCCTGCTTGCCAATGACCCTTCCTATCGCCCTACCAAGATCGTCTGGACGAAGGACGGCAATGGATCGGAACAGCGGCGGGAGATCCCCAAACGCATCAAGCGATGGTGGGTTCAGAACATGGATGGGACAGTTCAACTGACCATTAGGTACGGCAGCAAGGCTCTGGAACTCGCAAAGGGTAAGTGCGCCATTGAATGTGCCAGCGTTGCTGAGATATCTGACGTATTGACGAAGATAAAAGCAGCGGCGGAAAACGGCGAACTGGACGAGATACTTAACGGTGACTTCGGACCGTCTATCAGTATATTGTCTAACAGAGCATCCAAGTGACGGAATTGTCTTACAGCCGTTACAAGCCGCGCCCACTGGATCTAATAATTGAATATTATCAAGTACTTGACCCATGATTAGGCAAGTTCAAGCACTGTCACGGGGCCCTGGTCTAAGGCCGATCAGCTGAGGGTGATGAAGAGTTCCGACTCGATCACCCACTGGCCGACGACCTTCCGCCAGGCCGCCAGGTAGTCGCCGTGAACCTGCGGCGCACCGCGCCACTCTGCGGTCCAGCTACCGGCTTCACTTGCCCGCCCCCCTTCGGCGTCAAGCCGGACGTCTGAGATTGTGCGGACATAGGTCACGAAGTCCGGATCGCGGAACTGGGTTGCGAAAGCGTCCAGAACCGCCGGGGCGCCAAGGATCAGGCTGCCATCGCCGACAATCACCTTGATCTGCGGATCGAGAAAGGGCTTCAGCCGGGCAGCGTCGTGGGCGGCGATGATCTTGTTGGTCAGCCGTCTACGGGCGCGGATGGCGTCTGCAGGGGTGGTCATCAGCGATCAGTCCTGTCCGATCTCGACAACCACCGTGCCGACCTTGTCGCCAGCCTCGACCTTCTCATGGGCGCCAGCACAGTCTTCCAGGGGAAAGCGGGCGGCCACGGCCAGCCGTCGGGGCGCCTCGGCGATCCAGGCGGCGATATCGGCCTGGGCCCGACGGCGGGCTTCGTGGGGCGAGATGGGCAGATAGACCCCACTGACCGTTGCATTGAGCCGCATCAGGGTTCCGGCCGGCACCTTGGGCATGATCCCCCCCTTGGTGGCGTAGTAGGCGATGGAGCCATTGACCCGCAGGCAGGCCAGGCTGGCCTCGAGATTGCCGCCGAAATCCACATCGACAATGTGATGGACCCCTTCCCCGCCGGTGAACGCCATCACGGCCTCGGCGACATTGTCCTGACGATAGTTGATCACATGGTGGGCCCCGCCAGCCAAAGCGCGCTCGGCCTTGTGCGGGGAGCTGACCGTGGCAATCACCTGCGCGCCGGCCCATCTGGCCAGCTGCACGGCATAGTGACCGACCGCGCCCGCCCCGCCAGTGACCAGCACCGTGCGCCCCTGGACCGGTCCGGCCAGGAAGAGGCTGCGATGGGCCGTCATGCAGGGAATGCCCAGGGTCGCGCCTTCGGCAAATGAGACGTGATCCGGCAGGGGCGTCAGCAGGTCCGTATCGAGTTCGAGGTACTCTGCGGCGGATCCATAGGCCCGGCCGTTGCGCTGGCCATTGTAGAACCAGACCCGCTTGCCCACCCAGCTGTCCGCTACCCCGGGGCCGACAGCCTCGACAAGGCCCGCGCCATCACTGTTGGGGGTGATCTGGGGATAGGCCATGGGTCCGTTGCCACGCATGCCGGCGTCAGACGGGTTCACCCCCGAAGCCCGAACGCGGATCAGCGCCTGGCCCTGCCCGGCCCGGGGCTTTGGCCGTTCGCCATACTGAAGGACCTCCCGGGCGGGGCCGACAGCGTCATACCAGATTGCTTTCATGTGTTTGCTTTCCATCAGGCCAGGGAGGCCAGCAGGTTGATGGACAGGGCCAGGACCACCGTATTGAAGGTAAAGGCGATCAGGCTGTGAACCGTCCCGATCCGCCTCAGCGGCTTGGACGTGAATTCGATGTCGGCGGTCTGGGCGGCGGTTCCGATCACCACTGAAAAGTGCAGGAAGTCCCAATAGTCGGGATCCTCACCACCCGGAAACCTCAGGCCACGCGCCCGCCCCCTCGACCCGGGCAGCTCATCCGGCGAATAGTAGCGGTGGGCATAATGCAGGGCGAAGACCAGCTGCATGACAAACCAGGACACGGCGACGGTCACGCCCGCCAGGCTGACATGCATCACCTTCATCACCCCATGCGTGGACTTCGCCAGGCCAAGCTCGGCGGTAATGGCGGCTATGCTTATGGCGCAGGCGATCATTACGACAGTCAGGATCAGGCCCCGGCCCTCATCCTGCTGATCAGCCGTCGCTTCCATGTGGGCAATGCCTGAGCCGGTCATGTGGCGCATCATGGCCAGGATGAACCAGAGGGCGCCGGCGTCCCAGGACAGGATGGCCCGGGTGCTCCACTTCAATGGATTGGGCGCCAGGGCAAGGCCCAGGCTGACCAGGATTCCGACTGCAATCGCCGCCAGAAGGGTCGGGCGGTTAAGCCAGATCCGAGCCCACTTCTGGAGGGGGCTTCGGTCAGGAGCAGACGGGGCAGCGTCGGACATGGACCAACTCTAACGCCTTCCAGCGGCATCGCGAAGCGGCCTGAAGGGCGGGCTCCGGATTCACGGAAAGGTTCAGGGCGTGATGATGTGCCCGTCCTGGGGCGCTGTGCGACCTTCGACCACGGCGCCATAGGCCTCAACCAGACCGGCCGGCCCGGCATGGTGGATGAGGCGCAGCCAGGGATTGCCGCTGACAAAGCCCGTGAGGCCGGTTTCGAACTTCTGCTGCACCACTTCAGGGCCCCATTCGGCCGAACGCTTGCGGATCTGGTCCGGGGCAAAGAACAGGACCGGGGTGGGGCCAGTCAGTCCGGCGCCCAGACGGGGCGCCTCCCAATGGGTGGCGCCGACAATCAGGCTGCGGGTCAGTGCGTCGCCCAGAGTGCCGTGAACCCGGCCCACCAGGGCGCTGTTCCCGGCAAAGTCCACATAGGCCACCGGACCCTCAAGGCTGAGGCCGTCGACATCCTCATAGGTGACAACCTGATCATAGAGGCCACAGTCCGACAGGGCGGCCCTGTTGGCGGCCGAGGTGAGGCCGACGACCTTCATCCCACGCTGCCTGGCGAACCAGGCCAGGCCCATGGCGGTCTTGCTGGACGCGCTGGAGAGCACAAGCGCGGTCAGACCCGCGTCTTCCGACAGGAAGTCGTCCAGCAGGAAGGAGGTCATGAGCAGGGGGCGCAAAAGCGCCCGATGGTCGTCCAGGGGATCAACCGGCGCCAGGTTATAGGCATTGTAGGTGGGCGGCAGCTCCGCCCTGTGGGTCGCCGAATCCACAAGACCTGTGCGCGTCTTCACCAGTCGCATCACCACATGGGAGGACATGGGCAGATAGCCGAAAATCCTCTGACCGACCTCAGCATCAGGGCTCCTGGACGCCAGGACCGTGGCGAAGCCCCAGACGGGAATGCGGCCAAGGCCATCGGGCGCCGGAAAGAACTTCCAGTACCCGAAGCTGTCACCCATGGCGCCATAGGTGATGTTGTTGGCCGTCAGGCTGAAGCTGTCCACAGAGAGCAGGACCTCGCCGTCGGCGAGATCCGCCGCGCCCGGCTGTGCTTGTGACCGGATTTCGATCTTGCGGAGGTCTGACCTCGTGATCAGGGCATCCCAGGCGGTGGTCATGATGGCTCCAATGACTTTTACGTTGTAAATTTATTTCGTAAGTCCTACCAAGCTGCAAGCGATTTGTTCCGACAGAGCATGTCCGAGGCGCGGGACCCGGGCTTTGGAAAGAGATGTGCTCTGGTCATTTGAATTGAAGCCTGGGCGCCAATGGGGTTTCCGCCCCTAGGAATCAGGGTCGAGGAGTGGGCCATGCCCCGCGTTCTGTCTGCTGCCGATGTGGCCGATTTCCGCGACCGGCTCTGCGAAGCCGCTGAGCGTCTCTTTGCAGAGCATGGTCCCGCAGCCGTCACCATGCGCCAGCTCGCCGCCGATCTGGGGGTCAGCCCCATGACTCCCTACCGCTATTTCAAGGACAAGGACGACATACTCGCCGCAGTCCGCACCAACGGGTTCAACCGGTTTTCCGAAGCGCTGGAAGCGGCCTTCGGCTCCGTCACAGGCGGTCGGGCCAAGGGATCGGCAGTCGGCGACGCCTACCTGAAATTCGCCTTTGAACATCCGGCGACCTACAAGCTGATGTTTGACCTCGATCAGCCCAATGAAGACCAGTATCCGCATCTTGTTGCGGCAGCCCAGCGGGCCAGGGACACCCAGTCCCATTGGGTGAAGGAACTGATTTCCGAAGGCATGTTCGAGGGCGATCCCGAAGAGATCGGCCACCTCTTCTGGGCCGCCACCCATGGCGCGGTGGGGCTTGAACTGGCGGGCAAGATCCCGGAGGGCGCGGCGCGCAAGCTGCATCGTGACCTCAACCACGCCCTGGCCCGCGGGCTGCGGCCCTAGAAACCCAGGCAGAGTTCCCATGGCCCGCTACGATTTCGCCTCCGACAATACGGCTGGCGCCGCCCCGGAGGCCATGGCCGCCATACTCCGCGCCAATGATGCGGGGCCTACCCCGGGCTATGGCGCAGACCCCATTTCGGCCCAGGCCGCCGACTCCATCAGGGCCTGGCTGGACGCCGACGCCGAGGTCCGGTTCGTCGCCTCAGGAACCGCTGCAAACGCCATTGTTCTCGCCACCCTGTGCCGGCCGTTCGAGGCCGTGCTTGCGCACGAGCATGCCCATGTCACCACCGACGAAACCGGCGCGCCCGGCTTCTTTGGTCACGGCCTGGGCATTGTCGGACTACCAGGCGCCTCCGCCCGGATCGACCCGGACGCCCTGGATCAGGCCCTTGCCGGGCAGGACTCGCCCCACAAGCAATCGCCTGCGGCCCTGTCCCTGACCAATGCGACGGAATACGGCGTGGTCTACTCAACTGCCGAAGTGAAGCGCCTTGCCGACGCAGCGCGAGGAAAGGCCTGCGCCGTTCACCTTGACGGGGCGCGGCTGGCCAATGCCGTCGCCGCAGGGTTCAACCCGAAGGCCATTGCCGGGCTCGGCATAGACGTGCTGGTGCTGGGCGGCACAAAGGCCGGCATGCCGCCGACCGAAGCGGTGGTCATTCTGAACAAGGATCTGGCGCGCCGGTTTGATGCGCGCCTCAAGCAGTCCGGCCAGTTGCCGTCCAAGGGACGGTTCTATGCGGCGCCCTTCATCGGGATGCTGCAGGATGGCGCCCTAGAGCGCCACGCCGCCCACGCCAACGCCATGGCAAGCCGCCTCGCCGCAGCCATGCCGTTTGCCTTGATGCATCCCGTCCAGGCCAATGGCGTTTTTGTGGACATGCCTGAGGATGCACATCAGCGCCTGACGGAGGCGGGGTGGGTGGCCTACCGGTGCCTGGACGGATCGGTGCGTTTCATGTGTTCGTGGGCGACCAGGCCCGAGACCGTGGACCATTTGCTGGCGGATCTCGCAGCCATAAAATAGGGACGGTTGCGCACCTGGCGACAAACTCACCCCTCAAAGTGTTGCAACTTGGCATCGATTGCCGATTTAGGGGCCGGCACGGTAAGTCCATGCCCGAATTCAGCCAGAAAGGGTTTGAAACCCTTTTTTGACCATGAAATTGTCGGCCATCAAACCTTCCGCACACTGATACGTGTCGCAAGCTCTTGCGCGCTGTCCTGTGATGGGTGGTGAAATCGAGGTCGCTATGTCGCGACTTCAGGTTCCAGAGACTTGATGGCCAAGGGGGCCCCAGAAATGTTGAACGCCAAGACCGCCTTTCGGGCGGCGCTATTGTCCTCGGTCGCCACCGCGATCGTCGCAATGCCGCAGATTTCATTCGCCGCCGAAAAGGCCGCTGACGTTGAGGAACTGGTTGTCACCGGTTCGCGCATTCGTCGCGCAGAGCTGACCTCTGTTCAGCCCATCCAGGTGCTGACCAGCCAGCGGATGGATGAGCGCGGTTACAACAACGTCGCAGACGCCCTCAATGACCTGCCGGCCTCCGGCGTTCCGGTGAACCCGATCGGCGACCAGGGCAGCTTTGGCACCGGCCGTAATTTCGTGAACATCTTCAACCTGGGCACCAACCGGACCCTGACCCTGGTCAATGGCCGGCGGTTCGTCGGCGGCAACCCGGCGTCGATCTTTACGGGGGCCAGCGCAGGCGGCCAGGTGGACCTGAACGTCATTCCGACCGGCCTGGTTGACCGGATTGAAACCATCCAGGCGGGCGGTTCGGCCGTTTATGGTTCCGACGCCATTGCCGGCGTCATCAACATCATCACCAAGACCGACTATGAAGGCGTGGAAATCGACGGCGCCTACGGCATGTCCGACAAGGGCGATGATGAAGGCTATCGTGGCCGCATTACCGCCGGTCACAGCTTCATGGACAACAAGCTGTCCGTCTCCGGAAGCTATGAATACGACGAGACGAGCATCCTGGGATACCAGGACCGGGACGTCACCAAGCGCCAGCTGACCTTTGCGGCAAACCCGCTCAACACCAGCAGCACTGATACCATCCCCGGGTCGATCATCATCCTGAACCGTCGCATCCCGGAAGTGACCCAGGGCGGCCTGCCCTTCCGGACCGGTGGCTCGGCCCTTTCGGGCATTCTGACCCTTGCTGACCCGAGCAACCCGGCCAACCGGATCGCCGCCCAGTTCGACAGAAGCGGCAATCTGGTCCCCTACAGCACGGGGACCTTCTACCAGGCCTCCATCGCTTCCGGCGGTGACGGCCTCAACCTGGCTGAGCTGACCTCCCTGCAATCGCCGGTGAAGCGCCACGTCGCCAATGCCTTCGTCCGGTACGACCTCAGCGACAACATCAAGCTGACTTCGGAACTGCTTTACTCCAAGGCCAACTCCGAAGAGCCCTTCAACCAGCCCATCTACAACGCCTCGCTGTTCGGCGGGAACTCGGCGTCCCTGCGGATGTCGACCGCCAACCCCTTCCTGACGGCTCAAGCCAAGGCGGCCATCCTGGCCCAGCCCACCGCCCTGCCGGCAGACGCCGCCTCGGCCGGCGACCGGATCTTCTTCCTGGCCCGGGCGTCCACCGATATCGGCAACAACAAGACCACGGCCGAGTCTGAAACCTACCGCGGTGTGTTCGGCATTGACGGCAAGTTCGAGTTCGCCAACCGCAAGTTCTTCTGGAACGCTTCGTTCGTTGATGGCGTCTCCAGCGGGACCTTCCGGTCGCCGAACATCGACCAGGCCAAGTTCCTCCTGGCCATTGACGCGGTGAGGGATGCTTCCGGCGCCATTGTCTGCCGCGATGTGACGGCCCGGGCGGCGGGCTGTCAGCCCCTGAACCTGTTCGGTCAGGGCGCGCCCAGCAAGGCGGCGCTGGCCTATGTCGGCGTTCAGTTCGAAAGCCGGTTCCGGATGGAGCAAACCGACTACCAGGCCAACTTCGGCGGCGACCTGTTCAACCTGCCTGCCGGGCCGGTGAGCTTTGCGGCGGGTTATGAGTATCGCCGCGAGAAGTCGGACTTCAATCCCAATGATCCGCAGGAGCGGGGCGTTGGCCGGTCCGCGGCGATCACGCCGATCGTCGGGAAGTTCCGCACCAACGAAACCTATGGTGAAATCCTGATCCCGGTCTTTGGCGGCGATTTCTCCTATCCCCTGCTTCGCAAGGTCGAGATCGAAGCCTCCTATCGCGACATTGATCACTCGATCGCCGGCAAGGACCACTCCTTCAGCTATGGCGGACGCTGGACGCCCTTCGACGGCCTGATGATCCGCGCCCAGAAGAGCCGGTCCTTCCGGGCCCCTGCCATCACGGAAATCTCCCTGCCGACGGCGACGTCCTTCATCACCGCGACAGACCCCTGTGACTCCCGCAATATCATCACGGGCCCCAACCCGACAGCGCGCCTCGCCAACTGCCAGGCCGCCTTCACGGCCCTGGGCCTGCCGGCCAACTTCAACCTGATTTCCCAGGTTCAATCAGCGACCGTGCAGGGAACGACCTCAGGCAACCCGAACCTGAAGAACGAAATCGCCGAGCAGTGGACGGCGGGCTTTGTCTACCAGCCGTCCTTCCTGAAGGATCTGGCGATTCACTTCGACTACGTCCACATCGACCTGACCAAGGCCATCGCCAACTTCGGCCTCAGCTCGATCCTGCAGGTCTGCTATGACTCCCCCGGCGGCAATGCAGACGCCTGCGGCCGGTTCCAGCGCGGAACCTCCACGGGCGCAAAGCCCGGACAGGTCCTCACCAATGGTGATGTCGGCGCTGGCGGAGCCGTCTCGGCTGGTCCGCGGACTGGCTTTATCAACGCCGGCTACATCAACTTCACGGGCTTCACGGCAGGCCTCGACTATCGGCTGCACCTGGAAGACCTGGGCGCCACCTGGTTCAACAATGATCCGGGCCGCGTGGACTTCAACCTGGACGTCTATCATGTGGACCATCAGGCAACCTCGGTCACCGGTCTGGGCTTCGACCTGAACCGCGACCAGGGGGAACTGGGTAACGCCAAGTACCAGTGGAAGCTGGACACCGAGTATCGTCGAGCGCCCTGGCGTTTCAGCTGGACCACCAACTGGACCGGCAAGTCGAGCTTCAACAACGACTTCACCTATGAGACCCGTGATCCCCTGACCGTGAAGGCCCAGTTCCTCCACGACATGTCGGTCTCTTACGACCTGGATGAACTGGTGAAGAACAGCGGCCTGAGCGGCCTGCGCGCGCGGTTTGTCGTAAGCAATGTCTTCGACACCGAGCCGCCGTGGGGCACCGCCGGGATCGGCACCTATGACGTCCTTGGCCGCCACTACCAGTTCGGCCTGACGGCGAAGTTCTAGTCGCCCGTCCTTCAGGACATGAAAAAGGCCGTCGACCCCAGGGTCGGCGGCCTTCTTTTTTGGTCAGACCGTCCGGAAAACCCGGCTGATCCCGGCAGGCGCCTGGGGTCAGCTCAGCCCGCTGCGCCCGATGGCGTAGAAACGTTCGGACCTCTGCTTGAGCAGGGCTTCGACGCTCATCTGTTCCAGGCTGTCGAGTTCCTCTTCCAGGGCGTCGCCCACCGTGGTGATCATGGCGATCGGATCAGCATGGGCGCCGCCGGGCGGCTCGGGCACGATGCGGTCGACAATCTTCATCTTCAGCAGGTCCTGGGCCGTGATCTTCAGGGCCTTGGCGGCTTCTTCCGGCGTGCGGGTTCCACGCCAGAGGATGGAATTGGCGCCCTCCGGCGGAATGACCGAATAGGTGGCGTGCTCCAGGATCAGGACCCGGTTGCCGCAGGCAATGCCCAGGGCGCCGCCGGAGCCGCCTTCCCCGGTGACCACAGCCACCATGGGAACCTGCAGCATGAGGCACTTCTCGGTCGACCGGGCGATGGCCTCGGCGACCCCGCGCTCTTCAGAGCCGACGCCGGGATAAGCCGCCGTCGTGTCGACAATGCTGATGACCGGCAACTTGAACCGCTCGGCCAGTTCCAGCAGGCGGACAGCCTTGCGATAGCCTTCGGGGCGGGCATAGCCGAAATTGTGTTTCACCCGGGTGACCGTGTCCCGGCCCTTTTCATTGCCCATGACCACCACGGGACGGCCGCGGAATCGGCCCAGCCCACCCATGATCGCCTGATCGTCGGCGAACTTGCGGTCGCCATGCAGTTCGACGAACTCTTCGATCAGGCCGCGGGCATAGTCGACAAAGTGCGGCCGCTCGGGATGGCGCGCCACCTGGGTCTTCTGCCAGGCGTCCAGCTTTGAATAGGCCTCGGTGCGCATGGCCCCGGCCCGTTCGCGGAGGGTTCGGATCTCTCCGTCCATTTCGCCGCTGCCAGTGGTGGCGGCCAGACGGGACAACTCTTCGATCTTGGCTTCGAGCTCGGCGATCGGGCGCTCGAACTCGAGATAATGAGAAGCCATTCGAGGGGTGTTCTTTCCTGTTGAGGCAGGGAGCGGAAACTAGGCGGGTTCCGCGCCCGTCACAAGAGTTTCACGACTTTCGACCCAGGGGATGGCGGGTCGCCACCACTTCCGCCAACCGGTCAGAGGCGACATGGGTGTAGATCTGGGTGGTAGCGATGTCGGCGTGACCCAGAAGTTTCTGGACGACCCGCAGGTCGGCTCCCCCCTCCAGCAGGTGGGTGGCGAAGGCATGGCGCAGGACGTGGGGGCTGACCCTGGCCGGGTCGATTCCGGCGTCGGCCGCGGCCTCATCCAGCATCTGGGCGAAGCGGCGCGGGGTCAGACGGCCGGCCTTGCCCCGTGACGGAAACAGCCACGGATTGGCGGCGTCTCCCTTGGGCAGGAAGGATTTCCGGATCTCCAGATAGGTCTTCACCGCCTCCCTGGCAGCGGGATTGAGGGGCGCCAGGCGGTCCTTTTCACCCTTGCCGCGCACCATCAGGAAGGCCGGGTCCCTGGCCAGGGCGGCCAGGGGCAGGGCTGTCAGTTCCGAAACCCGGAGGCCCGAGGCATAGATCAGCTCGACCATGCAGGCCAGGCGCGCGCCCTGGGCGCCATCCCGGGCTCCAGCGGCGGCGATCAGACGGTCGACCTCCTCTCGGCTGAGCACCTTGGGCAGGGGGCGTCCCCGCTTTGGGGCGTCAACCCGCCGGGAAGGATCATCAGACCGCCAGGTCTCCCCAAGGGCGAACCGGTAGAACTGCCGCACGGCCGAGCGGCGGCGGGACGCCGTAGCCGGGGACATTCCCCGGTCGCTGAGGGCTGCGAAATAGGCCTCAATGTCTTCCGCAGCCGCCGTGGCGAGGTCCGACCTCCGGGCGACGAGGAAGCCCTGGGCGTCAGCAAGGTCCCTGGCATAGGCCGTCAGGGTGTTCTTAGCGGCCGCCCGCTCCACCGACATCATTTCCAGGAAGGCCTCGACCCACCCCGCCCCTTGGCTCATCTGAAAGTCCCGCTGCGCCTATGCCCCATCCTAGTCCGGTCCGGGCTGATCCGCGAGGCCAGGTCTCGGCAAGCTTGGCGCAGAGGCGCGGTCTCGTGTAAGTCTGCACCGCCCATGGATCTGCTCAATCCCCTCCGCGCCCGCACCATCACCCTCGTCGGCCTGATGGGCGTGGGCAAGACCAGCGTCGGCAAGCGACTCGCCGCGGCCCTGAACCTGCCTTTCCGGGATGCGGACATCGAGGTTGAGGCCGCCGCCGGGCGTTCCATCCCTGACATATTCGCCGATCTTGGCGAGGCCGCATTCCGGGAAGGGGAGCGACGGGTCATCGCCCGCCTGCTCGACGAGCCGCCCCATGTCCTGGCCACTGGCGGCGGCGCCTTCATGAACGCCGAGACCCGCGCCTTGATCAAGGACCGCTCGGTCTCGGTCTGGCTGCGCGCGGATGTGGAAGTCCTGGCCAGACGGGTGGCCCGCAAGGACAACCGCCCCCTGTTGACCGGCAAGGACCCCCTGGTGGTCCTGCGCGACCTGGCTGAAATTCGCTACCCCGTCTATGCCGAGGCCGACATTGTGGTCGACTCCGGCGACGCCCCGCACCATGTGACCGTCGACAATGTGATCAAGGCCCTGGCCGCCCACCTGGAGACCCAAAAGCCGTGATCAGATCTGTCCCCGTCCAGCTTGCTGGCCGCGCCTATGACGTCGTGATCGGCCATGGACTGCTTGCGGAGGCCGGACAGCGCATCGCCCCCCTGCTCAAGCAGGCCCGTGTGGCTATTGTCTCCGACGAGACGGTCTGGGGCCTGCACGGCGTAGCCCTGACAGCCTCCCTTGCGAGCCGGGGGATCAGGTCCGAGGCCATTGTCCTGCCGCCTGGCGAACAGACCAAGAGCTTTGCCTTTCTGGAAGAGGTCAGCGACCGGCTTCTGGCCATGGAACTGGACCGTGGCGACCTGATCATCGCCTTTGGCGGCGGGGTGATCGGCGACCTCACCGGCTTTGCGGCCTCGATCTACAAGCGCGGCATAGACTTCGTTCAGATCCCCACCACCCTGCTGGCCCAGGTGGACTCGTCCGTCGGCGGCAAGACGGCCATCGACACCCCCCGGGGCAAGAACCTGATCGGCGCCTTTCATCAGCCGCGGCTGGTCCTGGCTGACCTGGACCTGCTGTCATCCCTGCCTGACCGCGAGGTCCGCGCCGGCTATGCCGAGGTCATCAAGTACGGCCTTCTGGGCGACCTGACCTTTTTTGAGTGGCTGGAGGCGCATGCCGCCGGCGTCCTTTCCCGGGAGCCGGCCGCCCTGCTCCATGCTGTGGCCCGATCGGTGGAGATGAAGGCCGAGATCGTCGCCCTGGACGAAAAGGAAGGCGGGCCCCGGGCCCTGCTGAACCTTGGCCACACCTTTGGCCATGCCCTGGAGTCCGAGACGGGCTTTGGCGAGGCTCTCCTCCACGGCGAGGCTGTGGCTGCAGGGTCGGCCATGGCCTTCCGCTATTCGGCTTCACAGGGGCTCTGCACCTCCCAGGACGCCGTGCGGGCGGAAGCGGCGATCAAGGCCTCGGGCCTGCCGACCCGGCTCTCCGAAGTCTCAAAGACCGCCTTCAAGGCTGAGGCCCTCTGTCATCACATGGCCCAGGACAAGAAGGCCGAGGGCGGACGCTTGACCTTCATCCTGGCCAGGGCCCTGGGCGAGGCCTTTGTCGCAAAGGACGTGTCCCGCGACAGCATTCTGGAATTCCTCAAGAGCGAAGGAGCGATCTGATGGCCGCCATTCTGACCCTTGCTCCCATCGTCTTCGGCCTGCTGGCCATTTCGGCCATGTTCTCGGCAGCCGAAACCTCGCTCACCGGCGCCAGCAGGTCCCGCATGCACCAGCTGGAGCGCGAGGGCGACCGACCGGCCCGGCGGGTCAACCGGCTGCTGTCTGACCAGGAGACCATGATCGGCGCGGTCCTGCTGGGCAACAACCTGATCAACATCCTGGCCTCGGCCCTCACCACGCAGGTTTTGACGGCCGCGTTTCCCGGTGCTGTCGGTGTCGCCGCAGCCACCGCCATCATGACCGTGTTGATCCTGGTCTTCGCCGAAGTCCTGCCCAAGACCCTGGCCATACTGCGGTCAGACGATGTGGCGCGCTTCCTGTCGGGCCCGACCCTGCTGGTGGTCAAGGTCTTCGGGCCCATCATCTACGCCATCCAGTGGATCGTCCGGCGGACGCTCAGCATTTTCGGCGTCCGGCTGGGCATGGAGATGGACGTTCTGGCCGCCCATGAAGAGATCCGCGGGGCGGTGGAATACCACCACTCCGAAGGCCTGGTGGAGGAGCGCGACCGGCGGATGCTGGGTGGCGTACTCGACCTCTCCGACATGGATGTCAGCCAGGTCATGGTGCACCGGACCTCAATCTCCATGGTCGACGCCGACCTGCCGGCCGCCGAACTGGTCGCCCACGTCCTGGCCAATGATCATACCCGGGTGCCGCTCTATCGGGGCGATCCGGAGAACATTGTCGGCATTCTGCACGCCAAGGACCTGCTGCACGCCATTTCGGACGCCAAGGGTGACTTCGAGGCCCTGGTCATCGACAAGATCCGCCGCGACCCCTGGTTCATTCCGGAAACCACCAACCTCAAGGACCAGTTGAACGCCTTCCTGAAGCGCCAGAACCACTTCGCCCTGGTGGTGGACGAGTACGGCGCCCTGCAGGGCCTGGTGACCCTGGAAGACATTCTCGAGGAGATTGTCGGCGAGATCGAGGACGAGCACGACAGCAAGATCCAGGGCGTCCGCCGCCAGGCCGATGGCTCGGTCATGGTCGATGGCACAGTGCCGATCCGCGATCTCAACCGCGCCCTGGACTGGGACCTGCCCGACGATCAGGCCGTTACGGTCGCAGGCCTCGTGATCCACGAAGCCCAGACCATTCCAAAGATCGGTCAGACCTTCATCTTCCACGGCCACCGGTTCCAGGTGGTCAAGCGGGTGCGCAACCAGATCACCGCTCTGCGGGTCTCGGCTCCGCTGGAAAGCGCCACTGAAGACTGATCGCCCCGGGGATCAGAGCCCCTTGGCGATCAGGCCTTCCAGGACCTTGTCCGGCGTCATGGGATAGTCGCGCAGGCGCACGCCGCAGGCATTGTAGATGGCGTTGGCGATGGCCGCGCCGGTCCCGCAGATGCCCAGCTCGCCCACACCCTTGATCCCCAGGGGATTGGCCTTGTCGTCGGCTTCGTCGAGGAAGATCGAGTCCACATTGACGATGTCGGCGTGGCTGGGAACCAGATAGCCGCCCAGGTCCTGGCCCAGGAAGCTGCCATAGCGCGGGTCCACCGGATTGGTCTCGGTGAGGGCAGTGCCTATGCCCCAGATCATACCGCCGGTGATCTGGCTCTTGGCCGTCTTGGCGTTGAGGATCCGGCCGGCGGCGAAGACGCCGAACATGCGGCGGATGCGGACCTCGCCGGACACCACATCAACCCCCACCTCGGCGAACTGGGCGCCATAGGTGTGCTGGCTCCAGTCCCGGGCGTCGGCGGCCGGAGAGATCGACCCCTCCACATAAACGCCCTCGGGCTGAACGCGGGCCACCAGGGAGGCCAGGCTCTCGCTCTGGTTCTCCAGGGCGATATTGCCGTTGGCGAAGGTCACCAGGGTAGGATCAGCGCCGAACAGGGGTGAATTGGGATCATTGATCGCCAACTCCGCCAGGGTGCGGCGCATGACCATGCCGGTCTCGAAGGCCGCCGAACCGGCAGTCGCCGCACCGAACTGTCCGCCCGAGCCGGGGGCCGGGGGCATGTCGGAATCGCCCAGTTCAACGCGCACCTGATCCAGGGGCACGCCAAGGGTCTCGGCGGTGATCTGGGCCAGGATGGTATAGGTGCCGGTGCCGATGTCGGTCATGCCCTGCAACAGGGTGACCGTGCCGTCAGCGGTGATCCGGATGCCTGCCTTGGCCGGCAGAAGGAAATTGCCGCGGATGCCCGCCGCCATGCCCATGCCCACCAGCCAGCGACCGTCGCGGACCTGGCCAGGAGTCGCATTGCGCCGATCCCAGCCGAATCGCTGGGCGCCTTCGCGCATGCATTCCACCAACTGGCGCACAGAGAAGGGCTTGCCGGTCTCTGGATCAACCGATGGCTCATTGCGGATGCGCAGCTCCACCGGATCAATGCCCAGCTTCTCGGCCAGTTCGTCCATGGCGCATTCAAGGCTGAGCATGCCGGTGGCTTCGCCCGGCGCCCGCATGGGGCCTGCGCCCGGCAGGTCCATCTTCACCAGCCGGTGGCCGGTCAGGCGATTGGGCGCCGCATAGAGGCTGCGGGAGAAGTTGGCCGCGTGCTCGGTGAAGGGCGAATTGCGCGCGCAGTGGGTGATGGCCTCGATGGAAAAGGCGTTCAGGCGACCATCGGGCTCAGCGCCCAGCCGGACACGCATCTGGACGGCAGGCCGGTGGATCGTGGCCTGGAACATCTGCTGGCGGGTATAGGCGACCTTGACCGGCTGACCCAGCTCGCGGGCCGCCAGGGCCGCCAGGGTCAGGTCGTCATAGGACTGGCCCTTGCCGCCAAAGCCGCCGCCGATATAGCGGGTGATCAGGTGCACCTTGTCGGACGGGATGGCCAGGGTCTCGGCCAGGGCGTGCTGGCCGCCCTTCACCATCTGGATGGAGGTATGCACAGTAACCTTGTCGCCATCCCACCAGGCGGTGGTGGCGCAGGGCTCCATCTGGGCGTGGTTGGCGATCGGGCTGAAATAGGTCTCGTCCAGCTTCACGCTCGAGCCTTCATATCCTGCGCTGAAGTCGCCGACTTCGACGTCCTCCTCGCCGGGGGGCATTTCCGCCTGATCCAGACTGGCCAGAAAATCCACCACGGCCGGTTGGGCGTCATAGGTGATCTGGATCAGGGCTGCGGCAGCCCTGGCGTTTTCCAGGGTGTCGGCCGCCACGAAGGCCACGGTCTGGCCGTAGAACTCGACGGAATCCGAGGCCATGGCCGGGTTGGACGCACGCTGGCTGCGGGGATTGGCCCGCTCGCCCCGGGCGGCTTGAGCCGGAACGCTCTCATGGGTCCAGACCAGCTTCACGCCGGGCGAGGCCTTGGCCGCTGTCGTATCGATGGAGACAACCCGACCGCGGGCGATGGTGGCGCCAACAGCATGGCCATAGGCCGGGGCCGAAGGGGTCTCGACCTCGTAGGCATAGGGCGCTGTCCCGGTGACCTTCAGGCGACCCTCATAGCGGTCGACATTCTTGCCGATCAGTCCCGAGCGGTTTTCAGAAACCGGGTTGGGGGCGGCCCAATCCTTGACCGAACTCATGCGCGCCTCCCCGACAGGGTTTCGTCCAGAGCGGAGGCGGTCAGCCGTCCGATCAGGGCGATCTTGAAACTGTTCTTCCCGCGAGGCTCAGCCCCGGCGAGTTCGGCAGCAACGGCTTCAGCGATTGGCGCTCCGGCCGCCAGGGCGGCCTCGGTCTTCGCCGCCCGCCAGGGTTTGAGCGACACGCCGCCCCAGGCGACCCGTCCCGCCACCGCAGCAACGCTGACAATTCCGCCGGCATAGGAGGCCCGGTCGCGGACCTTGCGATAGACCTGACCGCCGGGAGGCGCGGGCGGTACAACGACACAGGTGATCAGCTCGCCTGGCTTGAGTTCGGTTTCAATTTCCGGCGTGTCGCCCGGAAGCCTGTGCAGGTCGGCGACCGACAGGGAGCGGGTGACTCCGTCCGCCGTCAGGGTCTCCACCGTCGCGTCCAGGGCCGCCAGGGCCACACCCATGTCCGAAGGGTTGGTGGCGATGCAGGCGTCGCTGGTCCCGAATATGGCGCTGTTGCGGTTGAGGCCGCCCAGAGCCGCGCAGCCGGACCCTGGCAGTCGTTTGTTGCAGGGCTTGGCGGTGTCATAGAAGTAGGGGCAGCGGGTGCGCTGCATCAGGTTGCCGCCCGTCGTCGCCTTGTTGCGCAACTGGGCCGACCCGCCGGAAACGATCGACTGGGCGAGGACCGGGTACAGGCTGCGGACCCGGGCGTCCGAGGCCACCTGGCTGTTGGTGGTCATGGCGCCGATCCTCAGGCCGCCGTCCCGGGTGGTCTCGATGGAGGCCAGGGGAAGTCGGCCAATATCGACGAGATGGCTGGGCCGTTCGACTTCCGACTTCATGAGGTCGAGCAGGTTTGTGCCGCCGGCCAGGAATTTTGCCCCGGGATTCGCGCGGACCGCCTTCACGGCGGAGGCGACATCCTTGGCGCGCTCATAGGTGAAGGGCTTCATGCCGGCTCTCCCGCAACGCTGCGGATCGCCGCAAGAATCTGGGGATAGGCCGAGCAACGGCAGAGATTGCCGCTCATGCGTTCGCGGATCTCGGCGTCGGTGAGGGAAATCCTGCCGCTGAGGTTTTCCGTCGCCTGGCTGGGCTGGCCATCGGCCACCTCGCGCAACATGCCAACCGTCGAACAGATCTGACCCGGGGTGCAATAGCCGCACTGCAGGGCGTCCTGGGTCAGGAAGGCCTGCTGAACCGGATGCAGGGTGTCGCCTGAGGCCAGCCCTTCAATGGTCACGATCTCGTCGCCATCGTGCATGGCGACCAGGGACAGGCAGGCGTTGATGCGGACGCCATTCACCAGCACGGTGCAGGCGCCGCATTGGCCGTGATCACAACCCTTCTTGGTCCCCTTGAGGTCAAGGGTCTCACGCAGGGCGTCCAGAAGTGTGGTCCGGGTGTCGTGGTCAAGCGCGTGGGCCTGGCCGTTGACGGTCAAATTCGTATGCACTCACGCCTCCCAAGCGCGGCCGTTGGAATGAACGGCAAGCGGTCAAATTATAGATCAGGTCTCGCCGGGCGCGAGCGCTTTCACCGACAAGGCGTGTAGCGATCCCGCAAGTTCGTCCGAAAGTATCCGATACACGGCCCGCTGGCGCGCGACCTTTGAAAGCCCCTCAAAGGCCTTCGACTCGACCACGAGGTTGAAATGAGTCTCGCCACCGGGCTGCGCACCTGCGTGACCGGCATGTCGCGCCGAGTCGTCGACCACCTCAAGACGGGTGGGCGCCAGGGCCGCAGTCAGCTTGTTATGAATGGCATCGATCATAGCGCCCATCGGACAAATCTTCAATTCTTGAAAGGGTCTTTTACGGCATCATAATCAGGCCATGGCCGGTGCTTTTCAATACAAGCCGAAGTTCGTCGATATACGGGTGCGTCCGCCTTCTCCCGAGGAAGCAGCGCAGTCCGACGACGTCTATGCGCTGAAGCCCGGCGAGAAGGTCTGCGACCATGCCGGCTGCCGGTTGGCGGGCAGCGCCAAGGCCCCCAAATCCCGCGATCTGCCCAATGAACACTACTGGTTCTGCCAGGCCCACGCGGCGGAATATAACCGCAACTGGAACTTCTTCGCCGGCATGAGCGAAGGCGAAATCCGCGCCCGTCAGGCCCAGAGCGCCGCCGGCGACCGTCCGACCTGGGAATTCAAGGCTGGCCGCTTCTCCCGGGAAGCCGCCACCGCCGAGGCTGGCTTCCGAAAGGGCCAGGGCTATCGCGACCCGTTCAACCTCTTCGGCAGCGGTCTGGGACCGAATCGCCCTGCCGCCGCGCCTGAGGGCCGCAAGCTGGGCAAGCTGGAGCGGAACGCCCTGGCGGACCTGGACCTGGACGAAACGGCGGACACCCCGAAGATCCGGGCGCGCTACATCGAACTGGTCAAGCGCTGCCACCCGGACTCCAACGGCGGTGACAGGTCGGCGGAGCACAAGCTCCACCGGGTCATCAAAGCCTACCAGATCCTGCGCAAGGCGCGGATGGCCTAGGCAGGAATCTCGCCGGCCACCGTTGTCCGGTGCATGACCCTCAGATGGCCGTCATAGCCGCCCTTGGCCAGATGCATGGTGCAGCGGTTATCCCAAAGCAGAACGGCGCCCTGGGTCCAGTGATGCCGGTAGATGTATTGCTGCTGGATCATGTGGGCGAAGAGGGAGGTCAGCAGGTCCTGGCTCTCCTTCTCGCCCATGCCCTCAATGCCGATCGTATAGACAGGGCTGACATAAAGCGCCTTGCGGCCAGTCACCGGATGCGTCCGGACAAGGGGGTGGCTGAGCTGGGAGTCGGCCTCTTCGGACACGACGATCTTCATGGTCCGCTTTTCCGTCTCCCGGGCGAAGACCCCTTGTACGCCATAGGCGCGACCGGCTGAGTGCACCGCCCTCAGGGAGGCCAGGTCCGCCTTCATGGTCTCCGACAAATCGTCATAGGCCCGGCGGCCATCGGCGAAGAAGGTTTCCCCGCCCACCGGCGGCGTCACTTCTGACCGCAACAGGGTCGCCGCCGGCGGGGTTTCCATGAAACTCCAGTCAGAATGCCAGCCAGCCCCGAAATTGGTCGCCTTCTCGTCAGGTTCCCGGCGCAGTTCCAGAACATTGGGTCGCCCCGGCATGGGCTGGATGAAGGGATCCTTGCCGAAGGGACCAATGGACTGGGTGAAGGCCTCAAGCTGGTCCAGGGTCAGGGGCTGGTCGCGAAAGCTGAGCACGGCATGTTCAGCCCAGGCTGAATGGATTTCGGCGCGAAGGCTGTCCGGGAGCGGCATTGCGAGATCGACGCCGGAAATCTCGGCGCCGAAGCCATTTTCATGGGGGGTGATCTTCAGTCCGTCCCGCAGACCCGTGCTCATTGCCATGGCGGCAGCCCTCCCCCGTCCCTGGTTTGTTATTTCACCACCCTGCGGCGGCAAACAGCCGTTTGCATCAGGCCGAGAACCTTGTAATCCAAACTCGCCATGACTTCATTAGCCGATACCCAAGACGACAACCTCATCTCGCTTGTCCCCGACAAGAAGGTTTCCCTGCGCGAAGCTTTCGGGGTCGATGACGACATGATGGTCCCGGCCTTCTCGACGCGGGACTCCCATGTCCCCGACATCGACCCGGCCTACAAGTTTGATGCGGAAACGACCCGCGCCATCTGCGCCGGCTTCGCCTTTGACCGTCGGGTCATGGTGCAGGGCTATCACGGCACCGGCAAGTCGACCCACATCGAGCAGGTCGCCGCCCGGCTGAACTGGCCGCTGATCCGGGTGAACCTGGACAGCCATGTGTCGCGTATCGATCTGGTCGGCAAGGACGCCATCGTCCTGAAGGACGGCAAGCAGATCACCGAATTCCGGGAAGGCATCCTGCCCTGGACCATCCAGCGGCCCATCGCCCTGGTGTTCGACGAATATGACGCCGGCCGCCCGGACGTGATGTTCGTGATCCAGCGCGTACTGGAAGCCCAGGGCAAGCTGACCCTGCTGGACCAGAACCGGGTCATCAAGCCGAACCCCTTCTTCCGGCTGTTCTCCACGACCAACACCATTGGCCTGGGCGACACCACCGGCCTCTACCACGGCACCCAGCAGATCAATCAGGGCCAGATGGACCGTTGGTCGATTGTCACGACCCTGAACTACCTGCCCCATGACATGGAAGCCGACATCGTGCTGGCCAAGTCGCCGCATTACGACAACGCCGAGGGCAAGCGGACCATCGCCGCCATGGTCCGGGTCGCCGACATGACCCGGAACGCCTTCATGAACGGTGATATCTCCACCGTCATGAGCCCGCGGACCGTGATCACCTGGGCCCAGAATGCCGAGATCTTCGGCGGCGACCTGGCCCTGTCCTTCCGGATGACCTTCCTCAACAAGTGCGATGAGCTTGAGCGCGGCGCTGTAGCCGAATTCTTCCAGCGCGCCTTTGGTCAGGACCTGCCGGAAAGCACGGCGCGCCTCCGGGTTTCCTGACCTGAGCATCGGGGCCGCTGGAGACCCCTGGAACGGCTCAGCGCCTTGTGGTTCTGAGCTGTTCTCAGCGGCCTATCGGCGATTTACCGTTTCGAGACAGGTCCACGACATACTGCCCTGGAGGAGTACCCCGGGCGGACATGTCGGCGAACAAACACTACAGGCGAACGGCGATGCGGCGCATCGTCATGCTGGGCCTGATCGTGCTTGGTCTGGTTCTGGCCGGAAGCGCGAGCCTGTTCGCCTACATGACCCATCAGTCCGACAGGGCCGAACTGGCGCAGGAGCGCAGGGCGGTCTCAAAGCGCATTGACGCCATGTCTGCGCAAATGATCCGGGACATCCAAACCTTCTGCGCCTGGGATGAAGCCTACAAGTCGCTCGCCGGGCGGGCCGACCTGAGCTGGGCTGACTTCGAGATTGGCCATTACTTCCTGTCCAATCTCAAACAGGATGGCGCGGTTCTGCTGGATTCCAGGAACCAGACCGTCAAGGCCTGGGCGACAAGCGGGTCTGGGATCAGCGCCGAAGCCCTCGCCCAGCTGACCCTCGACCTGCAGCCGCTGATCCGGGAGATCCGCGCCGAGGAACAGGTGAACAGCACGGTTCCCGTCCTGGCGAACAAGGTGGATATCGAAGCAGTTCAGGCGCGGGCCGGGATCGTAAATTCCAACGGCAAGTCTTACCTGATTGCGGCAGGACGGGTTGTCCCCGAACGCCCGACCGTGCGCCGACAGCCCGGGCCGACGCCTGTGACCGTCATCATCCGCAAGCTCGATGTCGACAGCCTGCAGGGCGGATCGGGTGAACTGCCGCTTCAGAACCTCCGTCTTGGCGCCAGGGCTGACAGGAAAGCCACGGCCGAAGTGCCACTGGTGGACATCAACGGGTATGTCGGAAGCACAGTAACCTGGAGCCCCGGGCGGCCTGGCCTGGTCGCCCTGGAGGAAGCTGCCCCGTCAATTGTGCTGGGATTGATCATCCTGACCGCCGCCGCCTTTGCCCTGGCCCTCCGCGTTCAGGGGATCTTCCGTGAGCTTGCCGCCGGCGAAGACGCCCTGGACCGCACCATGGACGCCCTGGTCCGGGCAAAGGACATGGCGGACTCGGCCAATATCGCGAAGTCCCAGTTCCTGGCCAATATGAGCCATGAAATCCGGACCCCTCTGAACGGCATTCTCGGCATGGCCCAGGTCATGGCGCGTCGGGAATTGTCACCTGATCAGGCCGAGCGTCTGACCATCATCAGGGATTCCGGGCAGAGCCTGCTGACCGTTCTCAACGACGTTCTGGACTTTTCCAAGATCGAAGCCGGACGCCTGGAAATCGACAATCACGAGTTTGATGTGGTGGACGCCATGGAGGTCGCCTGCTCGACCTTCAGTCCCCTGGCCAGTCAGAAGGGGGTCGCCCTGAAGCTGGAGGTTGAACGGGACGCCCGGGGCATCTGGCTGGGCGACGGCGCCCGTCTGCGTCAGGTGATCGCCAACCTGGTCTCCAATGCCGTGAAGTTCACCAACGCCGGCGAAATTGTCGTGCGCGTTGAAGCGACAGTCCTTGGTCTGAAGTTTGTCGTCCGCGATACAGGCATGGGCATTCCCAAGGACCGCATCAACGACCTCTTCCAGAAGTTCAGCCAGGTCGACGCCTCGACCACGCGACGGTTTGGCGGCACTGGCCTTGGCCTGGCCATTTCCCGCGAGCTCGTCACCCTCATGGGCGGCCGGATGACCCTGACCAGCGAGGTCGGCGAAGGCTCGACGTTTGCCTTCAATCTTCCCCTCAAACGCTGTTCCGTGGTTACGACCGACGCGGTGACGGCCGAGAGCCAGGATGTGTGCTTCGAGGGGCCACCCGTTCGGATTCTCGCCGCTGAGGACAATGACACCAACCAGCTGATCCTGAAGGCCCTTCTGGAGCCGATGAATGTGGCGCTCACCCTTGTTGGCAATGGCCGCGAAGCCGTTGAGGCGGTCAAGACCGGCGCCTTCGACGTGGTTCTCATGGACATCCAGATGCCTGAGATGAACGGCGTTGAGGCCACAACCACGATCCGCGCCTGGGAGGCCGAAGAAGGCGTGCCCCGCACGCCGATCCTCGCCCTCTCGGCAAATGTCATGAGCCACCATGTCCTGGAATACAAAAGGGCTGGCATGTCCGGAACCGTGCCCAAGCCGATCGAGGTGGGCAAGATGATGACCGCCATCGCCCAGGCCCTTGACGAACTCCGGGACGCCAGCGCCCGATCTGCTGCGGCCTGATCGAACTTAGCGCTGGACCTCCCGACCCTGCGGCGGGATGATTTCTTCATAATCACAAGAACGATTTTTGAGGAAACCATGTTCAGCATGCGTCTGGCCGGACTCAGCGCCGCCCTTGCAATGACAGTGCTCGCCCCTGCCGCCGTCGCCCAGAGCCAGCCCCCCGCCAATGACTATGGCGACAAGACCTCCTGGCTTTGCTGGCCGGGACGGAGCGACGCCTGCACGGGCGACAATTCCTCCACCATCATCAAGGCCAATGGCGACCTGCAGGACGAGGCCTGGAAGGCCGACCCCAAGGCGCCGATCGACTGCTTTTACGTCTACCCGACCGTTTCCAACGACAAGTCGGTCCTGTCGGACATGATCCCGAACGCCGAGGAGACGAGTGTCGTCGAGCAGCAGCTCTCGAGATTTGCCTCAAAGTGCAGGGTCTATGCGCCCATGTACCGCCAGTTCACCCTGACCGCCCTTCGAGCGACAATTTCCGGCCAGGCCCTGCCTGGGGGCATGGCGGCGAATGCACCTCGACCCGACACCGGCTATCAGGACGTGGTCGACGCCTGGAAGTACTATCTCGCCCATGAGAACAAGGGACGAGGCGTCGTCCTGATCGGCCACTCCCAGGGCGCCGGGGTTCTGACCCGGTTGCTGGCCAGCGAGATCGACGGCAAGCCGTCCCAGAAGCTGCTGGTTTCGGCCATACTGGCCGGGACCGGCCTCCCGATCGAACCGGGCAAGACCACGGGACTGCTGAAGTCCATTCCGACCTGCGCAAGCAATACCCAGACCGGCTGCGTCATCGCCTTTGCAAGCTTTCGCGACACCATTCCCCCGCCGGCAAACAGCCGGTTTGGCAGACCGCGTGAGGCGGGCTCAAACATGATCGTCGCCTGCACCAATCCGGCGGGTCTGGCCGGAGGATCCGCCCCGCTCAACGCCTATCTCTCGACAACGGGCAATGGCCAGGACCGGTCCCTGTGGACGTCGAAGGGAACCGCGATCAGGACACCCTTTGTCTCGACGCCCGGCCTGCTGACCGGACAATGCGTTTCAAGGAACGGGTTCAATTATCTTGAAGTCCATGTGAACGCCGATCCCGCGGACCCCCGCCTGGACGACATTCGGGGCGACGTCATGATTGGTCCGAAGGTCAGCGAGGACTGGGGTCTGCACCTGGTCGACATGAACCTGACCATGGGCGATCTGGTGTCTGTGGTCGGATCCCAGTCGAAGGCCTGGCGGATGCGCAAATAACCGCGCGCCGCGCTTTGCCGCGCTGAAAGGTCGGGCTATGAGGGAAGACCATGTCCAAGAACCCTGAAAGCCCGATCGAGCCCTTCAAGCGCGCCCTGGCCAACGCCACGCGCTCCCTGGCGGAGAGCCCGGACCTTGAGATCGTCTATTCGGGCGAGGGTCCGGTCCTGCAGGGCAACCGGGCGGTCCTGCCGCACCCGCCCCGGGACCTGACCCCGGCCGACGCCGCACGCATCCGCGGCCTGGCCGACCAGATGGCCCTGCGCATCGCCAATCATGACCCGGCCATCCACGCCAGAACCCGGCCCGGCTCCGCCGCGGGCCAGCCGGTCTATGACGCACTGGAACAGACCCGCATCGAAGCCCTGGGCGCCAACGCCCTTGGCGGTGTCCGGGAGAACCTGAAGGCGGTGCATGACGCCGCCTGGGCGAAGAAGGTGTTCAACCCGATCGAGGCCCAGAGCAATCCGCCCATAGCCGAGATCGTCTCCCTGATCGTGCGCGAGCGCCTGACCGGGGTCGAGCCGCCCCTTCAAGCCCGCCCACTGGTGGACCTGTTCCGCGCCGACATCGAGTCCCGGGCCGGCGCTGACATCGACAAGCTGATCGATACGGTCGACGACCAGAAGGCCTTCGCCCGGATGGCCCGGACCATCCTGCGGGACCTGTCCCTGGGCGATGACCTCTCCGACGCCCCCGACCAGGCCGACCAGCAGGAAGAGGAAGGCGAAGAGGGCGAAGCTGAAGCCTCGGAAGACGGCGATGAGGGCGACGGCGAAGGCCAGTCCCCGCAGCAGACCTCCATGGACGACAGCGAGGCGACCCACCGCGAGAGCGAGGAAGCCGACAGCGAGATGATGTCCTCGGAAGAGGACCCCAATGCCGAGGACACGGACGATCCGCCAGACATGGGCGAGGGCGACCAGCCGGCGCGGCCAGACCTCAAGGGTGACGCCAAGGCCATCACCTACAAGGTCTTCACCACCGCCAATGACGAGGTGGTCTCGGCCGAAGAGCTGTGCGAGCCGGAAGAGCTGACCCGCCTTCGGGCCTATCTGGACCAGCAGCTGGCCAGCCTTTCCAGCGTTGTCTCCCGCCTGGCCAACAAGCTGCAGCGCAAGCTGATGGCCCAGCAGAACCGGACCTGGACCTTCGACCTCGAGGAAGGGATCCTCGATGTGGCGCGCCTGACCCGGGTGATTGTCGATCCGACCGCATCCCTGGCCTTCAAGGAAGAGGACGACACCGAGTTCCGCGACACGGTGGTGACAATCCTGATCGACAATTCCGGCTCCATGCGCGGTCGCCCGATCATGGTGGCCGCTGTCTGCGCTGACATCCTGGCCCGGACCCTGGAACGCTGCGGCGTGAAGACCGAGATCCTCGGCTTCACCACCCGGGCCTGGAAGGGCGGCTCCAGCCGCGAGGACTGGCTGAAGGCCGGCAAGCCCGCCCAGCCCGGTCGCCTGAATGACCTGCGCCACATCATCTACAAGTCAGCCGACGCCCCATGGCGCCGGGCCCGCCGCAATCTCGGCCTGATGATGCGTGAAGGCCTGCTCAAGGAGAACATCGATGGTGAAGCCCTGATGTGGGCTCACCAGCGGATGATCGGCCGCCCGGAAAGCCGGCGGATCCTCATGGTCATTTCCGACGGCGCGCCCGTGGATGACTCCACCCTGTCGGTGAATTCCGGGCACTATCTGGAACGCCACCTGCGGGAGGTCATTTCCGAGATCGAGAACAAGAGCCCGGTCCAGCTGATCGCCATCGGCATCGGCCATGACGTGACCCGCTATTATCGTCGCGCCGTCACCATTGTGGATGTCGAGCAACTGGCCGGCGCCATTGTCGACCAGCTGGCCGAGCTGTTTGATGAAGAGCCCCGGCGGGTCACCAAGAAGATGGCGAGCCTTCTTCAACCCCCGCCCACGACCCAGGGTCCGCAGGGACCGGTGCGGCGCTCAACCTTCAAGGAAGTCCGGAAGGCCGTCGCGTGAAGACCTGGCTCTGGATCGCTTCGGTTCTCGCGGTTTCCGCCTGCGCCCAGCCCCCTGCAACCCCGGTCGGTCCCGTGGCCGCCGGGCCAGCCATAACCCTGACAAGTGACCCGGTTCCGCTGAATGCGGACAATCCCCAGCAGACCGCCATAGGCGCCTTTGCCTATGCCGGTGGTTTGCATCTGACTTCCAGGGACACAACACAGCTGCACGGTCTCTCGGACCTGCGGGTAGCGGCGAACGGTCAGATCCATGCTGTTACCGATGAGGGCAGCCTGTTCACCGCCCGCCTGGTGCTGGACAGCAAGGGGCGGCTCGTCGGCGCCGCAGATGGCGCCCTGACGCCCCTGACGGGGACGGATGGCCAGGTCCTGCCCTCCAAGCAGGAGTCTGACGCCGAAGGCCTGGCCATGCTGGCATCGGGCGACCGCCTGGTCAGCCTGGAGCGCCACCACCGCATACTGCTATACCCGGCCAAGGGCGGACCGCCGCGTGAAGCCCCCTCGCCCGAGGCGAGCTTTCCTGACAATGGCGGCATGGAAGGTCTGTCCGAGGACCCGGCCCGGGGCCCGGACGCCTATCTGGTCGGTGGCGAAGTATCCGGGCAGACCTGGAGCTGCACCCTGGCCAAGGGATGCACGCCAGGCCGGATCATTCCCAAGGCCGATGACTTCGGCCTGGTGGCGCTGGCGCCCCTGTCTGGAGACCGGCTGGCCTATCTCCTGCGGTCCTGGGATCCCCTGCGCGGCAGTCGCGTCTCCCTGATCATTGCTGACAAGCAGGGTCAGGTGGTCGATCAGCTGGATCTGCAGCGGCCGCTCACCGTCGATAACTTTGAAGGTCTGGCAGCTGTACCGGGCAAGGCCGGGACCATCAGGTTCTACCTGCTGGCCGACGACAATTTTTCTCCAGCCGAGCGCACACTGTTGCTGGCCTTTGACTGGACCCCGCAAGCAGTAAAGCCGACGACTGCCCCATAAGGATTTCCAGATGAGCCGGACAGAAGTCGCCATTGCGACCGTCGACGGCGCCGCGCGCGCCTTCACCTTCACACCGTCCACCGGAGACGGCCCCTGGCCGGGCGTCATCTTCTATATGGATGCGCCAGCCATTCGCCCTGCCCTGTTCGACATGAGCCAGAGACTGGCGGACGCCGGCTATTTCGTCCTGCTGCCGGACATGTTCTGGAGGGCCGGCCCCTATGAGCCGATCGACATCAAGTCCATCAAATCGGATGAAGATCGGCGGTCCATATTCGGGAAGTTCTTCGCTACGACCAGCCCTGAAAAGAGCATGTCCGACACGGCGGCCTTCCTCGACTTCCTGAGCGCCCAACCCCAGGTCAAGGGGACCAGGGTTGGAGTCACGGGTTACTGCATGGGCGGATCTGCGGTGATCCGGGCGGCCGGAAACTTCCCAGACCGGGTTGTCGCCGTCGGAGCCTTCCACGGCAGCAATCTCGCGACGGACGCCGAAGACAGTCCGCATCTTCTGGCTCCGAAGATCAAGGCCCGGGTCCTGGTAGCGGGCGCCGACATGGACAAGGGCTTTGATGACGCCCAGTGCGAGCGACTGGACGCGGCTTTCAAGGCTGCCGGGGTCAATGCGGAGGTGACCATCTATCGCGGCGCAAGGCACGGATATGCGCCGCCGGACATGCCGGTCTATGACAAGGACGCCTCAGAGCGCCACTGGAGCGAACTCCTGGCCCTCTTCGCCGAGACCCTGACCTAGCCGATCCGCCAGGCCGCGACCGCGCCAGGCATCATTTCACGGCCGCCCAGCTGGAAGCTCGCATCTTTCGGTGCAGGCGCCAGACGAGCTTCCGGCGCAAAGTTGACAGCGAAGCGGACGCCGTCCCGATCCCGGGTGCGAACGCCTTCCGGCATGGGATTCAGGGTCAGTCCTGCCTGCGCGGCAACCCTGGCCACCACCTGATCCATCAGGTCAGCCCCGGGCCAGGTGGCGAGATAGTGCCATCTGCCCTGCGACACCCAGGCCGGCTTGCCGTCGTCAAAACGGGCCAAGGGCTCAAGATCCGTCTCGAGGTCATCCCGCCAGAGTTTTGCATCATGGGCGGCGCCCTCCAGCATGACCCTGGGCTCTGCGCCGGGCCGCAGGCTCTCGACCCGCACGACCTTGGCGGAGAGATGAGCCTGCAGGGGACCTGGCCCCAGGTCTGGGGGAATGTGTCCATCCCGGGTCCGCGAGCCGGTTCTCGGCCCACAGACAATCACCGCGCCCGACGCCTCGAACCGGGCGACCGTCTCGTCAGACAGGGTCGGCAGGGTCGGCGCCAGGATCAGATCATAGCCGGACATGTCGCCATCCGGCGCGACCATGTCCACATCCAGACCTGCCCGCCGCAGGGCGCTGTAGGTCTCGAAGGCCAGGAACAGGGCCCGGAAGCCTCTGGCGTGGGGCTGGATCTTCGTCAGCCAGTCGGCTTCGTAGGAAAAGACCAGGGCCACCCTGGCTCGCCGGCAGGGGGCGAGCTCGCCCATGGCCCTGAGTTCCTCCGCCACCTGACGGGCCTCGGTCCCACCCTGGTCGAGGACATTGTCAGGCCGGTTCAGCCCGGCATGCATCTGCTCCTGGGCGAACGGCGCCTGCCGCCAGCGGAAATAGGAGACCAGCTCCGCCCCGTGGGCGAAGGCCTCCCAGGTCCAGGCTCGGACCATGCCCGGAATTGGGGCCGGGTTATAGGTCGCCCAGTTCACCGGCCCGGGCTGCTGTTCCATCACCCACCACCGTCCCTGACCGCAGGCGCGATAGAGGTCATGATGGAAGCCGGATATGTCGGGATGTCCTTGCCGCAGATAGCGCAGCTTGTCCTCGGTTGATCCCCCGAACATTTCGAGGAAGCCCAGGGGATAGGAGTCCCAGGTCGCCACATCGAGATCCTTGCCCACATCGAAATGGTCGAACTCGGTGTAGAAGCCCATGAAATTGTGGACGATGTCCCGGCCCGGCGACAGGCGGCGCAGAATGTCCACCTGCAGACGGTTGAAGCTGACCACTTCGTCCGAAGCAAAGCGGTTGTAATCCAGGCGGTGGCTGGGATTGGCCTCGGTCACCGTCAGGTTCGGCGGCTGGACCTCGTCAAAGCTGCGATAGGCCTGGGACCAAAAGACCGCCCCCCAGGCGCGGTTGAGGGCTTCTACCGACTGATAGCGGGCGCCCAGCCAGGCCCGGAAACGGGCGGCCGCATTGGCTGAATAGCTGATGGTGGTGTCGTGGCAGCCGAACTCGTTGTCGGTCTGCCAGGCGACAACAGCGGGATGGCGGCCATAGCGCTCGCCCATGACCGTGACGATCCGGGCGCATTCCCGCCGGTAACTCTCACTGGAAAAGCAGTAATGCCGCCGGGAGCCGAAGCCCCTTTCCCGACCATCCTCGCCGACGGCCAGCATGTCGGGATGGGCGTCCACGAGCCATTTTGGCGGGGTGGCTGTCGGCGTTCCGAGCACAACCTTGAGGCCCGCAGCCGCCAGGGTATCAACGGCCTGATCCAGCCAGGCCCAGTCGTATTGGCCAGGCTGCGGCTCCATCAGCGCCCAGGCGAATTCACCGATCCGCACATGGGAAATGCCCAGCGCCGCCATCCGCGCAGCGTCGTCGGCCCACATGTCCTGGGGCCATTGTTCAGGGTAGTAACAGACGCCCAGCCGCATGGCGGGAACTCCTGATGAAAGACTGTCTGGGGCACGCAAAAGAAAAGCAGTCTCTTGCGAGTCGGATCAGATTGAAGGAAGGCCTGAAAATGCGCCCTTGGGCAATCTATGGAGCTGCGCTTTGACCGAAGTTCGCTGCGTCGCCGGGGGCGAGGACGAGTTGGGCGAGGGACCGGCCTGGTCCGCCGCCGAAGCCCGGCTTTACTGGTTCGACATTCAGGGCAAGCGGCTCAACTGGCTCTCACCAGGGGATGGCGCCCGGGGCGGCTGGGATCTGCCGGTCCGCGCCAGCGTCGCCGTCCCGGCGGCCGGGGGCGGCCTGGTCCTGGTCACGGAGGCCGGGCTGGGTAGGTTTGACACCCGCATTGGGAAGCTGGACATCGAGGCGCCCATGGACCTTGGCCCCGGCTTCCGGACCAATGACGGCAAGATCGATGTCAACGGCAGGATCTGGTGGAGCAGCATGGACGACGACGGCGGCAAGCGGCCCGGCCGCCTGTTCCGCACGGATCCTGACGGCCAGACCCATGTGGTTCTGGAGGACATCCACATCGCCAATACGGTGTCCTGCAATCCGGAGGGCGACGCCTACTATTTCGCGGATTCGACCAGGCGGACCATCTGGCGTTTCCCCATGTCCGCAAGCGGAGACCTTGGGGAAAGGTCGATCTTCGCAACCACCCTGGAAAGCTCTGGCGCCCCGGACGGTTCGGCGGTGGATGCCGAAGGATACCTCTGGAACGCCCAATGGGGCGCCTGGCGGATTGTTCGTTACGCCCCGGACGGAAGCATTGACCAGATCATCCCCATGCCCGTCGGCCAGCCCAGCAGCTGCGCCTTTGGCGGTCCTGAACTTTCCACCTTATATGTGACCTCGGCCCGGGAGCGGCTGGCGGCGTCGGATCTTGAGTCCCAACCCCTGGCCGGGAGCCTGTTCGCCCTTGAGCCAGGCGTCAGGGGCCTGCCCCTCCCCGATTTTTCCGGAAAACTGATCCCATGAGCGCCACCTATCCCAGTCTGAAGGACAAGGTGGTCTTCATCACCGGCGGGGCGACCGGCATTGGCGCGGCCCTGGTCCAGGCCTTCCATGCCCAGGGCGCCCGGGTCGGCTTCCTTGACCGGGACGAAGCCACCGGTGCAGCCTTGAGCGCTTCCCTGCCCGGCAGCTGGTTCGCCGTCTGCGATGTGACTGACGAAGACGCCCTCAAGGGGGCCGTGACGTCAGCCAGCCAGGCTCTCGGTCCGATCCGGATCCTCGTCAACAATGTTGCCGACGACACCCGGCACAGCGCCGCCGAAGCCGGACCAGAGCTTTGGCGCAGGCAGTTGGCGGTCAATCTCGACCCCACCTTCCTGGCGGCCCAGACCGTCCATGCCGGCATGAAGGCCGCTGGCGGCGGCGTGATCCTGAACCTCAGCTCGATCAACGCCCTGCTGGGACCGGTGGGCATGCCCGCCTATGTGGCGGCCAAGGGCGCCGTGAACGCACTGACCAAGGCCCTGGCCCGAGAGTGGGGCGGCGACAACATCCGGGTCAACGCAATCTCGCCCGGCTGGGTCGTGACCGAGCGGCAGCTGGCCCTCTGGCTGACCCCGGAGGCCGAGGCCGAATGGATGAAGCTGGTGGCCCTGCAAAGGCGCATCCAGCCGCAGGATGTGGCCGCCCTGGCCCTTTTCCTGGCCTCTGACGACGCCGCCATGATCACCGGCCAGAACCACGTCATTGACGGCGGCCGCACCTGATGACTGCAGCCCTCCTGACCTGTGACTGGGGATCGACCCATCTCCGCGCCTGGACCTTTGATCGGCAGGGCCGCGAGGTCGCCCGCCAGGACTTCGACCTGGGGGTCAACCGCCTGAAGCCCGGTGAGGCTGGAGACAGGTTCCTGAACGAGGTGCGTCCTGCGCTCGGCGCAGAGGGCCTTCCAGCCCTGTTGTGCGGCGGAGTCGGATCCAATATCGGCTGGCAGGCTGTTCCCTATGTTGACTGTCCCGCAGACCTGCCGGCCATAGCCGCCGGTCTGGTCTCGCCGGCGGAGAATGTCTGGATTGCGCCGGGCATTCGCTGTGAGAGCCTGTCCCCTGCCGGAGACGTCCTCCGGGGCGAGGAGACCCAGGCCCTGGGCTGGCTGTCTGCCGATCCGGCCCGGCAGGCCGGAAGATACCTCCTCTGCCAACCCGGCACCCACGCCAAATGGCTGGTCATAGAAGACGGCAGGATCGTCCGCTTCCTCAGCGCCTTCACCGGCGAACTGTTCGCGGTCCTGTCAGCGCACAGCATACTGCGCAGCGATGGCAAGGTGCACGACGAGGCGGTGTTCGCAGAGGGCCTTGATGCTGCGGCCGAGGGCGATGGCCTGCTAAACCGGATCTATTCCGCCAGGTCGCGGGTCGCCGGTCGCGGAGCGGACCAGGTGTCCACCGGTTCCTACCTGTCGGGCCTGCTGATCGGCTCTGAAGTCGCCGCGACCCCGAGACTGCTCGGTCTGGAGGGGGCGCCTGTGGTCCTGCTGGGTGCTCCAGCCCTCTGCGCCCGGTACGCCACAGCGCTTGCCCGTCGGGGTGTCGAAACCAGCCATGCGGACGGTGATGACGCCGTGAAGTCCGGTCTCATGGCTCTGGCGAGGATCAGGGGCATGATTTGAGCTGCCTCGGGCGCACAGATCTAGCGGGTGTCGGCTCAAGCCGGCCGTTTACCTGAAAGCTTTTCAAGTCCGCCGGTAATGAGCTGGACGCACATGGCTGTGCCGTCTTCGACCGTGACAGTTCCAGCGGCGACCTGCCGCCCCATGGCCCCGGTCAGGTTCATCAGCGTATCTACCGCCGTAATCGCCGTGACGAGATCGAGCCCGTATTCGCGGCGGACCGCCCTGACGAAGTACCGGATGGTCTGGTCCCGTTCCTCCCGCCGGGAGTGTTCCATCAGCCTGGCGACGGAAGGATCTTCGAGCAGGGGCAGGATGACGGCCCCGCGCGCATGGGTCTGCTCCAGATAGATCCGCGTTGTGCCTTCGACCAGGGCTTCAAGGGTCTGGGCCTTCAGGGCTTCGGCCATGCCGCGATCGCGCAGCTGATCCTGCTCCCGTTGCAGCAGGGCTGTGAGGAGGGCGTCCCGGCTGGGGAAATAGTTGTAGACCAGACCCTTGCTGATCCCCGAGTCCCTGGCCAGCCGCTCCATTGTCACAGCGGCGAGACCCTCCCGCTGGATCAGGTCAGCCGCCTGCTCCAGAATCTGCTCCGCCCGGGCCTGCGGGCTCAGCCGGGTGCGCTTCTGTTCAATGTCAGGGATCATGTCCAGAGGGGAGAAGACCCTTTGATCAACCGGGTCAAGAGCAGCATGCGGGCGACCGGCGGGCCACCGGCCGCCGAGCGGATGGAGCTCTCGAACCAGGCGGCCTCTGTCTTGGGAGATTCCGAGAGCGCCAGGACCTTCCCGTCCGCCAGATAGTCATGATCGACAAAAACCGGGCCATTCAGGAACTGGAGCTCGATGGCGCCGAACATGCCGACATAGGGTCCGTCCACGGTGAAC
Source organism: Alphaproteobacteria bacterium PA2 (assembly GCA_002256425.1). Classification (NCBI taxonomy): domain Bacteria; kingdom Pseudomonadati; phylum Pseudomonadota; class Alphaproteobacteria; species Alphaproteobacteria bacterium PA2. The sequence continues at coordinate 744,275 of NKIZ01000001.1, read as the reverse complement.
ATGGGTAGTTCAACAGCCCTCAGGGCGTCGATGGCGGCCGAAGGCGCCGCCACCAGCCCCCCCATGACGGAGGGATCCACATAACAGTCCATGGGTTCGGTAATCCGCTCGACCCGGGGATTGGTCTTCTGGCTCTCCTGACGGGAAGGTATGTCCGTCACGGCGTCGCCAACCCTGGTCGGCTTGAAGATCCGCAGGTCGGTGGCCGGCTTTACGGATTTCAGCCTCTGCCGGAGTTCAGATTGCTCGTCCGGCGGTCCGACGGTGGCGGTCCCTTCATTGACCCGCACGCCCTCTGGGGTTTCCATCCAGACCCTGGCCCGCAGACCGCCTTCAGGTCTCGGCTCAGCCGGACCGACAAAGGCCTGGACCGGTTCGCCATCGGTGGTCGCATGGAGGAAGTAGAGCGACAGGCTGCCGGTCCGCATCCAGTCCTCGCCCAGGACCTGGATCAGCAGGGGCGGATACTGCTCGAAGTGGATGTTCCCGGCCACGGTCCCGCCCCTGAAGCCCAGTTCCTGGGCTCGGGCGTCGTCGTGGATGGATCCCACCGCATTCTTGGAAAAATTGGTCGGGCGGCGGACTGGTCCGGCCGTCACGCCGTCCCGCACCGTTGTTGCAAATGGCTCATCTTGGCTCATGACGTCCTCCTGCCCGCGCACGATTGACCCCGGTCGCCGCGCTTCTATTGTAGATACCGTACAATAGAGCATGTTCCGATAAGTGGGAACCGGTTATCGGATCGAAGCATGCTCTAACATTTTGAATTAGAGCCTTTTTTATCCCTTGAGACGATTCCGTCTAAAGGGAAAAGGCTCCTGTGGAGACGATTGTCCATGGACCTCGACTTTTCCCCGGAAGACCGCACCTTTCGCGACGAGGTCCGCGCCCTGATCGCCGGGGCTTTTCCCCCCGGCCAGCCCTTTGATGACAGTCGGGCCCACAGAACCCGTTGGCGGCTGGCCATGGCTTCGAAGGGCTGGTCCCTGAACAAGTGGCCGGTCAGGTTTGGCGGCCCGGGCTGGACTCCCAGCCAGAACTTCATCTGGGAGCGCGAGACCACCTCGGTCGGCCTGCCGCCGCAGGTCCCAGGCATGGGTATGGGCATGCTGGCGCCCATACTGTTCGGCTATGGAAGCTCCGCCCAGCAGGAACGCTTCCTGCCCGACATCCGCGAAGACCGGGTTGTCTGGTGCCAGGGCTATTCAGAGCCCGGATCGGGATCTGACCTGGCCTCCCTGCGGACCCGGGCGGTCCTGGACGGCGATGTCTACGTCGTGGATGGCGAAAAGGTCTGGACCAGCGGCGCCCACGAGGCTGACTGGATGTTCTGCCTGACGCGGACCTCTGCCGAAAGCCGGCCCCAGGCGGGCATCACCTTCCTGCTCATCGACATGAAGACTCCTGGTGTGGAGGTGAAGCCGATCATCTCGCTCGACGGCCGCCACGCCTTCAACCGGGTGACCTTTGATGGGGTGCGCGTGCCCGTTGAAAACCGCATTGGCCTCGAGGGGGAAGGCTGGACCTATGCCAAGGGCCTTCTGACTCATGAGCGCACGGGACAGGCCTTTGTCTCCCTGTCCATGACCTTGCTCGGCAATATCCGGAAAGCGGCGAGCCAGATCCCGGGGTCATCTGCAGCGACCCTGCTGGAAGATCCCGGCTTCGCCAGCCGTCTCAACCTGGCGCAGGTGGAGCTTCAGGCTCTGGAAATGACGGAGATGCGGACCCTCTGGGAAGTCGCCGCCGGGTCAGCGCCGGGCGCCCAGTCCTCGATGCTGAAGCTGAAGGGCACGGACGTCGTCCAGCGGATGACCGAGTTCTTCATCGAATGCGCGGGGCCCTATGCGGCGCCCTGGCTGCCCGCCATCGATTTTCCGAAGACTGGCACCCAGCCTGACCCCATCGGCCCCGACTGGGCCCGCCGGGAGATCGCCCGATACTACGAAGCCCGCGCGGCGAGCATTGCCGGCGGCACGGACGAAATCCAGCGCAACATCATCGCCAAGCATGTGCTGAGGCTCTGACAGCAAAAAGCCCGGGGGACGGGATGCGTCCCCCGGGCTTCCGGATCCTGAAATCCTGAAAGGACTAGAAGTCCTTGCGCAGGCTCATGCCGTAGTAACGGTCATTGTCCCGCGGAACGAAGCGGACAACACCCGCCACCGAGCCATAGCCCACGAAGGGCGAATAGTGCTCATTGGCGATGTTCTTGACGATGCCGCGAACCGACCAGCCGTTCTTCACGCCGATCAGGCCGACGCCCGCATTCCAGATCCCGTAGGAGTCCTGGACGGTGTCCGGGGTCTGGGACAGAGAGTACTGGGTCTTGGACTTCCAGCTATAGTCCGTGGACAGTTGCAGGTCGAAGTCGTCGTTGAAGCGGGTGGTGTATTCCGCCTCATAGTGGGTCTTCCACTTGGGCGCGAACGGCAGGGGCTGACCATTGATGTTGCAGCTCACCGGCGACCCGGTGGGGCAGAGGAAGTTGTCCACCTGGGCGTCGGTGCGGGCGAAGGAGAAGCCCAGACGCAGACCATCGATCGGACGGGCGGTGAAGTCACCTTCCACACCCTTGGTCGACACGTCGCCGGCATTGATCAGACGGGTCACAAAGCCGCCGGCCACGATGTCGGTGAAGTTCGCCTGATAGTTCTCGAACTTGGTGTCGAAAATGGCCAGCGAGCCCGACAGCTTGCCGTCGAGAATGCTGCCCTTCACGCCGGCTTCGATGGCCGTCGAGGTTTCCGGCTTGATGGAAATCTCGTCCAGGGCCTGCATGTTGAAGAAGGCGTTGTAGGCCGGACCCTTGTAACCGCGCGAGGCCGTCACATAGACCATCTGGTGGTCATTGATGTCGTACTGCAGTCCGAGGCGACCACTCCAGCCATCCTTGTTGACCGATCCAGCGCTCTGGTGGAACGGACGGATGCCGGTCAGGGCCACGGCGGTGGTGGCGGTGCGGATGTGGTAGTAGCTCAGTTCGTCACGGAGCTGGCGGGCGCCAACCAGTGCGCGGAACTGCGGGGTGAAGTTGAAATTGCCTTCGCCGTAGAGGGCGTAGTTCTTGCTGACGATGCCGTAATTGGCCTGACCGCTGTCGGTCAGGATCGAGGCGCCAACCAGGCGGCGGAGCTCACGCTTGTAAACTTCCTTGGTCTCGGCGTTCATGTAGTAGAAGCCGGCGACATAGTCGAAGAAGCCGCCCTTGGGCGAGGTAATGCGGAATTCCTGGCTACGCTGGATCGAGTCCACCACGCCGTCATCGCGAACGTCCGGGAAGGCCGCGGTGGTGACAGGCAGGTTGTCGAAATCCGGAACCTGATGGTTCTTCCAGAAGCGATAGCCGGTGATCGAGGTCAGGTTCAGGTCGCCCAGTTGATAGTCCAGCTGGATCGAGCCGCCGCCATTGCGGTCCTTGACGGTCGAACCAATGCTGGCGACCGCCTTCTTGTTGTCAGGGCCGGCAGTGACGCCATAGCCGGCCAGCAGGGTGGCCAGACCCGGGTTGGTGGTCACGGCATTGGTCGGATAGGCGACGCGGTTGGTGGACGAGAACACGCCGTTCGGCGCTGATTCCTTGCCGCCGATATAGTCGGCGCCGAAGGTGACCGTGAGGTTCTCATTGGGCGTAGCGATCAGCTTGGTGCGGGCGCCCGTGCGGGTGTAGCCGTTGATCTTGCCGCCGCGCAGGACGTCGGTGACGTTACCGTCGTAGCGAGCCGCCAGGGCGCTGACCAGGCCGCTGAGCTTGTCTTCGATGATCGGGCCGGAGACGCCAGCCTTCAGGCGATATTCGTTACCGGAATAGTAGGCCGCCTCGCCATAGCCGCCGAGGGTGTTGGTCGGATCCTTGGAGACGATGTTGATGACGCCAGCCGAGGCGTTCTTGCCGAACAGGGTGCCCTGAGGACCACGCAGGACTTCGACGCGCTGGACGTCGACCAGGTCCAGGGTGGACTGGCCCGGCCGGCTCAGGACGATGCCGTCCAGAACGGTGGAGACCGAAGGTTCAACGCCGGGCGAGGTGGTGATGGTGCCGACGCCGCGGACAAAGATGGTGCGGTCCTTGTTGGACGCGCCGGTGCGGAAGTCGATGGACGGCACAGTGGCCGCCAGGCTTTCCATGTTGTTCAGATTGCGCTTGGCCATCTGGTCGCCGTTCACGACGCTCAGGGCGATCGGAACCGTATTGACCGACTCCTCGCGGAAGCGGGCGGTGACGGTCAGTTCGTCGACGGTGGTGACATCCTTGGCGGCGTCTGCGGCGAAGGCGGCTTGGGAAACGGCGAGGACGGCGACGCCAGCGAAGAGCGCCGACAGACGGCGGGCGGCCGTGGAAGATTGCATGTTCATGAGAGTGTCCTTTTTTACTCGATGGACCGAGTGGCTCTGACGCCTAGATAGGCGCCATGTGACCAAGCGGAATCCGAGTTTTTCTTTTGAGCGTACGAAGTTTTCTGGAATCGTCTTTTGGCGTGAGCGCCGGTTTCTGCTCCCAGGTTCTTTGACCCTGACTTGCGACGTCAGGGATTATGAACGCAGGAATAACCCAGAATGGGCAAGCAAACAACTCACGGGGCTATTGCCCCGCCGTCGCCCCCTGCATGTCCTCCGGCGCTGCAACCAGTTTGGGAACAAACAGGTGAAGCCAGAGCAGGCCAAGCAGATAGGATACCGCCGCCACGGCCAGCAGGGGGCCATAGCCCATCCCGGCCGTCAGGATCTCGCCGGCGATGAACACGATGGCCATGCCCGCCAGGTTGCCACAGAAGGCCCCGAAGCTTGTGACCTGGCCGACCCTGGCCTTGGGAATGATGTCGCCGATGATCGAGAAGATGCTGACGGAAAAGCCCTGATGGCCCGCCAACATGAAGGCCAGCAGCACAGCCGCCATCCAGACGTTCTGGGTGAGCAGGGCCAGGGGCGCAACGGTGACCATGAGGGCCGACACCAGCATGACCCCCTTGCGCACGGTATTGAGGCTGATCCCCCGGGAGATCAATTGGGTGGAAATCCAGCCAGACCCAAGCGACCCGATTGCTGAACCCAGATAAGCGATCGCCAGGGGCGGACCCAGATCCTTCTGCGCCACATGGAAGACCCTGTGAAAGAAGTCCGGCGCCCAGAACAGGAGCAGCCAGTAAACCTGGTCCGACAGAACCTTGGCGCCGGCGATCCCCAGTGTGCGTCGATCAGACAACAGGTTCCGGATTCCCCGAAGGGCGCCAACAACGCCCCCAGCCGAGCCGGCCGGAGCCGGCGGTTCTTCGTGGTGGGGGAAGGTCAGGCCGCGGGTCGCGGCGAGCCAGCCAATCACCCAGACAAAACCCAAGGCGCCTGCTACGACAAAACAACCCCTCCAGCCAAGTCCGGACCATCCCAGCGCCAGGCTTCCACCAGCGACAAAGGGCAGGACCAGCGGCGTCATGATCGACCCGATCGCCGAGGCGCCATTGGAAATTCCGAACACCACCGACCGCAGGCGGGCGCTGAAAATGCTGGCGATCGTCTTCACGAAGGACGGCGTCCCCATGGACTCCGTAGCGCCCAGGGCGATTCGGACTGCTGCGAACTGCCCGACGGTGAAGGCCCAGCCGTGGGCCATGGCCGCGAGGCTCCAGGCTGCAACCCCGGCCGGAGTCGCCCACTTCACCCCCAGGCGGTCAACGATCCAGCCGACACCGAGATAGGCGATCGCCGCAGAGAACTGGAAGAGGGAGGCCAGCTTGCCATAGTCGGCGTCTGTCCAGTGAAGCTCCTCTTCGATCATCGGCTTGAGCACCGAAATGATCTGGCGGTCCACCAGGTTCAGAATGCCGGCAAGGACGACAAACCCCACAAGGAGCCAGCGCCTCGCCAGCAGCTTGGGGTCGAGCAGGTCGTCGGACGCGGCGTCCCGGTTTGAAATATCAGCCATGGGTAATGTGCTTGCCGTTCAGGAGGAAAGGAACGGCATTGCGGCGCAGGTGGCGCGTGCCGGGGTTGAGCATGACCTCAGGTGTGTACTGGGCCAGATAGATGCGACGCAGGTCAGGAGTCAGATTGGGTCCGGAGGCATGCAGCAGCCGGCTTGAAAAGGCCACGACACTGCCAGCCGGAACCTCCAGGGCCATGCCGTCGCCGGGCTGGTCCCATCCCACCAGATCATTGGTCTTCGGATCGCGGATATGGGGAAGGATCCAGTCTCTCGACTGCGGGACCTCGGTGAAAGGCAGAATGCTGACCGTGCCGTTCTGGACGGTGACATCATCAAGGGTGCACCAGCAGGTCAGATAGGGCGCATGGTCGATAGGGCCGCCATTGCCGACCACGTAGCCGGAGTCCTGATGCCAGCTGAAGGCCGTGCCGCCCTCGGGGCCCTTCACGACATACTGGTCGAGGAAGAAATAGGCGTTGTCGCCCAGGGTCGCACGGCAGATTTCGGCCATGACCGTGCTGAACAGGACGGAGCGCAGGGCGGGCTGCTCCCTCTGGCACTCATTGGCGAAGTAGCGCTTGCCGCGCTGGTTGAGGCCAAGCTGATCAGAGCCGGCGGCGTCCATGCGGGCGTCCTCACGGGCGATGAAGGCGCCGCACTGTTCCCTCAGTGTCGCAAGGAGATCGCCTTCCAGCACGCCCTCGAAAATGGCGTAGCCGAAATTGGCGAACTGAGCCCTCTGGAATTCGTAGACCATGCTTCCTGCCCGGTAGTGCCTGTATGGGAGTCTTTGCTCCCCCTGATCATCCCCAGATCAGGGCCCTGCGCAAACTAAAACCCGAACTCTGACATTTCGACGACCCGCTTCTCCTTGGCGCTGAGTTCGGCCGCCGCGCCCATGGCCACAGCCACCAGCCCGTCCTCGGCGGTCACCTGAACCGGTCCCCGGCCGCGCACGGCGTCAATGAAGGCTTCGATCTGATAATAGGTCGACCCATGGTGGGTGCCGGCCTCGAGAATGGTCGGGTCCACCGGAACATGGGTGCGGACCGGGGTCTTCGGAGATCCAAGGGGAACCCGGAGAGAATGCACCAGATCGCCGGAGGGGATGAAGGCTTCCAGCTTGGCCTTGTCGCCCACCGCCGTCAGGGCCTCCTGCTCTTCCGAGCCTTCAGCAAACATGTTGAGGTCCAGCAGGGCGCGGGTTCCGTTGGCGAAGTCCACCACGGTGAAGCTGTTATCGATGATGTCGGGCTTCTCGCCGCCATAACGCTCGTCCTGATGGTTCACGTCCATGGCGCCGGAGCAGAAGACCCGTACCGGCTCGGCGCCAATGATCAGACGCATGAGGTCGAAGAAGTGACAGCACTTCTCCACCATGGTGCCGCCGGTATTGCGGGAGAACCGGTTCCAGTCGCCCACCTTGACCAGGAAGGGGAAGCGGTGCTCGCGGATGGACAGCTGCACCAGCCGTCCGACCTCCCCGGCCTTGATGGCGTCGATGAAGCGGGCGGCCGGCGGCATGAAACGGTATTCCATGCCGGTCCAGAAGACGGCCTTGTGCCCCTTCGCCTGCTCTGCCGCCCAGCGGGCGTCTTCCACGGTGGTGCAGAGGGGCTTCTCACAGAGGATGTGCTGACCGGCGGCGAAGAGGGGCTCCAGAACCTTGCGATGGGTATAGTTGGGAGAGACCACAAGAACGCAGTCCAGCTCGGCCTTGGCCAGCATGTCCTCGACGGTCTCATAGGTCGGAACCTCGTGACCCAGCTGCTTGACCCCCCGCTGGCGGGAGTCCTCAACCGGATCCTGCAGGGCGACAATCTCAGCCTCCGGGTGGAGTTTCAGGTTGCGGATGTGCTCGCGACCCATCATTCCAACGCCTACAATACCAAAGCGCAGCTTGCTCATCTCGCTGTCCATCATCTCTTCTTGGGAGGCGCGTATGCCCCATTCTGATCTTGGCCTGTCGCATGCCCGCCGCGCGCTCGGCAAGAGCGGGCTGACAGTTTCCCCCCTTGCCTGGGGCATGTGGCGCTTCAAGGGCGCGGACGTGAAAGCGGCGAGGGCTCTCGTCGAAGCGGCCCTGGACAGCGGCATGGACCTGCTGGACACCGCCGACATCTACGGCCCGGACAATGGAGAGCCCTTCGGCGCGTCCGAACTGCTTCTGGGCAAGGTCCTGGCCGAGGCCCCCGGCCTTCGGGACCGGTTTACCCTGGCCACCAAGGGCGGCATCGAAATGGGCGTGCCTTACAATTCCAGCCCGGAATACCTGACCTCGGCCGTAGAAGCCTCTCTGACCCGGCTTGGCGTCGAGCGGGTGGAGCTCTGGCAGATTCACCGCCCCGATCACTTGGCCCATCCTGCGGAGATCGCCCGGACCTTCGAGACCCTGCGCGCCCAGGGCAAGGTGGCTGAATTCGGCGTTTCGAACCATACAGCGGCCCAGGTCGCAGCCCTGCAGGCCCACCTGCCCTTCCCCCTGGTCTCCACCCAGCCCGAGTTCTCGCCCCTGGCGATCGAGCCTCTTTATGATGGCGTGCTGGATCAGGCGGTGGAGCGGAATCTGGCCGTCCTGGCCTGGTCGCCCCTGGGCGGCGGGCGGCTGGCTTCGCCGCAGGACGACCGGTCCAGGGCCGTGGCCGCAGAACTGGGCAAGGTCGCCGAGCGCGCCGGCGTTTCCGTGACAGCCGCTGCCTATGGCTGGATCATGGCCCATCCCGCCCGGCCCATTCCCATTGTCGGATCGCAACAGGTCGCCCGAATTCGTGAGGCGGCCGAGGCCCTGACCTTCACCTACACCCGTCCCGAGTGGTACGCGGTTCTGACCGCAGCAAGAGGAGCGCCCCTGCCATGAATCCCTGTGAAGTCGCCTGGTTCAGCGCCCTCTGTGATGATGACTATGAATTCCTCGGTGCGCCAGACCCCAGGCTGCATGCCAGCTTCGACCATTGCCGGAATATCGCCCTGACGGCGGAGAGCGGCGGATTTGACAATCTGCTGCTGCCGTCCGGCTACGCCCTGGGCATTGACTCCACCGCCTTCGCCGCCGCCATCGCCCCCATGCTGAAGCGCATGAAACTGCTGCTGGCCATTCGCTGCGGCGAAATGTGGCCACCCCAACTGGCGCGGCAGCTGGCGACCATCAATCAGATGCTGGGCGGCAGGCTGACCATCAACATCATTTCGTCCGACATTCCGGGCGAGACCCTGCCTTCCGCCCCGCGCTATCAGCGGACCATCGAGGTCATGGAACTGCTGAACCAGATCCTCAGCGGCCAGGCAGTCGACTATCAGGGCGAGTTCTACAAGTTCAAGCTGGACCCGCCGCGCATCGCGACCACGATGAACCAGCGCGTGCCGCTTTACTTCGGGGGCCTGTCCGAAGACGCCCGCGAGGCTGCCGCAAAGGTGGCCGACGTTTATCTCATGTGGCCCGACACCATGCCCGCTGTGACCGAAATCGTCACCGACCTGACAGCACGGGCCGCGAAGTATGGCCGCAAGCTGAAGTTTGGTTACCGGGTCCATGTGGTGGTCCGGGAAACCGAATCCGAAGCCCGGGACGCCGCCAGCCGGCTTCTGTCCAAGCTGGACGACACCGAAGGCGAAGCCATCCGGAACCGGTCCCTCGACAGCCAGTCCTATGGCGTGCGCCGTCAGGCGGAACTGCGCGCCGGCGCCGGCCATGACGGCTATGCCGAAGACAACCTGTGGACCGGCATTGGTCGGGCCCGTTCCGGCTGCGGCGCCGCCATCGTCGGGGATCCGGATCAGGTCCTGGCCAAGCTGAACGCCTATCGGGCCATTGGCATGGACGCCTTCGTCCTCTCCGGCTACCCGCACGCCGCAGAGGCCGACCTGTTTGCGCGTCATGTCCTGCCCCGGCTGGACCACGCCCCCCTGACCATCGAGCCCTAGGACATCGTCCCATGACCTATCGCGCGCCGCTTCGCAGCCTCGCCCTGGCTATGCAGACTGCTGGCCATCCGGCCCTGATCGGCCAGGCATTTGCCGACCTGGATCAGGAGACGGTTTCCGCCGTCCTGGAATCGGCGGGCGCCTTTGCGGAGAACGAACTGGCCCCCCTGAACCGTCAGGGGGACAAGGTCGGCGCACGGTATGAGAACGGCAAGGTCACAGCGGCGCCTGGCTTCGCCGAGGCCTATCAGGCCTTTGTCGCCCAGGGCTGGAACTCCCTGTCCGCGGATCCGGAATTCGGCGGCCAGGGCCTGACCAAGGCCATGGAGCTGGCGGTCTTTGAAATGGTCCACGCCGCCAATATGGCCTTCGGCCTCTGCCCCATGCTGACCCAGGGCGCCATCGAAGCCCTGGCCCTGCACGGCACAGAGAAGCAGAAGCGCCTCGTCCTGCCCAAGCTGGTCAGCGGCGAATGGACAGGCACCATGAACCTGACCGAACCCCAGGCCGGTACGGACCTGGCCTCGGTCACCACCCGGGCCGAGCCGGACGGCAAGGGCGGGTACAGGATCTATGGCCAGAAGATCTTCATCACCTGGGGCGACCACGATGCGGCGGAGAATATCTGCCATCTGGTTCTGGCCCGGACACCGGACGCACCGCCTGGCGTGAAGGGTATTTCGCTCTTCCTGGCCAGCAAGAAACTCATCGACGACGAGGGGCGCGTCGGTTCACTCAATGACCTTCGCCCAGGCTCCATCGAACACAAGCTGGGCATTCACGGCTCGCCGACCTGCGTCATGCTGTTCGAGGGCGCCCAGGCCGAGCTGGTGGGCGAACTGAACAGCGGCATTGCCCACATGTTCGTCATGATGAACGCCGCACGCCTGCAGGTGGGTGTCCAGGGCGTCGCAATCGCCGAGCGGGCCTATCAGCAGGCCCTCGCCTTCGCCCAGGAGCGCAAGCAGGGCCGGACCGCCTGGGGCGGCGAAACCATTTACGGGCACCCGGACATCCGCCGCATGCTGACCCTGATGCGGGCCAGGATCGAGGCGGCCAGGGCCATCTGCCTGACCACCGGCGTCCAGTCTGATCTGGCCCGCTTGGCCCCGACGGAAGCCGAGCGCAACGCGGCCAGGGCGCGGCAGGAGCTCCTGACCCCGATCGCCAAGGCCTGGTCCACGGACATGGGTGTCGAAGTGGCGTCCATGGGTGTTCAGATCCATGGGGGCATGGGCTTCATTGAGGAAACGGGCGCCGCCCAGCACTATCGCGACGCCCGCATTGCGCCGATCTATGAAGGCACAAATGGCATCCAGGCCATTGACCTTGCCGGCCGCAAGCTGGGCATGCGCGATGGCGGAGTCATGCTGGACATCTGCAGCGAGATTTCCACCACGGTCTCGGCCCTGAAGACTTCGCCCGGGCTGGATGGGGTCGCAAACCGGCTGGAAGCCGCTCTGGGCGCCCTTGAGCGGGCGACGCACTGGATGCTGGCGCACAAGGGCCCGGACGCCCTCAGCGGCGCGACAGCCTATCTGAAGCTGGCCGGGGACGTGATTGGCGGCGACATGCTGGCGCGACAGGCCCTGGCGACAGCGACCGGCGATGACGACTGGTCCCGGTCCAAGGGCGCTCTGGCCCGCATATATGCATCCCAGGTTCTGACTCTCGCTTCGGGTCTGGCGGACGCCGTGACCGAAGGCGGGGCGGATCTGGAGTCCCTCAGCGCAGAGATCCTCGCCGACTGATCGGCGTAACCATTGCAGCGGCGCGCCGTAGTCAGGAGCAGAACCTGAAACGGACGCCGCCATGCGCCTTGCATCCCTGCTGCTGCTGACCATCGCCCTTGCGACCCCGGTCCATGCTGAAACCGAACGCCTGACCGTCGTCGAGCTGTTCACAAGCCAGGGCTGCTCCTCCTGCCCGCCGGCCAACGCCAATCTCACAAAACTTGCTGACAGGCCTGGTGTCCTGGCCCTGAGCTTCGGGGTCACCTACTGGGATGATCTGGGCTGGAAGGACACCTTCGCGGACAAGGCCTACACCCAGCGACAGTGGGAGTATGCCCGGGGCCTCAGGCACGACAACGTCTTCACCCCCCAGGTGGTGATCAATGGCCGGAAGGACGATGTGGGGGTTTCCCTGTCGAAACTTGACCTGCTGATGAAGCTGACGCCGGGGCCTGTTTCGGGCTCAGCGATCAGACTGACCGACGCTTCCGTATCGCTCAATTCCGCCAACTCCCCCGGCAAGCCGGCCCAGGTCTGGCTTGTGCGCTATGATCCGCGGATCGTGCAGGTCCCGGTCCGCAGGGGCGAGAATACTGGCCGGACCCTCCCGCATCGCAATGTTGTGCGGGCACTGGTCAAGCTCGGAGACTATACGGGCCAGGCCGTATCCTATCGCCTTCCCGCCTCAGGGGATCAGGCGCTCAGAACGGCCGTCCTGGTCCAGTCCGGACCGGGAGGCGCCATCATAGCCGCGGCAAGAAACTAGGCCGCCACGAGCCCCGGAAGGTCCCGAAGGGCCGGATCGAGCCCCGCGCCCATCAGGTCGATGAAATTGTCCCGGTAGAACCTGCGGCGTGTGGCCTCCGGACATCCCGCCAGGGCGTCATTGAAGCGCTTGAGCGGATTGCGGCCACCCTCCACATGGGGGAAGTCCGACGAGAACAGGCAGACCTCCTCGCCGCTGTTTGCAATGATCCAGGCGGTGTCCTCGTGGGGATAGGGCGTCACCCGGAACTGTCGGCGGATGATCTCGCTGGGTTTGGCCGAAAGGCGCTGCAGCCGCTCTTCCTTGCCAAAGGCCGCCACGCCCGAATCCAGGAAGCGCATCAGACTTGGCAGCCAGGAGGCCCCAAGCTCTATGGCGCCGAATTTCAGGTTGGGGAACCGGTCAAAGACCCCGTCAATCACCAGGGCCGACAGGGTCTGCCAGATGGACACAGGAATGGTCATGAAGCTGAGGGAGGTGAAGTTCTCGGCGCCGCCGTGGAAATCCAGCACCTGGGGCAGGCCGTTGTTGAAATAGTCCCGGTGCATTTTTTCTTCGCCGCCCACATGGAACAGGATCGGCAGGCCGGCCTCCTGGACCAGGGCCCAGAGGGGATCCAGATCCACATGGCTTGGGGAGTGACCTGGCGGGCAGCGGGAGGGGATGATCAGGCCCTTGCAGCCCATCTCGATGGCCTCGCGGGCGATGGCCGGCGCCCTGGCCATGTCAACCAGGGGAACATAGCCCGTTGCCAGCAGGCGCCGGTCGACCGAGCAGTAGTCCGTCATCATCCGGTTGTGGGCGCGGGCCGCCTCGACAGCCAGATCGACTTCCCCGGCCTCTTCCAGACCGTAATTGCCAAGGGCAGCTGTAGTGAAGACCAGCTGGCTGGCAAAGCCCAGCAGGTCCAGGGCCCGGGGGCGGTCACGGTTCCGGAAGGCGCCGAGGGCCTGATAGTTCTTGCGGAGCAGGAGGTTGGCTTCGTCGCCGGCCCGGAATTCAGGGTCGTCGTGCAGATCACGGGCCTTCTGGGCCCAGTCCGTCACATACCTGGCTTCCTGGGTCTTCTGCCGGAAGCTGTCCCGGAAGCCGGGGTCCAGATAGCCGTCAATCGTGCCCGGCAATTCCATGACATGCGAGTCCGCGTCATGGATGGTCTGACCTTCAACATAGGCCATGGTCTTCGCCTCCCGATCCTGTTGGAGGCAGTTCGGACCTGAATTGCGGGTCCGTCAAGAGTGGGGCCGGCCCGGACGAACCCGGACCGGCCGCCAGAGACCTAGAGTTGGGGCAGCATGTAGTCGGCGGAAGAGACCTTGAACTCGCCGGCTTCCTCGACATTCAGGGACTTCACGACGCCATCATCAACCACCATGGAATAGCGCTGCGAGCGCAGGCCCAGGCCGAACTTGGAGCCATCCATGTCCAGACCCACGGCCTTGGTGAAGTCGCCGGCCGGGTCAGCAATCATGGTGATGGTGTCCAGCACGCCCTGGTTTTCACCCCAGGCCTTCATGACGAAGGCGTCGTTGACGGACAGGCAGACGATGGAGTCGACGCCCTTGGCCTTGATCTCCGGGGCATGCTCCTTGAAGCCCGGGACGTGCTTGGCCGAGCAGGTCGGGGTGAAGGCGCCAGGGACGGCGAAAAAGGCGACCTTCTTGCCGGCGAAGATTTCGTCGGTGGTCATCGGGCGCGGACCTTCTGCGGTCCCGGCGATGAAATTGGCGGCGGGCAGTTTATCTCCGACCTTGATGGCCATGCGAGCGTCTCCATTTTGGGATGATGTTGACCTCATCAAATAGCGACGAACCCCGAGGTCGCAATAACCAAGTTTCACGCTGAGTCTTGAATCTGCCGCCAAGGGGGCCAATTCTGGCGCCATGGAAACGGTCGACTCTCTCACGGGGAAGATGCTGATCGCCATGCCCGGCATTGGTGATCCACGCTTCGAGCGATCGCTTCTCTACATCTGCGCCCATGACCGCGAACACGCCATGGCCCTCTGCGTCAACAATCCGGTGGAGAGCCTGACCATCCGGGACCTCTTGAGGCGGCTGGATGTCGGGACAGAAGACTCGGCCTCGACCGACCTGGTCCTGATTGGTGGTCCGGTCGAGCATGAGCGGGGATTTGTCCTGCATTCCGACGACTATGCCGCCAGCGACGGGGCGACCCTTTCCATCATCGACGGACTGGCCCTGACAGCATCCCGTGAGGCCCTGGAAGTGTTGTCAGGCAAGCGAACGCCTCCGAGGCGCAGCGCCCTGGCCCTGGGCTATGCCGGGTGGGGCGAGGGACAGCTGGAGCGGGAAATCCGCAGGAATGTCTGGCTGACCTGCGACGCCGACGAGGATCTGATTTTCGAAACCGACCATGCCGGTAAGTGGAGCAAGGCCCTGGCCGGGCTGGGGATTGATCCTCGGCTGCTGAGCGCCGAGACCGGCGAAGCCTAGAGCCTCATCCCTTGAGACGGAAACCGTCCCAAGGGATAGGGCTCAAATTCAAAAACCTGGAGCATGTTTTGATCCGATAACCGGTTCCCACTTATCGGAACATGCTCTAGCCGCGAGCCTTTACCGGCGCCGCGCCGTCCACATAACTCTCATTGAGATAGACCTCGGCTTCTTGTGGCGAGAGGGCTGGTCCATAACCGAAGCCCTGGCCGTAGTCACAGCCGACAGACAAGAGCAGCCGGGCCATCTGGGCGTTCTCGACCCCTTCGGCCACCACTTCGAGGGAGAGATCCTGGCCAAGCTTGACCACGGAAGAGACGATCTTGGCCGAGCCTTCATTGGTGGCCATGGTCCGCACGAAGTACCGGTCGATCTTCAGGGTGTCGAAGGGCAGGCGGGTCAGATAGCTGAGGGACGAGAACCCGGTGCCGAAATCGTCCAGGGCGATGGCGGCGCCAGCCGTGCGGAGGTCGCCGAGGATGAGCGCCGCCTGATCAGGGTCGCGCATGACGTCGCCTTCCGTGACCTCGAGCTTCAGGGCGCCGGGGGGCAGGCCGGTTTCGCGACGGATGCGCAGGACATCGGCCACCAGATCCTTGCGCTCAAGTTCGCCGGTGGAAAGATTCACCGCCACGGTCATGTCGCCTGCTGCCCTGTGGTCCCGTCTCCACGTGGCCAGTTGCTTGGCGGCCTCCCGCATCATCATGGCGCCCAGATCATTCATCAGCCCCATTTCCTCGCAATGGGGGAGGAACTGATCTGGCATGACAAGACCCAGCCTCGGGTGTCGCCAGCGGACCAGGGCTTCGAAGCCTGAGAGCGCGCCGGTCGAGAGGCGGACAATCGGCTGGTAGTAAGGGCAGAGCTCTCCCCGTCCCAGGGCGCCCTTGAGGTCGGCCTCCATGGCGAGACGGCTCAGCCCGTCGCTTTCCATGGTGCGACCATAGGCGGCCGCCCCGCCCCGGCCCGAGCCCTTGGCGGCCTCGACGGCCAGCTCGGCCCGACGCAGCAGCTCGGCGGCCTCAGGCGCGTCTTCGCCGCCTTCGACCTCTACGGCGCCGATGGAAAGGGTCGGATGAATGTCAAAGCCTGCAATCCGAAGGGGCATTTCCAGGGCGGTGCGCAGGATGGTCGACGTTGAAAGGGATCCTTTTGGCGCAAGCACGGCATACTCGTCCTCGCCGATACGCGCCGTCAGCACAGCCTGGGGAAAGGCTGATGACAAGCGCGATCCAAGGGCCGCCAACACCAGATCGGCCCGCTCATGTCCCAGCGCGTCATTGAGTCGCCGAAGGCGGTCCAGATCGGCCACCACCAGATCATGCCGGCCGGGTGCAGCAAGCCGCTGACGCGCCAGTGTGATGAAGCTGCGTCGATCCATCAGGCCGGTGAGCGGGTCGTGGGTGATTTCGGCTGTGCTCGCCACCGGGCTGATCACACCCGCCGCCCGCACGCCATCTTCAAGCCAGACACCGCGCCAGAGGCAGTTGATCCCGCCCCGCATCCGGAATCTCAAGGCGATTTCCTCGCCGGGAGCCCGGGTGGTCAGCAGGTCCTCGGCAAGGGCGCGATCCTGTGGATAGGCCAGGGCGCGAAGGGCCGCGGAGCCGCACTGGGGCGCCAGGGGGCCCAGGCCCAGGGGCCTGACGCTGCCTGTGACTGACAGTCGATCCTCCAGGGGCTCCCATAGCCACAGGGCGATCTCGGCCGCCCCCAGGGCTTCCAGCGTCGTCGTCGCATCCCAGGTTTTGCGGTCGCTGGCCATACGCTCCAGAGGTGGGAGGCCAAGCGCCTCGCCTAAACGGAAATTCCGAAATCCGGGGTGTCCTGGCTCCGAAGCGGAGACACGAGTCCGAACAGGACATGGTCTCGCCAAACGCCGTTAATTTTCAGATAAGCCTTGGCCTCGCCTTCCTCGGTAAACCCGGCCTGGGCGAGGAGCCGGCGGGATGGTGCGTTCTGTGGAACGCAGGCCGCCTCGAGCCGGTGCAGGCCAAGTCGGCGAAAGGCGAACAGGGTCAGGGCCCGGACTGCACCAAGGGTCTGGCCCTGTCGCGCGAACGGCTTGCCGCACCAGTAGCCCACCGTCCCCATCTGGGCGACGCCACGACGGATGTTGGACAGGGTGATGCCGCCCGTCAGAACGTCATCCTTCTGCCGGAAGACGAAAAAGGAATAGGCAGAGCCCGTTTCCCGGTCCCTCTGATAGGCGGCCAGCCGCCTGCGGAAGGCTGCACGGGTCAGATCGTCCTGCGCCCAGGTCGGCTCCCAGGGTTGCAGGAAGTCCCTGGACTGGGACCGCAGGTCACGCCAGGCGGCGAAGTCAGAGCTTCTCGGAGGCCGCAGATAGACCCCTTCTCCGTCCACCCGGAGGCCGGTCTCCACCGCAATCCAGTCCAGCAACGCCATGGGGTCAGCCTCGCCGGTTTTGCGCGCAGGTCAAGCCAAACGCCGTCAGTGGGCGAAGATGGCGCGACGAAAGGCCTCAGCTGCCTTGTGCGCCGTCTTTGGTCCCAACACGCTGGTGGCGACCTTGCCAGGGCGGGTCAGCCCGGCGCCTACCCTGTGAAGGTCTTCGGCAGTGACCCTGTCCACGTCCTCGGTGATCTCTGTGGTCGTCAGCAGGCGGTCGAACAACAGGACCTGACCTGCCGCCTGCTCAGCCCGGGCCTGGGGCGACTCCCTGGCCATGAACAGGCCTGCCTTGAGCTGGGCCTTGGCGCGCGAGAGTTCCGCGGGCGTCACGCCCTGGGCCAGGTTGAGGATCTGCTGTGCGGCGACTTCCGCCAGTTTCGCCGCATCCTTTGCTGCGCACCCGGCGAAGATTCCCAGCACGCCCTGCTCTGCATAGGTCTCGGCGAAGGCGTCCACCGCATAGGCGAGGCCAAGTTTTTCCCGCGCCTCCTGAAAAAGGCGGGAGGACATGCCGCCGCCCAGTATCTCGGCGAACAGGCGCAAGGCGAAATAGTCTGGATCGGCGACGCCGACACTTGGCAACATGAAGACCAGATTGGCCTGTTCCAGGCTCTTGGCTTCAGCCCGCACGCCGCCGGTGAATTCCGCAGGATGAAAGTCTGTGGAGCTGCCGGGCGCCATGGCGCCGAAGTCCCGTTCCGCCAGGGCCAGGATCTCGTCTTCGTCCACTGCCCCGCTGGCGGCGAAGATCAGTTTGTCCGGAGCATAGAGGTTGGCGCGCCAGGCTTCGAGGCTTTCCGGCGTCGCGGGTGCTATTGACTGGTCGGTGCCCAGGATGGATCGGCCAAGGGGTTGCCCTTCATAGGCGGCGGCCTGGGCCAGTTCGAAGACCTGATCGTCAGGTGTGTCGACCGCTTCAGCAATCTCCTGGCCGACGACCTGCTTCTCGCGAACCAGATCTGCAGGGTCGAGACGTGGGCGCAGGATCAGATCGGCCAGGACCGCCGACCCCAGGTCCAGGCCTCCGCTCAGGGCGCGGATCTGGAAGCTGGTGCGCTCATAACCGGTAGCGGCGTTGATGTGACCGCCCTGGCTCTCGATGGATTCCACGATGTCCCGGGCGCTTCGATCGCCAGCCCCCTTGAAGACCATATGCTCCAGCAGGTGTGACCAGCCTGACCGGGCAGCATCCTCGTGGCGCGCGCCACGGCCGGCGACGACGGACAGGGCCACCGTCTCCAGGCCCGGGACAGGATCACAGATGACCCGGACGCCATTGCTGAGGGTATGAAGGCTGGCCAAGACCGGGCTAGGCGCCGGCGAAGTCGAGGACATAGGCCTTAACGGCCTCGATATCGGCCGGCAGGTGATCAAAACGTTCGGCCTTGCCCGCCAGACCCCGGGCCTTGCGCGGAACCTCTGGCGCCTCACCAATGACTTCGGAAACCGCCTCCGGGAACTTGGCGGGCGAGGCTGTCGCCAGGATCACGACGGGGGCGTCAGAATTGCGTGTCCGGTGGAAGGCGCAGACCGCCACAGCTGTGTGGGGATCGATGATCTCTCCGGTCTCGTTATAGGTCGCCAGTATGGTCCGGCTGGTTTCACCCTCACTGACCATCATGCCCTGGAAGGTCTCGCGCATATGGGCCAGGGCCTGGGGTGGAATGTCGATGACGCCGGTTTCAATGAAGGAGGCAAAGGCCCGGCCGGTCTCGATTCCGTTGCGCTGGACGCCTTCAAAATAAAGGCGCTCGAAATTGGAAGCCGACTGGATGTCCATGGCCGGCGACTGGGTGGCCTGGACCGTTCCACGGGTATAACGACCGGTCTGGAAGGCCCGGGCCAGAATGTCGTTGGCGTTGGTGGCGACGATGATTGTGGAGATGGGCAGGCCCATGGTCTTGGCCACATAGCCGGCAAAGCCGTCGCCAAAGTTTCCGGAGGGCACGCTGAAGGCCACGGGGCGGTGGGGGGCGCCGAGGGCGACAGCGGTGGTGAAGTAGTAGACGCTCTGGGCGACAATCCGGGCGAAGTTGATGGAGTTGACCGCCGAAAGGCCGACAGACTGCTTCAGCCCGTCATCGGACAGGGCGAGTTTCAGAATGGCCTGACAGTCGTCGAACGTGCCATCGACCGCCACGCAGCGGACATTGGACTCTGTGGCCGTGGTCATGAACCGGCGCTGGACTTCAGAGATCCGGCCGTCGGGGAACATGGCGACGATCCGGGTATTTGCACGACCGCGGAAGGCCTCGACCGCCGCCCCGCCGGTATCCCCGGAGGTGGCGCAGAGAATGGTCTGGGTGCGGTTGCTGAGGGCGAGCACATGGTCCGAAAGACGGGCCAGCAGCTGCATGGCCACGTCCTTGAAGGCGAGGCTTGGCCCATGGAACAGTTCAGCGATGAAGCCGCCGGCTGCAATCTGGGTCAGGGGCACGACCGCCGGGTGGGTGAAGGTGGCGTAGGCCTCCTCGCACATGTCGCTGAGGGCCTGTCGGGGGATCTCATCACCCACAAACCTGGCCAGAACCTCGGTCGCCACGTGGGCGTAGGGTTTGCCGGCGAAGGCTGCGATCTCGGCCTTGGTGAAGGTTGGCCAGGTCTCTGGCACATAAAGGCCGCCATCGGGCGCAAGTCCGGCCAGGACGGCATCAACAAAGCCGACCTTCGGCGAAGCTCCCCGCGTCGAGATATAGCGCATCACCCTCTCGCCTTCTTCCAGAGGACGGCGGCATAGACGCCGGCCAAAGCGGCTGCAAGGCCGAACCAGGTCAGGGCGTATTCAAGATGCCGATTGGAGATCTCGGCGGGCAGCGGCGCCGGGTTGAGCGCCTTCCACTCCGGGTTGGTCGAGGTCTCGGCCATGAGAAACAGCGGGGCCGGCCTGGTGACACCAAGGGCCTGGGCCATGGCCGCGACATTGCGGGAATACCAGTGGTTTGCGGCCACCTCGTTGGGCGGCGTCACAAAGGTCGCCCTATCCGGAATACGCAGCACGCCGACGACGTGAAAGGGCGTCCGGTCTGAGGGATCGACGACCGGTCGGGCAGAGTCCGTGTCGGCGACAAAGCCCCGATCGACCAGTATGCTGTCCGCATTGGAGCTGCTGATCCGGCAGGCCGAGATAATCCGCACGCCGGCGCCGGACTCCCGCACGGAAAAGAGCTCCAGATAGCTGGCCCGGGACAGGCCGGGGCATTCCACCTCCACCCTGGTGAAGTCGGCAAGAGGGCCCTTGGCCAGCGCCAAGTCGAGGGGTTGGGGGGGCGCCGCCTGCAGGGCGACCACACGGGCGAGGAGGTCTTCCTTCCAGGCCAGTCGCTTGAGCTGCCAGGCGCCCAGTCCGATCAGGATCACCAGGCTGATGATGGTCGCAAGGGTCAGTCCGATCGGGAGGCGGAATCTGACGGGAGGGGACTCACTCGCCATGCCGGGATTCAGACGCCTTGTTGGTGAACTGTGCAGCCAGCATCAGGCCCTTGAAGGGGCGCAGGAGGCCGAGGCAGATGATCAGGGTCATGGGCAGCCAGACCACCAGATGCACCCAGACCGGCGGGTGATAGGCGACCTCTGTGAACAGGGCGGCGAAGGCCACCAGGAAGCCACCGATCAGAATGACGAAAACGGCGGGTCCGTCCCCGGAGTCCGCCCTGGCCAGATCGTATCCGCAGGATTCGCAGGTCGGGGAGACCTTGAGGAACCCCTCGAACAAGGGGCCCTCACCGCAATTTGGACAATGGCCGGTCGCGCCCGCCAGATAGGGGTTGTGACCGGCCATCAGGCCGCTACTTCGCCGCCGCGCCGAACACGACGTAGATGAAGGCGAAGAGGAAGAGCCAGACCACGTCAACGAAGTGCCAGTACCAGGCGGCCGCTTCGAAGCCGAAATGCTTCTTGGCCGTGAACCCGCCGCCCATGAGGCGCGCCAGGCAAACCGCCAGGAAGATGGTGCCGATCAGAACGTGGAAGCCGTGGAAGCCGGTGGCCATGAAGAAGGTCGAACCATAAAGGCCCGAATTCTCGGCGCCCTCGCCGCCAAAGAAGTACTTGTGTTCCAGGATGTGATGGTACTCGTAAGCCTGGATCGAGGTGAACAGCACGCCCAGGGCGATGGTCAGGGCCAGGGCGATCTTGGCGCCGCGGCGATCATCCTGCTGAAGGGCATGGTGCGCCCAGGTCACGGTGGTCCCGGACAGGAGCAGGGTCAGGGTATTGACCAGGGGAAGGTTCCAGGCCGGAACGGTTTCGATGCCCTTGGGCGGCCAGGAGGCCCATGCCGTGCGGACTTCCTCAATGGCCGAGGCTGCACCGGCGCGGTGGCCGTGGAACAGGGCCATTTCGAAGAACATCCAGAACCAGGCCACGAAGAACATCACTTCGGAAGCGATGAACATGATCATGCCGTAGCGAAGGCCGATGGAAACCACAGGCGTATGGTCGCCCTGGTTGGCCTCGATGGTCACATCGCGCCACCAGGCGGCCATGGTGAAGAGAACGCCGGCGAGGCCCAGGAAGAAAACAAGGGAGTCATGCTTGGGAAGGCCGAACAGGCCCTTCATCCAGATCACCCCGCCGATGGCCATCACCGTTGCGGCCGCTGAGCCCACCAGGGGCCAAGGGCTGGGATTGACCAGATGGTAGTCGTGTTTGACGTCGCCCGCAGACATGTTCGTCCTTACCCCTCTCGAATCTCAGGTGCGCGGGTCCGGCAAAGGTCGCGCTAGGTCTTTCAATAGTCGCTATAGCCCCGCTTTTGGGGTTCCGCCAAGGGCAGAAGGTGTCTTCTGCCCCTCTGTTGAGGCCTGTTTCGACGCAACAGCGGGATAGAAGGTGTACGACAGGGTCACATCGCGCTTGTTCCGCGTGTCGACGTCGGTCGCAAACTTGGGGTCCACAAAGTAGACCACCGGAAATTCAATGGTCTGGCCCGGGGCAAGCGTCTGATCGGAAAAGCAAAAGCATTCCAGCTTCTGGAAATACCCGCCAGCCTGCTCCGGCACGACATTATAGACGGCATGCCCGGTGACCGGTGTCTTGGCGTTGTTGGTGACCTTGAAATAGGCCAGTCCCGTCTCGCCGATTTTTACGGTCTGTGAGGTCTGCTCCGACGTGAAGGTCCACGGCAGATCGTGAATGTTTGTGTCGAACCGAATCAGGAGGGTCTTGTCCAGGGCCGTCTTGGGAGCAACCTCGGCGCGACGCGGAGTGCCGTCGAACCCTGTCGCCTGGCAGAAGGCCTTGTAGAGCGGGACGGAAGCGTAAGCTGCGCCGACCATGCCCACAAAGGCCAGGCTGCAGATCATTGCGAGCCGGCGATTGCGGTCCGCCGGGGGCTTCTCAGGCCTAGAGGGGGCGTTCAAGGACGTTCCCCTGCAGTCGGGTGACAGTGACAACAAAAACGATGACGACAAACAGGGCCAGACCAATGGCCAGGGCGATGTTTCGTCCACGGCGGGCCTTGGCTTCCAGTTCGTTTTCTCGGGCGGGATCGCTCATCCGATGACTCCTGGGGCGACGAACGGCGAAACTCCCAGAACGTGTTCGGTCAGGAGGGTCGCAAAAAGCAATGTAAGATAGAGAATTGAAAATGCGAACAGGTTGCGGGCGTCCTTCGCCGCCGCCTTCACGTCGTACAGTCCATCGTCCTGGCGCGGATCGGCCGCGTCGCCGGCGCGACTGCGGAAGACCCTCCAGGCCAGCAGAAGGAAGACGGCGCCGCCAATCGCCGCGACCGCAAGATAGGCCTTGCCCCCAAGGCCAGTGAAGGCCGGGACCAGACAAAGCGGAGTAAAGAGCAGGCTGTAGATCAGGATCTGCTTGCGGGTGGAAGCTGCGCCCGCCGTGACCGGCATCATGGGCACGCCGGCCTTTTCATAGTCTTCGCTGGTATAGAGGGACAGGGCCCAGAAGTGGGGCGGGGTCCACATGAAGATGATGGCGCAGAGCAGCCAGGCGTTGAGCGGGGTTGTTCCCGTCGCCGCCGCCCAGCCGATCACCGGCGGGAGGGCGCCCGCCAGACCGCCAATGACGATGTTCTGCGGCGTCGAGCGCTTCAGCCACATGGTGTAGACCACGGCATAGAAGAAGATGGTGAAGGCCAGAAGGCCCGCCGCCAGCCAGTTGACGGTCATGCCCAGCAGCATCACCGAGAACAGGGACAGGATGACTCCCAGGGCAAGGGCGTCGGATCCCTGGACACGCCCGGCCGGAACCGGTCGGCCCCTTGTGCGGCGCATCTTGGCGTCGATATCGGCGTCGTACCACATGTTCAGGGCGGCCGAGGCGCCAGCGCCGACGGCGATACAAAGTATCGAGACCGTCGCCAGGATCGGATTGATCGGGTGGTTGGAGCAGACCAGGCCGGTAATGGCCGTGAAGATCACCAGGGACATGACCCGTGGCTTCATCAGCATCACGAAATCCTGCCAGCGGGCTGGAAGGGCGGAGGGATTGAGGGTGGCGGGCATCGCCATGGGTCTACTCTTAAAATGCGAAGGGCGCGCGCCGGAAATTCCAGCCCGCGCCCTTCATGTCGTTCAGCTCAGCAGGACCTAGTGTGAGTCCGGCTTGATTACAGGCAGTTCGCTGAACTGGTGGAAAGGCGGCGGAGAGGACAGGGTCCATTCCAGCGTCGTAGCGCCCTCGCCCCAGGGATTCGCCTCGGCCTTGCGGCGGCGAACCGCGGCCTCGATGAGGAGGACCAGGAACACGGCCACACCGGCGACCGTCACCACATAACCCACGGAAGAGACATGGTTCCACTGGGCGAAGGCGGCGGGATAGTCGACATAGCGGCGGGGCATGCCCTGCAGGCCAAGGAAGTGCTGCGGGAAGAAGATCAGGTTCACGCCGACAAACGTGATCCAGAAGTGCGCAACCGCGAGGAACTCGTTGTACTTCACGCCCCAGATCTTCTCGAACCAGTAGTAGAAGCCCGCGAAGATGGCGAAGACCGCGCCGAGGCTGAGCACGTAGTGGAAGTGCGCAACCACATAATAGGTGTCATGCAGGCTGTAATCGATGCCGGCATTGGCCAGGACCACGCCGGTGACGCCGCCCACGGTGAACAGGAAGATGAAGCCCATCGCCCAGAGCATGGGCGCCTTGAAGTCGATGGAGCCGCCCCACATGGTGGCGATCCAGGAGAAGATCTTCACCCCTGTCGGGACCGCAATGACCATGGTCGCAGCCACGAAGTAGGCGCGCAGGTTGATGCTCATGCCGACCGTGTACATGTGGTGAGCCCACACGACGAAGCCGACGAAGCCGATGGCCACCATGGCGTAGGCCATGGCGAGGTAGCCGAAGACGGGCTTCTTCGAGAAGGTCGACACGATCTGGCTGATGATGCCGAAGCCAGGCAGGATCAGGATGTAGACCTCGGGGTGGCCGAAGAACCAGAACAGATGCTGGTACATGACGGGGTCGCCGCCGCCGGCCGGATCGAAGAAGTGGGTGTTAAAGTTACGATCGGTCAGCAGCATGGTGATGGCGCCCGCCAAAACCGGCAGGGACAGCAACAGCAGGAATACGGTGACCAGGATTGACCACACGAACAACGGCATGCGGTGCAGGGTCATGCCTGGCGCACGCATGTTGAAGATCGTGGTGATGAAGTTGATGGCGCCGAGGATTGAACTGGCGCCGGCAAGGTGGACGGAGAAGATCGCCAGATCCATCGCCGGTCCGGTATGACCTGACGTCGAGAGTGGCGGATAGAGGGTCCAGCCACCACCAAATCCGCGACCTGGGCCGCCGTCAACGAACAGGGACATGCAAAGCAGGACCCAGGCAGCCATCAGCAGCCAGAACGAGATGTTGTTCATCCGTGGGAAGGCCATGTCCGGCGCGCCGATCATCAGCGGAACGAACCAGTTGCCGAACCCGCCGATCATGGCGGGCATGACCATGAAGAAGATCATGATCAGGGCGTGGGCTGTGACCACGGCATTATAGCCATGGGCTGACTGCTCAACCAGGCCGAGGAGGCTGACCGCCGAGCCTGGTCCGAAAATCTGGACGCCTGGCTCAGCCAGCTCCCAGCGGATCAGGCCGGAAAGGGCGCCGCCCACCAGGCCCGCCATGATGGCGAACAGGAGGTAGAGGGTGCCGATATCCTTGTGATTGGTCGACAGGAACCAGCGGGTGAAGAACCCGGGCTTGTGGTCGTCGTGTGCGTCATGAGCGGCGGCGTGGGCCATCGAACTCTATCCTAAGATCATTTCGCGGCCGGCGCCGGAGCGGGCGCAGGCGAGGGAGGGGTGGCGGCGGCCGGACCGGCGGCGACAGGCGCGACGGCTGCGGCGGGAACGGCGGCGACTTCGGCAGCCGGAGCCGGTGTGGCTGCGCCCGTGGTCGCAGCAGCAGCCGGTGCAGCAGTCTGGGTCGAACCGCCCTTGGAGGCGACCCAGGCGTCAAATTCGGCCTGAGGCAGCACGCGGACTTCGATGGGCATGTAGGCGTGCTGGATGCCGCAGAGTTCGCGGCAATTGCCGTAATAGACGCCCGGACGGTCGACCTTGAACCAGACGTGGTTGACGCGACCGGGAACGGCGTCAGCGATGACACCGAAGCTCGGCACGGCAAAGGCGTGGATCACGTCTGCGCCGGTCACGAGGACCTGCACAACCTTGCCGGCGGGAACCACCAGAGGCTCGGTGGCGGCCAGAAGATAGGGAACGTTCTTCTTCTTGGCTTCGTCTTCCGGCAGCACGTTGGAAACGTACTCGCTGATCTTCTGGTCGGGATACTCGTAACCCCAGTACCACTGATAGCCCGTCGCCTTCACCGTCAGATCCGGCTTGGGCATGTCGTTATAGGCGAAGAGCAGCTTGAACGAGAAAATGGCGATGAACATCAGGATCAGGACCGGGACCACGGTCCAGACCACTTCGATCATGGTGTTGTGAGTGAACTTGGCCGGAACCGGGTTCGCTTTCTTGTTGTAGCGAATGCAGATCCAGATCAGCAGGCCCAGAACGAACAGGGTGATGACCGTAATGATCGGCATCAGGATGTCGTTGTGGAAGAAGATCGCATCGTTCCTCAGCGGCGTCACGCCCGGCTGAAGATCGATTGCTCCCGGTGTCGGCTCGCCGATACTGTCCGGCGTTTGCGCCAGGGCGGCGACGCCCCAAAGCGCTGTCATTGCGCCCGCAGCGGCTCCTGCCAACCACGCCCGCATACCTTGAAACCTCGACGTCATGTCCCCTCGGTCTGCTTGTCTAGTCGACGGACGAAAATGCGCCGCGCCGGATCGACGAAATAGGGTCGCCCCCCATCTTGTGGAGCAGCCCCTTCCATGGCGTCCATACGCGCTGAAATCCAGCTTGCCAAGGCGCTAGAGAGGCCTTTCCCGCCCTCACCCTGCGTGAACACCACAGGAATGGCCAAAAGCACGGGCCCCAAAGCCGGTAAGGGATGACGGAGGCGAAGCGAACCCCTATTTGAAGACAGGCCTTTTCCGCTGCTCCATGGGTTTTTCGATGAATGCACTCTCCCCCGCCCCGTCGATCCTGGAAGCCGCCGGTGTTTCGGTAGACAGGGCCCATGCCATTCTGAACGACGCCCTCAAGGGTGCAGATGACGGCGAATTGTTTATCGAGCGGTCCGAGAGCGAGTCCTTCCTGTTCGATGATGGTCGTCTGAAGTCGGCGTCCTATGATTCGTCGGAGGGCTTTGGCCTCAGGGTCGTGGCCGGGGAAACCGCCGGTTATTCGCATTCCAGCGAAATCACCGAAGCGGCCCTGCGGCGGGCTGCAGACTCATCGGCCCTGGCCAAGCGGGGTTACAGCGGTTCCGCCGACCAGTCCCCCAGAGCCACCAACACACGTCTTTATGGAGAGGACGACCCGACGGCCTCGCCGGCCTTTTCGGACAAGGTCGCCCTCCTCCAGGAAATCGACGCCTGGTGCCGGGCGCGGGACCCCCGTGTGGTGCAGGTCATGGCGTCCCTGTCCGGGGAGCGCCGGACGGTGGAAATCCTGCGGGCCGACGGCCGCCTGATTCGCGATGTCCGCCCCCTGGCCAGGATCAATGTCCAGCTGACCGTCGAACGGGAGGGACGCCGCGAGACCGCCTTCGCCGGCGCCGGCGGCCGCGCCGGCTTCGAGGCCTGGATCAGCCCGGACCGCTGGCAGGAGCAGGCCGAGGAGGCCCTGCGCCAGGCCCTGGTGAATCTGGACGCCATTTCCTGCCCTGCCGGCGAGATGGATGTGGTCCTCGGCGCCGGATGGAATGGCGTACTGCTGCATGAAGCTGTGGGTCACGGCCTCGAGGGCGACTTCAACCGCAAGGGCACGTCGGCCTTTTCGGGGCGGATCGGCGAGCGGGTGGCGGCCAAGGGCGTCACTGTATTTGACGACGGATCCCTTCCCGGACGCCGCGGCTCCCTGACCGTGGATGACGAAGGCACGCCCACCGAGCGCACGGTCCTGATCGAGGATGGCATTCTGGTGGGCTATATGCACGACCGGATGAGCGCGCGGCTGATGGGCCTGGAGGCTACCGGCAACGGCCGCCGGCAATCCTATGCCCACATGCCCATGCCCCGCATGACCAATACGGCCATGGACAACGGAACCACCCCCCGGGCCGAGATGATCGAAGCCACGAAGAAGGGTCTCTATTGCGCCAATTTCGGCGGCGGTCAGGTGGACATCACCAACGGCAAGTTCGTCTTCCAGTGCACCGAGGCCTATCTGATCGAGGACGGCAGGATCACTGCGCCGGTCAAGGGCGCCACCCTGATCGGCGATGGGCCCTCCGCCCTGACCAGGGTAACCATGATCGGCGATGACTTCGACTTTGACCCGGGCGTCGGTGTCTGCGGCAAGTCGGGTCAGAGCGTCCCGGTGGGCGTTGGCCAGCCCTCGCTGAAGATCACCGGCCTGACCGTCGGCGGCACCAGCGTCTAGTGCGCGTTCCATTTAGACGGAACCGGCTAAATGGTAAAACTGCGCACAAACTCCAAGGATTGGAGCATGATTGCATCCGATAACGGGTTCCCACTTATCGGATCATGCTCCAGGGGCAACCTGTCCAAACTTTAATGCACCTTACGGGCATTTAATTGGCCTTCCGGAGCGGTTCAGGGCTCGGTGTCCCATCACCGCCCCTGAGGACAGTTCAGCATGAGCCTTTTCTACGCCCTGACCCAGGCTGTCATCGCCTCCACCCCAGAGGCGGCCGCAAGCCAGGGCGTGATCGCCTATCCGCCGGCGTTTTTCGCTGCGGCGCGCCCGGCCAATGCCCGTGAAATGCTCGATCGCGTCCCCGGCTTTGTTTTCAACGGCGGAGACGGAGTCCGCGGATATGAAGGCGCGGCGGGAAATGTCCTGATTGACGGGCAAAGACCTGCGTCCAAATCCGACAACCTTGAAGACATCCTCCGGAGAATGCCCGCTGCAAAGGTCGAGCGGATTGACCTGATCCGCGGCGGCGCGCCTGGCATCGACATGCAGGGCAAGGCGGTGATCGCCAACATCATACTCAAGGCCGACAGCGGAACCCATGGCCTGTTCGCCGTAGCCAACAATTTCTACCCAAGTGACGGTCGCTTCGCCCCGGCCTCCCGCCTTGAAGGTTCAGGCGGATCCAACGGTAGGAACTGGGAACTGGGCCTGTTCGTCGGCAGCTTCATTGATGACGGGTCCGGTGATGGGCCCCGGATCAGGCTCAGCCCGACGGGGGTCCCGCTGATCCGGTCCAAGGTCCAGTCCGAGGCCGGTGGCGATGACTACCACGTTACCGGCGCCTACGAGATGCCCCTGGCAGGGGGAAAGCTGAAGCTGACCGGCCGTATGCAGCGGCAGTTCTGGGATTATGACGAGACCAATCGGGCGACCTTTCCCAATGGCGACCTGAACCGCTCCCATCAGGGCTTTGCCTCCGATGAAGGAGAGTTTGGCCTGCGCTATACCCGCCAGCTTTCCGGCGCCACAAACCTCGAACTGGTTGGCCTGCAGAGGACTGAGGACGAAAAGTTTGACGCCATCAGTCGTGGCCCAAGAGGCATGGACGACTTCCGACAGGCTTCTGATACCCGGGAGACCATTGGCCGGGCCGTCGTGAAGACCACCCGCAGTCCAAAACTGTCCCTGGAGTTTGGCGGCGAGAATGTCCTCAACACCCTGGAAAACCGCCTGACCTTCGCCGCCAACGGGGTGGCCATTCCCATTCCGGGCGGAAACGTTCAGGTCGAGGAAAAGCGCTACGAGCTGTTTGGCAAGGCGGTCTGGCGGCCCCTGCCCCATTGGACGGTCGAGGGCGGGCTTCGGCACGAAGGCTCGCAGATCTCGGCCCGGGGCGAGGTCAATCTCAAAAAGACCCTGTCCTTCGACAAGCCGCGGATCGCCCTCACCTGGGCCCCGAACGCAGCGACGCAGGTGCGCGTCAATTTCGAGCGGTCTGTAGGCCAGCTGGACTTTGGCGACTTCACCGCTGGATCCTCACAGAATTCAGGTCTGGTGACCGCCGGGAATCCTGACCTTTCGCCAGAGCAGGCCTGGGTCAGCGAAGCCACTCTGGAGCAGAGGTTCCTGAAGACTGGCTCGCTTTCGGTCACCCTTCGGCACTCGGCCCTGACCGACGTCATCGACCGGGCGCCGATCTTTACCGCCACCGAAGCCTTCGATTCTCCTGCCAATATCGGCGACGGGACCAAGGACGAACTGGCCCTGGAACTGACCTTGCCATTCGAGCGGATCGGCATGAAGGGCGCACAGCTGCGGGGATCCAGCACCTGGCGGCGGTCGGAGGTCACGGACCCGACTACTGGCGCCAAGCGCGAGATTTCAGGTCTGCGGCCCCTGGAATGGGACGCCGAATTCAGCTGGGATCTGCCGCAGTACAAGCTGAACTGGGGCGTGGAGATCAACGGCGCCTGGCGGGAGACCGACTACAAGCTGGACGAGATCGAGATCAGGAAGCTGAAGACCTATGTCCAGCCCTATATCGAGTGGAAGCCCAGGCCCGATCTCAGCGTCCGTGGCGAATGGTCCAATGCGACGGCCCGCGGCTTCCGCAATACGCGGTATGTCTATGCCGGGCCTCGCAGCCGCAGCGGCCTGGCCTATGTAGACGACCGGGATATCCAGTTCGGCCAGATGTACTATTTCCGCATCCGCAAGACCTTCGGATAAGGGGGGCGAAGACCGCCCCCCTTATCCAGTAAGGCCTAGGCTTTGGGGCCTTCTTCCGCGGTCTCCGGAACCACATTGGCCCAGGACCTGGTGACGAAGCTGAGGGCGATGAAGCCGACGCCGATGGCGATACCCGCCATGCCCAGGAGATTGAACACGTGAATAGAGGCCGCCAGGGCTGCGCCGGGGTCGAGCACCTGACCGCCGACCACCTCGGTGCCCGCCATGCCGGCGATGGCGCCGCCGACATACTGGGCGACGGATGACGCCAGGAACCAGACCGCCATCATGAAGGACACCACGGTCGGCATGGCCAGTTTGGTGATCTGCGACAGGCCCACCGGCGAGAGGAAAAGCTCGCCTGTGGTGTGAAGCATGTAGAGCAGGGCCAGAAGGATCAGGGGCATCTTGAAGGCCGCATCCTGCAGGCCAGCGCCCCACACCACTACCATGAAGCCAAGGCCTACCTGGATCAGGCCCAGGCCAAACTTGAGGGTCGGGTTGGGGTCCATGCCACGGGCGCCCAGCCAGGTCCACATGGCCGCGAAGATCGGCGCAAACAGCAGGATGAAGCCGGCGTTGAAGCTCTGGGTCTGGGCTGCGCCCATGCCGGTGTCGATCCAGAAGCCGGCGGGATTGATTCCCGCCGCCTCCAGCTGAGCCCGGCTGCCATAGGGTATGCCCAGGAAGTTCCCGGCAGAGCTGGTGATGGACAGGTCGACATTGGTGGAAGCGAACAGGTTGAGCGATGTGCCAGCCTGTTCGAACAGGGTGAAGAAGACCACCGCGCCCAGGACCAGGATCACAGCCAGGAACATGCGCTGACGCTCCTGCCAGGTCGTGCAGACCTTGGCGATGATGTAGATGATGAAGGCGGCCGAAGCGACGATCGAGGCGGCCAGAGCATTGCCCACCAGATCATTGCGCGGCACCAGCAGCCAGATCACGCCGACACCAGCGACACCCAGCAGGTAGATCAGCCATTCGCGGTTGAGCGGCCCGATATAGGGGGCGGCCAGCTGTTCCGGATTGGGGGGCTCGCCCTTCCCCTCAAGCATGGGTTTGCCCACCATGAAGGCGATCCAGCCCAGGGCCATGCCGATGCCAGCAGCGCCGAAGCCAGCCCACCAGCCCACATACTGACCCAGCATGCCGCAGATGATGGCCGCCCAGAAGGCGCCCAGATTGACGCCGTAATAGTAGAGGGTGAAGCCGGCGTCCCGACGGGGATCGCCCTGGGGATAGAGTTGGCCGACAATGGCCGAAATGTTGGGCTTCAGGAAACCGACGCCCATGATGATCAGGGACACCGCCAGATAGAAGGCGTTGACGCCACTCTTGTCCTGCTGGACCTTCATTTCATAGGAGCCATCGGCCAGGACGGAAGGCAGGGGTGCGCCGGCCGGCAGATCCTTGATTTCCAGGCCGCCGGTCTTGGCCGGGCCGAACTCATAGGGCTTGCCGCCGACCATCAACCGGGCGTTCAGATCCTCCATCCGGCCCTTCGACGTCACCTCATAGGTCTGACCGGCATAGGTCAGGGTCTGGGTGGCGGGCTTGCCCTCATAGGCCATGGTCAGGTGACCGGCCACCAGCAGCAGGGCGCCGAAGGCGACGGCCTTGCGCATGCCCAGCCAGCGGTCCGCCAGCATGCCGCCCAGCAGGGGCAGCAGATAGACCAGGGAGGTATAGGAGCCGTACTGCGAGCTTGCCGCCTTCTGGTCAAACAGCAGGTGCTGGGTGAGATAGAAAACCAGCAGGCCGCGCATGCCGTAATAGGAGAACCGCTCCCACATTTCGGCGAAGAAAAGGATCAGCAAGCCCCTGGGATGGGTCTTGCGCAGCTGATTGTAGACCGGAATGCCGGTGGCCAGGGTGATGACGATCCCGACCAGAAAAACGAGGTTCATAGGGGAGAGTTCCGCAAGTGAAGCCGGCGCGTGGACATGACCTGCCCGCCGCGAGATGGACGCAGATGATCATGCCGCGCGTCGACTAGCAAGGCGGGGCGCTGTGGGTCGAGCTTGTGGCCTAGTAGGCGAAGGCGTCGAAGACCGGGGTCACGTCGCCCTGCCAGGGGCCGTTGTACAGCTCCAGCAGGCGATCAGCCGGAGTCATGCCGCTGTCGGAGATTTCTTCCAGCTCGGCCAGGTATCCGGTCTCGTCGACCATGCCGCCGCTCAGGCGATTGCGGTTCTTCAGGCCCGACTTGGCGATGGCCACCATGTCCTTTGCGATATCCTGGACCGTCCGCCCGCCAATCTGGGCCTTCATGCCCAGACGGGACACGTCGGCGCGCAGGCGCTCGTGATCCTCAAGGGGCCAGTCCTTGCAGAGATCCCAGGCGGCAGCTAGGGCCTGACTGTCATAGAAGATGCCGGTCCAGAGGGCCGGCAGGGCGCACAGGCGGCTCCAGGGGCCGGAGTCCGACCCGCGCATTTCCAGATACTGCTTCAGCCGCACTTCCGGGAAGGCCGTGGTGGAGTGGTCGGCGAAGTCCTTCATGGTCGCCCGGTCGCCGGGCATTTCAGCCAGGGTTCCGGCCATGAACTGGCGGAAGGACTTACCCGACAGGTCCACATACTGGTCGTTGCGCTTGGCGAAATACATGGGCACGTCCAGCAGGTACTGGGCGTAGGTCTCGAAGTTGAAACCGTCCCTGAAGACGAAATCCAGCATGCCTGTCCGGTTAGGATCGGTGTCGGTCCAGATGTTGGCCCGCTTGGTCAGGAAGCCGGAAGGCTTGCCTTCGACGAAGGGAGAATTGGCGAACAGGGCCGTGCCGATGGGCTGCAGGGCCAGGCTGGTGCGGAACTTGGCCACCATGTCGGCTTCCGAGCCATAGTCCAGATTGGCCTGCACCGTGCAGGTGCGGAACATCATGTCGAGGCCGAGATTGCCAACCTTGGGCATGTATTCCCGCATGATCTTGTAGCGACCCTTGGGCATGACCGGAATCTGGTCCCGCCGCCAGTTGGGCGTGAAGCCGAGGCCCAGAAAGCCCAGACCCAGCTCATCGGCCACGGTCTTGACCTCGTTCAGGTGGTCGCCGGTCTCCGCGCAGATGTCGTGCATGGTCTCCAGCGGCGCGCCGGAAAGCTCGAACTGGCCGCCGGGCTCGAGGCTGACATTGGCCATACCGCGCTCGAGGCCGATGATTGTCTCGCCCTCATAGACGCCAGACCAGCCAAACCGCTTCAACCCCTCCAGCAGGGCCTTGATGCCGTTGGGGCCGTCATAGGCCACCGTATCGTGGGACCCCAGGCGGAAGACGAACTTCTCGTGCTCGGCCCCCACGCGCCAGCGGTCCGCAGGCTTGGAGCCCTTTTCGAACCAGGCCAGCAGGTCCTGCATGGTCAGGGGGCGGTCGTCGACCTCGGTACCGGCCATGTTTTTCTCCCCAACCCCGTCTTAATCCAGAATGCTTTCGGACTGTGATCCGTTCCGCGCCGATGATCTTTACGCTGTTCACACAGGTGGGCGCAAATCCAGAAACCTCAAGTGAGGGGCGCCGGGACAGATTCGACTCCCTCATAATCCGGTTCTGACGTCAGGATTGTTACATCACCAAAGGCCAGTCACCGAGCCGCGACTGCCAGAGCGTCATGGCGCTTATGGCCGCAGTGTCGGCTCGAAGTATGCGCGGCCCCAGGCTGACCGGCACAGTAAAAGGCAAGGCGCGCAGGCGGGCCCTCTCCGACGGCGAAAATCCGCCTTCAGGCCCAATGAGAATGGCCCATGGCCCGGACGACTGGCCAGCCAGGACATCCGACGCCATGCCGGCGTCGCCCGCCTCATCACAGAACAGCAGCTTCCGGCCTTGGGGCCAGGTCTTGTCCCAGTCGGCCAGAACCTTGTCGAGCTTTGCGGTCGCCCTGATCCCGGGCGTATCCAGCCGACCGGTCTGTTCCGCCGCCTCATTGGCGATCAGGCGAAGCCGGTCCTCCCGCGCCCGTTCAACACTGGCCCGCTCGGTCACCACCGGCCAGACCTCGGCCGCGCCCAGTTCCGAGGCCTTCTCCACCACCGTCTCCAGCCGACCCCGCTTGATCAGGGCGATCAGCAGGATGAGGTCCGGGGTTGGGGTCTGGGGTCGGGTCTGGCTCCTGGTCCGCAGAATGACAAACCGCTTGCCCACCTGCTCGATGGCGCACTGCCACTCGCCGTCGGCCCCGTTGAAAACCAGCACCTCATCGCCGACCCCCTTGCGCATGACCTGGGTAAGATAGCGGCTCTGGCCATCATCCAGCGGCAAGGCGAAATCTGCGCTGAGCGGCGAAGTTACGAGAAGGCGGATCATGGGGACAGACTAGCCGGGCCGGGTTCGGGTTCCAACCGGGGTTGGCTATGGAAGTGTCGGCCGGCCGGTTTCCCAGGCCAGCCACCCAGCCAGGACCAGCAGGCATCCGGCCATCAGTCCCTGAAGCCAGGTATGACCCCTGGCTTCAGGTTTGGCGAAATGGTGGGCCCGGTCGCCCAGCATCACCAGGCTGGAATGGATCACCAGGCTGATGGCCAGGTGGATCAGACCCAGGTTCAGGACCTGCCAGCCCAGGCGGCCCAGGCCTGGATTGGTGAAGCCCGGCAATAGGGCGGTGTAGAGGATCAGTATCTTGGGATTGAGCAGGTTGGTGGTCAGGCCCCTGACAAAGAGACCCTTCCCTTCGGGTTCCCCAGCTTCAGACGTGGGCACGCTGGTCACCCGCCAGGATTCCCAGGCAAGCCAGACCAGATATCCGACACCCGCCCACCTGAGGCCGTCATAGAGCAGGGGCGCTGAGATGATGGCCTGGCCCAGGCCCGCGACGGCCAGCAGCATGTAGACGCTGAGCCCCAAAGTGACGCCGGCGACCGTGACGAAACCCGCCCTTCGACCCCACCGGGTGGAAACCAGGGTCAGATAGGCCATGTTCGGTCCAGGCGTCAGTTCCGCCAGGGCCACCGCAGCCACGAAGCCAGGCAGACGCGCGAGATCCAGGGGGAAGGTCATGGGGACTCAATTCGAGGCAGGTTCGAGCGTTCCCTGATAGCAGCCCTGTTGCCTCCGGGCGTGCTCAAGTTCCAGGATGGCGCCATGTTGCCCATCGACCACATTCCCATGTCGCACCAGGACCTCGGATTACTGAGCGCGGCGTTCGTCAGATTGGGATTCTTTGTGGCGCCACCCGCGGAGTTCCGGTCTCCGGATACGCCGGGTGAGGTCTGGCCAAGCCGGGGCGTCTTTCTGGAGCGCGGCTGGTTTGACCTCCAGGAAGCGTCGGCCGCCCCGGCTGATCGGCCGGCTGTTCCTGGATCCTGCCTGTTCCTGGCGTCCGACCTGGAGAGCGCGACCCGCGCACTGGCGCCAATGAAGCTGGACCCGCCTTTCCGTCTGACCCGGCATTGGGCGGATGCGAGACCAGGGCCGCAACTTTCCATGGCCTTCGCCAATCTGCGCGCCCGGGTCGCCCCCTTCATGCTGGCGGTGATTGCCTACGACGCGCCCGGATCCGATGTTGACGCCGCCTGGCGGCGACACCCGAACACGGCCCTGGAAATCCTTGGGCCCGGCTTCCCCGATCCATCACCCGGGCCGGCGGCGGAGGATGCCGCAAGGGTGCTGGACCTTTCAGGTTTTCGATATGGCATGGGAGGCCTTGCAGTACGGATCAGGGTGGAAGACCTCGACAGGGTCATCGGTTGTCTGGAGGCTGGTCAGTTGGAATTCACCCGCGGCGGCCTGGAAATCCATGTTCCACCCTTTGGCGCCCTGGGGTGCGCCTTCGTTTTTTCGGCTTAAAGTCGCCTTCATAAATCCGCCCGGGAGCGTGTGATGACTGAACCCTCTGCAACCCTGCCAGAACTCAAACCCGTCACCGTTGTCGGCGCGCGGCAGTGGGACTTCACCTCCACGCGCAATGGCCGCACCTATCGGATCTTCCTCTGGGTCCCGGAGGTCGATCCCCCCGAAGGCGGGTTTCCGGTGATCTATGCCCTGGACGCCAACATCCAGTTTCCGATGACCAGCGACATGGTCAGGACCTGGAGCCTTGGCGGCGCCATCCGGCCCGCCGTCGTGGTCGGGATCGGCTATCCCACCAACCGTCTGACCGAGGCCCTGGTGCTGAGGTTCAGGGATCTCAGCCTGCCGGCCACGGCGGAATGGATGGAGTCCAGCGTCCACCCCCTGGGCGGAATAACCCCTGAGCAGGTGGGCGGTGTTGATGATTTTCTCGCCGTCATCGAGGACGAGATCAAACCAGCGGTCGCCGCCCTGGCTCCGGTCGATCCGGCGGAACAGACCTTGATGGGCCACTCTCTCGGCGGTCTGACAGTCCTTCGCGCGCTGTTCACCCGTCCCGAATCCTATGCCCGCTTCGTGGCCGCCAGTCCGTCCATCTGGTGGGCCGACAAGGCCATATTGCAGGATGAATCTGCCTTCGCGGCGCGGGTTACAGCCGGTGAGATCGCGCCGAAAATCCAGATCCTGGCCGGCGGCATGGAGCAATCGGTGGACACAGCAGCGGTCAACCACTTCAAGTCCCGGGAGACCGCTCAAGCCGTGGTCGAATACTGCGCCATGGTGGACAACGCCCAGACCCTGGCCGACCGCCTGGCCGCCCTGAAGGGCGCCGAAGGATATGAAATCTCGACCTTCACCTTTGAGGGCGAAGGTCACTCCTCGGTAGTTCCGGCCGTCGTCAGCCGCGGCCTGATGTTCGCCCTGCGCTTCTGAGGGTTTTGACTCCCCCTCTTCGACGGGCAAGACTGCCCTCATTGGAAACCAGCGAAATTTCACATGCCCAGCTTTGAACACGACGGTCTGGCCCTGGCCTATGACGACATCACCCCCCAAGGGGGCGCTGACCGGACCCTGGTCCTGGTGCACGGCTTCGCCTCCAACCGGATGGAGGGCTGGAAGCGGACCGGCTGGTATGCGGCTCTGGAACGGCGGAGGACGCGGCTGGTGGCCATCGACCAACGCGGCCACGGCGAAAGCGCCAAGCCCCATGAGTCAGACGCCTACAGCCGGGCGAAATTCTCGGGCGACCTGATAGCCCTGCTGGACCATCTGGGCCTGGGGCAGGTGGACCTGTTCGGCTATTCCATGGGCGCCCGCACCGTGCTGGCCACTGCCCTGGCAGATCCCAACCGGGTGTCGAACCTGATCCTTGGCGGGGTGGGCGGCGCCATGATCACCGAGCGTCCGGTCTCAACCAGCGGAATGTCCATGGCGGAGGCCATGCTGGCCGAAAGTCCGGATGACATCACCGAGCCCATGCTCAAGAGCTTCCGGCACTTCGCCGACGAACAGGGCGAGGACCGCAAGGCCCTCGCCGCCTGCACCGGGGCTGTCAATCCACCCTGGAACCCGGACGACTTCTTCGCCCTGCGCATGCCGGTTCTGGTGGTCACAGGCCAGAGGGACAGCCTGGCCGGAAACCCCGAGGACCTGGCCAACGCCTTCCCGTTCGGCAAGGCTGCCATCCTGCCCGGCTGCGATCACTTCAACGCCATACCGCACGGCCTGACCAAGGCGGCGGTGTTCGACTTCCTGGACGGCGTCGAGGACGACCCCTGGGGACGCTAGGAACCGCCCTGCAATCCCTGCGTTAGGTCTGGACAAGGTCCGGGTTGGAGGTGCAGCCTCCGTCCAGACAAAGATCGCAGGGGGGCGATATGGCCAAATTCCAGCTTAACGGACGCGAGGTCCAGACCAAGGGGCCCGAAGATACGCCCCTACTATGGGCGCTGCGCGATGACCTTGACCTGAAGGGCACCAAGTTCGGCTGCGGCATAGGCCAGTGTGGCGCCTGCACCGTCCACGTGAATGGTCAGGCCGTGAAATCCTGTCTGACACCGGTGAGCGTCGCAGACGGCG
The DNA here is from genome assembly GCA_002256425.1 of Alphaproteobacteria bacterium PA2. Taxonomy (NCBI): domain Bacteria; kingdom Pseudomonadati; phylum Pseudomonadota; class Alphaproteobacteria; species Alphaproteobacteria bacterium PA2. The sequence goes on along the minus strand of NKIZ01000001.1, from coordinate 706,061 downwards.
GAACCGTCACCACCATTGAGGGCCTGGACCCCAAGGGCGCCCACCCGCTGCAGACCGCCTGGATCGAAGCCCAGGCGCCCCAGTGCGGCTACTGCCAGTCGGGCCAGATCATGCAGGCCGCGGCCTTGCTCAAGGCCACGCCAAACCCCACCGACGCCGAGATCGAAGCCGCCATGAACGGCAATCTCTGCCGCTGCATGGCCTATGTCCGTGTCAAGAAGGCCATCAAGATCGCCGCGAAGAAATCCCCGGCCCAGAGATCCAAAGCCCAGAAATCCAAAGCCCCGACAGCGGGAGCCCGCGCATGACCCGCCCCACCCCTGTCGCCAGCCGCCGCCAGTTCCTGATCGCCGCCAGCGCGGTGGGCGCCACCTTCGGCTTCGCCGCCGCAGGTGAAGCCGCCATCGTCCTGGGGTCCTACAGCGGAGCCCCGGCCTTTGAGCCGACAATCTGGTACTCCATCGACCGCTCAGGCCTAGTCACCGTCAATGTCATCCGCGCCGAAATGGGCCAGCATGTGGGCACCGCCATCGCCCGGATCGTCGCCGACGAGCTGGAAGCCGACTGGGACAAGGTGCGCATTGTCCACGTGGATTCCGATCCCAAGTGGGGCCTGATGGTCACCGGCGGATCCTGGTCTGTCTGGCAGAGCTATGCCCTGATGAGTCAGGCCGGAGCCGCAGGCCGCGTCGCCCTGATTGCAGCCGGCGCCAAACTGCTTGGGGTCGACCCCAAGGCCTGCATGGCCCGCAAGGGCGCCGTGATCAGCGGCAAGCGCTCGGTCAGCTACGGCGACATCATTGCGAAAGGCGGCCTGAAGACCACCTTCACCGAGGCCGAACTCAAGGCCCTGCCCATCAAGTCGGTATCCGAACGCCGGATGATCGGCCGTGATGTCCAGGCCAGGGACATTCCGCAGAAGACTGACGGGTCCGGGAAGTACGGCCTCGACGCCACCGCGCCGGGCATGGTCTATGCTCGGCCGAAAATCCCGCCGACCCGCAATGAATCCAAAGTGGTTTCGGTGGACGAAACAGCCGCCAAGGCGGTGCCCGGCTATCAGGGCCACCTGGTTCTGGATGATCCTTCCAACACCGTTCCCGGCTGGGTGGTCGTGCTGGGCGACAGCTTCTTCGCCGCCAACCGGGCCGCGCGGGCCCTCAAGGTGGAATGGACCTCAGGCCCCACCGCCAAGGTCTCCGACGCCGACCTGCGCGCCCGGGCCGATGAACTGATCGCCGATCCCAAGGCTGGCTCGACCGTCCTCAATGATCCCGGCGTCGACGCCGCCTTCGCCGCGGCCAAATCGACCCTGTCGGCGACATACACGACTGACGCGGCTCTTCACTTCCAGATGGAGCCGCTCAACGCCCTGGCCTTCGAGCGCAATGGCGTCTTCGAAATCCACACGGGCAATCAGTGGCAGTCCCTGATCCTGCCCACCCTGGCCAAGGCCCTGGGGCGAACTGAAGACAAGATCGTACTCAAGACTTATCTGCTGGGCGGCGGATTTGGCCGGCGACTGAACGGCGACTATGCCGTGCCGGCGGCCCTGGCCTCCAAGGCCCTGGGCAAGCCGGTCAAGCTGGTCTTCACCCGCGAGGATGACACGGCCTTTGACAGCTTCCGCTCGCCCTCGGTTCAGCTGGTGAAGATGGCCTTCGGCGAAGGCGGCCAGGTGTCGGCCATGGACCACTCAGCGGCGGCTGGCTGGCCCACAGAGGTCATGGCGCCCTTCTTCATGCCCAAGGGAACCAATGATGTTCCCTATGACCCCTTCGCCATCAGCGGCGCCAACCACTGGTACAGCGTCGGCGCCCATCGGGTTCGCGCCATTTCCAATGACCTGGCCAACCGCGCCTTCAGGCCGGGCTGGCTCCGTTCGGTCGGTCCCGGATGGACCAACTGGGCGGTGGAAAGCGCAATGGACGAGGCCGCCCATAAGCTGGGCGTATCCCCCCTCGCCTTCCGCCTGAAGCTGCTGGACGCAGCAGGCCGCAACAGCGGGTCAGCGGACGGCAGCAGCGCGGTCGGCGGCGCCAGGCGTCAGGCCGCCGTCCTCGCCCGGGCGGCCAAGCTCGCGGGCTATGGCGGCAAGCTGCCCGCCGATACCGGCATTGGCCTTGCCACAACCTTCGGTCAGGAGCGGGACATGCCCACCTGGACGGCCTGCGCCGCCCGGGTCCATGTGGATCGCAAGACCGGCGCGGTGAAGGTCGAGAAGCTGACCGTCGTGACGGACGCTGGCATCATCGTCCATCCCGATGGCGCCCTGGCCCAGGTCGAGGGCGCGAGCCTCTGGGGCCTGAGCCTGGCCCTGCACGAAGGCGCCACCTTCAAGGACGGCCAGATCCAGGAAACCAATCTGGGGCGCTATACCCCCCTGCGGATGAAGGACGTTCCGGACCTGGAGATCGAATTCGTTAAGAGCGACCAGCCGCCGGTTGGCCTGGGCGAACCTGCGACGACCGTGGTCGGCCCGGCGATCGGCAACGCCATCTTTGCCGCCGTCGGCGCCCGGGTACGGCACCTGCCCATCCGGCCACAGGCCGTGCTGGAGGCGTTGAAGGCCTGATCCTTACCGTTCCGGCCCGTAGAAGATCACCCAGACCTTGAAGTCCGGGCTGAAGGTCTCGAACCGGTGGACCATATGGGCCGGGACGTAAAGCAGGTCGCCGGGGCCGAAGGTCACGGTTTCATCAGCGCGACGGAAGGTCCCGGTCCCCTCAGCGACGATGTAGAGCTCGTCCCTTGAGTGTGGGGTCTGACGGTCCACGCCCTGTGGCGCATAGAGCTCAACGGAAATTTCGCCGTCGCGCCGGAAGAGTTCCGCGAAGGGCTTGTCGGCTGGCAGGGCGGCCAGGGCCGAGGCCAGACTGACGGCAATGTCGCTGGGCACCTTACTTGCCGTTGGCCTGGGGCCACTTCACAGAACGGAAGTTCACATTGCCGATGAAGGTCCGCATCCAGTCGCGGCGTTCGATGGCCAGGCGACAGGCGTCATCGGGGTTGTCATTGCTGACCACCTTGTGGCGGGCGCCAATGAAGCCGTTCCACTTGTAGTTCACCTCATCGACGGTGAGCGAGGTCTCGAAATTCGGCGTCATGTAGACCGTACCGCTGTGCCCCATGACATAGTTGTTCTGGTCCAGCAGGGGCACGGTGCGCACGGCGGCGCAGAAGACAGTCCGGGTGTCCGGCAGGGTCTGGGCAAACGCTGCCCCCGACATCAGGCTGCCAACTAGGCTTGCGGCGAGAAGCGGTTTCAGGGCGGTCATCAGGACGTCTCCAGGGCAAGTTCTGAGCCTAGTCAGCAGGGCTCGGCCCCGCAATCCTTGATCCTGCATAGGCGGCCTTCCAGCCGACGGCAAGCAGCCAGCCCGTCAAGGCCAGTTCGGCCAGCAGAGGTCCGAAGCTGACAATGCCTGGAATGCTGGCGGCGAAAGACCTGTCGACCAGCACGGGGACCTTTGTGACCAGATCACAAAGACCGCCGATAATCAGCAGCGACCCGACGACTCGCGGGGCCAGGCCGGAACGAAGGAAGAGCAAACCCAGGGCCAGAAGATTCAGGCCAAAGAAGATCATGGCCAGACCATAGAGCTGATCATGGAAGCGCAGCATCATCAGGGCCAGCTCTTCCCTCTGACCTGGGCCGAAGGTTTCCAGGTGAACCCTGCCGGAAAGGATCGGGACCACTGACGCCGCGAAGAGGGATTTCACGGCCAGCATGCCGTCGGGAATGAGACGCAGGACTGTGGCGATCAGGGCCCCCGTGCGGCTCCAGGTCGACAACAGGGTGTAGAGAATTGCCGCCATGGTGAGATCGCAGGCGACCATCACAAGATCAAACACGATCCCCATGCCGTAGAAGGCCTGCCGCGAGAGGATGTTGTGCGCCGTTCGGGCTGGCGATGCGTAGTCTATCAACTGCCCTCTGACGCCCAGTTCGGCGAACAGGCCTGCGCAAATCACCATGATGTAGAGAAGGCCCGCAGTGCGGCCCAGGGTCCGGGAAGTCATGGGTCGCTTGAACTCCGTGTCCCCTGATACTGGCGGCTGAACCCCATCGGTCAAATGAACTCGCCGTAAGTCTGCACTCGGATGTGTCCGGGATGTGGGTTCATTCGACGAGAGGTCGTGACAGAAGCCCGTCCTGGCAATGTTTGCGCGCAGATCGATCCGGCCTCACTCGTAGAAGGCGTCAATCCCCAGAGCCTGATCCAACTCCGCCATGCTGGTGGTCGATCTTATCTCGGCCTTTCGGGCGCTCAGCTCAGCCTCATCGTCGGGGAATTCACAGAAGTCGCCAGGAAAAGCGTCCATGTGCTGGCAAACCCTTTCCTGAACCGAAGCGAAATCCGGCGATGGCAGGGACTCAACAGCCTGATCGATCACCGGCAATCGCGGGTAGAGGCCTGAAAAAATATGGCGGAGCCTGAAAGCTTCATAACCAATCTTCTGTACTGAAACGACGCGCCAGGCCCTCCCCGAGGCATCCACCAAATCCATGCCGATCTGCAGACCCGAGCTGAGGGTCTTGTATCCGCAGGTCATTCTCTGATGCGGTGTCTGGATGGACCAGATTTCCCCATCTGTGGTGAAACAGAGGATAGGATAAACGAAATCGATCTCACTGGCCTGGATTGTCATGGTGGCTCCTGGGCTGGAAGCAATCTGAATTGAATTTGGGTGACCTATCTGAGAGGGCGCTCGCTATACGGCGTCGGATTGGACGGTGCCGCGGGCGGCGGGACCGAGCCCACGAAATCCGCGAAGTTGTCCACATGCGTTGCGACATAACCGGGAACCGTCTTCATCCAGTCGGGAGTTCCAATCCAAAGGCGGCGAACGGGGTCATACTTGGGCGCACCCCGCCAGGATCCGGTCAGCCTTCGGTGTTGGGCTTGTGGCAGGACCTTCAGGAAAGCAGGATGATTGCGCCAGTTTTCGGCCGTGCGCTTTATGCCATTCAACGGAATCGAATGATGGATTTCTTCGCCAGCCCCAGCGACGCCACGTCGGCGCAATTGCTTTCGGGCGGCCTCGGCGGTCATTCGACCTACGTTCTTTTCGACACCCTTCTCGAAAGCCTTTGCGACTCCAAGTCCTGTCACTGAGATTCCCACATCTGCAATCGCTTCGGCGACATCCGTGGCCGCCTGAACCGAATGCCCCGCTTTGGCATTGTCACCGGCGTTCATCAGCGGCCCGGTAACGGGAAAATACCTCGCCACCTCTTTGTCGCCTGGTGTTGCACCGAGCGCGTCATTGGCTTCACTCCGCGCTGCAGAGCCCAACCAACGTCCATGGGTTCCATGGTAAAAGGCAAACTGTTCAGCCCTCTTTCGACGCATGGCCAGGTCGTAAGCTTCACCTTCAGGATCAGGAACAGACTTGGCCTGTCCCCTCGGCATTCGTGCCATCACAACCCTCTCATTGTTCAATCCCAGAGAGAGTCAGTACAGAAAAAATCTATAAGTGTAAAGAACAAACAGAGAACATCATTGTCCGCTCAATTCCATAACCATCCGCGCCGCCAGATAGATCCGTGGGGCGATGCGGGTCAGGTCGACATACTCCTCCTCGGACGAGTGATAGCCAAAACCCGGCAGGCCAAAGCCCTCGATCACCGGCTTGCCGGAAAGCTGGGCGAATCCCGCGTCGGAACTGGCGGTCATGGCGGGAACGGGTGTCAGGGCGCCGCCCACCTCCCTGTAAACTGCAACGGACTTGTCGATCAGGGCGTTGGAAGCTGCGTCGGCGAAATAGCCCGGGCGGCCGGGGCGGTAGTCGACCTTCGCTGTCGTGCCGGTGACCAGGGGCGTCTTCAGGCGCTCGGCCAGCTGGGCCAGTTTTTCATCCAGCACGGCCTTGGACATGTGACGGGTGTCGGCCGAGATCATCGCCTGGTCAGGGATCTGGTTGCGGATGGTTCCGCTGGTGGACTGGGTCCAGTTGAAGCGGAAACCCCTGGCCGGGTCGTCCAGATCGCGGGTCTTCAGAACGATATCGCCAGCCTCAACAAGGGCGTTGCGGCCCCGCTCTGGCTCAGCGCCTGCATGGGCGGCGCGGCCAGTGACGATAACCCGGGTCTCGCCATTACCGGCGGCGGCTCTGGGTATGATCTCAACGCCGACCGTGCTGGGTTCAAAGGACATGACCACGTCGGCCTTGCGGGCCAGATCCGTGACAATCCTGCCCGAGAAGACCGAGGTCTGTTCCTCGTCCGTGTTGAACATGACGGTGATCTGGCCGTAGCGCCGGAAACCCTGGGCCTTGAGGACCGACAGGCTGTGCAGGATCACCGCCACCCCGCTCTTGTCGTCGGCGATGCCGGGTCCATAGGCGCGGTCGCCCTCAATGCGGAAGGGCCGCTTGGCCAGGGAACCGGAGGGATAGATGGTGTCCATGTGGGCGATGAGCAGGATCCTGGCCTTGCCGGTCCCCGTGAACCGACCGACGATCACGGATCCATGGGCCGGAGCCGCTGCAGGTATCTTTTCCACCTGCGCGCCAAGACCTTCAAGGCGAGCGGCCAGGAGATCTCCCAGTTGCGCCATGCCCGCCGGCTCCCGGGTGGGGGTCTCGATATTGACCAGGGCCTTCAGGGTTTCGACCGCAGCCGGCGTCGCCTCCTGGGCCGCGGCCCAGAGTCGGTCATTACGCGGCGCGGCCTGGGCGGGGAGCGCCAGAATACAGGCGACGGTCAGGGCAGGCAGTATCCTCATCGGACGTCTCCGGATTTTGCACCATCCTAGCCCCACCGGGAACCGACCGGAAGGCGGCGCCCCTAGGTCAGGCTTTCGCATTCCTGCATTTGAGGTCTAGGATTTCGGATGGTTGAAGCGACTCCCCCAAGCACCAATCCCCTGCTGACCGCGCCCGTGGCCGGAACCCTGGCGAAACTGGCCGCGCCGAACCTGCTGGGCATGATGGCCACGACCGCTGTCTCGATCGCGGAAACCGCCTATATCGGGCGACTGGGGCCGGAGAATCTGGCCGCTTCGGCTCTGGTCCTGCCCCTGATCATGCTGATGGGGATGATGAGCGCCGGCGCCATGGGCGGAGGCGTTTCATCGGCGGTCAGCCGCGCCCTTGGCGCAGAGGACAATGCCAGGGCTGCGAGCCTGGCGCGGCACGGCCTGGTGATCGGCCTGGTCATGGGTTTGTTCTTTACTGTCCTGCTGTCCGGCTTCGGCAAGAACCTTTTCGCCTTGCTGGGAGGCAAGGGCGAGACCCTGCACCTTGCGACGGTTTATGCGGCGGTTGTCTTCGCGGCCGCAGCCTCGGTATGGCTGAGCAACATCTTTGCCTCCGTGCTCCGGGGGTCGGGAAACATGTCCGGTCCCGCCGCCATCATGCTGGGGGGCGCAGCGCTGCAGGTGGTGATTGGCGGCGGCCTTTGCTTTGGATGGGGCCCCGCGCCTGCCCTGGGCATAGTCGGCGTCGGCCTTGGGCAGGTTTCGATTTCGATCCTGAGCTGCCTGCTGATGTTCCTCATGCTGACCTCGCCAAAGGCGCGCGTGCGCCTCAAGGTTTTTGGGCCGCTCAGCGCCGACCAGTTCATGGACATTCTGAAGGTCGGCGGGCCGGCCCTGCTTTCGCCCATCCAGACCGTCGGAACGGTTCTGATCATCACCGCCATTGCGGCGCGGTTCGGCGTCCAGACCCTGGCGGGTTACGGCATCGGCTCGCGCCTGGAATTCCTGTTGGTGCCGGTCGCCTTCTCGGTGGGCGTCGCGGCCCTGCCCATGGTCGGCCTCGCCATAGGCGCCCGTGACGTCGCCCGCGCCCGGAAGGTCGCATGGACTGCCGGCGTCATGGCGGCCATTGGGCTAGGGTCCCTGGGTCTGTTGCTGAGCCTCTCCCCCGGCCTTTGGGTCAATATCTTCTCGAAGGATGAGGGCGTCAGGGCTGCAGCTTCACTCTACCTGCACTTCGTCGGGCCGACCTTCGCCTTTTTCGGCATGAGCCTGGCGCTCTATTTCGCATCCCAGGGCGCTGGACGGATCATGGGCCCCTTGCTGGCCGGCACCCTCCGCATGGCCGTTGTCGGATTTGGCGGCTGGGCGCTCGTGTCCCAACAGGCGCCGCCATGGGCCCTGTTCGCCCTTGTGGCTGCAGCCATGGCGATCATGGGCCTGGCCACAGCGGGATTTGTCGCCATGACCCCGTGGGGCCCCCGCCCGACCAAGGGTCAGGCGGAGGCTTAGGAAGCTTTAGTCCTTGGGACCCATGTTGTAGGGGCCGCCCTTGGTCAGGGCTGTGCGGTAGGCGGGGCGAGCCTGGAAGCGCTTCACCCAGGCGGCGATGTTCGGATAGGTCTCATAGAGTCCGAAGGCCCCGGTGACTTCGCCCACAAAGCTCATCTGGACGTCGGCGGCTGAGAATTCGCCCATCAGCCAGTCCTTCCCGGCCAGGGACTTTTCCACATAGCCGAGGTGATTGGCGATCTCGCTCTGGATGCGCGGATGCAGGCCGGCGCCGGCCTCGCCCAGACGCATGACATACATGTTCAGCATGAGGGGCAGCATGGCCGAGCCTTCGGCATAGTGCAGCCACTGCTGGCAGACATCATAGTCGAAGCTCTTGGGATCGGGCGCCAGACGGCCTTCTGCGTGGCGCCGGATGATGTAGTCGATGATGGCGCCGGACTCGATGACGGTGTGATCGCCCTCGGTCACCACCGGGGACTTTCCAAGGGGGTGGACTGCCGTGAGTTCCGGCGGGGCCAGGCGGGTGGCGGCGTCCCGGGCATAGAACTTGATTTCGTAGGGCAGGTTCAGCTCTTCCAGCAGCCACAGAATGCGCTGGGAACGGGAGTCATTGAGGTGATGGACGACAAGCATGGGGGAGTCTCCGTGTGGGTTGCAAAAGGGGTATCGGCAGGTGGACGTCGGGGCAAGGTTGGATCGGCCTGAGGTGATGGATATGGTGGCCTGATGAGCGACCTGATCCTTCCTGACCTGATCTCCCTTCTGGACCGCGCGGCCCTGGCTGCGGAGGCCTTTGCTGACGACGCCCGACGACAGGTGGCGGAGAAGGTCGCGCCGGACGGGAAAGTGGACAGGCGGGCCCTGGACGCCGAGCAGCACGTCGTTCACGGCCTTGCCTGGGCGGCGGCCTATGCACAGACCCTGCGGCAGACGGCGGCCTGGGCGGGGGATCTGGCGCAGACCGGACGCCTGACCGAGAATGAGGCCCTGCCCGCCCAGCTCCTGGCCTTTGAATACCTGAGCCAGCTGGCGGGCGGCGTCCCCATGAACCAGGGCGAGGTCTTCCGGCCGGGCGATCTGGGCCTTGATGGATCGCAGTTCCTGACCCTGATCGACGCTCTTCGTCCCGGGGCTGGCCAGGGGGTGAAGACCCGCATTGTGGAACTGCTGGACGGCGCCCGGGGCCGGATGTCCCTTGAGGCCACCGGTCTGGATGAAACCCTTCAGCAGATCGCCGACCAGTTCACCGCCTTCACCGCCCAGAAGGTCACCCCCTTCGCCCAGGGCTGGCACCTGCGTGATGAGCTGATCCCCATCGAACTCCTGAAGGAACTGGCTGACCTTGGCGTGTTCGGTCTGACCGCGCCCGAGGATCATGGCGGATCAGGCCTTGGCAAGATCGCCATGTGCGTGGTGTCGGAGGCCCTGTCCCGGGGCTGGATCGGCGCCGGGTCCCTGGGCACCCGGTCGGAGATTGCTGTGGAGCTGATCCTGGCTCACGGTACGGATGACCAGAAGGCCCGGTTCCTGGACAGGATCACCAGCGGCGAAATCATTCCGACAGCGGTCTTCACCGAGCCGGAGACCGGATCAGACCTCGGCGCCCTGCGCACCCGGGCCGAGAAGGCGGGCGATATCTGGAAGGTGACAGGCGCCAAGACCTGGATCACCCATGCGGCCCGGGCGGATGTCATGACCCTTCTGGTCCGCACCGATCCGGCCTCGAAGGACCATCGCGGCCTGACCATGCTGCTGGCGGAAAAGCCCCGGGGAACTGTCGCTGATCCCTTCCCCGCGCCCGGCATGTCCGGCGGAGAGATCGGGGTCATCGGCTATCGCGGCATGAAGGAATACGAGATCGCCTTCGACGGCTTCGAAGTCGCCGACGCCAATGTGCTGGGCGGCGTCCAGGGTCAGGGCTTTTCACAGCTGATGGCGACCTTCGAGAGCGCCCGGATCCAGACGGCGGCCCGGGCCATCGGGGTGGGCCAGGCGGCCCTGGACACGGCCCTGGACTATGCCCTGCAAAGGCGGCAATTCGGCCAGCCCATCGCAAACTTCCCGCGGGTGGCCAACAAGCTGGCCATGATGGCGGCCGAGCTCCTGGGCACCAGGCGACTGGCCTGGTTCGCCGCCCGGGCCAAGGACGAAGGGCGGCGCTGTGATCTTGAGGCCGGCATGGCCAAGCTGACCGCCGCCCGCATCGCCTGGGCCTGCGCCGACAATGGGGTCCAGATCCATGGGGGGACGGGCTTCGCTGTCGAACAGCCCGCCAGCCGCCTGCTGGCCGACGCCCGTATCCTGAACATCTTTGAAGGCGCCGGCGAGATCCAGGCCCAGGTGATCGCCCGACGCCTGCTGGAAGGCGCCAACTAGCCCGCCTTGGAATTCCGATATGAAAGTGATATCACTTCGATATCCATTTTCATGAGGATGAAAATCATGTCGGACTCTATCAACCGCAGCGTGGAGCGCCCTGGGGGCGGGATCAATGGCGGCGTCGTATTGATGGCCCTCCTGCTCGGCGCGCTGAGCGGGCTCTATTGCATAAATGTCCTGTCGGCCTTCTCGTCACTGTTTTTCCTGGCCGGCATGCTCTTGCTCGTGTGCAGCTTCATCACGATTGCCGGATTCTACACCATCCAGCCCAATGAGGCCGTGGCGGTCACCCTGTTCGGAAACTACAAGGGCACGGACCGGACAACCGGTCTGCGCTGGGTCCTGCCCTGGTATGGCCGCCGCAAGGTTTCCATGCGGGTGCGCAACGTCACCAGCGAGACCCTCAAGGTCAATGACAAGCAGGGCAACCCCATCGAGATCGCTGCAAACGTGGTCTGGCGGATCCAGGATCAAGCCCAGGCCCTGTTCGACGTGGACGATTATTCCGCCTTCATGACCATCCAGATGGAGACGGCCCTGCGGGAGGTCGCCCGCCACTATGCCTATGACCACGGCGAGGAGGCTGAACCGACCCTGCGCTCGGACGCCGAAATCGTCGGCGAGCGCCTGCGGGCTGACCTGCAGGAGCGGGTCCGGGTGGCCGGCATAGCCATTGATGAAACCCATCTGATGCACCTGGCCTATTCCCCGGAAATCGCCGGCGCCATGCTGCGGCGTCAGCAGGCCGAGGCGGTGCTGGCGGCCCGACGGACCATTGTCAAAGGCGCCGTCAGCATGGTCGAAACCGCCCTGGCTCAGCTGTCTGAACGCAATGTCGTCCACCTGGACGATGAGCGGAAGGCCACCATGGTCTCCAACCTGCTGGTGGTGCTCTGCGGCGATCGAGACGCCCAGCCGGTGGTCAATACCGGCACCCTCTACGGTTAGGTCGTGGCGCGCGGCGAAAAGCGGGCCTTCCTGATCCGGGTGAACCCCGAAATCATCGAGGCCGTGGAAAAGCTGGCGGCGGCCGAGCTACGCTCGGTCAACGCCCAGATGGAAATCCTGCTGCGGGAAGCCCTGCAGAAGAGAGGCGCCGCCCCCAAGCCCTAGACCCTGTGGGCCAGCAGGGCCATCTGCAGTTCCTGACGCATGACGGTCTTCAGCCGTTCAGGCGCCAGGATCTCGACCTTGTCGCCCCAGGTGAAGAGGTGCCAGGCCAGCTCCCGCATGCCCCCGGCCCGGAAGGCGGCGAGCACCGACCCGTCGGCCTGGGGGGTGAGAACCTGGGACGGGTGAAAGCGCCAGCCCATGGCTTCCTCAGCACCGTGGGGCAGGATGCGCAGGCGGATGTCCTCCACCTCGTCCTGATAGATGCCGAAGCTCCGCTCCTGGAAGGCCTGGAGGGTAAAGCCAGCCGGACGCGCCCCGGGAATATCCGTCACCTCGATGTCGCGCAGGCGATCCAGCCGCCAGGTGCGTGGCTCGACGGACTCGCCCTCGGCCCCCACCAGATAATTGGCCCGGCCGAACATCAGGCCGAAGGGCGTCACCACCCGCTCCCGCCCGGGCGTGGAGCCGCCGTCATATTTGAAACGAAGGCGGTGCAGGGACATGATCGCCTCCCGCACAGCGCTGAGCACCGCCTCATCCTCGAATGGGCGCGGACCGGCGTGAATGGCCAGGGTCTGGGATTCCAGCAGGGCCTCAAGGTCAGGCGCCAGCTTGCGCCGCACGCCGGCCCGCATGGCTGACAGGACCTTCTGCTCCAGATTGCCCAGGGCCTTCGCCCGGGCCTGTGCGCCTATGCTCCGAAAGTATTCGGCCGCTGCGCGCAGGGCAGCGAACTCATCGGCGGTGGGCGCCTGGAAGACGCCGTCAAGGCCGGCGGGAATTCGCCAGCGCCGGGTTGGCGGATCCTCCACCTCCTCCATCTGGGGAAAGGCGTCGCGGACGGCGTCGCGCATGCGTTCGGCGGTCCGTCGGCCAACCCCCATGGCAGCAGCCATCTCGTCCAGGGTGAGCCCCTCTGCGGAACCTGCCAGTCGTCGGGCGAGTTCCAGAAGGCGGGTGGCTTTCTCATGACGCATGAAACGGCCTCAGCACGAAAAAGAGAACATAGCAAAAACTTACGTCCGTTTTTGTCGCAACGCCAGCCCAGAGTGATCCTGCCGAAACGAAAGGACCATCCCATGTCGAATGTTCACGCGATCCGCCAAACCCGCCCGGTTGAACCGCTGTTCCTGTTCGACGTGCGCAGGCCCCTTCAGGCGGCCAGCCCGGAGATGATCTCTCGCCTGATCACCCATGCCGATCAAGCGACCCGCCTTCCAGGCGGGCGGCTGCGCCTGAGGATCAGTTCGGACATGGTCGAGCGCCTGCAGGCGCAGGGCAAGCTGGGACGGGATGACTACCGTCTCGCCGACCTCACCGTCGACTGGGATGAAACCGAAGGCCAGGTGATCCAGGTCCGCGACGACGCCCGCCTCCGCGACGCCTCCGCCCGCTGGGCCGAGTGGGACTCGCTGTGGGATGAAGGCGCCTACCAGCCGGAAACCGACGTCCGCCAGGCCTTCGCCGCCTGAGGCGAAATTGCGGGCCTCGTTATCGGACCGGAAACCAATCCGGGAGCATGTTTCGAATCAGAAATCAGCACTGTCCCGGTTAAGCGGAGGGCACGATGGCCGAATACGAAACCGACGCCGGTCAGGCATCGCCATTCAAGGTGCTTGTGGCGGACGACCACCCCGTAAACCGTGAGTTCGTCCGTCGGATCCTTGAGCCCCTGGGCGCCTCGGTCACCGAAGCAGTCGATGGTCGCGAGGCCGTGGACTCTGCCGCCACCGTAGCCTTCGACCTGATCCTGCTGGATCTGAAGATGCCCGGCATGGACGGCGATGAGGCAGTAAGGATCATCCGCTCCAGCGACGGTCCCAACCGGAATGCGCCTATCCTGGCCTTCTCCGCAGGACAGGAAGCCTTTGACGAACTCCTCCTGCCCGACGAATTCGACGGCGCCCTGGCCAAGCCCATTTCCCCGGACACCCTCATCGAGGCCTTCGCCACCTATTGCGGCCAGGACGTCGGAGCCGAGCGGCAACGCAGGTTCGGGTAGGTCCTGAAGCGGGCATGCACTGACCAGAGGTCCGGGTTGACGGACGACGCTGACTGGGCCGACACTTCGGGTATACCCACACCGCGACTGCTGCTGCGGTCATGTTTGTCGGGCCCGAGCCGTTTCCGCCGGTCGTGGCGGACTGCGATGTGAAAGGTCGCCGCAATGTCCTTCGCCCAGAATCCTCCCGTCACTTTCGTCTTCACACGGGACAGGGAAAAAACCAGGGCCTTTTACAAGGACATCCTTGGGCTGAACCTCACCGAAATCAGCGCGTTTGCCGACGTGTTCGAGCTGAATGGCGCGACGCTCCGGATTGTGCCGATACCAGACCATGTTCCCAGCCCGCACACGGTTCTGGGCTGGGAGGTGGCCGATATCCATCAGACCGCCCGCATGCTGCTCGACAAGGGCGTTCAGATGCAAAGGTATGACGGGTTTGATCAGGATGACCTGGGTATCTGGTCGGCGCCGGATCGAACCGCCAAGGTCGCCTGGTTCCTGGATCCCGAAGGCAATAACCTCAGCATTTCACAACATTGATCCCGGGAAGGTCGCTATCCTGTGCGCCTTCACAATGTCCCCGGATCTGAAATGACTCCCACTGGTTCCGAAGTTGACGTCCGGATTGCCCGGGGCGAAAAGATCGCAATCCGCAGGATCCTGGCTGGCGACCTGCCCCCGATCGCGGGCTTTCCCTTCACGGTCTCGATCACTGAACCCCTGTCAGATCCCGACCTCCTGACAAAGGCTTTCCGGAGCTCCGGCCTATGGACCAACACAGCCGGGGCGGTCGCAATTGTCGATGCGCAGAACGGCCGGCTGCTGGGCACCATGCAGTTTTACAGGTCTGCGCCCTGCATCCACGGCTTTGAACTGGGTTACATCATCCATGACCCTGCAGACAGGGGCGCCGGAAAGGCGTCGGAAGCGGTAAAGCTGTTCTCGGACTACCTGTTTGAGACCCTGCCGGATTTCTATCGGCTGCAGCTGATTATCGAGGCTTGGAACGTCCCGTCCTGGAAGCTTGCGGAACGCTGCGGCTTCGTCCGTGAGGGCTTGCTGCGTAGCGCCGGTTTCGGGTCGGGCGACCCGGCCGACTGCTTCATCTATTGCCGGACGCGGAAGGACTGGCACGAGGCAAGCCACAGTCCGGTCAGCATGGGCGGTGTGTCAAACGCCACCTGAGCGTCGGGCAATCGCCCCTAGAGCCCTTTTCGATCCGATAACCGGGTCCCACTTATCGGAAAATGCCCTAGAAAATCACCACACTGCGAATGCTCTCGCCGGCATGCATCAGGTCGAAGGCGCGGTTGATGTCTTCGAGGGGCATGGTGTGGGTGATCATCGGGTCGATCTCGATCTTGCCGTCCATGTACCAGTCGACAATCTTTGGCACGTCGGTGCGGCCCCGGGCTCCGCCGAAGGCCGTGCCCTTCCAGACCCGGCCGGTGACCAGCTGGAAGGGGCGGGTTGCGATCTCCTTGCCTGCTTCCGCCACGCCGATGATGATGCTCTCGCCCCAGCCCCGATGGCAGGCCTCCAGCGCCTGACGCATGACCGTGGTGTTGCCCGTGCAGTCAAAGGTGTAGTCCGCCCCACCATCGGTCAGGGCCACCAGATGGGCGACGATATCGCCTGAAATGTCCTTGGGATTAACGAAGTGGGTCATGCCGAACTTGCGGCCCCAGGCTTCCCGGTCAGGATTGATGTCCACACCGATGATCATGCCGGCGCCCACCATGCGGGCGCCCTGGATGACATTGAGGCCAATGCCGCCGAGGCCAAAGACGATCACATTGGCGCCGGGCTCAACCCCTGCCGTATTGACCACGGCGCCAACGCCTGTGGTGACGCCGCAACCGATATAGCAGGCCTTGTCGAAGGGGGCGTCGGACCGGATCTTGGCCAGGGCGATTTCCGGCAGGACCGTGTGATTGGCGAAGGTGGAGCAGCCCATATAGTGGGCGATCTGCTGTCCCTTGTAAGAGAAGCGGCTGGTGCCGTCCGGCATGACGCCCTTGCCCTGGGTGGCGCGGATCGATGTGCAGAGGTTGGTCTTGCGCGACAGGCAGCTTTTGCATTGGCGGCATTCGGGCGTGTAGAGCGGAATGACGTGGTCGCCCGGCTTTACCGAGGTGACGCCAGCGCCGACCTCCAGCACCACGCCTGCGCCTTCGTGACCGAGGATGGAGGGGAAGATGCCTTCGGAGTCCAGACCGTCGAGGGTATAGGCGTCGGTATGACAGATCCCTGTGGCCTTGATCTCGACCAGGACTTCGCCGGCGCGGGGCCCTTCGAGGTCCACCTCGACAATCTCAAGGGGCTTCCTGGCTTCGAAAGCGACGGCGGCGCGGGTCTTCATCACTGGGTCTCCGATCAAGCGCGGCGAAAATGTCGGGGGTCGGGCCCGGAGGCAAGAGCAGTCCCCAAAATCATGGGTAACGTCATACTGCCGCCCCGGCAAATTCGCCCCCCGGGCTTATGATGGCGAAAACCCGGAAAGATGTCCCCAGAGTGTCTGTTGCGCGCAAATCCGGCCAATTGTGACGCAATTGTGGTCGTCAGGTTTCAGAGCTCAATCCGGGCCGCAACAAACCTCCTAGCCCCGTCCTTGCATGGCGAACCTGCAGCCCCGTGCCCAATCGGACATTCAGGCCGGCGGGACTCCCACGCAAAGGAAAGGAGAATCCAGTGAACCTCTCTGGAATATCAAGCAGTTACGGCCCCTCCGGAGCTCAACGCGCCCTGGCGTCGCTTGTCAGCCAGGCTTCTGGCGGATCCCGGAGCGCCGGGCAGGTCTTGCCGGGCGCTGACCAGGGTTCGGACCAGGGCGGGCCTCCCCCGCCACCGCCGCCCCGTTCTGGTGGGCAGGCCTCAAGCCAGTTCGCCGCAAACACCCTGGCCAGTCTGCTCAGTGTCCAGCAGCAGCCGAGCGCCTCGGACCTTGCCTCCAAACTGATCGGGCAGGTGGACACTGACAGCGATGGCAGTCTCAGCCTGGATGAGATCCGGTCGACCCTCGAAAAGGCCGGCCTGAGCAAGGCATCATCCACATCAGGTGCGTCGAGCCAGGACCTCCTGACCAGCGCCTTCGGTAAGCTGGACGGGAATGGCGACGGCAAGCTGGACACAAGCGAGCTGACCAGCGCCCTGGAGGAAATGATGAAATCCCATCATGGCCACCGCCATGGACCACCGCCACCGCCGCCGATGCAGGCCACAGCGAGCGCCGCCGATACATCGACGACAGCTTCCACTCCAGTGGCCGCAGGAGCGACGACTTCAGCCGGTTAGAGCGGCAACCGGACCCTTGCCGTCAGCCCCTCGGGGCTGGCGGCCAGGACCACATCCCCACCATGAGCCCTGGCGATGGAGCGGGCCACCGCGAGACCAAGGCCTACCCCGCCGCCATCTAGGGTCCGGGCGCTATCGGCCCGATAGAAGGGTGTAAACACCCTCTCAAGGTCTGAATCGGCCAGGCCTGGCCCGCGGTCGGCAATTTCGACCAGGGCCTCATCCGCTTCGATCGAGACCTTGAGCCGCGCCTCGCCGCCATACTTGACCGCATTGTCCACAAGATTGCCGAACAGCCTCGCCAGGCCAAGGCTGTCGGCCGTAACTGTCACAGCCTCACCGTCCTCGAGACTGACATTCCGACCCATCTGGGCGGCGTCGTCCACCAGGCATTCAAGGATGGATCTGAGATCGACCCTTTCCCGCGGCCGCCCGGCGCTGGCGTCGCGAATGAAGGCCAGGACCGAGGTGATCATCTGCTCCATCTGCTCAACATCGGCGAGAACCGCAGACTTCACTGATGGAGGCGCCGCCTCAAGCTTGAAGCGGATGCGGGACAGGGGCGTACGCATGTCGTGGCTGATGGCGCCCACCATGCCGGTGCGGTCTTCGATATACCGCTTGAGCCTGGCCTGCATGTCGTTGAAGGCCCGCGCCGCCGTGCCAATTTCAGCTGGTCCGGACAAGGGCAAAATGGCGCCCGTCGGATCACGGCCAAGGGCCTCGGCGGCCCGGGCGAAGGCGCTGATCGGCGCCGTGATGCGTCTTGCGAAGAAGTAGCTGAGGGGCACGGTCAGCAATACGCAGCCGGCCAGCCACAGGAGCAACCGCTTGTGCCACTCATTGGGAAAAGGATCAGGACCAGGCTGGACCACGGTCCAGAGCCCGTCAGCCCTTCGCAAGGCAGCGACAAAATTGTTCGCCGCCAATCCGCCGTCAAAGGTCATCACGTGGATCTGGACAACCCTGTGACGACCATGATGCTGGGGTGGTCTTCCGGGATCTGGCAGCCACTCAGGCCCCATTCCCGGGCCGCCGCGCAGGCTCCTGGGCGCCTGCGGCCTGACAAACAATACAACGTCGGCAGGGTCCACACCCAAAAGCCCGGCCAGTCGAAGTGATGGATCTTCGCCGGGAGGCCAGGGCGGCGGCGGCATCCTGGCCCGGGGAGGCCGGCTTGCGCTGGACCTGACCAGACCTTGCCCGGCACGCGTCGCCAGGTCGCCGCCCTTCAGGGCCCTGGCGATCTCTTCGAGTCGATAGATCGACCTGGGGGGCGGCGGCGTCATCACCAGCATGACGAAGGTCAGGGCCTGGGCGATGATCAGGGTCAGAATGAGAAGGCCCATGAGCTGCAGGGCTATGGGCGTCCCTCGGGGAGGCGAATTTGCAGGCCCGGTCACGGCCGCGTCACCTTCGCATCGAAGAGATAGCCGGCCCCCCGATAGGTGCGGATGATTTCCTGGGGCGCGCCATCATTGAGCTTTCTCCTGAGGCGGCTGATCTGGACATCAATGGCGCGATCAAAGACATCGGCGTCAGAGCCGCGCGCGCCCTCGATCAGCTCGTCGCGGGAGAGGATGCGCTGTGGGTTGGCCAGGAAGACGCACAGAAGGGCGTATTCCCCGCCGGTCAGAATGACATTGACCCCGCCGGGGGTCTTGAGGCTGCGGCGCAGGCGATCCAGGGCAAAACCGTTGAAATAGGTCGATCGTCCCTTTGGCGCGCCGCCGCCCGGGGTCTCTTCCCGGCGTCGCAGGACGGCCCGCACCCGCGCCAGAAGCTCCCGCGGACTGCAGGGCTTTGGCAGATAGTCGTCCGCCCCCAGCTCCAGGCCCAGAATCCTGTCCATCTCCTCGCCCATGGCCGACAGGATGATGACGGCTGGCCCGCCGGTCTCTGAGAGTCGGCGGCAGATGCTGAGCCCGTCTTCGCCGGGCAGCATGACATCCAGGACAATGAGGTCGACAGGGGCCGTCTGCAGCACTGCTTCCATGCTGATGGCGTCAGCGGCCACCTGGACGGCATATCCATGCTGGGAGAGATAATCGGCAATACCCGACCGCAGATCGCCGTCATCGTCGACAATCAGGATCTGCGGCTGGGGTTGGTCTGTGACGGTCATATGGCGGGCCGAAGAGGCAGGTCAGGGGACCTTAGCTGGAGGTCGCCTGACTTGCCCAGCCGATTGGGCCGGAAGCCTAGGGATGTCCCGGTCCGCCACGCATCATGCGAGGGCCGCCTTCGCCGCCTCCGCCATGGCCGCCAGGGGCGCCACGCAGTCGGACAAGGGCGTCGAAGACCTGCTGCTGGTCAGGGCTCAGAGCGGCGTAAAAGGTGCGGACGGCGGACTGCATTTTCTTGTGCCGTTCCGACATGGCGCTCATGTGCCTGTCCATCCGGTCCATTTGTTCCATGGCCCCACCGGGACCTTTGGGCATTTCAGGCATCCCCGCCCGCATGGCCTGTGGCGCCATTGCACCTTCAAAGGCCTGCCAGGCAGCTTCCTGATCCGGGCGCAGTCGAAGGACGGTGTGCATGTCCCTGGCCATTTGCGCCTTGCGGTCAGCCATGGCCTTTTCCATTTCCGGCGTCGGCGGCCCCATGTGCTTCTTGATCATGATCATGGCGCCCGGGGGCGGCGGTTCCATCTGCGCCAGGGCAGGTGCGGCGATGGCGGTCAGAACGAGGGCGCCGAGGGCGGCTCTTTTAAGCGGTGAGAAGCGCGGGATCATTGAAGTCCTCCGGGTTTGTCGATGCCGCACCTTTGCATGGGGCCATGCCAGAAGGATTTCGAAGCTTGGGGCATTTCTGAAACAGTTGGGACACGGAGAAGGACCGTCCCAAGCC
Source organism: Alphaproteobacteria bacterium PA2 (assembly GCA_002256425.1). Taxonomy (NCBI): domain Bacteria; kingdom Pseudomonadati; phylum Pseudomonadota; class Alphaproteobacteria; species Alphaproteobacteria bacterium PA2. The sequence continues at coordinate 686,201 of NKIZ01000001.1, read as the reverse complement.
CGACGCTGAGGTCAATTCGCCGCAGGGCGCGACCTAACACCTTGAATCTAACGCCTCTCAGTCACCTGAAGCGGAACATGCCGGGCCTGCCGGTAACCTTTTGTTCAAGGCGCACCCGCTATCTCTGGCTGTGGGATGGGGGCGAACCGAATCAGGGACGCGCCTCGTTCCAGAAGACCTGACGACCTTTGAGACCAACGCCCCGCTGACCAGAGCGCTTCCTTCATGTCCGGGGGCGCCCGGCCCGGCAGGGAACCGCTGGTCCAGGGGCATTCTGTGAGACCGAAGGGTTTCGCTCACTGGAGAACGCCCGATGACCGCAGCCGACGCCGCCTCAGCCTCCCCGGCACGGCTCAGCCTCGTTCCCAATCTCGATTTGCAGGCAGCCGAACCTCTGCGCGCCGAACTCATGGCCTTGCGCGGCCGGCCCCTGACCATAGACGCAGCTGAAGTGAACCGTTTGGGCGGGCTCTGCCTGCAGGTTCTGATGTCTGCACGCAAGATCTGGTCCGAAGACGGCCATCCATTAACCGTGGATCAACCGTCTTCGGCTTTCTCGGAACAGCTGGCGGGGTTTGGCGGCCCCGAGCTGAACAGCCATCTTGAAGGGGCGACTTCGTGAGCAAGACTGTACTGACCATCGATGACAGCCGCACCATGCGGGAAATGCTGAACTACGCTCTCGTGGAAGCAGGCTACAAGGTCCTGCAGGCCGTCGACGGCGTGGATGGACTGGAAGTCCTCCAGGCCAAGGGCGACGAAATCGATGTGGTGATCACCGATATCAACATGCCGCGCATGGATGGCTTCGGCGTCATCGAGGGCGTCCGGGCCGACCCCAACCACCGGGCGACCCCCATCCTCGTCCTGACCACGGAAAGCGACGCCGCCAAAAAGGAGCGGGCCCGTTCGGCCGGCGCCACGGGCTGGATCGTCAAGCCGTTCAATCCCGTCAAGCTGGTCGAAGCTGTTCGCAGAGTCGCCGCCTAAACCTCACCGCAGATTCGGAGCGTCCCCTTGGATCCGCTAGAGAGCATCAAACAGACCTTCTTCCAGGAATGCGAAGAACTGTTGCAGGACGCCGAGCAGGGCCTGCTGGCCATGGAGGCCGGCGACGCCGACTCTGAAACCATCAACGCCGTTTTTCGCGCCGTGCACTCCGTCAAGGGCGGCGCTGGCGCCTTCGGCCTTGAGGACCTGATCCGTTTCGCCCACGTCTTTGAAACCGTCATGGACGAGCTTCGCTCGGGCAAGATGGAGCTCAATGACGATGTCGCCAAGACCCTGCTCCGCGCCGCCGACATTCTGGTGGACCTGGTCAACGCCGCCCGGGATGGCGGCGCTGCAGATGAAGGCCGCACCTCCGGCATGATCAGCGAGCTGCGTGCGCTCATCGGCCAGGAAGGCGAAGAGGAAGAAGAAGACATGGAGGACGATTTCGACTTCGTCCCCCAGGCCGTGTCGGTCGGAGCCGACGGCGCCATGGCGCCCGCCCTTCTCGACCTGGCCCCGCCCGTGTCCATCGAACCGGCGGCGCCAGCCATCGAAGCCGTTACCCTGACCGGCAAGCCCGTCTGGACGGTGACCTTCGCCCCCAGGGCGGAAATGTACGCCAAGGCAAATGAAGCGGGACTACTGCTTCGTGAGCTCTCACGGCTGGGCGAAATGGAAGTCAGCTTCGACGACAGCCGCCTGCCGCCCCTCGACCAGATCTCGGCCGAGGAAGCCTATCTCAGCTGGTCCGTGAACCTGACCACTGACGCCGACGAAAAGGCCATCCGCGAGGTCTTCGATTTCGTGGAAGACGATATCAGCCTCTCTATTTCCCAGGTTGGCGGCGCGCCTGCAGCTGTCGATACTTCGAAAATGACGGACGACGAGCGGGCCGCAGCCTCTGCAGCGGCGCCCCTGGACGTCAACGCCCTCCTCGCCAGGGTGACCGGCGCTGCGCCTGAGCCGGCGCCCGCCGCAATTGTCGAGTCTCCAGCCGCAGCCCAGTCGGATGACGAGCGGGCCAAGGCCTCGGCAGAAGCGCCCCTCGACATCGCCGCCCTGATCTCAAAGGCCCAGAGTGTGACACCGGAAGCCCCGGCTCCGGCCGCTGCAGCCCCGAAAGCGGCGGCGCCAAAGGCCGCCGCGCCAGCGCCCGCGCCTGCTGCACAACCTTCCACGGCTGCTGGCGGGGCTCCGCCCGCCGTGGCCCAACCTACCATCCGCGTCGACCTCGACCGCGTAGACCGCCTCATCAACGCGGTTGGCGAACTGGTGATCCAGCAGGCCATGCTGTCACAGCGGGTGCTGGAAAGCGGTCTGGCGCGATCTTCCAACGTGGCCCTTGGTCTCGAGGACCTGGAACTGCTGACCCGGGAAATCCAGGACAGCGTCATGGCGATCCGCGCCCAGCCGGTGAAATCGGTCTTCCAGCGGATGCCACGCCTGGCCCGCGAAGTGGCCGACATGACCGGCAAGAAGATCAAGCTGGTCATGGAAGGCGAAGGCACCGAGGTCGACAAGACCGTCATTGAGCGCCTGACCGATCCGATCACCCACATGCTGCGCAACGCCATCGACCATGGCGTTGAAATGCCCGACGACCGGGTCGCCGCCGGCAAGTCGCCGGAGGGCCTGGTACGACTGCGCGCCCTGCACCGCGGTGGCCGGATCGTGATCGAACTGCAGGACGACGGCCGCGGCATCAACCGGCCCAGGGTCAAGGGCATTGCGGTGGAGCGCGGCCTGATCGCCGAGGACGCCGTCCTGACGGACGAGGAAATCGACAACCTGATCTTCCTGCCGGGCTTCTCGACCGCCGATGTGGTTTCCGACATCTCCGGTCGCGGCGTCGGCATGGACGTGGTCCGCCGCTCGATCCATGGCCTGGGCGGCCGGATTTCAATCAGTTCCGAACCCGGCAAGGGTTCGAAGTTCACCATGTCCCTGCCCCTTACCCTGGCGGTCCTGGACGGCATGGTGGTGACCAGCGCCGAACAGACCCTGGTCGCGCCCCTGTCGGCCATTGTCGAAAGCCTGACCCCCCGGGCGGAAGACATCCACTATATCGGCGGCAAGGACGCGGTGATCCGCATCCGCGAGACCTTTGTCCCGCTGATCGATGTGGCCGTGGCCCTGGGCTTCCGCGACACTCCGCTGGAAGCCGGCTCGGGCGTCGCCGTCCTGGTCGAAAGCGAAGGCGGCGGAAAGGCCGCACTCCTGGTCGAAGCGATCCAGGGACAGCGGCAGGTCGTGATCAAGAGCCTTGAGGCCAATTATCAGCAGGTCGAAGGCATTGCCGCAGCGACCATTCTGGGCGACGGCCGCGTCGCCCTGATCCTCGATGTCGACTCCCTGCTGTCCACCTCAAAGCGCAAACCGGCCATCAAGGGCGAAAAGCGATTGGCGAGCTGATGATGACTGACCTCGCGACCTCATCCTCCGGCGAACGCCGGGAACTGATCACCTTCCGGGTGGGCAACCAGGAATTCTGCGTGGACATCATGCAGGTCCGGGAAATTCGTGGATGGACCACGGCTACAGCCCTGCCCCACACCCCCGGTTTCATGAAGGGCGTGATCAATCTTCGCGGCGCGGTGCTGCCCATTGTCGATCTCGGCGCCAGGATCGGGCTGACAACCACCGACCCTTCGGCCCGCCATGTCATCATGGTGATCAATCATGGCGCGAGGACCCTGGGTCTGCTGGTGGACGCCGTTTCCGATATCATCGACGTCACCGCCGACATGGTTCAGCCCACGCCGGACATCGCCTGCGACCAGGTGAAGTCCTTCGTAAAAGGTCTGTTCTCAATTGATGGACGGATGATCAGCCTCATTTCCCTTGAGCGCATCCTCGCCGAAACCGAGGCGGAGGCGGCATGAACCCATTCCCCGACAATCGCAGGCCTCCGGCCCCCTCCATGGTGGAGGGCGAATTCCACTTCACGGCCGAAGACTTCCAGAAGATCGCCCAGATCCTCCACTCCTACGCCGGCATCGCCCTGGGCGAGGGCAAGGCGGCGCTGGTCTATTCGCGCCTGGCCAAGCGTCTGCGCATTCTGGGACTGCAGAACTTCAGGGAATACTGCACCCTGGTCTCGGATTCGCGGCAGGTGGACGAGCGGCTGGCCATGATGGCGGCCCTGACCACCAATGTGACCCGCTTCTTCCGTGAGCCGCACCATTTTGACCATCTGCGCGACAAGATCATGCCTGCCCTGGCCCAAAGGGCGCGGCGAGGCGGTCGTGTGCGCCTCTGGTCGGCTGCCTGCTCGAACGGACAGGAGCCCTATTCCATGGCGATCACGGTTCTGGCGGCCCTGCCGGAAGCCCCAGGCCTGGATGTCAAGATTCTGGCCACCGACATCGACCCGAACATGGTCGCCGAAGGCCGCGCCGGAATCTATCGGGAAGAAGCCATCGAGCCGGTTCCGGCTGATCTGCGGCGCCAGTGGTTCCGCAAGGTTCCCGACAGCCAGACCTATCAGGTCAGCGACGAGTTGCGCACGCTGGTGTCCTTCAAGGAACTGAACCTCATTGGCGACTGGCCGATGCGTGGCAAGTTCGACGTCATCTTCTGCCGCAATGTCGTGATCTACTTTGACGAACCGACCCAGGAGCGGATCTGGAGCCGCTTCGCCCCGATGATCGAGGACAAGGGAGTCCTCTATATCGGACATTCCGAGCGCGTGTCTGGTCCTGCAGCCCGGCTGATGGAAACCGACGGTTTGACAACCTATAGCATGAAGGAACGCGCATGACTGTCCGTGTCCTGATCGTTGACGATTCCGCCACCATGCGGAACCTGATTGCTGCGGCCCTCCGCGCTGATCCTGAAATCGAAGTCCTTGGCTTCGCCAATGATCCGCTGGAAGCCCGCGAGCAGATCAAGAAGCTGAACCCGGACGTGATCACCCTGGATATCGAGATGCCGCACATGAGCGGACTCGAATTCCTGGAGCGCATCATGCGCCTGCGTCCGACCCCCGTTGTCATGGTGTCAACCCTAACGCAGGCCGGCGCCGAGGCGACCATCACGGCCCTTGAACTGGGCGCCATCGACTGCATCGGCAAACCCATGGGAGGCGTCAGCCCCAGCGAGGCCTTTGCGTCCCTGACGGAAAAAGTGAAGTCCGCCGCCCGAGCCAGGGTGAGGGCTTACAGCGGCCCGTCTTCGACGCCGACGAACCGGGACGCCAACTACAATCCGACCAAGGATCTGATCCTTGGCCTGGGTTCGTCCACGGGCGGGGTTGAGGCCTTGATGACGGTCCTGGCCGATTTCCCCGCCAACTGCCCGCCTACCGTCATCACCCAGCACATGCCGGCAACCTTCACCAAGAGCTTCGCCGAACGCCTGGACAAGGTTTCAGGGGCGACTGTGACTGAAGCAACGGACGGCGCTCGTCTGATGCCGGGGCACATCTATCTGGCCCCTGGTGGCGACGCCCACCTGGAGGTGGTCAACGACCTCAATCCGACCTGCCGCCTTGTGGCCAGCGAGACCGTGAACGGTCATCGCCCATCGGTGGATGTCCTCTTCAATTCCATCGCCAGGCTGAAGCGCCCAAAGGCCGCCGCCATTCTGACCGGCATGGGCCGCGACGGGGCTCAAGGCCTGCTCGCCATCCGCCAGGCTGGGGGTCGAACCCTTGGTCAGGATGAATCCAGCTGCGTCGTCTATGGCATGCCCAAGGCCGCCTTCGAAATCGGCGCCGTTGAGAAGCAGGTCACGCTGACCCGGATGGGCGCTACGATACTGAGCCTTTGCTCGGCGCAAACCCTGATCCAAAGGAGCGCATAATGCCCGCCGCTTCCGCACTCAAGGTCCTGGTCGTCGATGACCAGCTGACCATTCGCAGCCTGGTTCGCAATAGCCTGCACGACATCGGAGTCTCCGACATCCGCGAGGCTCCCGACGGTGAGGAAGGCCTGCGCGCCATGGTCACCCAGCCGGCGAACCTGGTCATTACAGACTTCAACATGCCCAAGCTGGATGGTCTTGGCCTGCTCCGCGCCATTCGGGGGCACCCACCGATTGCCAATACCGCGGTCATCATGCTTACCGGTAGAGCAGATCGCGAACTGGTTCAGCGCGCCGTTCAATTCGGCGTCAATAACTACTTGTCGAAACCGTTCACGACAGCCACCCTGAAGCAGAAGATTGAAGCCGTATTCGGAGCCCTGACCTGATGGGAGCATCCGCCTTCCAGATCGGCATGAAGAAGATTCATGTGATTCAGGGTGAACACTATGTCACGTCTGATCCAGACGTCGTTCTGACGACGATTCTTGGCAGCTGCGTTGCGGTTTGTCTGCGCGACGTGGCCAACGGCATAGGCGGCATGAACCACTTTCTTCTGCCCGAAGGACCTTCAGATGGCACCGGCGAAAGCCGACGCTATGGGGCTTTCGCCATGGAACTTCTGATAAATGACGTCCTGAAGATGGGGGGGATGCGACGCAACCTCGAGGGCAAGCTCTTTGGCGGCGCCCGCATGTCCAGCGGTCTGACGGATATCGGCGCCAAGAACGCCGCCTTTGCCGAGCAGTTCATGGCCGACGAAGGCATTGACGTTGTCAGTCGCAGCCTGGGTGGATTTGAGGCCCGGCGCATTCAGTATTGGCCAATTCTGGGCAAGGCCCAGCAGCGGACAGTCAGCAATGCCCGCGAAGTGGCGCGTCTGGACGAGGCGCCCAAGCTCACCTCCAAGATCTTCACGAAGGACGAAGGGTCTCTGGAACTGTTTTAATGGGTCAGGGAAGCCAGATCGAATCACAGGAGATCCTGGCGACCCTTTCACGGGAACTGGAACACGCCGGCGCCATGTGCGAGCGCGTGGAAGGTCTGGTCACCCAACTCGTCCGCGCAAATCGCGGAGAGGACATTCAGGTCAACCTGTTCGAAATCCAGACCCTGGACATGCTGATCCAGCACCTGGCCGCCCTGGCGCAATTCACCCAGACCCTGTCAGATCAGGGCTACGGGGATGGCTTTGACGTGGCCTCAGCGGCGGCGCGTGTAAAGCTGGCGGATCTGGCTCATCGCCTGGGCGCGGCCCAACAGGTCGAAACCGCCCTTCCGTCCGTGGCGACTTCCGGCGATCTCGATCTCTTCTAGTCGGCCGTCCGCAGGGACCTGAAGGCACGGGGCGGCATACCCCGCGGCCCAAAGGCGTCTATCCTCAGGCCGTCGCCGCCTGTGTGGCTGGCGGCGTGCGGCGGAACCGCTCACTGACCTGTCGCAGCCCAACGAGAATGGACTTGGCGCCTTCGCTGTCCCGGACGGACTCGGAATTCAGCAGGAGCCGGAAGGCGCTGAGGTGAATGGTGATCGCCTGCTTGTCCCACATGCTGTGGGTCTTGAAATGGTCAATCAGGTCCGCGAGGCTGATCAGCATTTCGTCCAGCGACGTCATGCCACAAGCTGAGGGAACGCCAATGGCATTGCTGATCAGGCCATAGAGGGCGTCGGTACCCTCCTTGTCGTCAGCGCCCTTGACCGCGCCTGCCATGGTTTCAGCCTTGCTGAGAATCTCGGTGAGCTCTGACAGGAAGTCCCCGCGCAGGCTCTCGATACCCTCGGCGGCATCCTTGACGGCATTGACCACCGCCTTGCCGCCCGCCGCCCGGATAAGCTTGCCGAGACGGTTTTCAGGGACGTGAAATCTGACGACGCCGCTCATAGGGAAACCTTCCTGGCCTTGACCATACTGTCGATCACATCCTGCTCCATATTTGGCATTGTCGCCTCGCCAACTTCAGGCGGCAGGTCATCCTTGCGGCGTCCCTCTGTCCCCAGGGGCACGCCGTCATTCTTGAAGCGGCGATCCGGACCGACATAGGTGTCGCACTCCAGGAACTTCCGCCCTTCTTTCGAGATCCAGATAATCCGCTCAAGGACGACAAGTGGCGTCAGCGGTTTGGCTATGATGAAATGGGCGCCGCAATCGCGGGCCTCAATCACGGCGTTCTGCGCCGTATGCCCCGAGGTGAGCAGCACCGACGAATAGCAATTGGGCTGAATGCCGCTGCGCCGCAGCCAGTTGACGAACTTGATGCCGGTCTGGGAGGGACCGGTAGAGTCGACAATCATCAGGTCAAACTGGGTCTTGATGACAGCCGCCTCGGCCGTGGCCTGATCGCTGCATCGTGTCAGTTGCTTGGCGCCGAAGCCGGTCAGAATCTGGACCAGGATGTTCATGCTCAAAGGGTTCTCATCCAGCAGCAGCACCGTGGCATGCTGGAGATTGAACTTCGCCTTTGAGTCCGGGTTGATACCCATCGTTTCGCTATGCGTCCCGGGCTGTCAGTGACCGTGAGAACAAATCTGTCCGCGCCAGGGATGTGGCGAGACTGGAGCATTATCCGCCATCGTCGTTAATAAGACCTTCTTCCGGTCCCATATCCTCTGGCGGTCCGCCACCGGTTTTCAGGGTGCCGGCGTCAGATAGACCGGGTTGCCCAGGATCATCAGTCCCCCGGCGGCATCCCGAGCATCGAATCTCAGCCAGGAGGCTGCGCCGCTGAAGGCGAGCTTCAGGTCCACATGTCCGCTCTCGAGGCCCCAGTCGCGGTTGGCGAAACTGCCTGCGCCATTTCCGCGGACCGTCAGCCTGGCGCCTGCGGGAAGGCCCGACACGTCGACCCGAAGTGTAACCTCGGCCCCAGGCTGAAGCTTCAGAACACCGCCCATCTCGACTGACTGTTCGCCAGATGTCGCGCGGACCTCTAGCCTGGCCCTGTCCAGGCCGCGAATGTCCAGGAAGACCCGGCCCTGACGAATCCCCTCAAGTATGCCGGCGCGGGACAGGGCGTCGGCGTGGACATAGGTCAGCGGCCGCCCAAGGGCGCCAGGCTTGTCCGCAGCAAGATCCGGATCATGATTGTCCGACCCGCCAACACCCGTAATCCGGAACCCCCGGTCCAGGAGACCTTCCCAGAAGGGAATGCCGGACACCGGACCTTCCGGGCCCAGAACCGCCAGGGATCCGCCGTTGATCACCTCCATGGCGTCGACCTTCGACCAGTCTGTCGCTGCAGACCAGCCGCACCCCATGCAGGCCTCACCGGAGGGCAGCCGTGGATGATTGATGGACACCAACCCCTGGGCGGCGTGAGCCTGATCGAAAATCGCGTCTGTGGTCCTGGCCCTTCGGGTCCCAAGCTGGAAGTCCAGATCGCCATCGGGGCCCCAGACATTGGTATGCCCCTGGAAGGTGGTGATCTCCCGCCCGGGAATCAGCAAGAGGGTGTCGAAATAGGGCGCCAGCTCCGTCAGGGACTGGTTCTGCGCGAAGGTATTGTGGTCGGTCACCGCGAGGAAATCGAGGCCTCGGCTACGGGCGGCCTCCAGGGTCTTGAAGACCGGACAGGGAATACGCTGGCCGCTGGACGCCAGGCATGTCCCGTCAGAATGGGCGGTATGGGCATGAAGGTCCCCCCGATACCAGCTGGCCCCTTTGGCTGCAGGCAGCGCCTGAATATCCCCGTCCCTTTCGCCAGTCCGGTCAAACCAGATCCTGGCCGTATAGTCTGTCCTCGCCACCTTGCGGATGTTCGGGACACCTATGATCAGCTTCCACATCCCGGCAGGCAGGGGACCAGCCAGATAGGCGGGGGTTGCAAGGCCTTCAGCGACCACCAGCCGGGAACGGGCGCCGCCGCTCCACCCCCGGAAGCGGACCGGATCGCGCAGGCCAATATCCAGGGTCGTGCGCTCACTCTTGCCGGAATAGCTGAAATCCAGGGTCAGCCGACGGACCCCGGCCGGTACGCGAAAGGCATCCTCACGGTAGGTCTGGTGGTCTTTCCCGAGAAGGGTTCCGGTCAGGATCAGATCAGGCGCGTGGGTCAAAGACTGGGCGAGGGCCAGATGGGGCGCGCTCCAGCATAGCACTGCCAGAAGTACAGATCCGCAGATCCTCTGGACCACCAAAAGTACGATTGTACCGGGATTCATCGAATTTCCACCAGTTAGGGGCAGAAAGGGGCGTGAAGTGCGCAGGTTTGCGCGCTGTTCGATGCACGCGTGAGATTCAATAGATGATTATGGCCGATCTTGTGACCCGAATCCGCAACCGCCTTGCGCGATTCCGTCGGGAAGAAGCTGGGGCAATCGCCGTAACCTACGCAGTGGCCGGCGCCTTTCTGGTGGGTCTGGCCTTCGCCGGTATCGATCTGTCCCGGGTCGCTGTCGCGCGCAGCCAGTTGCAGGACGCCCTGGACTCCGCGACCCTCGCGGCCGGCGGCACAAAACAGGACAGCAACGCCACCACCGCCACAACCACAGCCCTTCTCAATACAGTGGGCCGCAAATACATGGCCGCAGCCCTGGGCGGCAATACGACCCTCAAGAATCTCTCCTCCTCCTTTACGCCTGGCGTCAAGAAGGTGGTCGGTCTGGCGACAGCAGATGTAGAACCCATCGTCGTGGGCCTGTTCACCAATGGCGACATCCACATCACCGCCCGCGCCGAAGTCGTGCGCGGCCAGGACCAGATCGTCGAACTGGCCCTGGTGCTGGACACCACCGGCTCCATGGCCGGATCGAAGATCGACACCCTGAAGATCGCGGCTGCCGACCTGGTGACTTCAGTCTTCAATGCAGCTGACTCGGGCACCGTGAAGGTGGCCCTGGTGCCCTTCGCCCAGCACGTGAACATGGGGATCGCGTCGCGCACCCAGCCCTGGGCGATTGTCCCGGCGGACGTGCACTACTGGCATGCGGAAATCTCGACGCCCAGCTGCTCCTATCAGGTCTGCACCGGGAGCCAGACCTATTCCTGCCAGGTTCCGGATTACGGGCCAGGAACCTGCAATGGTTCAAACCCGACCTATGGCACCTGCACCGGCTATAATGACGGCGTGCCCTATACCTATTCCTGCCAGACCGGCAGCACGCCGACGACCTATTCCTGTCAGGTGCAGACCGGCTCCCATGCCGGAACCTGCACGGGCTCGGCGGAATGCCACAATGAGAATTATTCGCCTTGCCCGCCGCCGGTGGACAATGGCTGGTGGGTGGATTCCCACTTCTACGGTTGCTACGGCTCGCCCGCCTATCCAGACAATGTGAACGACAACAACCCCAACCGGAAGTACAACGGCCTGATGGATGTCACCTGTTCATCCGAGGCCATCCCGCTCACGTCGAACTCAGCGTCCGTTGTCGCGGCGATCAACGCCTTCACGGCGTCTGGGGATACTTACATCCCCGCCGGTCTGGCCTGGGGCTTCAACATGCTGACCTCGCCCCAACCCATGACCCAGGCCATGGCCTATGACACCGCAGGTCCGAACATCAAACCCCGCAAGATCCTGGTGTTGATGACAGACGGCGCCAATACCAAGCAGATGGATCACAGCGACTCCCGCGGTCCCCACACCATCGACGCCTTCCCGGCGCCGGAGGCCAATCAGTACACCACGGAACTGTGCAACAATATCAAGGCCAAAGGCATTGAAGTCTATTCCGTGGCCTTCGAGATCACGGGCAATGCCGCCGCCAAGAACCTGGTGAAGGCCTGCGCTACGGATAGCGAACACTTCTTCGACGCCACCAACCAGTCGGCCCTGCTCGACGCCTTCGAGCAGATCGCCCAGTCGATCCAGAACCTACGGATCTCCCACTAGACCTGCGGCCAGCAGGGCCTCCCCCAGGAGGTCCTGCAGTCGGGGCGTGGAGGGATAGGGATGATGCCGGTACTGGCGGAATCCCTCAGCGTAATCGACGCCGAACAGTCGCCCCTGACGACGGGTCCATTTTTCAAGTGAGGCCTGGTGGTTGGCGATGCCATGCTGGCGGGCCACCCACTCATCCTGGCTGACATGGGCTGCAAGCATGGCCTGCTTGATCTGAAAGGTCGACGAAACGTCAGCGCCGAAATCAGGCGCCACATTGCGACCTTCCCGGTCGCGACCGCCAATGGGGTCCATGAAATAGAGGTGCGGAATCGCCGCCAGGGGCGCCGACGGACCGGTCCTGTAATTTGGCACGGATGCGGCGAAGCAGGCGTCGCGGACCAGCTGGCTCACCGCTTCGTGGTCGGGGTGATAGTCAACAGGCGAAGCCGTCAGGACGATATCCGCCCGCGCCCAGCGCACGACTTCGGTCACGGCGCGGCGACCACGGTCATCATTGAAGACGGCCAGGTCAGGAAGTCCGGCGCAGGTATAGTCTGCCCCGATCAGGCCTGCCGCAACCCGGGCTTCAGCCGTCCGGATCCGGGCGGTGTCCTCGGGGCTGGTCGAGTCCGAGCCGCCCTCCCCTGCCGTCGCCGTAGCGCAGACGATCTCGGCGCCTGCCGCCGCCAGCAGGGCAAGGGTTCCCGCGCAGAGGGTTTCGATATCGTCCGGATGGGCGTGAAAGGCGAGAATCCTGGCCGGTCTGGGTGTCACAATCTGCCCCGCTAGAGTTCCTGCACCTCTGAATGGTCGCTGGTCCGGCGCAGGGGACCTGCATAGTGGTCGCTCTTTTTGCGCCGCCTGTCAGGCCCGAAATAGCCCTTGGCGTCAACAAAGGGACGCGGTCGGTAGATGACATTGGTCAGACGCCCGAAGATGGCGTTAGCGGTTACCGGCTTGGCCAGGAACTCATTGACCCCGCGATCGCGCGCCATGTTCAGCCTGGGCATGTCGGAGTGACCGGTCAGCATGATCACTGGCACAGTCCTCTGCTTGGACTCGGGCGAACGCACCAGCCTCAGGAATTCCAGGCCGTTCATGATGGGCATTTCGAAGTCGACGAAGACGATGTCCGGGGTCCAGCGGTTGAGGGTTTCCAGACCCTTCTGACCATCCGGCGCATAATAGACCTGCCGGATTCCCGCGCCGGAAAGCGCTGTACCGACAATTGTCCGCATCTGCGCATTGTCGTCGACGATGAGGATTTTCAGATCCTCGAGTCCGGTAGGAGCGACCATGCCTATATTGTAGGCAAATCGTCCATCAAGCGCTAGGCCGGGCAATGCCCCAATCCGTCACATTCGTCACAACTGACTGATTTCAGTATGAAATTCGCACACACTTCGAACAAAAACGCCGCACCCGGAACCAATGTCCGGATGCGGCGCAATCGTGGGTAGGAGGGGTTCTAGCCCTCGTTGGTGAAGATCACCGTGCCGCTGGCGGCGAACATGCCGCCGACCCCGTGAGAGACGCTGATCTTGGCGCCCTCGATCTGGGCCGCCGCGGTTCCGCGCATCTGACGCACGCTCTCCTGTAGGGCGTACATGCCGTACATGCCCGAGTGCATGTAGGACAGGCCGCCGCCATTGGTGTTCAGGGGCAGCTTGCCACCGATGGCGGTGTTGCGCTCGTTGATGAAGTCTTTGGCTTCGCCAGGCTTCACAAAGCCCAGGTCTTCCAGACCATAGAGCGGCAGGTGGGCGAAGGCGTCATAGATCATCAGGTGATCGACGTCGGCGTGCTTGATCCCGGACTCATCAAAGGCCTTCTTGCCCGAGACCCGGAAGGCCTTGGACGAGGTGAAGTCCTCCATCTGGCTGACCATGGGGGTCTCGACGCTTTCGCCAGTGCCCAGGATGTAGACGGGCTTCTGCGGGAAGTCCTTGGCCCGCTCGGCGCTGGTCAGGATCAGGGCGCCGCCGCCGTCGGTGACCAGGCAGCACATCAGCATGCGGAAGGGCCAGGCGATCATTGGCGAGTTGAGGACGTCGTCCACCGTGATCGGATCCTTGAAGCTCGCCCGGGGGTTCTTCGCCGCCCATTCGCGCTGGATCACCGCAACATTGGCCAGATCGGCCTCGGTCACGCCATAGGTCTTCATGTAGCGAAGGACCGGAATGGTGAACATGGTGGGCGGGCTGGTCACCCCATAGGGCATTTCGAACTGGCCCATCAGGCTGGACGGCGCACGGCCAAAGCCGCCTGCGCCGACCCGGGAACGGCCTGACTCGCCGTGGGTGATCAGAACCGTCTTGCAGAGACCTTCATTGATCGCCGCAGCTGCATGCCGCACGTGAAGCATGAAGGAACAGCCGCCGACGCTGGTGCCGTCGGCATAGGTGGGGGTGATGCCCAGATAGTGGGCCAGTTCGACCGGGCTGACGCCCGCGGTGGCGACGCCATCAATGTCGGACGGCTTGAGGCCGGCATCCTTCATGGCGTTCAGGGCGGCGTCTGCATGCAGGCCGATGACGGAAACGTCCGGGATCTTGCCGAGACGGGTGGTTTCAGCGGCCCCGACGACCGCAACGCTCTTGGGTTTCATAGGTGTGGTTCCCTCAGCCCTTGGCCGGTTCGAACAAAGGCAAAGAAATGTCGTCGGTCTGCTTGGCGAAGTGGACCTGCATGGGCATGTCCAGAACCAGAGCCTCAGGCGTCTGCGGGCAACCGACAATATTGGTCATCATCCGCGGGCCTTCATCCAGCTGCACAACAGCGATGGCGTAGGGTTCGGTTCCCATGTCCGGGCGGGGGCGGTGATTGATCACGTAGGAATAGAGGATGCCCTTGCCGCTGGCCTTGTAGATTTCGACCTCGCGACTTGCGCACTTCGGGCAGAAGGCGCGGGGCGGAAAATAGGAGTGCTTGCATTCCGTGCAGCGCTGCAGACGCAGTTCGCCGTCTCGGCATCCTTCCCAGAAATGCCGGGTTTCCGGCGTGGGTTCAGGCAGCATTCGAGCCATTTGAAAAATTGTCCCTAATTAAAATGCGTCGTCTTGGCGTCCCTCAGGGCGCGGCGCGCAGCAAAGCCGAGGCTGACGCCCTTGTCGATACTCGACCGATGAATTTGTTCGGGGGGAAGGCCCCTAGGCCTGGGCGTGGCGCAGCCAGGATTGATCAGCCTGCTCGCCGCCCGGCGCCCACTTCACCATGGCGATGATCAGATCGCGGGGGCTGATCGGCTTGAGGATCAGGTCGTCAAAGCCGCCGCCCAGGCTGCCGTCGGCCAGATCCGCGTCGGCGCTGAAGGCCAGGATGGGGATGTGCTGGTTCGGTCCGGGGCGACTGCGCAGGCGCTCAAGGGTTTCCGGGCCGCTGAGACCTGGCATGCGGATGTCCAGAAGGATGACGTCGTAGGGCATGGCCTCGGCCTCGACCAGGGCGGCGTATCCGCTCTCGACATCGGTCACTTCAACACCCATCGGCTCGAGGACGGCCCGAGCCAGATCGCGGTTGGAGCTGTTGTCATCCACGATCAGCAGACGAAGACCTTCGATATCGCCCAGGGATGGCCCCTCGGTGACCTTGTCTGCAGCCCTGGCCACAGGGGCGGCGATGGTGACATGGAAGGTCGAGCCCAGGCCGACCGCGCTGCGGACGCCGACGGATCCGCCCATGGCCTCAGCCAGACCCTTGCAGATCGCCAGTCCCAGCCCTGTGCCGCCATACTTGCGGGTTGAAGACCCATCAACCTGGCTGAACCGCTTGAACAGGTGCGCCCGCTGACCTTCATCCATGCCGACGCCGGTGTCGGAGACCTCGACCCGCAATTGTCCAAGGGGCCCCATATAGGCCAGGCGTACGGTCACCGAGCCGATCTCGGTGAACTTCACGGCGTTGCCGATCAGATTGAGCAGGATCTGCCGCAACCTGTCGGAATCGACCATCACATGGTCCGGAACCGGCCCGTCCATTTCAAAGCCCAGGGTCACGCCCTTGCCGGCGGCTTCAGGAATGAACATGGCCAGGCTGTCCTCCACCAGTGGCCGCAAGGCCACTGACCGGGGACGGAATTCGACCTGCTCGGCCTCCAGCTTGGAGAAGTCGAGAATGTCATTGACGATGGCCAGCAGGGCCCGGCTGCCGGAGGTGATCCGGTCCAGGTGCTGGCGCGCTGTAGCGTTGAGATCCTGACGCTCGGTCAGCAGACCGGCAAAGCCGAGAATGGCGGTGAGGGGCGTGCGGATTTCGTGGCTCATATTGGCCAGGAAGGCTGACTTCACCGCCGATGCGGATTCAGCCTCCTCACGGGCCGCAGCCAGTTCGGCTTCCATGGCCTTACGCTCTGTGACATCCCGGGCCACATCCTGGAACTCGATCAGGTCGGAGGTCACCGGATCATAAATGGCCCGGGGCCGGGTCTCCAGCCAGACCACAGACCCGTCCTTGTGGAGGGCGCGGTATTCGATGCGGAAAGCGGTCGCCTTGGGCCCCCCTGCAATATGGTCGCGGAAGGCCTTGACCACCCGGCGGACGTCGCCCGGATGCATGACGGAAATGGCGGTCTGACCGGTCAGCTCCTCCGGGTCATAGCCAAGCAGGGTCCTGACCGAAGGCGATAGGAAGGTGAACCGGGTATCAGGATCGTAGCAGGCGATGATGTCATTGGCGTTTTCCGCCATGAGCCGGAAACGCATTTCACTGCGGGCCAGCCTTGCCTCGGTGGCGCGGCGCTCGCTGATGTCCCGCAGACTGTCCTGGAAGCCGACCAGGTCGCCCGATTGGGGATCATAGACCGCCCGAAGGCCGCTTTCGACCCAGACGCTGGCGCCATCCTTGCGCAGGACCCGGAATTCAAGACGCAGGGGAGCCGCTCCCGGACCTTGGGATACATGGCCGGCAAGGGCGTCAGTGATCCGGGCAAAATCGTCGGGGTGGAAGAAGTTCGCAGGAGCGCCAACCAGCTCTTCTGGCCCATAGCCAAGCAGACCCTGACTGGCCGGCGAGACATAGGTCAGCACGCCCGCAGGATCACTGCAGCAGACCATGTCCAGCATGTGGTCTGCGATCAGCCGGAATTGGTCTTGCCCGCCCGACGTCTGTGACGCCGCGCTGTCGGGACCTGCCGTTGGATGGCTGCCGGGAGACGTCAAAACCTAAGGCCTGTGGGGGAAATACATCCCCGGAGTCCTAGGCCCGATAGCCCTAAATAGGGATTAATTCGGCACGGGACATGTCTAAAAATCAGACAGGCGATCCGGGTGTCAGACGCCGGACAGTCGAGGCCGCCAGCTCGGCCCAGATCGCATCTTCCAGTTGCTGATCCTTGCCTTCAATCTCGGCGTGTCGGTTGATCAGCATGGCCCTAAGCCTCGCATTTTCTCCCGTCAGTGCGGGAATTCTGAGGTCGTCATCCTGGCCGGAAAGACCGAGCAGCTTTCGCAACTCACGGTTTTCATGGACAAGATTGTGGGCGGCGTCATCCCAGCGCCGTCCGGCGATCGCCAGCAAGGCGGCGGTAAGGCCCAGGGCCCCGGCACGATCCGTAGGCGGAATATCTGGCGCGGCATTGCGGGCGACAAGGGCTGACAGCTCCATCAGCACATCAGAGACATTCGGCTTCATAGACGGCCCATGACCTTGAGGGTGGCGCGATCCTGGGCGTTCTGCAGGGCCCATGGCGGATAGACCATGATCGGCTCGCGATTGCCCCCGTCGATCCAGGCCCTGGCCGAGGAGACCCAGATGGCCTGCCCCTTGACGCAGTTGAACAGGGTCCACCAGTAGAGCGCGTCAGGGTCAGCCCGAAGTCCGCTGGACCTTTCCCAGATGGCCACGGCCTGATGATCGGGAACCAGGCCGCCAGCCTGGCCACGGCCAAAGGACCAGACCGGATTGAAGCCCCATCCAAGATCCTCAAGGGGATCTCCCAGGTGGGCCATCTCCCAATCCAGCACCCCGTGGATTTCCCCGGCCGTATCGAACAGGAAGTTGCCGGTCCGGTAGTCGCCATGCACCACGGTTATGCGTTGTGGCGGCGGCGGGGGATTGGCGCGCAGCCAGCGGATGGCGGCGCGGATGATCGGCAGGGGCTCGGCCTCATCTTCATCCAGGACCTGTTCCCAGTAACCAAGCTCCCGGGACCAGCAGTCCGCCGGCGCCACGGGCTCCATCACCCGGGTCAGGCCAAGAGCTTCCGGATCGGCCCGGGCGATCTGGCCCAGTATGGTCCACTTCCGGTCGGCCAGTTTCGGATGGCAGGCCAGATAGGGCTCGGTCCAGAGCAGGGCCGGGGCAGCCTGGAAGCCCTCGATCTCCGCGGCGATGAAGAAGGGATGATCCAGGGGCCCCGATTCTTCCTCCAGCCACAGCATTTCCGGCACGGGCACGTCGGAGCCAAAGAAGGCGCGATAGGCCTCGAATTCTATCCGGCGCTCGGTGTCGATCAGGCTGGCGGGGGGATCGCGGCGCAGGATCAGGGCCCGCGACCGCCCGGCGCCGGCCTCGGTCCAGGACAGCCTGAACCGGTAGGTCTCCCGGGACGCGCCTCCAGATATCCGGGCCAACCGGTCCACGACCACATTCTGCGCCTGGGGCAGACGCCCCGAAATGTAGGCCGCCAGCCGACCCTCCAGGCTCATCAGGCTCAGTCCATCTCGAATCGAATGGGTACGGACTTGGGTCCATTGACGAAGACGCTCTGGCTCCAGGTCGCTTCGCCATCCAGTTCCACCGACTTCAGGCGGGGCAACATTTCCTCCCAGAGGATCCGCATCTCCATCTTGGCGAGATGTTGGCCAAGACACAGGTGGGCGCCATAGCCGAAAGACAGTTGCTTGTTCGGCGCGCGATCCACCAGGAATTCATCGGGTCGGTCAAAGACCTCTTCATCGCGATTGCCGGAGGCATAGCAGAGCATCATCCAGTCGCCCTTGGAGAGCTTGCGGCCGGCGAACTCCACATCCTCGGCGGCCGTGCGCATGAAGGTCTTCACCGGCGTGGTCCACCGGATGGATTCCTCCACCAGGCCCGGGATCAGGGCCGGATTGGCCTTGACCTTGGCCAGTTGGTCCGGCCGCTCGGCCAGGCCCCAGAGGGCGCCTGCGGTCGAGGATGAGGTGGTGTCGTGGCCGGCTGTGGCGACGATGATGTAATAGCCAAGGGCCTCGAACTCGGAGATCGGATTGCCGTCGATCCTGGCGTTTGCAATGACGCTGGCGAGGTCATCCCGGGGCTCCGCCCGCCGGCTGGCCGACAGGGCGGTGAAGTAGTTGAAGAAGTCGGTGATGACGCTGAGGTCGAAGTTCTGTTCGCCGTTCGCATCCGTCTGCGGCTTGCGACCCAGCTCGGGGTCGGATGCCCCGAAGAGCTCCTGGGTCAGCATCAGCATGCGGGGCTCGTCTTCTTCCGGCACCCCCATGATCTCCATGACCACGTGCAGGGGATAGTGCAGGGCGACCTCCTTGACAAAGTCGCACCTGCCGCCGGTCGCCGCCATCCGGTCGACAGAGGCCCGGGCGATCCTGCGGATGCGCTCCTCATGGCTGCGCAGGTTCTGGGGCATGAACCATGCCTGGGTCAGGGCGCGGTACTTCGGATGATCCGGGGCGTCCATCTGGACAAGGGTGCGCAGCAGGTGCGGGCTGCCGCCCATGCGCTCACGAACCCTCTCGTCCACGATCTTGCTGACCATGGTGGTTGACCGGGCGCCATTGAGGAACAGGGCGTTCTGCCGGCTGATTTCCAGAATGTCGGCATGCTTGGTTGCGACCCAGAAAGGATCCACCCCTTCTATCTCCGCCAACCCGAAGGGGTTGTTGGCGCGGAGCCATGAATAGGTGTCGTAGATCCGGCCATCTGCGTAGGCCATGGCCTCCACAAGGGTGTTGGCCTTGTCCTGGGGGATGAGGATATCAGCTGTGGTCATGATGCGTCGCCAGCGCTCAACCGGGGCATCGCGGCACTGATCGGCGCCAGGGATGACCTTGGGTCAGCGAAATTCGGCCTCTCCCGTCTGTTGTTATCTGCGTTCACTTGGTGATTAAGTCTGACATCAGCGCCACAAGACTGACAAGGGATGATCCCGAGATCACCCACCCCGGAGGACCGCCCATGCTCACCAAGGCCGACGACTTTCCGATCCACCAGACACCCGAGCCCATCGCGTACTCGGGCACGGACCGGAACTTCTATGACCGGTACTTCTTCAACGGCTATCAGCCGGACGGGACCGAGTTCTTCGCCATCGCCTTTGGCGTCTATCCCCATCTCAACGTCGCCGACGCCCACTTCTCGGTGATCCGGAATGGCGTGGAGCACTGCCTGCACGCCTCGCGCCTGCTGAACATGGAGCGCATGGATCTGGAGGTCGGTCCGATCTCGATCTCGATCCTCGAGCCCCTGCAGAAACTGAAAGTGACCGTGGCCCTTGCCGAGGGCGTGGCCGCTGAGCTGGTCTTCGAGGGGCGCACCTTCCCCATTGAAGAGCCGCGCTTCATGCGCCGCATCGGCCCCAGGGCCTTCATGGACTATACCCGCCTGACCCAGAATGTCCGGGTCAGCGGCTGGATCGAAGTGGACGGGGTGCGCAAGACCCTGGACGCCGGAACGGTCGGCACCCGGGACCGGTCATGGGGCGTCCGGCCCGTGGGCAATCCCGACTCACAGCCCACCGTGCCAGAGCAGGTGGGCGGCTTCTTCTGGCAGTGGACGCCCCTCAACTTCGCCGACAGGTCGGTCTTCTTCCATGTGAACGCCGATCCGGACGGCGTGCCGTGGAACACCCGGGCCGTCATCCTCGCCGATGGCGCCGGCCCCAATGAAGGCCACCATACCGACGCCGCCACCATTGAAGACGTCACAATGATCCCGGGCACCCGCCATGCCCAGGGCGGAACCCTGGTCGTGCCCCTCAAGCAGGGGTCGGCGAAGGTGAAGTTCGAGCCCTTCCTGACCTTCCTCATGCGCGGCATAGGCTATGGCCATCCGAACTGGCGACATGGAGCCTACAAGGGCGTGCTGGTGGTCGAGCGCGAAGACATCGATCTGGCCTCCGTCAACATGGCCAGCCCCGAGAACTGGCACATCCAGGCCCTGTCCCGGGTGACCCTCAGCCTGCCAGGAGAAGACCCCCAGGTGGGCATGGGCGTATTCGAGCAGCTCATCGCCGGACCCTACCGTCCCTACGGACTCTAGCCGATCGCCCTTGCCTTACCCCGCGCGGGTTGGGCAAAGTACCGACATTGACCTTCCTTGGGCGCGCCATTGCGCCGGTTTTGAAAGTAGATCCTTTGACGACTTCGTCTCCTGCGGCGCTTTCCGTCGCAAACGCCGCTTCCATGGCCTCTGTTGACGCACTGATCCAGGGCCTGGAGAGCGTCGGCTACATCGCCTCCCGCCGGATCGCCACCTCGCTGTTCATGGCAGTGAACCTGCAGAAACCCATACTGGTGGAAGGCTCGGCCGGGGTCGGCAAGACCGAACTGGCCCTGTCCACCGCCGCCCTGCTCGGCCTGCCCCTGATCCGCATGCAGTGCTATGAGGGCCTGGATGAGTCCAAGGCGCTGTACGAATGGAAGTACGGCAAGCAGCTGCTCTATACCCAGATCCTGAAGGACCGCATGGGCGAAAGCCTGGCTGACGCGGCCGACATGGACGCCGCCATGGACCGCCTCCACGGCATGGGCGACCTGTTCTTCTCCGAGCCCTTCCTCGAGCCCCGGCCCCTGATGAAGGCCCTGCGCGAGGATGACGGCTGCGTCCTGCTGATCGACGAAATTGACAAGTCCGACGAAGCCTTCGAGGCCTTCCTGCTGGAAGTCCTGTCGGCCTATCAGGTCTCCATTCCGGAAATCGGCGTGCTGAAGGCCAAGACCCCGCCCATCGTCTTCCTGACCTCCAACAATGTCCGCGACCTGGGCGACGCCCTGAAGCGCCGCTGCCTGCACCTGCACATCCCCCTGCCCGACGCCGGCCTCGAGCGCCGCATTGTCGCCAGCCGGGTGCCTGGCATCGAGGGCGAACTGGTCAGCCAGCTGGTCAGCTTTGTTCAGTCCCTGCGGACCCTGGACCTGCGCAAGTCGCCGTCGATTTCAGAGACGGTCGACTGGGCCCGGGCCCTGATCCTGCTCAATGCCGACGCCCTCGAGCCCGAGGTGGTGCGCGACAGCCTGAACGTCCTGCTCAAGTTCGAACAGGACATCCAGGTGATCGAGCCGCAGATCGCCGAGCTCATCCGCAAGCCCCTGGCCTGATCGGTCATGCAGGGCGCTCTCGAAGACTTCTTCCGGGCGCTGAGGGCCTCGGACGTCCGGGTATCCCCGGCCGAGGCCATTGACGCCCACCGCACGGTGGCCAAGGTCGGCTTTGCTGACCGCGAGCTGTTCAAGGACGCCCTGTGCGCAACCCTGGCCAAGACCGCCGATGAGGTGGACCGGTTCGACCGGACCTTCGACACCTTCTTCACCCGGGACACCTTCGTGGCGGCCCCGCCCCCAGAAGACGGCGACCGGGACCCCATGGAAGACCTGCCGCCGGAGGGCGGGGACAGCGAACTCGCGCGCATGCTCATGGCCGGCGACGCTTCGGCCCTGGCCCAGGCCATGGAAGAAGCCGCCGAGCGGGCCCAGGTCTCGCAGATCCGCCTGTCCACCCAGAGAAGCCGGCTGACCCGCAAGCTGCTTGAGGAAATGGGTCTGGGAGAGATCGAGCGGATCATCGCCGCCGCCCGCCGTCTGGAAGATCCCAGGGGACAGGCCGCCGGCGAACGCCTGGATGCCGCCCGACAGGCCCTGGCCAAGGAAGCCTCGGCCTATGTGGAGCGCCAGCACGAGCTCTACGCCTCTGAAAGCGGCAAGAACCTTCGTGAAGAGCTGCTGGCCCGCAAGGCCCTGAACTCGGACGGAGGCATTGACCCCGTGGACCAGGCCATGATGCAGGCCCTGGTCAAGCGCATGGCCAAGCGTCTGGCTGACCGCTATTCCCGCCGGCGCAATGTGGCCTGGACCGGGCACCTGGATGTCCGCCGCACCCTGCGCAAGTCCATGGGTTATGGCGGCATGCCCTTCGACATCGTCTTCAAGACCAAGAAGATCGACAAGCCGTCCATTGTGGCCATCTGCGATGTCTCGAAATCGGTCGCCGCCGCCGCCCAGTTCCTGCTGACCTTCCTCTATTCCCTGAACGAGGTGGTCGACCGGATGGAGGCCTTCGCCTTTTCAGGACGGATGATCAGCGTCAACAGCCTGCTGGACGAGAACAAGGTCGAGACGGCCATTCTGGAAGTGCTCAAGCAGATCGGTTTCCAGCAGACCGACTATGGCCGGTCGCTCGAGGACTTCTGCGACCAGCACCTGGACCAGCTGGACCGGCACACCACGGTGATCTTCCTGGGCGACGCCCGGTCGAACTATGCCGATCCGCGCCTGGACCTGCTGGCCACGATCCAGAAGCGGTCACGGGCCCTGATCTGGCTGAACCCGGAACCGGAAAGCTATTGGGGTCAGGGGGACAGCGTCATGCACCGCTATCAGCGGTTCTGCCATGTGGCCAAACCCTGCAATACCCTGGCCCAGCTTGAGCGGATCATCGAGGACGTCCTGAGGACCTATATCCCCCACTGACCCGCTCAGGTCAGGCTTCAGCTTGCAGAGCAGACCTTGCGGCCGTCGGCGTCCACGCAGACCTTGAGGTCGGCGCCGGGGGCGACCTGCCAGGAGGTCTGGACGCTGTAGAAGCCGCAGTGGGCGCCACGGTTCCGCAGGACCGTCGAATAGGCGCTGCCCTGCTCCGAGGTCACGGCCCCGCCTGCGCCCATCAGGGCGACCGAAAGGTTCGAAACATTGATATGCGACACCGGACCCCGACGGCAGATGACGCCGCGGATACGGGCGCCTTCAGACGTCTGGACAATGCTCGGCGCATAAACAGTCAGGGCCTGGCTGCGCGAAACTGTCGCAGCCTGGACCTCGGCGGCGCCGGCCAGCAGGGAGAGGGCGGAGAGGATGGCGATGGTTTTCATGGTCGTGTCCCAATTTGAACTCTGGGCCTGAAAACAGCAAGCCTTGGGCCAGTTTCCCGTATTTCAGGGGATTTCGCACCCTGGGCATGGTTACTGTCCGATTCATCTAGGTTAGACTTCGATTCATCTTAGTTAGATTGAGATTCACTTCTCCCAAACCGTATTTTAATATCCATACCCCATTATGGGACACCAACGAGATACCATAGAAAATGGTGGGGTGTTCCAAAGATGTTCAAGTTCAATAAGAGCCAAAACACGGCCTTTAATACGCGGTTAGCGAATATTTCTACTTTCGCAATCGCATCAGCGATGCTTTTTACTGTTCCCGCTGCAGCGGCGGAAGAAGAAGCGCCCAGCCCGACTGTGGCCTTCACGGTTGACTATACGCTGGATTTTGTCGGCGCCGTTTCCGGCGGCCTGGCGAAGAAGGTCCGTCACCTCGACAACCTCGACATCGCCGCCGACATCAATCTGGATCAGGGTCTTGGCTGGAAGGGCGGCGCCCTCCACCTGGAAGTTTCCAATACCAGCGGTCAGACGCCCAGCGAGGACGCGGGCAATCTGCAGGGTGTTGACGGCAATGAGGTCGGCGCCCAACGCCTTCGCCTCTATCAGGCCTATTTCGAGCAGAGCTTCGCCGGAAACCGGGCCAACCTGCGCCTGGGCTGGTCCGACGTCAGCGGCGAGTTCGCCGTAGCCGACGCCTCGGGCTATCTGATGAACCCTTCCTTCGGCATGGCGCCTGAACTGGCCGGAAGCGGCCCTCAGGGTGCGGCGGCCTTCCCGTCGACGGCCCTGACCGCCCGCCTGTCCATCAAGCCCTCCGAAAACACCTATGGCCTGGCCGCTGTGGTCAATGCCCGGGTCGGGACATGGGGCGACCCCCAAGGTGTCGAGACCTCCTTTGATGACGGCGAACTGATCATCGCTGAGGCCGGCTGGACCGGTCGCGGCAAGGTGGCCGCAGGTCTGTGGGGCTATACAAAGAAGATTGAGGACCAGCGGGCGGTCAACGCCGCCGGCGATCCCGTCAAGCGTCGCGCCCAGGGCGTCTACGCCGTGGTCGAGCAACCCCTCAATGAACCGGCCGAAGGCGACCGCGCCGCCACCGCCTTCCTGCGGGTCGGCCTCAGCGATGGCGACACCCAGGCGCTGAAGTCCTCAGTGCAGGCCGGCGTCTCCATCGACGCCGTGGTCAAGGGCCGGCCCGACTCCAACCTGTCCATCGGCATCACCCAGGCCCATCTGGCCAAGAGCTATCGCCAGAACAGCGCCGATGCCGGTCTGCCCCTGTCTTCCGGGGAGACCGTCTTCGAACTCAGCTATTCCGACCAGATCAATTCCAGGGTCCGGGTCCAGCCTGACATCCAGTATATCCAGCGGCCCTCCGGCGACCGGACCATCAAGGACGCCGTCGTCGTCGGTCTGAGGCTGAACCTCGCCTTCTAGACTTCAGAGAAAGCTCCAAGGGCCTCTGAAGCCCGACCTCCCCGAAAGCCTCTCCAGCCCTCTCCCTTGCCCGGGGAGAGGGTTTTCTTTTGTCTGGATCAGACCTTCAGCGCGTCTTTGGTGATCGGCAGACTGCGCAGGCGTTTTCCCGTCGCGGCAAAGATGGCGTTGCACAGGGCCGGAAGGACCGGCGGCAGGGCAGGTTCACCCAGGCCGGTCGGCGGATTGTCTGTGATGTTCCAGTGCACCTCGACCGCCGGCGCCGACTTCATCCGCAGCAGGGGATAGGCGTTGAAGTTCTTCTCCACCGCGGCCCCGCCCTCAATGGTGATCTTCTGACCAAGAGCCGCCGAGAGGCCGTCAATCACCGAACCCTGGACCTGATTGACCGCGCCCGTCGGATTGATGATCTGGCGGCCGACATCCCCGGCCACCCAGACCTTTTCCACCGTGACCTCGCCATCCTCGGAAACCCTGGCCTGCACCACTTCGGCGAAATAGCCCAGATGGCTGAAGTGGAAGGCCACCCCCATGCCCTGACGGGGGCCGAGCTTGGTCTTGCCCCAACCTGACTTGGCGGCGACCAGGGCCACCACACCCTTCATCCGCCCGGGGTCATACCCGTCGCGGCCGGCCGAACCCACAAGACCCTGGTCTCCCAGGAGGTTCAGTCGGAAGGTCACCGGGTCCACCCCGGCGCTATGGGCCAGCTCGTCAATGAAGGACTGGACCACAAAGGCCAGGGCGTTTGAGCCCGGCGCCCGCAGGGGACCGGTCGGTATGCCCGAATCGATGACCGAGAGGTCATACCGGAAGTTCGGCACGAAGCGGGCCGGGAATTCCGTGGCGGCCATACCAGCGCTGCTGCCGGGCTTGCCGGCTGCGCCCAGGGTTACGAAGTGATCGTGCCAGGCTACAATTTTCCCTGACTTATCAACGCCGCCCTTCAGGTAGTGCCAACCGGCGGGACGGTAGAAGTCATGCCGCAGGTCATCCTCCCGGGTCCACAGCAGCTTGACCGGCGCCCCGGCTTCCCGGGCGATCCAGGCGGCCTCGACCATGTAGTCGTTGGCCAGCCTGCGGCCAAAGCCGCCGCCGCAACGGGTCATGTGGATGGTGATGTCGTCGGGCTTGAGTCCAAGGGTCTTGGCCACCAGCTGGCGACCGGATTCCGGGTTCTGGGTCGGCGCCCAGATCTCCATCTTGCCGTCCTTGAACTGGGCGGTGCAGTTCTGCGGCTCCAGGGGAACGTGGGCGATGAAGGGATAGGCGTAGGCCGCCTCCACCGTCGAGGCTGCGCCCGCAAGACCTGCGGCGACATCACCCTCGTTCCGCTCGGTGCGCAGGGGCGCCCCCTTGGCCAGGGCGTCCGCCTGGGCGTTGAAGCCCGCCGTGGACTGCTGGGCCGTGGGGTGATCCTGCCACTTGATGTTCAGCTTGTTGCGACCCTGCCGGGCCTGCCACCAGCTGTCGGCGATCACAGCGACGCCTGGCATCAGTCCGCTCAGGTCCTGTCCGCCCTCGACCACGAAGGCCTTGCGGACACCCTTGACCGCGCGGGCCGCGTCCAGGTCGGCGCCGGCCACCGAGGCCCCGAAGACGGGCGCCTTTTCAAAGGTGGCGTAGAGCATGCCCGGCACGACCACATCTATGCCGAACAGGGGCTTGCCGCGGACAATGGCCGCGGTGTCCACCTGGGGCTTGGACTTGCCGATGATCTTGTAAGCCTTGGGGTCCTTCAGGACGATGGACTTGGGATCAGGCTGGGCCTGGGCCGCGGCCTGGACCGCCAGGGCCCCATAGGTCGCCGACCGCTTTGTCGCCTTGTGATGCACCACACCGGACGCCGTCGTGCACTCCGCCGCGGGAACCTTCCAGTTGGCGGCGGCGGCGGACACCAGCATGGCCCGGGCCGTGGCGCCCACCTTGCGCAGCTGGTCCCAGTGCAGGGGCGTGGCCATGCTGCCGCCGGCGAACTGGCGACCATAGACTGTGGGATTGTTGTCGGCCTGATGGGTGCGGACCTGACTCCAGTCCACGTCCAGCTCTTCGGCGATGATCATGGGCAGGGAGGTCTTGATCCCCTGGCCGATCTCCGGGTTCTTGGCGACTATGGTCACCACATTGTCCGGAGCAATGGTCACATAGGCGTTGATGACGCCGGGCGCGGCGCCATCGGCCTGCACCTTGCCGGCGACAGCGAAGCTCAGCACCAGACCGCCAGCGGCCGTGCTGACCTGGACGAACTGGCGCCGTGAAAGTTCTGTTCCGTCAGCCATGATCAGACTCCCGCCTTCTGGCCCGAGGCCTTTTTGATGGCTGCGCGGATGCGTGTGTAGGTGGCGCAGCGGCAGATATTGCCATTCATGGCCGCGTCGATCTCGGCGTCCGTTGGCTTGGGCGTCTTGGTCAGCAGGGCCGTGGCCGACATGATCTGGCCGGGCTGGCAATAGCCGCACTGGGCCACGTCCAGTTCTTCCCAGGCCGCCTGGACCTTCTGGCCGATGGCGGAGGCCTCGATGCCTTCAATGGTGGTCACCTTGCCGGCGCCGACCCGCTCCACTGGTGTGGTGCAGGAACGGACCGGAACCCCGTCAATGTGGACAGTGCAGGCGCCGCAGGAGCCAATGCCGCAACCGAACTTGGGGCCGAGGATTCCCAGGCTGTCCCGCAGGGCCCAGAGCAGGGGCGTACCCGGTTCGACATCGGCCTCCTGGGCCTTGCCGTTCACATTCAGACTGTAGGTCATCTCGCCTCTCCCTGCCCAAGTTTGCGCGGCGAATCCTACCTGCGCCAGCGCGCCAAGACCAGCGGCCGTTCGCTTGCCGAAGGTCGGAGTCG
The DNA here is from genome assembly GCA_002256425.1 of Alphaproteobacteria bacterium PA2. NCBI lineage: Bacteria > Pseudomonadati > Pseudomonadota > Alphaproteobacteria > Alphaproteobacteria bacterium PA2. Next base: position 658,268 of record NKIZ01000001.1, on the reverse strand, counting down.
CAGTGTTTTGGATTTGCCGGATTCGCCGCGCCCTATGACCTGGATACCGGCCTCCGCCGGTATGACCGGGGGTGGGGGAACGGCCGCGTCCACTTGAAAGGCTCAGAGGCATCCACATCCTCCGGTCACCCCGGCGGAGGCCGGGGTCCAGTTCGTAAGGCTCTGACCTTGATCAGAACCCGAGGCGTAGCCTCTCCGGAAGCACTGCGCCCTATGACCCGGCCTTCGCCGGTAGGGCCGGGGCCAGCAAGGGTCAGGGGATTATCACCACCGAATCCGGCAGTTCATTGGGGTTGTCGCCGGGTATGGCCGGGAAGTGCTCGGTCAGGATCTCGCCGCACATGCCGATGGCCTGTTCAAAGCCCTCGGCGGGCCTGCCGGCCTTGATGCCCGAGATCAGCCTGGACATGGCCTCATCCCAGACCTTGGGGTCCACCTTGGCGGCGATCCCTTCATCGGCGATCAGCTCGGCCTGGTGTTCGCGGGTCGAAACAAAGATCAGAATGCCGGTCCGCTCGCGGGTGGCGTGCAGACCCTTGGCGAAGAACTGTTCCTGGGCCCTGCGCCGGACACGCTCACGCTTGAGACTTCTGGGTGTCAGGAAGCGTCGAACCGGGGGAATGGAGGCCACAATGGCCACCACTACGAACAGCACGGCCTGCAGCATGATCGCGCCAGCCACCGCCATCCGCGCCGCCGTCTGGGTCACCTCGCCCACCTGGTCCGAGGTCCAGCCCTGATTGAACAGGTCCGGCACGGTCACGTGTATGCCGCCCGCCAGCAGGATCGCGGGCGCGGCCAGGGCGGCGAGGGCGGCCCAGGCGATTGGCACCTCCCGGTAGTCCGAGCATTCATTGGCCACGACGCAGAAGATTTCCCCACGGGTGGAGTTTTCCGCCGTCGCCACGGCCGCGGAGATTTGCCTGAGATCCTGTTCGTTCAGCACGTCACCAACTCCCCGAAGATCCGCCGCCGCCGAAGGACCCGCCACCGCCGGAGAATCCGCCGCCGCCGCCGCCCCAATCGCCACCGCCGCCACCGCCACGCCCGCCGCTCAGCAGGATCAGGGGCAGCCACCAGAGGCCGCTGCCGCGACCGCCCAGGCCGCGCAGTATGCTGCTGATCACCCAGAAGGCGATGAGCAGGACCAGAAAGGACGGGATGTGACCCTTGCTGTCACTCTCCGCGGGGACTTCGGCCGCCTTGGCGACCACCGCCTTGGCCTCGTCCTCTGGCAGGGCCAGCTGATCGATGATGGCGCCGGCGCCCGAGACAATGCCCTGTTCGATATTGCCGGCGCGGAAGTCCGGCAGGATCCTGGACTGGATGATGTTGGAGGTCAGGGCGTCGGTGAGGACCGGTTCGAGACCGTAACCGACCTCGATCCGGACCTTCCGGTCATTGGGGGCGATCAGCAGGATGACGCCGTCATTGCGGGTCTTGTCGCCAATCCCCCAGGTCCGGCCCAGCTGATAGCCGTAGTCCTCGATGGGATAGCCCTGCAGGTCAGGAATGGTGGCGACCACCATCTGGCGACCGGTCCTGGCCTCAAGGGCCTCCAGCCTGCCGGTGAGGTCCTTCTGGGCCTCCACCGACAGCAGGTGGGCGTCGTCCACCACCCGCCCGGTGAGGGGCGGGAATTTCGGCGCGGCCAGGGCCGCCCCGCTGAGGACGAAGGCGAAGGCGGCGAGGACCGCGACGGCGATCAGGCCGCGCGGTCCCTTCAAGGGTTTCATTTGGGCGGTGCGGAGCCGGGCGCCACGGGCGGCGTGGTCGGGGCGAAGCTGACGCTGGGCGCCGACTGTGCCGAGGCCGAGGCCGAGAACATCTGCATGGGCTTGGAACCCTGGTGCGCCAGGGCCCAGATCGAGTTCGGGAACAGCTTGAACTCGAGGTTATAGTCTCGGACGGACTCGTTATAATCGCGGCGGGCGATGGTGATCCGGTTCTCGGTCCCCTCAAGCTGCGACTGCAGGGCCAGGAAGTTCTGGTTGGACTTCAGGTCCGGATAGTTCTCCTGGATCATCATCAGACGACCGAGAACCCCGGACAGCTTGTCCTGGGCCTGGGAATATTGGGCGAACTTGGCCGGGTCGGTGATGGTCGAGGCGTCGACCTTGACCTGGGTGGCCGAGGCGCGGGCCTGGGTCACTTCCACCAGCACGCCCTTTTCCTGGGCGGCATAGCCCTTCACGGTTTCCACCAGGTTCGGGATCAGGTCGCTGCGGCGCTGATACTGGTTCTGCACCTCGGCCCACTGGGCCTTGGCGCGCTCTTCCTTGGTGGGAATATTGTTGATGCCGCAGCCGGCCAGCAGGGCCGGAATCAGGGCGATCATGGCGACGCGCGCGAGGCGCTGACGGAATTTCGACAAGGCTATGGCTCCCCAAAGCATAAGCCGCGACGGCGCGGCTGGCCAATATGTGGCCCCGTCCAGCGCGCGGTGCAATGGGGCGGCGTATTTCCTTACCGCGTATTCATGCGGAGCTGGATGTACCGCGCCACCGGACATGTCGTGGGCCTTCATGGCGATGGTCAGATCGGCGCGGATGCGGGCCTTGAGGGTCTCGGCGGGTGAGGCCATGACGCCCTACCGCCGCGCCGCAGCCGAAGCATCGCGGGTCGCCTTGAATTCATTGCCCGGCTTCCATTCCGGCCAGGCGCGGGAGGTGGCGATCCTGCGGCCGATCACATAGATCAGGTCCACATCGGCCGCCGCGCCGCGCAGGTCCCAGTCCGGGCTCCAGGCGTCGCAGGCCTTGTGATAGCAGTTGGCGGTATAGTCATTGACCCACTTGTCCCCGGCGGCCCGACCGCCCGTGACCAGGTCCGGTCCGCCGCCCAGGCCCATCATCAGCAGGGCGGGCACCCCCTTTTTCGCCAGGGAGAAATGGTCGGCGCGGAAGGCCAGACCCTTCTCGGGATGGGCGTCCGGCGTGACGGTGCGGCCCTTGGCCCTGGCCGCCGCGATCAGCTCATCGTCAAGCTGGCTCTGGCCATAGCCCACCAGCACCACATCCCGTGAGGGTCCGGCGGTCTGCAGGACGTCGAGGGTCAGGTTGGCGGCCATCTTCGTCAGGTCGGTGGTCGGATTGACCCCATAGAATTCCGAACCCAGCAGGCCCCGCTCCTCGGCGGTCCAGGCGGCGAAGTAGAGGCTGCGATCGGTGCGCGGCGCGGCCTTGAAGGCCCGGGCCAGTTCGATGACCCCGGCCACCCCGATGGCGTCGTCGGCGGCGCCGGGTCGGATGGTTTTGCCCGCGGCGTCCGGCGCGCCGATGCCATAGGCGTCCCAGTGGGCGGCGAACATGACCGACTCCGCCGGTCGCTTCGCCCCGGTCAGCTTGCCGATGACATTGTGGCTGACCACCTGGGTGTGGGCGACCTTGAAGTCGGCGTTGAACCTGCTTGAAAGGGTCACAGGCTGGAAGTCCGCCCGCCGGGCCCTGGCCTTCAGGGCGTCGAAATCCAGGCCGTCCTGGCTGAGCAGGCGCCGGGCGGCCTCGCCGGAAATCCAGGCCTGGAATTTCAGGCGGGCCCTGTCGGGATCGGCCCGGACAATGTCGAAGCCCTCGCCGCCCGCCGCCATGACCGTGGACCAGCCATAGCCGGCGCCCGGGGTCTCGTGGATGATCAGGGCCGCCACGGCGCCCCGGCGGACCGCCTCGTCATACTTGTAGGTCCAGCGGCCGTAATAGGCCTCGGCCTGACCACCGAACTTACCCGCCACAGCCTCGCCAGGGGCGGCTTCGAAGTCCGGGTCGTTGATCAGGATGACGGCGACCTTGCCCTTCAGGTCCACGCCCTTGAAGTCATCCCAGTCCCGCTCGGGGGCGGTCACGCCATAACCCACAAAGACCAGGGGGGCATTTTCAATGCTCACCCGGTCCACAGGCAGGAGGGAAATGCCGGCAATGTCCGCGCCCAGGACCAGGGTTGCCGCCGCCTCTCCCGAGGTCAGGCTGAAGGTCCCCTTGGGATCCACCTGGGTCTTCAGCAGGGGCACGGCCTGCAGATAGCTGCCCCTGGGCCCGCCGGGCTCCAGTCCCAGGGCTTTGAACCGGGCGGTCAGATAGTCGAGGGTCTTGACCTCCCCCGCCGATCCCGGCGCCCGGCCTTCGAACTCATCCGAAGCCAGGACCCTGACCATGTCCGACAGCCGGGCCGGGTCGGTGGCCGCCCCGGCGCTGGAAACCAGGGCCGTCGAGGCCAGGAGCAGGGCGAAGGCGGCGGGACGAAGCATGGGGATACTCTTCAGGAAGAACGGATCCCCTCCAGCCTAGCCCTTCATGACCTCTTCCTCCACCTGTCCCAGGCGTTCCTTGCCGAAGAAGATTTCGTCGCCGACGAAGAAGGTCGGAATGCCGAAGGTTCCCCTGGCCGCAGCCGCATCGGTATTGGCCGCCAGCTCAGCCTTGACCTCGGGGTCCTGGGTGGCTTCGAGAATGGCCCTGGCGTCCAGGCCTGCGGCGGTCAGGACGGCAGCGGCGACCTCCGGATCATCCATCTTCTGGCCGTCTTCCCACAAGGCCTTGAGCACGGCTTCCAGATAGGCGTCCCCCACCCCCATCCGACGGGCGGCGACCAGGCCGCGCATGATCAGCAGGGTGTTGACCGGAAAGTGGGGGTTGAAAGCGAACTTGCTCAGGCCGTGTTTGGCCACGAACCGCCGGGTCTCCAGGCTCTCATAGGCCAGCTTGCCCTTGATATTGCCGAAAGCCATGTTCGGCGCCTGGTTGCCGGTGATCTTGAAGATGCCCCCCAGCAGGCAGGGGATCAGGTTGATCTTCGCCCCGGTCCGCTCTGCGATCTGCGGCAGGACCTTCCAGGACAGATAGCCATTGGGGCTGCCGAAATCGAAGATGAAGTCGATGGTGCGCGTCATGGGGTGTCTCCTCACCAGGTCTCTGACCAGGGCCGCAGGTCCAGTTCATGGGTCCAGGCCGAGCGTTGTTGGTTGTGCAGCCAGACATAATTGGCGGCGATCTGTTCGGGCTTCAGAATGGCGTCGGCCTCCAGCAGGCCCTCCACATCGGTGCGGTTGGCCCGGGTGAAATTGCCGTCAATGGCGCCGTCCACCACCACATGGGCCACATGGATCCCCCTGGGACCCAGCTCCCGGGACATGCTCTGGGCCAGGGCCCTCAGACCGGCCTTGGCGGCGGCGAAGGCTGCAAAGCCGTCCCGGCCGCGGATCGACGCCGTGGCGCCGGTGAAGAGGATGGTGCCCCTGCCCCGCGGCCCCATGACCCGGGCCGCCTCGCGCCCCGCCAGGAAGCCGGCGAAGCAGGCCATTTCCCAGACCTTGGTGAAGACCCGCGAGGTGGTCTCGACAATGCCGAACCGGACATTGGCCCCGATGTTGAAGACCACCACCTCCAGGGGCCCGACCTCGGCCTCGATCCTGTCGAACAGGGCGATGACCTCGCCCTCCTCCCGGGCGTCGACCCCGAAGGCGTGGGCGGTTCCGCCGGCGGCGCGGATCTCTTCGGCCAGGCCGTCCAGCTGGTCGAGATTGCGGGCGCGCCTGGTCATGCAGACGGCATAGCCTTCGGCGGCGAAGGCCTTGGCTATGGCGCCGCCAACCCCTTCGCCCACCCCGACCACAAGGCATGCGCCCCTGGAAACTGATGTCATGTCTCTGTAATCCTTATCAGTCTTTTTTCGAGACTAACCTCTCCTTGAATCCCGACGCCGTCAATGCGAGTTTTGATCCCCTCACGGAGATGCGCCATGAAATGGGATGATCTGGCCGCCCAGCCCTGTTCCGTCGCCCGCACGGCGGCGGTGATTGGTGACCGCTGGACCCTGCTGATCCTGCGGGACTGCTTTCTGGGGGTGAAACGATTCGCCGACTTCCAGGCCCGGCTGGGCATAGCCCGCAGCATTGTCACCGCCCGGCTGAACCTGCTGGTGGAGGAAGGCGTCCTGGTCCGCCAGCCCTATCAGGCCCTGCCGGCCCGCTACGAATACCGCCTGACCGACAAGGGCATGGACCTGCACGACATCGTCCTGGCCATTGTCGCCTGGGGCGACCGCTGGCAGTCAGGCCCCGAAGGTCCGCCCTACTGGCGCCGCCACAAGGCCTGCGGCTGCGACTTCCGCCCCATGACCGTCTGCTCGGTCTGCAGCGAGGTGGTCACCGCCCGGGACGTGGAGATCCGGGAGAATGAGGGGCTAGATCATCAGTAGAGCCGCGCCGCTGTGCGTAGGAACGGTGATACCCTTGCGGCCAAGGAAATCGATGTCGACCCGAGTTTTCCTACGGGACATACACGAGATGCACGCTGAATTTATATCGGCCGTCTTGCTCAGTAATTTTTAGGTGCAATACTAGATCGCTGCGCCCCTCTTCGATTGTAAATAAATCAACGATAGCAACCCAGTACCCGCCATCCCAAATACATACAGATGATTGCCAGGTCTCTTCTGGAAGTGAAACCAGAGAGCATTCATACTTTTTGATAATTCTCTCTATGATGCTTGCTGTGCTGATGTCGACGGGGTCCACATCCGGAACGTCCGTCAAATTGTATCGATGCTGCCTAAATTCTTCGACGATCTGGATTATCGTGGGTCGCCACGCAGTCGGAATGGGACGTTCGCAATCATCTTTGAAGATTTCTTCTGGCTCAATCAAAAGCTCTCGCTCCAAACCAACACAACTCACACTAGATTCAAATGCCAGCCTTTGCCAAGACCAGCGATATGAAGTGAGTCTAGGCCTACCCAGGCCCGTCATGCGGTTGGCAATCAGAACGCGCAGGGATCCGACGAGCTTCTCGTTAAACCGCCAGCACCGCCGCGCCCCCAAGGGCCGGGTCGCTGATGCTGTCGCGGCCGGTTTCCAGGCGGCCGGCGAGGCGGCGGCGCCAGTCGGGGCGTTCGGGGCTGATGAGGGCCAGGTCGTACCAGCCGCCCAGTCTGGAGAGGGTCCAGGTTTGCGACTTGCGCTCGCCGGGGGCCAGGCTTGTCCGCCAGGGCTTCAGGGCCGCGCCATAGTTGGGCGATGAACTCACCAGGGAGAGGGCTTCCGTGGTCGGATTGGTCACGGTCAGGGTCAGCTTGCCCGAAGCCTTGTCGCAGGCCGTGACGACCGTCAGTCCGCCCTTGGCGCCGCCTTCGAAGCGACGGTGGAAGCCGTTGGGACCTGTGACCCAGAGGTCATGAGCCTCGCCCATCCAGTCGCCGGTCAGGGACCTGCCGGCCGACACCGTAAAGCGGCGGGGAACGGCGGAAAGGTTGCGGCGGTCATAGACCTGGAAGACGGCGGCGGCCTTGCCGGTATTGCGGAAGGTCAGGCGCACCCCGCCTTCAACGGGCGCAAGATCAGTGGCCAGTTCATAGGGCAGGGCCCGGGAGGGTCTGGTTCCCTCGGCCTGGACCGGGGCCGTGATGGTGGTCGGGGTCGGAGGGCGCGTGGTCTTGGTCAGGGCCTTGGCCTTCGCCGCGGCCTCGACGGTGGCGGGCAGTTTCGGTTTCTGACCGGCCCGATTGGGGGCGGCGAAGTTGAAGGCTGTGGTCAGGTCGCCGCAGACCTCGCGGCGCCAGGGGGTGATGTTGGGCTCAGCTACGCCGAACCTGGCCTCCAGGAAGCGGATCACCGAGGTGTGGTCAAAGACCTGGGAATTCACATAGCCGCCCCGTGACCAGGGCGAGATGACATACATGGGCACCCGGGGGCCAAGGCCATAGGGCCGGCCCATCAGGTCTGCCCGCTCGGCGCCGGATTCAGGGCGGCTGCGGACCTTGTGATGCTCGCCCGCCAGGTCGACCGTTGAACCGCCCAGCAGGGCGCCGTCTGCGCCAAGGGAAGGCGGGGCCGGGGGCGGCATGTGGTCGAAAAAGCCGTCATTCTCGTCGAACATGACCAGAAGGACCGTCCTGGCCCAGACCTTGGGGTCAGCGGTCAGGGCGTCGATCACCTGGGCGGTATAGTCGGCGCCCTGGGCCGGGCTGGAAGGGCCGGGATGCTCAGAGGCTGCAGCGGGCGCGATGATGAAGGAGACCTGGGGCAGTTCGCCCGCCAGGACATCGGCCTTCAGCCGCTCCAGCTTCTGGGTGGTCATGCCCCGGGCGGCGAGATCAGGGTCTGATCCGGGCGTCTTGCCATGGGCGTCGCGGAAGCTCTGGAACCCGGCCAGGGGATTGTCGGTGAAGTTGTCGGCCATGTCCTGGTAGTTGCGCCAGGTGACGCCAGCCGCCTGCAGCCGCTCCACATAGGTGGTCCAGCGATAGCTGTCGGCGGCGCCGCCATCCTTGGGGAGGCTGTCATGGGTATTGGCCATGACCGGCCCGCCCTTTTCGCCCTCGGGGTTGATCCCGCCGGCCCAGAGGAAGACCCGGTTGGGATTGGTGCCCGACTGGATTGAGCAGTGATAGGCGTCACAGACCGTGAAGGCGTCGGCCAGGGCGTACTGGAACGGAAGGTCCCCCTGATCAAAATGTCCCATGGAGTGTTCGGTCTTGAAGGCCGGCCAGCGGTCCATCCGGCCTTCATTCCAGGCGTCCTGGGCATTGGGCCATAGGTGGGGCGTGCCCTCGACCCGCATGTGCGCAAAGGTCTGGCGGGTGTTCAGGGCGAAGGGGGCGATCAGGGCCGGGCCCTTGGCCTTGGGGCTGTTGGCCTGGACCCAGACGGAAGCAGACTTCCTGTCGCCCAGATCGGGCACGGGAATGGGGAAGCGGTCGCCAAAGCCTCTGACCCCGGCCATGGCCCCGAAATAGTGATCGAAGCTGCGGTTCTCCTGCATGAAGATCACCACATGTGCGACGTCCCTGATCGTTCCGGATTGAACGTCGGCGTCTATGGCGCGGGCCCGGGCAATGGCCGGGAACAGGGCGGCTCCAGCAGCCCCGGCGGTCAGCAAGCTTCGTCTGTCGATCATGTCATCACCCCTGCGCCTCAACCTCTAATGGCGCAAGATCGCAGGGGTGTGACAAGGGAAAACAGATCACATCAGATCTGGCGGGTGCGGCCGCTAAAAACAGGGTCAGAGTCGAAAGGCTGAGTGCGGTCCTGGGGCCCATGGAACCCGGCGCCGCAAACGTGATTCACTCGAAACCAATCGTATAGGCTTCGAACGGAAAACTTCCATTTCCGGCTAAGATCAAATTCTCTTCTCCCATAATCAACAATCCACCTTTTTCAGTAAAATCCTTCAAAAGTGAAATAGATAGGCGAACTGCTAAAAATAGTGCTTGAAAAGAATCTACCCCATGCTGATCAGATAGATGATCATAAAGCGGATGTACAGAAATCGAACATGCCCAATCATCCCGACCAATTTGATAAGGCGCACCAATTTCTACAGTAACGGGAAAGTATTCTCCCTCAACACGACACCCCTTGAGAGAGAGTTTCGCAACAACAGCGTCCATGGCTCTCCTCGCCATTCGATTGACTCAGAGTCGCCGGCTAACGCCCGAACTGGCGAAAGCGAGGACTGAGGAACCTAAACGACAAGAGGTCCACAAGAGCTCCTCAGTCGCCCTCGAGTCCAGTCCTCCGCTCCGAATCCAACCCGTCCATCGGGCCATACGTCAGTGAGCTTAGACCACACTAGATCTGACGGGTGCGGCCTTCCCAGTAAGGCGCGCGGACCTTGTTGCGCTGGATCTTGCCGGCCTCTGAACGGGGCAGTTCGGTGACGAAGTCCAGGCTGCGGGGCACCTTGAAGGAGGGCAGGCTGCGGCGTCCGAAGTCGAGGATTTCCTGGGCCAGCTGGTCCGAGGGCTCATAGCCCGGCTTCAGCAGGATGACGGCCTTGACCTGCTCGCCCCACTCGTCGTGGGGAATGCCCACCGTGGCGCTGTCGGCCACGGCGTCGTGCTTGATCAGCTCGTTGTCGACTTCCTGCGGATAGATGTTCACCCCGCCGGAAATGATGGTCTCGGCATTGCGGCCGGTGAGGAAGAGATAGTCGTCCTCATCGAAATAGCCGACATCACCCATGGTGAAGAAGCCGTCCACCCGGCTGGCATTGGTCTTGGCCTCGTCCTTGTAATAGGTGAAGCCGCCGCCCGGAGGCAGCTGGTGATAGATGCCGCCGGCCTGGCCGTTGGGCAGGTCATTGCCGTTTTCGTCGAGGATGCGGACCTGCAGCAGCTGCGGCCGCTTGCCGACACTGCCGGGCTTCTTCAGCCACTCGTGGGAGTCGATGGTGAAGCCGGCGCCGCCTTCCGAGCCCGCATAGTATTCGCTGAGCTTGGGGCCGAACCACTCGATCATGGCGTGCTTGACCTCGGGCGGACAGGGCGCCGCGCCGTGGACGATGTAAGTCACGTGATCCACCGGATGGCGGGCCTTGACCTCATCGGGCAGGGCCAGCAGGCGCTGGAACATGATGGGGACCAGGTGGAAGTGGGTGACCCGCTTCTCGGCGATGGTGCGCAGGACCAGCTCGGAGTCCCATTTGTCGATGAAGATCAGGGGCACGCCGGCGCCCAGGGCGGCGCTGATGTCGAAGGCCAGGGGGGCGGCGTGATAGGCCGGGCCGGCGCACATCTGGACCGAGGTCTGATGGTCATAGCCGCGCATGGCGTACAAGGCCTGGGGGGTGATGGCGACATTGGGGCGGTAGACGCCCTTGGGGCGGCCCGTGGTGCCCGAGGTGTACATCATCTGGTTGCCGAGGACCGGGTCGTCGATGTCGGAACCGTCCTGGCCGGCGATGGCGTCGTTATAGCTCTCGAAGCCGTCGATCGGGCCGCCGACCGCCAGCTTGATCTGGACATCGGGGCAGGTGGCGGTGGCCGGGCCAACCGTGGCGACCCGGGCCTCGCCGACCACGATCTTGGCCTCGCAGTCCTGGATGATGTAGGCGATTTCGTCGGTGGTCAGGTGCCAGTTGACGGGGGTGAAGCGTAGGCCGGCCCGGCGCGAAGCCTGAAGGGCCTCGATGAACTCGACCCGGTTCGAACAGACCACGGCGATGGAGTCGCCGGCCTTGATCCCGCGGCTGCGGAACAGGCGGACCAGCTTGTTGGCGTTGGCGTTGACCTTGGCGAAACTGTGGGCGGTTCCGTCCGGATCATAAACGGCGGTCCTGTCGCCCTGGACCCTGGCCCAGACCGCGCCGGTCATGCCGACCAGGCCCGCGGCCTCCAGTTCGTCAATCAGACTCTGACCGTTGTTCAAATCGCCCATCTCAAATTCCTCCCGACGCCGCCTCATGTCGTGCAGCGTTTGATTTCAAACCTGGAGAGGAGTTTTCCGGGGGTCAGCGCAGAGCGCAATATGCTCGGCGGCAGGGGCCCTCGCCTCTCCGGGTCTCACCATGACAGGGGCGAAGCGGATCGACAACGGGCACATGGAACCCGCCGGACGGAATTCGTCAGGCGGGGCGTTTGGCCGACCACCGCCAGACGAAATATCCCAGGGTGCAGCCCGCCGCCGTGACGAAGGTTCCCCAGGCGATGTCGGCGATGGTGATGTGGGTGGCCCAGACCTTCAGCGTCGCCTGGTTGGTCAGGTCATAGGTCGCATAGGCGAAGGCGCCCAGCATGGCGCCCTTGCCCGCTGCCTGCCGCCAGGACCCGGCCTTGCCCGCCGGAACGACGGCCATGACCACGAGGCCCAGAATGTAGATCAGATAGAAGGCCATGGCCGCGACCAGATTGACCTCATCGGCCAGGACAGGGTCGAGGGTCGGACGGTAGAGCAGGCGGTTGGCGTTGGTCAGCCAGACCAGATCAATGGCCAGAAAGCCAAGGCCCGTGCCCAGATAGGTCAGAAGGTATTTGATCACGGCGGGCTCCAACAAGTTTGAGCGAAGTCTTACCTACGTTGCAAACGGACGGAAGGATGCGGTGAGAATCGCCGCAGGCGTCAATTCCCGACTGGCGCCCGGGAGATGACGGCGCCAAACTCGGCGCCATACAGATTTGACGGATTTATTCATGAGTAGTTCCCACCCCTCCGGAGGGGGTGCGGCGTCGACTGGGTCCATGGAATTTTCCACGGAGTCAAAGGTTGACGCCAAGGCCATGCCGCGGGTCCTGCAGCGGATCATGGGCAGGGCCCTGCGCTATCCGGGATTGTTAAGCTTCGCCATTCTCTGCACCCTGGGCTCGTCCCTGGCGAGCCTGGCCCTGCCGCGCCTGTTCGGCCTGGCCGTTGATCAGGCTCATCACCTGCTGACCAGCACGGGCGCCGCTCCGGAGGCGGCCCGCAAGGCCCTGTGGATCAGCGCCGGCCTGATCATCGCCGCAACAACAGTCCGTGGCCTCCTGACCATGCTGTCGGGCTATTTCGGAGAGTATCTCAGCCAGAAGGTTGGCCATGACCTGCGCCTGCAGTTCTTCCAGCATTTGCAGAGACTGCCCTTCGGCTTTCACGACCGCATCCATTCCGGCGACCTGATCACCCGGGGCATGCTCGACCTGGAGGGCGCCCGGGTCTTCATCCAGGGCGGGCTGATGATGGTCCTTTCCCTGGCCCTGCTGCTGGTCTTCGCCGGCTGGCAGATGCTGCACACCGACCTGACCATGGGCCTGATCGGCCTGGCCTTCGTGCCCATCGCAGCCGGCGCCCTTGGCCGCATGGGCTTCCTGCTGCGGGTCACCTGGTTGAAGTTCCAGGAGCTGATGGCGATCCTGACCCTGACCATGGAAGAGAACCTCCAGGGCATCCGCGTGGTCCGCGCCTTCGCCGGCAAGACCTTCGAACTGATGAAGTTCGATCAGGCCTCCATCGACGCCCTCAGCTATTCCTTCAACCGCATCACCCTGCGTCTGCGGGCCGTGGCGGTCATGCAGGTGAGCTTCAACGCCTCCATGGTCGGGATCATCTGGTATGGCGGCCACAAGGTCGCCGCCGGAACCATGACCGTCGGGACCCTGACTTCCTATCTCGGCTACATGTCCCTGCTGCAGGGACCGGTCCGGCAGATCGCCATGATCTTCAACGCGGCGGCCCGCGCCACGTCCTCCGGCGGCCGCCTGTTCGAAATCCTCGACCTGGTTCCGGAAATCGCCGACGCCCCGGATGCAAAACACCTGACGCCGACAAAGGGTGTCCTGGCCTTCGAACATGTGGATTTCGGCTATGCGCCGGGGGGCAAGGCCGTCCTGTCCGACATCAGTTTCGAAGTCCGCCCTGGCAGGACCCTGGGCATTGTCGGACCTCCGGGCTCGGGCAAGTCGACCCTGGCCAACCTGGTTCCCCGCTTCTACGACGTGACAGCTGGCCGCATCACGATTGACGGGATCGACGTCCGCGACGTGACCCTGGCCTCCCTGCGGGAATATGTCGGCCTGGTCCAGCAGGAGGCCTTCCTGTTCGACTCATCCATCGGCCACAATGTGGCCTATGCCGATCCCTGGGCCGAGGAGGACAGGATCGTCGAGGCGGCCCGGGTCGCCAACATCCATGACCATATCGCCGGCCTGCCCGAGACCTATGAGACCCGGATCGGCGAACGGGGGGTGGCCCTGTCCGGCGGCCAGCGCCAGAGGATGAGCATTGCCCGCGGCGTGGTTCCTGGGCCCGGCGTCATGATTTTCGACGACTCCACCGCCGCCATCGACGCGGTCACCGAACGACGGGTCCGGGACGCCCTGGCCCAGGCGACGGCCACGAAGGCGACCCTGATCATCGCCCATCGCCTGTCCTCCCTGATGCACGCCGACGAGATCATCGTTCTGGACGAAGGCAGGATCGTCGAGCGTGGCGACCATGCGACCCTGCTGGCCAATGGCGGGATCTATGCCGACCTCTATGAGCTCCAGTCCCGGTCAGACGCGAGCGCCACCCTGGACGACGACGCCCCGGCGGGAGTTCCGGCATGACCGACGCCCCGAAACGCAAATCGCCCCGCGCCTCACTGGGCAGTTCCGAAGGTGATGACATCTTCGGAACCTTCGATGTGGCCATCGCCCAGAGGTTCCTGGGCTATCTGAAGCCGCACCGGAAGACCCTGTTCGCCGCCCAGGCCGCCGTACTGATTTCGGCGGGCTGCCAGGTCCTGATCCCGAAGCTGACCGGTGAAGCAGTCAAGCACGCGGTAGGCCATCAGGTCGCCGCCCTGGACCAGACCCTGGTGATCTTCGGCGCGGCGGCGGCGGCCTACGCCCTGTTCTTCTTCGTCGGCGAGTGGCTGTCCTCCAGGATGGCCCAGCAGGTGATCTTCGACATCCGGCGGGCCATGTTCTCGCACTTCCAGGATGTCTCGCTGAGCTTCATGGACAAGACCCATGTGGGTCGGATCATGGCGCGACTGCAGGGGGACGTGAACGCCCTGCAGGAATTCCTCGACACCATGAATGGCGCCGTGGGCGACGCCGTCACCCTGATCGGCATTACGATCGTCCTGCTGTCCACCGACCTGAAGCTCGGCCTCCTGACCCTGACCGTCCTGCCGGCCCTGATCGCCGTCCGCGCGGTCTGGCTGCCCTATTCCAAGAAGAGTTTCCGCCACGCCCGCGACGCCTCGTCCGCCACCAATTCAGCCCTGGCCGAAAACATCAACGGCATCCGTACGGTCCAGGAGACCCGGCGGGAGGCGATGAATTTCGACCTCTACAAGGTCAAGGCCGAAGAGAACTTCCGGGCCCAGAACGCCGCCTCCTGGATGACCCAGATCATGGTTCCGACCGTGGACATCCTCACCGGCCTGGCCATCGCCGTGGTGGTGGTTGTGGGCGGTCAGGCCGTGCTGGGCGGCCGGATGGATGTGGGGGTCATGGTGACCTTCATCCTCTATGTGCAGAGGTTCTTCGAGCCGGTCCGCCTGCTGAGCATGCAGTACACCATCATGCAGAGGGCCATGGCCGCCGGTCACCGGATCTTCGAGGTGATCGACGTACCGGTGACCATTGCCGACAAGCCCGACGCCATAGACCTCAAGGACGCCCCGGCCACGGTGGAGTTCCGCAATGTGACCTTCGGCTATGACCCGGCCCGGCCGATCCTGCACGACATCGACCTGATCGTCCGCCCGAAGGAAGTGGTCGCCCTGGTAGGCCCCACGGGATCGGGCAAGACCTCGATCATCGCCCTGACCCACCGGTTCTATGAGGTCGACAAGGGGCAGATCCTGGTGGGCGGCCATGACGTACGGGACATCAGCCTGGACAGCCTGGGCAGGACCATCGGCATGGTCCTGCAGGAGCCCTTCCTGTTCACCGGCACCATCGAGCAGAACATCCGCTACAACACCGACGCCACCCGCGAGCGGATCATCGAGGCGGCCAAGGCGGTCAGCGCCCATGACTTCATCATGCGATTGCCCGAGGGCTATGACACGCCGCTCGGCCAGCGGGGCCGCAACATTTCCATGGGCCAGCGCCAGCTGATCTCCTTCGCCCGGGCCCTGGTGGCGGACCCCCAGATCCTGATCCTCGACGAGGCCACCGCCAACATCGACAGCTTCACGGAAATGGCCATCCAGAAGGCCCTCAAGGTACTGTTCGCCGGCCGGACCTGCATGGTCATCGCCCACCGCCTGGCCACCATCCGCGACGCTGACCGGATCGTCGTCCTGCAGCAGGGCCGGATCCTGGAGCAGGGCAGCCATGATGTCCTGATGAAGACCGGCGGACTCTATTCCCACCTCTACACCTCGGCCCACGCCTCCTTTGACGATCAGGTGGTGGCCGTTACCGGCGACGCCGAATTCGCCACGCGAACCTGAGGACAGGGCATGGCTGACAAACCCAGAAATGGCGTGATGCTGATCCTGCTGGGGGGCGGCCTGGCGGTGATGACCCATCTGCGGCCCCAGGGCCTAAACGTGCCGCCGGTCATCATGGACGCCCTATGCCTTGCCATCGTCTCGGCCGGGGGCGCCATACTGCTCGGCGCCAGCGGGAGGCCGCGCCTGCGGGCCTGGGCCATGGCCCTTTGCCTGATCACCCTGACGACCGGGCCTGCCTGGATCGCCCTCGGACCTGGCGGACGCAGCTGCAATGCCGGGACCAGCGCACCCTTTTCCGCCGCCGTCATGAGCGGCCGGGAAAAGGTTCAGGGCCTGGGGTGCCGGGTGGCCTTCGGCTTCGGCGGGCTGATCCTGGCCGGCATGGCGGTGGCCGCCGTGGTCATGGCGGTCCGGACCAGGCCCACAGCGACTACTTAAACCAGCAGAGCTGCTCGGTGGTGGCCAGCAACCGGCCGTCACGGCTCCACAGGGTGGCGGCCTGATCGAAGAACCCGCTTTCGAACCGCCGGGCCGAGGCCTGGGCCAGGATGAAGTCCCCGCCGATCGCCGCCAGCTCTTCCTGGGTGGCATGGAAATAGATGGTCATAGACACGGTGGAAACCGGCCGGCGCTCGGTGATCCGGTAGAAGATGCGCGGCACGAAGACGTCGGCGAGAGCCGCCAGCAGGGGATAGTCCAGGGGCCGGGCCTGGGCGTCGCGTATCCAGGCCAGGGTTTCAGTGGAAACGTCCGGCTGGAGGGGCATTTGTGTCGTGACGTAACGGCTCTCGAACATGGCGCCGAACGAGAGCCCCGCGCGGCGGGGCGGTTCAGGCAGGCTCTCCGGGGGCGGCGCCTCGGGGGCGGAGATTTCGTGGGTGGCCAGGGTGTCGCGCCTCTGGCCCAGGGTGACCATGGCCATGGCCGCCGGGGCCCCGCCCTGCACCAGCTCCGAGGTCCAGAACTCCATGGACCGGCCCTGACGGGCAGGCCGGGTGATGAGGGTCAGGGGGTCTTCGCTCAAACCCCCCATGAGATTCACCGTCATGGCCACCGGGGTTCCGGCGTGATCGGCTTCAGCCAGGACCGCCTTGAGCAGCAGGGCTACGGTCCAGCCGCCCCAGGGGCCGATGGCGTTCCAGTAGCGCTTGTCGATCTGGCTGGACCATTGGCGGTCCCCTGCGGGGGACAGGATCAGGCTTGAATCAAAATCGCTGGAGGCGGCCTCGGGCGCGCTCATGAAAACCTCAATGGAAAATCGGGCGCGAAGGGGCGCGGAAAGCCGGTCTTAGAAAGCAGACACGAACTCGGTGCAAGCCCCCCGGAAAGGGACGGAACATCGTCCCCCGATGTTCCGTCCCCCGGGAGCAGAGCAGCGACCCTATGGGAAGGTTCGCACGCTCCGTCAGGGCGCTGACAGGTCAGCATCCCTTTTCTCTTTTCACTTATGCGACGGCCCAGGGTCGCCCATCCTCCATGGCCCAGCCAGGCGATGGCGGCATGACGCAAATGGACTATTGCGGCGATTTCCCTGCCATGGGCCGGCCGTTCAGGCGGCCGCGTGCCGCAGGATCTGATCCCAGACCTTCACCGCCAGCAGGTGACCGACGCCGGGAAAGACCTTGAGGTCATAGGGCTTCTCGCCCAGGAATTCCTGCAGGTCGGAAAGCGGTGCGAACTGGTCGTCAGCCCCGTGCCAGACCGTCAGGGGCGCAGCCAGGGCCACGGGCGTCAGGTTTCCGCCCCGGTGGAAGGCGCGGATCTCATCGGTGGAGCCCTTTGCGGTCCTCGCCAGGCATTCCGACACATAGGCGGCCATGTAATTGACCATCCACGGGCTGTCTTTGAGCAGGGCGCGGTCGCCGGGCGAATTGGTGGTCGCTGTCCGGATCATGCCTTCGATCAGACCCGCGGAAAGCCGGATGCGCAGTATGGTGTAGAAGGTGTCCAGGACCCAGGGATGGGCCTCGAGCCGGGCGCGAAACCGGGTCATAAGGGAGCTGGCCCTGGAGGTCGGTCGGGGCGGTCGACCTGAGCAGAGCAGTATGCTTCTCACCCGGCTGCCCAGATGGATCCCCGTGGTCAGGGCCGAGGCGGCGCCCGACAGAATGGCGGCGATGCGGATGTCGGTCAGACCCAGCTGATCACAGAGTTCGGCCATATCTTCGGCGACGGCGTCAAAGCTGTAGTCCGGATGGGGGTCGGACTGACCAAAGCCCGGGCGCTCGGCGCTGATCACCCTCAGGCCCAGCTGGGCGGCGAGGACCTGGGCGCCCTCGGGCAGGAGGCTGGAGCCAAGCCCCTCATGGAAAAGCAGCAGGTTACGCCCCTGGGGAACGCCATATTCGCGATAGGCCAGCCTGCGCCGGTCCGGCAGGGTGACGAAGCGGATCTCCGGGGTGGCTCCCGCCTGGCCAGGCGACAGCTCGCCCAGCGCCCCGGATACCTGGGATAACTCGGTCAGGGCCCGGATGAGGTCACTCTGACGCTTGAGGCCCAGCTTGTCGAAGACGGCGCGCAATTGGTTGCGCACGGTATTGATGCTCACCGAAAGCTCGTCAGAGGCGTCCTTGAGGGTCTTGCCCTCCCGAAGCAGGGCGGCGAGGCGGATCTCGGCAGGAGTCAGTCCGAAGCTCTCCCGAAGGGTCGACCACATCCGACCCGTCTCCTCCGGAGCCGGAAACATCAGGACCAGAGCCTCCGAGAGGGGGATGGGCGACACCACTTCCCCGAACATGCCCGGCGGAACCAGGGCGCCCTGGGCCACATAGGCGAAACAGGGACCCGCCTCTCCCGCCCTTTCGAACTTCAATATGACCTGACCCTGATTTGCAGAGCGGGCCTGGGCCAGGGCGTCTGCGAGGACCGGGGCATTGTCGGGGTCCGTGAAGGACAGTCTGGTCCCGGTCTGAACCTGGGCCAGCCCGTTATGGCAGATGGCCTGGGCCGGGGCGTTGAGGGCGACGACCTCGCCTGTCCGGTTCAGCAGGATCCAGCCGATCTGCGAGGCCGGCCTGGGTGGCGGCGGACCGCCCTCGCCCGGCCGCTGGACCAGGCGGGCGATTTCCATGCTGTGGGCCAGGCCCCTGACCGCCTCCTCCGGAGGAAGATCCTGTCCCGCCTTGTCCTCAAGGATTTCGAACAGCTGCGGCCATCCACCGGGGTCAGCGGCGATCTGGTACATGGCCTCCACGACCAGTGCGATATCGGCCTCGTCCATGGGGACGGATCAGTCCTTCAGCAATTGCAGATTACCGCACCGTCTTCGCGGGACGGGGGGCAAACATCAACCCCTGTCGCCTGTTTCAAATTGCCCCAACGAGGGAGGCCCGCTGGGACAGCTCGATCCAGTTGCCGTCAGGGTCGCGGACCATGGAGATCCGCGCCGTGGTTCCAAGGGTGGTGGGCGGCATGGCCTCGCGGCCGCCCGCGGCCAGGACCCTGGCGTGCTCGTCATCCACCTTGAAGATCTGGAAGGTGATGTAGCGCCAGCCCCGACCGGTCATGCCGGCGTCGGAGGGAGCGTCCGGGCTTTCGTCCAGCAGGAGCAGGGTCTCGCCGGCCCGGAAGGCTGCCCCTGACTCCCGGGGCTCTTCGGCCAGGCCAAGGGCTTCGGCATAGAATTTCCGGTGGGCGGCGATGCTGCGCACGGCCATGCGTATGCCGATCTGGGTGACGCCCTCATGGCCGGGCGGAACCAAGGTCACCCGGTTGCCTTCAGGATCCAGCAGTGGCCGGGGCGTCGTCAGGCCATCCCGGGCGACGAGCAGTTCGCGATAGCCGCCAGGCGGCGCATCGACGATGGGCGTTTCCTGGTGGTTGATCTTGAGGACAGACCCAAGGGCGTCGTGGCGATGCTGATTGTGCCCCCGCCGCACCTTGAGCAGGTGGTCAAAGGGTATGCCTGCCTCACCCTGCCAGAAGGCCAGCATGGGTTCGATGTCATTGGTGGCGAGGCCGATATCGACCTGTTGTTTGGCGAGATTCATGTGAGCGCCCCCCTTGGAACAATCGGGACCTGAGACTCGGACTTGCCCCCGAACCTAGGCCGTGAGAAGTCGTGGTCCAAACAATTGTTTGAGCCAATATGTGGTCCTGGGAGGGCGCGATGAAGGCAGCTGTCTATTACGAGAACGGTGGCCCCGAAGTTCTGAAGTACGAGGAGGTCCCGGACCCCCAGCTTCACCCCAAAGGCGTCATCATCAAGGTCGAGGCCATCGCCATTGAAGGCGGCGACACCCTCAGCCGCTGGCGGGGTCAGCTGGTCACCCGGCCGCACATTGTCGGTTATCAGGCCGCCGGCGAAATCATCGAAGTTGGCGCCGAGGTTCACCACCTGCATGTGGGCCAGAAGGTCGCCACCCTCAACTCCATCGGCAGCCACGCCTCGCTCCGAGCCGTGCCGGCCCGCAATTGCTGGATCGTTCCTGACGGCTATGACCTGAAGAAGGCCGCCGCCATTCCGGTGACCTTCGGCACGGCCCATGACTGCCTGTTCGAATTCGGCCGCATGCAGAAGGGCGAGACCGTCCTGATCCAGGCCGGCGCCAGCGGCGTCGGCGTCGCCGCCATCCAGCTGGCGAAACGCGCGGGCGCCGGCCTGATCCTGGCCACTGCCTCCTCGGACGCCCGGCTCGAGCGCCTCAAGCCCCTGGGTCTCGACCATGGCATCAACTATGCCGAAAAGGACGTGGTCAAAGAGGTCATGCGCCTGACCGACAACAAGGGCGCAAATGTGATTGTCGACTCCGTCGGCGGCCCCACCCTGCAGGGCTCGATCAACAGCCTGGCCTATCGCGGCCGGGTCTCCATGGTCGGCGCTGCAGGTCGCGAGCCCATGGTGGTGGATGTCGGCTCGATGATGGGCGGCAACCGCACCCTGTCCGGGGTCTTCCTGGGCGCTGAAATCGGCACGGATCGCGTCCACGACAATATCCAGCAGCTGATCGAAGACGCTGCAAAGGGCGAGCTGGAAGTGGTCATCGACAAGGTCTTCTCCCTGTCTGACGCCGCCGCCGCCCACGCCTATATCGAAAGCCGCGCCGCCGTCGGCCGCGTGGTCATGGTGCCCTAGGCCAGAAGGAAACGCACATGCCGACCACCCGGAACGGCGCCGTCGAGATCAATTACGAGAGCTTCGGCGATGACGGCGCGCCGACCGTGCTGCTGATCAATGGCCTCGGGTCCCAGATGACCCGCTGGCCGGAGGCCTTCTGCGCCCTGCTGACCGCCCGGGGCTATCGGGCCGTGCGGTTCGACAATCGCGACACGGGCAAGTCCACCTGGTTCCAGCCGGGGGACAAGTACAGCCTGTCCGACATGGTCGCCGACGGCATGGCGGTGCTGGACGCCCTGGGCGTGCGGCAGGCTCATGTGGCGGGGGTCTCCATGGGCGGGATGATCGCCCAGCTGACGGCCATCGAGCACCCTGACCGGATCCTGTCCCTGACCTCCATCATGTCGGCGACGGGCGCAGCCGGCACCCTGGATCCCAGACCCGAAGCCGGGGCGACCCTGACGGCGGTCCCGCCGGATCCGGCGACGCACTACGAGGCCTATCTGGACCATGCCGTCGCCAGCGCCACGACCATCGGCAGCCCTGGCTATCCCTGGCCAGAGGGCGGCCTGCGCGCGAGGGCCGCGGCGGAACACGCCAGGGCCTACAACCCCACCGGCTCGGCCCGGCAGATGGGCGCCATCCGCGGCGACGGCGATCGGACGGAACGGCTGGGCAAGCTGACAATCCCGGCGGTGATCCTGCACGGGGCCGATGACCCGCTGGTGCAGCTGGCGGGCGGCGAGGCCACGGCCAGGGCGATTCCAGGCTCTGAACTGCGCGTCATTCCCGGCATGGGCCACGACATGCCCCCCGCTCTCTACGACATCTTCCTCGACGCCATTCTGGCGGCGGCGACCAAGGCCAACTGATCAAGACCATAAAAGGATTTCGACATGGGACGTCTCTCCGGCAAGACCGTTGTGATCACCGGCGCGGGCTCGGGCATTGGCCGGGCCAGCTCCCTGCTGTTCGCCAGCGAGGGCGCCAGCCTGATGATCGCCGACAAGTTCGAGACGGTGGATGAGACCGCCCAGATGGTCCGGGACGCCGGCGGGGTGGCGAAATCCAGGGTCGGCGACGCCGGCGACGAAGCCTTTGTGGAAAGCCTGCTGGCTGCAGCCGTCTCGGAATATGGCGGTCTGGACGCGGTCTGGGCCAATGCCGGCATTTCCGGCGGCTGGACGCCTTTCGAGGAACAGGACGCCGCCTTCTGGGCCGAGGTCCTGCGGGTCAACCTGATCGGCCCCTTCCTGGCCATCAAGCACGCCACGAAGATCATGGTTCCCGCAGGCAAGGGCTCGATCATCTGCACGGCGTCGGTGGCGGGCATCCGCTCGGGCGCCGGCGGCTCGCCCTATTCGGCCTCAAAGGCCGGGGTGATCAACCTGGCCCAGACCTCGGCCAACGAGTTCTATGGCACCGGCGTGCGGGTCAACTGCATCTGCCCCGGCCTGATCGAGACCGGCATGACCAAGCCGATCTTTGACGGCGCCCGGGCCCGGGGCAATGAGGACAAGATCGGCCAGCTGAACCCCATGGCTCGCTATGGCGTGCCTTCGGAAATCGCCCATGCCGGCCTGTGGCTGGCTTCTGACGACAGCTCCTATGTGAACGGTCAGGCCATTGTGGTGGACGGCGGCCTTTCCAGCTCCCATCCCGTGGTCCGCCGCAAGAAGTGATCTATCTGCTGAGACACGGCCAGACGGAGTTCAATCGCGAGCTCCGTTTTCAGGGACATCTGGATTCACCCCTGACGGAACTGGGTGTTACCCAGGCAGGCGCCATGGGGCGTCGCCTGGGGGCCCTGATCCCGAAGCCCGGGGATTGGCGCATCATCGCCAGTCCCCTTGGCCGCGCACAGGCCACGGCCAGAATCGTCGCTGAAGCCTTGAACCTCCCTGAAATCGAAACCGACCCCAGGCTGATCGAAATCACGGTTGGCCGATGGGACGGCCGCCTTCGGTCCGAGGTCGAACAGGAGGCGGGCCCAAGCTTCAATGCATCAGGATGGAGCTTCAGTTCTCCGGATGGGGAAAGCTTTGACTCTACCGCAGCCCGGACCCGCGCCTGGCTGGACGGCCTGCCGCCGGAAGGCGAGCGCAGGATCATCGCCGTCTCCCACGGCGTCACCACCCGCGTCCTGCGCGGGGTCTATGCCGGGCTCAGTCGGGAAGAGACCCTGACACAGGCCGTACCCCAGGACGCTTTCTTTCGCCTCCAAGGCGGGCAGATCACCCGCATCGAGGTCTAGCGGCGATCTGTCGCCCGCAAGACCGCCAGCACCCCAAGGGTCAGGCCGACCCCCAGGGCGAAGGCTGCAGTCACGGCGCCGCCCAACGCAACCGGGGGCGGCGGGCGTTCCTGCCAGTGCACGACAGGCTCGTCGGGCGGGTCCTACAGGACATCGATGTCGGTCTTGGGCATGGGCGATCTCCCGGTGCGAGGCCTGATCCCGTCATGGATCAGGGCCTGCGTCCTTGATCTGAAACACCTAACCGTCGTCAGCGTCTGGCGTTCCGCGCCCTGCAAGGCTAAAAGCGCGGTCCAATTCAAACCGCCTGATCGAGATCCCATGGCCGGCCATTCGAAATTCAAGAACATCATGCACCGCAAGGGCCGCGCCGATGCGGTCCGGTCCAAGCTGTTCTCCAAGCTGTCGCGCGAAATCACCGTGGCCGCCAAGTCGGGCATGCCCGACCCCAACATGAACGCCCGCCTGCGGCTGGCCGTGGCCAACGCCAAGGCCGAGTCCATGCCCAAGGACAATATCGACCGGGCCATCAAGAAGGCCACCGGCGGCGATGGCGAGACCTATGACGAAATCCGTTATGAGGGCTTTGGCCCCGGCGGCACCGGCGTCATCGTCGAGGTCCTGACCGACAACCGCAACCGCGCCGCAGCCAATGTCCGCTCCATCTTCTCGAAGAATGGCGGCAATCTGGGTGAAACCGGTTCGGTGTCCTTCATGTTCGACCGGCTGGGCCAGATCACCTATCCGGTCTCGGCGGGCACGGAAGATTCGGTGATGGAAGCCGCCATCGAGGCCGGCGCCGAAGACGTTGAGTCCGATGAGGAAGGCCACACGGTCTACACCGCCTTTGACGCCCTTTCGGAAGTCTCCCAGGCCCTGGAAGCCAGCCTGGGCGTCGCCAAGTCGACGCACATCATCTGGCGTCCGAAATCAGGGGTCCCTGTGGAAGGCGACACCGTCGCCACCCTGCTGAAGATGATCGACGCCCTGGAAGACGATGACGACGTCCAGAACGTCTATGGCAATTACGAGATTTCCGACGCCGACATGGACAAGTACGGCGGCTAGGCCAGGGGTCTATTCGGCGGCTGCATGAACAGCCGTCGGGTGATTGGCGGCGCGGACGAGGGCCCCCATCAGGGACTCGGCGCTGATCGGCTTGGCGACGAAATCTGTCATGCCGGCCTCAAGGCAGGCGTTGCGGTCCGCGGCGCCAACATTGGCGGTCAGGGCCACCACCGGCACGGTCCGGTTCGGGCCCTCGATGGCCCTCAGCCTTCGGGTCGCCGTCAGTCCGTCCATGACGGGCATCTGGGCGTCCATGAGCACCACATCGAAGGGCGACTTGCCCAGCAGGTCCAGGGCTTCAACCCCGTTGGTCGCCCAGCTGACCTCCACTGGCCACATCTCCAGCATGGCGCCGAGAATCCGGCGGTTGAGCTCATTGTCATCCACCGCCAGCACCCGCAGCTCCGGGGCTTCGTCCTCTTCGTGGGCGGCGGCCTGACGCTCCGCAGGATCAAGCACGGTTGCGGCCAGCCTGGCGCTGAAGGTGAAGGTGGACCCGCGGCCAATCCTGGAGACCAGGGTAAGGTCCCCATCCATCTGGGTTGCCAGCGATCGGGCGATGGCGAGCCCGAGACCCGTGCCGCCATATTGCCGGGTGATACTGCTGTCTGCCTGGACAAACGGGCTGAAGATGGACTCCAGGCGCTCCGGAGGAATGCCGATCCCCGTGTCGGCGACGTCGATCCGGAGCTGGCAGACGCCCTGCTCAGTTTTGCTGCTCAGATTAATGGACACGCCGCCGCGGGTCGTGAATTTCACGGCGTTTGAGACCAGGTTGAAGATGATCTGCCTCAGCCTCGTCGGGTCCCCCAGCACCATGTCGCTGTCGAGGCCACCTGTATCCACCGTCAGGTCAATGCCCTTCAGGCGCGCCGGATCGCTCCACATGGCGCCGACTTCGGCCGCAAGGTCCTGCAGACTGGTGGGATGGGCCTCGATTTCCAGCTGTCCGGCCTCGATCTTTGAATAGTCGAGGACGTCGTTCACCTGGGCCATGATCAACCGGCCGGCCTGGTTGAACATGCGAAGATAGCCCGCCTGCTTTTCATCAAGCGGCGTCCTGGCCAGCAGTTCTGCAGAGCCCAGCAGGGCGTTGAGGGGGGTGCGCAGTTCATGGCTCATCATGGCCAGGAAGCTCGACTTGGCTTCATTGGCGTTCTCAGCCGCTTCCTTGGCCTGTTTCAGGGCCAGTTCCCGGGCCTGACGTTCAGACTCATCGCGGATGCTGACCAGCCGGAAGTTCTCGCCATCCACCTTGCCAACACTGACGGTCACGGAGGCGGGAAAGGTCGTTCCGTCCAGGCGTTTGGCGATCACTTCGCTCGGAACATAGGCGGTCGCCAGCGAGCCGGGAATGAAGTCTTCGGCCTGCCGCCCGATCAGATCCACGGGCTCGGCGGCTCCAAGGTTCCAGGCTGCAGCCGCATTGGCCAGGGTCACTGCGCCGCGGCTGTCCACGGCAAGGAGGGGCTCGCGGGTTTTGAGGATGAAGTTGTTTACGGTCTGGCGGGCTTCGAGGGCGATCTGGCTGTTGAGTTCGGCCATCTCCTCCGACATGAGGCGGATGGATCGTTCCAGTCGGTCCCGGGCGCGGGAGTCATCGGAATAGGCCGATGACACCAGGGCGATCAGCTTGTCCGTATCAAGCTGACCGTCCGGTGAGGTGCACTGTTCTATCTGCCTTGCGAGCAGGGAATGCATCATACGGCCTCAAACACCGTCACCGTCATGGTCTGGTTGTGCAGGTTGCAGGTGCCCTGATACCCGTTTGGAGAGATTTCGCCATAGGAATAAAAGCCCGCATGGGCGACACCGCCCAGGGCCTTGACCACAGCCTGCACCTCTTCGGTCGCCTTTTGCCCAAGCAGCAGACGCCGCCCGATGCAGGACACCAGCATGGCGAAGCTGTCCGGCCCGGCGCCGGAGGCTTCGACCCCTGCCTGCCCGGCGCCTTCAATCAGTCCATTGATCTCGCCGACCATCAGTTGCGCCGTCCAGCCTTCTGGCATGTCACCGGCAAAGTTCATGCCCCCCGTCGCTTCGTCAATGCCCAGAATGGTCCGCACCACGGTCTCTTCGGGGTTGGCGGGATTGGAGACCTGAAGGGGATAGAAGAGGGCGGATCCCGGAAGGGCCTCGGCCTCGTCTCCAAGATAACGCTTGTAGAGTTCAAGGGCGGACTTGTTGTCCATCTCGTAGAGGGTATTGCCTTCCGAGCGGGTAATGCGGCGCATGGGGCCAAAGACCTGCCAGCCCCCGTAGGATCCGGTGCGCAGACGCAGGGCCTTTCCGAAAAAGCCGACCGCAACTATCCGGCCTGGCGCCAGGACGCCGTCGCAGCCCACCAGGGTCTCGCCGAACCGGTCAGCATCGCCGGCCAGCCCGCCATTGATCGAGGCGTTTTCCCCAAGGATCTCGCGGAAGCCGTCCACCAGGGCCGAGCCATTCACCCGGGCGCCGTCAGAGACAATAAAGACACCGGCGAGATCATCGCCGTGAAGCTGGGCCGCCAGGGTCTTGCCTGCGTCGTGACTTTCCCCGGCCATGGCGATGTCCAGGGACACCACCTGGACCTTCACGCCATCAAAACCCAGGCAGGCCGCGACCCCACCGCCAACCATGGCCTCGCCCCCGGCGATCTCGCCCCCGGTTGTGCAGCCGATGACGGGTGTATCGGGAAAGCGGACCTTCAGATCGGCGAAGGCCGTGCTCTGTCGCGCCAGGTCGGGGTCCAGAAAGGCGAAGACCACGTCAGGGGTATTTGCCCCGCCGGGTGTCCAGCCGCCGTCCCGATAGTCCAAGACCTCACTGCGCATGACCGTCCCCGATTTTCAGCCTTGGGCTATCAGGCCTGATCAGCGTTGAGAAAGGGTTTCATTTTACTTTGGTCAAACCCGCTCAGGTCGTATTCAGCGGTTTCGCCCCACATGACTGCGGATGGCGCTGATGACCTGATCCTGATCGTCAGCGGTCAGATAGGGATGCATGGGCAGGCTCATCACCGTTGCCGACTTGGCTTCCGTCACCGGAAGGCCGCCAGGCGTGGGATAGCCGCTATAGACTCCCTGCCTGTGGATCGGGATCGGGTAGTAGACGGCCGTCGGAACACCGGCCTCCTTGAGGTGGGCGATCAGGCCATCGCGATCGGGAGTTTCGATGGTGTACTGGGCCCAGACGCTGATCCCGCCATCAATGACCTTCGGCGTGGTGACCACATCGGACAGGCCCGCGGCATAGCGATCGGCCACCCGGTTCCGGGCCTCGATCTCGTCGGCGAATATGGAGAGCTTCTGCAGCAGGATGGCAGCCTGGATGGTGTCCATCCGGCTGTTCATGCCCACCCGCATGTTCAGGTATTTGGGATCATGGTCGAAGGTCCTGCCTTCGATGTCGCCCTTCACCGCCTGACCATGGACCCGCAGGCTGACCAGCAGGTCATGGAAGGCGGCGTCCTTGCTCAGGACGGCGCCGCCGTCGCCGTAACAACCCAGGGGCTTGGCCGGGAAGAAGCTTGTGGTGGCCACATCGGCCCAGAGCAGGGGGTGATGGCCATTGAGGGTGCAGCCAAACCCCTGGGCGGAGTCGGCGATCAGTTTCAGGCCGTGTTTTGCCGCAACCGCAGCGATGGCCGGATAGTCGGCGGGCTGGCCGAACAGGTCCACGGCGATAATCGCGCGGGGGGTCAGCTTGCCCTCTGACTTTACGGCTTCAATCGCGGCGTCCAGCCTGGCGGGATCCAGGTTGAAGGTGTCGGGCAGGATGTCGACGAAGACCGGCGAGGCGCCGACCAGGGGCATGACTTCGGCCGTCGCGGCAAAGGTGAAGGACGGGCAGAAAACCGCATCGCCGGGGCCAATGCCCCAGGCCATCAGCGGCAGCTGCAGGGCCTCGGTGCCCGAGCCGCAGGACAGGACAAACGGCGCCTGGCCGAACTCGCCCAGGGCCTTCTCAAAGGCGGCGATCTCCGGGCCCATGATGTAGGCGCCGGACCGCACCACCTTGAGAATGGCGTCCTCCAGGGGCTGGCCGAGGCGCAGACGCTGGGCCTGAAGGTCGATGAACGGAATGGCCATGGGGAATCAAACTCTGTCGAAGGGCGGCGGTTCAATTGCACGGTCAGGCGGCTGACGCCAAACACGGTTGTTTTCACAAGGTTTCGGGCAGGGCCTGTGGCGGGGCAGGCACCTGGCCTGCGGTCTCGATCAGCCAGGCCCGAAAGGCTTCAACCGCCCTGCCCTGCGCAGTGTGCGGCGTGAGGAACCAGAACCGGGATGGGGTCGGAACAAAACCGAGGGGCGCCGCAAGCCGGCCTTCGGCAATGTCCCTGGCCACATAGATCCAGGGGCTGAGGCCGACACCCAGGCCTGCTGCTGCGGCTTCCAGGACATAGAAGATGTGCTCAAACTCCTGCACATCCCCGGTGGGCGGCAAAGTGATCCCGGCATGACCTTCCCATTCGGACCAGGCTGACTGGCGGGTTCCGGTGGTCAGTCTTGGCAGGCCTTCCAGACCGGTCTCGCCTGATCCCTTGAGCCGCGGAGAGAGAACCGGTCCATGGAAATTGTCCAGAAAGGCGATGGCCTCGACCCCCGCGACCGGCGGCGCTTCGGCAATGCGGATCGCCGCATCGAAACGGTCCCTGGAGAAGTCCACAGGGGCATAGGACTCAGTGACCCGCACGCGCAGGTCCGGATGCCGTTCATGAAAGTCCGCCAGGGCCGGGATGAGCCAGCGAATGGCCAGGGTGCCGACGCAGGACAGGTGCACTTCGTCCTTCTTGGCGCGGTTGACGGCGGTGATGGTGCTTTCGATCTGGTCGAAGGCGCTCGATAGGGTTCGCGCCAGGGCGGCGCCCGCCTCCGTCAGCTTGAGCTTGTGCCGGGGACCTTCAGTGAGGGGCAGCCCAAGGCTCTCCTCCAGGCAGCGCACCTGGCGACTGACCGCACCATGGGTGACGAAGAGCTCTTCGGCCGCCAGGGTCATGGCGCCCCGTCGGGCAAAGGCCTCAAACGCCCGGAGGCTGGTCAGTGACGGAAGATTGCGCTTTCGCATCGCCGCGATCCTGTGAGCTCAGATCACAAGAAGTGCACGTTTTTATCGTTTGTTGCAATGCAGCACGGGCATCATCTTACCGCCGGACCCGTCATGGAGACCGGCGCAATGATCTCGATCAAACCAGAAGCCGTTCCGCAGCCCTTCCGCCCGGCGGCGCCGGAAGAGACTGACCGGTGGCCTTCCTTTTACGACATGTTCTTCGGGGAAACGGCGCGGAACCCCCTGGTCGGCTGGCCGAGGGAGGTCTTTGATGTCCTAAACCGGAAGACCCGCCTGCTTCACCTGACCTATCACGGGATCAGCGACCCGGAGGGGGTCAAGCATGTCCTGCTGGACAACCATGCCAACTACACCAAACCCAGGATGATACGCGACGCACTGGCGCCGGCCATTGGCGAAGGCCTGCTCACAGCCGAAGGAGATCTCTGGCGGGAGCAGCGCAAGCTGATGGCGCCGATCTTCACTCCAACCACGGTGAAGTCCTTCCTGCCGATCTTCGTGGATCAGGCAAAGGCCTCGGCGGGGCGCTGGAAATCCGAGGGCCCTGGTCGACGGGACATGGCGATCGAGACCACTCACACGACCTTCGACATCATCAACGCCGCCCTGTTTTCCGGCGAGGCCGGCCTGGATCCGAACGAGGCCCGGCCCCATCTGGAAGCTGCGGTTTCCGCCCCCGCCGAATACCGGCTTGGTTTTCTGTTCGGCATGCCATGGCTGGACCAGAGCCCCCTGCAAAGGCGCGGGCGCACCGGCACCGCCTATCTGGTCAGCAAGGCGGAGGCCCTGGTGCGGAGGCGCCAGGCCGACCCTCATCCCGGCGAGGATTTCATGGGCCGGGTGCTCAGCGCATTCGCCGATCGCTACCCCCCCGAAAAGGCGGCGAAGCTGGCGGTGGACAATGCCCTGACCTTCATGGTCGCCGGCCATGAGACCACATCAAACGGCCTGGCCTGGGCGCTCTACCTGTTGAGCCAGGACCTCAAAGCCCAGGACTGGGCGCGGGAGGAAGCGATGGAGGCCTGGTCCGCTTCGGATGATCCCTCCGGGATTCTTGAAGACCTGCCCTACCTGCGGATGGTCTGGGAAGAGACCCTGCGGCTCTATCCGCCCGTCCCCCGGATCGATCGGGAGGCTCTGGCGGATGACATTGTCTGCGGGGAAAAGGTCCGGAAGGGCGACATGATCAGCATCTGGCCCTGGGTCATGCACAGGCACCGCAAGCTGTGGAACGACCCTGACCTGTTCAACCCGGAAAACTTTGACCCGGAAGCGAAGGCTGAGCACCACCGGTTTCAGTATATTCCCTTCGGCGCCGGGCCCCATGTCTGCATCGGCATGCCTTTCGCCCAGTCCGAAGCCCTGATCCTGCTGTCCTACTGGCTGACCCGGTTCACCTTCAGGCCGGCGCCCGACCACCGGGTTTTTCCAACCGCTCATGTGACCCTGCGGCCCCAGGGAGGCATGCCGCTGGTGATTGAGGCGCTCAGATAGCTTGAGTTCCACACAGCCCCGGCCATATTGGGCCGGTGGCGGTCTGACGCCTCGCTGGATGCCTGCCTTGGTTTCGACGTCCCAGACGCCCCCTGCCCGGTCCATGGGCGGCAATCCCATCCTGCTGGTGGTCACGATCTGGCTGGCCAGCGGCGTCGGCCTGACCGCAGCGCCCCAGTGGACCGGGGTCCTGACCTTTGTCTTCGTCATGTCCGGCTGGATGCTGGCCGTGGGCGTCCACGAGTATGGCCACGCCCTGGCGGCCTATATGGGCGGTGACTGGACGGTGAAGGGCAAGGGCTATCTGTCCATGGACCCCCGCAAGTACGCCGACCTGCAGACCACGGTGATTTTTCCCCTGCTGGCCCTGGCCCTGGGCGGCATCGGCTTTCCCGGCGGCGCGGTCTATCTGCGGGAAGACCTGATGCGCAGCCGGCTCTGGCGCTCGGCCTCCTCCCTGGCGGGTCCTGTCGGCACGCTGGTGGTCATGCTGGGTCTGGCCGCAGCCCTCCGCTTCTTTCCGCCGCCCGCTTCCCAGGCGGGCCTGAGCAACGCCATCGCCTTTCTGGCCTTCCTGCAGGGGACGGCCCTGGTCCTGAACCTGCTGCCGGCGCCGGGCTTTGACGGCTACGGGATCATCCGGCCCTTCCTGCCAGCCGGCGTCCGCGCCGCCGTGCGACGCTATGAAAACCTGGCGCCCCTGCTGCTGCTGGCGGCCATCTTCTTCATTCCGGCGGTCTCCAACGCCTTCTTCATAGCGGCCTTCCAGCTGACCGAACTGCTGGGCCTGTCGCAGATCTCGATCCTGAGCGGCCTGCAGGCCTTCCAGTTCTGGAAGGCCTGATGAGCCCCGTCGCCACCCTGGCTGCGGACCTCGCCGCCCGCCGGCCGTCCTCCGGTCCTCTGATTGTCGGCCTGACCGGCGCGGTCGCGGCGGGCAAGTCGACCCTGGCCGGAGAGCTGAAATCGGCCCTGGGCGGCAAGGCCGAGGTGGAGATCATCGCCACGGACGGCTTCCTGCGACCCAATGCCGAGCTGACGGCCCTGGGCCTGCTGGATCAGAAGGGCTTTCCGCCCACCTATGACAACGACGCCTTCCGCGCCGCCCTGACCGGCATCCGCACGGGCCCCGCCGTCTTCCCGACCTATTCCCACACCGCCTATGACATTGACCCGGCCCTGGCGCGGACCCTCAGCCCGCCGGACATACTGATCGTCGAGGGGCTGAACCTGCAGCACCGGGCCGTGGCGCCGCACGCCCCCGATCCCCTGGACCTGCTGATCTATCTGGACGCCGAGGAGGCGGATCTGGAGTCCTGGTATGTGGCGCGGTTCCTCGAACTCTGGGAGGAGGCCGAGCATGACCCGACCTCCTTCTACGCCCGCTTCCGGTCCATGAGCCGCGAGCAGACCGCAGACCTGGCCCGGATGGTCTGGACCGGGGTCAATCTGAAGAACCTGCGGGAAAACATCATACTGGCCAGGGACACGGCCGACCTTGTGGTCCGCAAGGCCGCCGACCACGCCATTGTCGAGGTTCTGAAGCGCTAGGTTTTGGCGACCCGCCCGGGCGCCGCCGACACGAAACCCGTGGACTGGACCGCATCAAACACAGCCTCGCCGCCGTCCGCCCGTCCGGCGCGCAGGGCGGCCTTGATCCCCGCCAGGGCCTGACCGCGATAGCCCCCGAGGGTCGCCGCCAGCTCGCAGGCGCGGGCGGTGGTCTGGTCATCCGCAACCACCTCATAGGCCAGGCCCAGCCGCAGCAGGTCCGCCGCGCCGGTGCGACGGGCGCCAAGGGTCAGTTGGGCCGCTACGGCCTCAGTGGTCCGCAGCCGGAGCCAGGCGATGTTCATGGGCGCCAGCATGCCCAGGGCCGCTTCACCCACCAGCAGGGTGGAATTTTCTCCCGCCACCAGAAGGTCGGCCGCCAGAGCCATGGAGGCGCCGGCATTGATGGCGTATTTTTCCATGGCGCAGATGATCACGGCCGGACAGCGATAGAGGGTCTTGTGCCAATCAGCCCAGTCTTGGGGCCAGGTCGCCCGCCAGGCCGGCGCCGGGTCCTCGGCGAAGGCGTCCACGTCCAGGCCCGAGCAGAAGACGCCCTCGGCGCCGCGCAGGACCACCGCCTTGGCGCCCCCCGCCAGCAGGGTGGCCAGGCCCGCCTGCAGATCAGCGACCATGGGGCCGACCAGGGCGTTCTTGCGGGCTGGCCGCGACAGGATCAGCTCGCCCCAGCCATCATGCAGGACGGCCTGGGCCATTGGCGATGTGCTCATGGGGTTTCCTCTCTTTTGGCCAGACTAGAAGCTAAGGCGCCGCCCTGCTAGGGCAAGACCATGACCACCCCTATTCAGATCTGGACCCGCGCCGTCTGGCATCCCGCTTTCAAGTGCGGGGGCTGGGCCTTTGTCCGGTCGGGCGCAGAACTCACCGGTCAGGCCGGGGGAGATCGCAATACCAGCCTGCAACGGATGGTCCTGGCCGGACTGACCGCCAGCCTGAAGGGCCTGCCCCCTGGGCCCATCGCCTTTGACGTCGGCGACCGGACGGTGGCGCAGATCACGGCGAAGATCCTGTCGGGCGCCGCCCTGTCCGAGGCGGAAACACCGTCCGAGGATCTGGATCTCTGGGCCCAGCTGACCACAGGCCTCAAGGGGCGCGGCGTGACATTCAGACTGGGCGCCCTGACCGCTGGCGGGCCCGCCGCCTTCGCCCAGGCCTGGGCGGATCTGGCCATGGACAAGTCCAAGGCCTCAGGGCCTTTTACGGCGGCTATTCCCCGGCCGAATCTCGCCCGGGTCACGGTCTAGGCTTACTGGGACTTTTCCGGACCGGCGTTCTGCATGGTGCGGGTCAGTTCCTTGGCTTCCTGGGCTTCCCGGGCCATCTGGCCCTTGGTCTTGCAGGTCCTGACCGGAAGCCGCGATCCCAGGGGCGCGGTGTACTTGCAGACCAGCTTGTTATCGTCTGCCGCAGGGGCGGAAGCCTGGGTTGCCGCCGGGGTCGAAGCGGGCGCCGCGGCCGGTGTCGCCGTGGCGGTTGCGGCGGCGAAAATCAGGGAGGCGATCATGGAAGTCATCCTGGGAGGGCGCGTTCCCCAGCCTCTTACCCCATACTTCTCCCTTCGCCAAAGCGCCCATGACGCCACGGCAGTATTGAAACCCCCAAAACGACGCATAAGAGTGTCGGCCGAGAGGCGCCATGACAGGCGCCCGGCAAAACCAGAGCTTCCAAACCCGTCCCCGAGGAAACCCACCCATGAAGACCCGCATCACAGAACTGTTCGGCATTGAGCACCCGATCCTCCAGGGCGGCATGCACTTTGTCGGCCTGGCCGAAATGGCCGCCGCCGTGTCCAACGCCGGGGGCCTGGGCATCATCACCGGCCTGACCCAGCGCACGCCCGACGACCTGGCCAAGGAAATCGCCCGCTGCCGGGAGATGACCGACAAGCCCTTCGGCGTGAACCTGACCTTCCTGCCTTCGGTCACCCCGCCGGACTATCCGGGCTACATCAAGGCGATCATTGAGTCGGGCGTGAAGGCCGTGGAGACCGCCGGCAACAATCCCGCCAAGTACCTTCCCGCCCTGAAGGAGGCCGGGATCAAGGTCATCCACAAGTGCACCTCGGTCCGTCACTCGCTCAAGGCCGAAGCCATTGGCTGCGACGCGGTCAGCGTTGATGGCTTTGAATGCGGCGGTCACCCCGGCGAGGATGACGTGCCCAACTTCGTCCTCCTGCCCCGCGCCGCCGAAGAGCTGAAGATCCCCTTCGTCGCCTCGGGCGGCGTGGCCAATGGCCGCCAGCTGGTGGCCGCCCTGGCCCTTGGCGCTGACGGCATCAATATGGGCACCCGCTTCATCGCCACCCAGGAAGCCCCGGTGCACCCCAATGTGAAGCAGGCCATTGTCGACGCCAGCGAGCTGGACACCCGCCTGGTCATGCGCTCCCTGCGCAATACCGAGCGCGTGCTGAACAACGCCGCGGTCGAGCGCCTGCTGGAAAAGGAAAAGGCCCTGGGCGCCAATCTGAAGTTCGAGGACATCATCGGCGAAGTGGCCGGGGTCTATCCGATCATCATGCAGAAGGGCGAGATGGACGCCGGCGCCTGGTCCTGCGGCATGGTCGCCGGCCTGATCCACGACATCCCCACCTGCAAGGAGCTGATCGACGGCATCATGGCCGAAGCCGACGCCCTGATCCGCCAGCGCCTGGCGGGATTCGCAATGGCCTGATCGGGCTGAAAAACGGGGCGGTTCCGGAAACGGCGCCGCCCTCAGCCTTGTTGCTTCTAGTAGCGCCGCCACTCGTAGTGGCACTTGTGCTTTGCGTTGATCTTGGCGACCTGACGACCGGTCAGGCCCCCGACGCCCGCGCCAATGATGGCGCCCCCGGTCTTGTTGTCATGACCAGCTACCGCACTCCCCACGAGCGCGCCACCAAGGGCGCCGACAACCGTGCCGGTATTGGCGGCTTGTTGAGGATTGCGGCAGACCCAGACCTTGTGGGTGCGGTGGCGGGCGGCGTCGGCGACCGTCGGTACGGCGATCGCCATCAGGGTTGAGAGGACGATGGCGGTTGTAGCGACAGACTTGCGCATCCGGTGGGTTCCTGGGCGGCTGGTGGTCTGTCAACGCTCTCAGGGGCGAAGGGTTGCGAGGGACATGGGGCGGTGGGGATCAAGGATGACCGGGTTCATCCGGTGTCACCGCAATTCCGGCTCCCGGTGATTGCCCCTTTGGATCAAATGGTGTGGCAGGCCTTGCACGACCAAGTGGGCGGGCTGGCCATGCAGGGCGATTTCTAGGGTGATAGAACGCAATAACTGGGGATTAGAATTTCGTACATTATCAATGTAACTTTATACTCATTCTTCAATTATCTTTAAAACTATCCTCCGAATGACAATAACAAATCCCATAAACAAAATGGATAGTGGAAGAACAATTAGACAAAATTTGAACAACTCTATAGAATAATTCTCTGGATTTGACAGTACAATACTTGTTATACACCATGCAATATATGCCAACATCGCGATCATCGCGTATTTTGTCTTTGTTATTACACTATCTATCATATCTCTCGCGTATATGTATTTACTATTCATCGTTAACACCCCTTGCAGAGACGGAACTCGGTGACAGGTCCAGTATTCTCCGGATTCCCGCTGGAACAGCCCTGGCTGCTCAACACGACTGCCTGTCTCCCGCTCGCCTGTCCGCAACAGCCTTCTCCATGAGCCCTGCCAGCACCCCGACATCCAGGTCGGAAAGCCTCCGGATATAGAGACACCCCTTGCCGGTCTTGTGCTTGCCTAGGGCGCCCACCTGATCCAGCACTGAATCCATGCCGTAAAGGCTGATGTCGCCCTTGCGGGAGGCGAACCCCACCAGGCAGATCTCGCCTTGCTTGCCGTTGGCCAGGGGATAGCGGTGGAGGTCGAAGCCGACGATGGACGGCCCCCACATGACGGCCTCGCACCCGGTGGCGCGAGACATCATGGCCGACAGGGCCTCGCAGTCGGCCCGGCGTTCGGCGTCGGTGAAGGCGCCGATATAGGCCTCGACACTGGCGATGGTGGCCCTGGTCTTGTTTTCCGCCATCCCGGTTCAACTCCGCGTCAGGTGACTGATGGCCTGAGGTAATCACCATCCCGGGTTTGTGGGAAGGGATGGCGTCTGGCGTGGCCGACCTGGCCTTCACCCCGCCTTAACCCTTCCCCCCTCAACTGCGGCGCGGTAAGAACATAAGCTGAACGCGCGACTCAAACGGGGGCCTATGGCTGCGATCCGCATATTGGGCCTGGACCCGGGTCTGAGGCACACCGGCTGGGGTGTCATTACGGTGGACGGCGCGCGCCTGTCCCATGTGGCCCACGGGGTGATCAACCCGAAGGACAGCCTGCCCTTCGCCGAGCGCCTGCGCCTGCTGTTTGAGGGCATTACCCAGGTGGTCGAACTTCACGCCCCCCATGAGGCGGCGGTGGAAGAGACCTTCATGAACAATAACGCCGCCTCGGCCCTGAAGCTCGGACACGCCCGGGCCATGGCCCTGGTGGTGCCTGCCCTGGCTGGCCTGCCCGTGGCCGAATACGCCGCCAAGGTGGTCAAGAAGGCCGTGGTGGGCACCGGCGGCGCCGACAAGGACCAGGTGGCCTTCATGATCGCCCGCATACTGCCTACAGCCGGGCCGACCACGGCGGACGCCGCCGACGCCCTGGCGGTCGCCATCGCCCACGCCCATGCCCGCAAGGCCCGGCACCTCACCGAAAGGTCGGCCGCATGATCGGGCGGTTGCGGGGTCTGGTGGCCGAGGTTGGCGAGGAAGAGGCCCTGATCGATGTGGGCGGGGTGGGCTATGTGGTCCGCTGCGGCGGGCGCACCCTGGGCCACCTGCCGGCCCTGGGGGAAGAAACCGTCCTGCACGTAGAGACCCAGTGGGCCGAGAGCACGGGCATGAAGCTTTACGGCTTCCTCGGCCGGGACGAGCGCCGGGCCTTTGTCC
Source organism: Alphaproteobacteria bacterium PA2 (assembly GCA_002256425.1). NCBI lineage: Bacteria > Pseudomonadati > Pseudomonadota > Alphaproteobacteria > Alphaproteobacteria bacterium PA2. The sequence goes on along the minus strand of NKIZ01000001.1, from coordinate 621,189 downwards.
TGCTGCAGTCCATCCAGGGGGTCGGGCCCAAGGCGGCCTTGAGCGTTCTCGATGTCCTGCCGCCGCCGGATCTGGCCGCCGCCGTGGCCCGTGACGACAAGGCCTCGGTCGGCCGGGCCAGCGGGGTGGGTCCCAAGCTCGCCCAGCGGATTGTCACCGAACTGAAGGGCAAGCCGATCAGCGACGGCCCTGTGGCCGCCTTCCACGCCCAGGCCGCCTCCGCCCCGCCTCCGCCCTCGGCCGTGGGTGAAGCTGTGGCCGCCCTGCTGAGCCTTGGGGTCGCCGAGATCAATGCCCGCCGGGTAGTGGAGCAGGCCGCTCTGCGCCTTGGCGATGAGGCCTCCGTCCAGGCCCTGATCAAGGCCGGCCTGCAGGAGCTGGGCCGTTGAGCGAGCGGCTGATCTCCGGCGAGCCTGCGCCCCTGGACCCTTCCGACCGCGCCCTGCGGCCCCAGACCCTGGCGGAATTCGTCGGTCAGGCCCAGGCCAAGGGCAATCTCTCGGTCTTCATCGACGCCGCCAAGGCCCGGGGCGAGGCCCTGGATCACGTCCTGCTGTTCGGGCCTCCGGGTCTGGGCAAGACCACCCTGGCCCAGATCATCGCCCGGGAGCTGGGGGTCAATTTCCGTGCCACCTCGGGGCCGGTCCTGGCCAAGGCCGGGGACCTTGCGGCCATCCTCACCAATCTGGAACCCCGGGACGTCCTCTTCATCGACGAGATCCACCGTCTGGCCGCCAATGTGGAGGAGATCCTCTATCCGGCCATGGAGGACCATGTCCTGGACCTGATCATCGGCGAGGGCCCCTCGGCCCGGTCGATCCGCATTGATCTGGCGCCCTTCACCCTGGTGGCGGCGACCACCCGGGCGGGCCTGCTGGCCACGCCTCTCCGCGACCGGTTCGGCATTCCCCTGCGCCTGGAATTCTACACCCACGCCGAACTCAGCCAGGTGCTGAACCATGCGGCAGGCAAGCTGGGCCTGAACCTTGCCCCCGACGGCGCCGCCGAGATCGCCACCCGGGCCCGGGGCACGCCCCGGGTGGCCGGCCGCCTGCTGCGCCGGGTGCGGGACTTCGCCGCCGCCGACGGGGTCACCGTCATCGGCCAGGCCGCCGCCGCCCAGGCCCTGGCCCGGCTGGACGTGGACCCCGCAGGCCTCGACGCCCTGGACCGTCGCTATCTCCGCGCCCTGATCGAGAACTATGGCGGCGGCCCGGCCGGGGTCGAAACCCTGGCCTACGCCATCGCCGAGGCCCGGGACGCGGTGGAGGACGTGATCGAGCCCTTCCTCCTGCAACAGGGCTTCATCCAGCGCACGCCCCGGGGCCGCATGGCCTGCGCCAAGGCCTATACCCATATCGGCCTGACCCCGCCGCCCCAGATGCCAGCTGGCGGCCAGGGCGGCCTGTTCGACGAGACCTGACATGGCTGAGACACCCCGGGACACGGCGCCGACGGCGGGCTGGATGGAAGGGCGCGAACACGTCCTGCCGGTGCGCATCTATTACGAGGACACCGACTTCACCGGGGTGGTCTATCACGGCAATTACCTGCGCTATTTCGAGCGGGGCCGCAGCGACTTCCTGCGGGTGGTCGGGGTCGGCCATTCCGCCCTGCTGGAGCAGTCAGCGGCCTTCACCGTGGTGAAGATGTCCCTGGAATTCCGCAGGCCCGCCCGGATCGACGACGCCCTTCTGGTCCGCACCTCCATCGACCGGGCCAAGGGGCCTAGGCTCTACTTCAACCAGAACATCTTCCGCGGCGAGGACCTCCTGTGCTCGGCCCAGGTGGAGGCCGCCTGCATCGACATGAGCGGTCGACCCCGCAAGCCGGCGCCGGAACTGATTGCGGCCCTCGCACCATTGATCGACTAGAGCATGTCCCGATAAGTGGACCCGGTTATCGGATCGAAACATGCTCTAGCTTTTTGAATTGGAGCCTTATTTGCCCCTCGAAACGATTCCGTCTCGAGGGATAAGGCTCCAGGGCAAATCATGGCAAGGATCATGGGTTCGCCGCAACTTCGCCACCGACCTGATCCAGTCTAGAGCCTGACGTCCCCCGGAGAGCCCATGGAACCCGCCGCCCTCACCCCGGAAAGCTTCTCCTTCTTCGCCCTCTTCCTCCGCGCCGACTGGGTGGTGAAGGGGGTCCTGACGGGTCTGGCCCTGGCCTCCCTCTGGTCGTGGACCATCATTCTGGACAAGTCCTTCCGGTTTGCCGCCCTGAACCGCCAGGCCTTCGACTTCGAACAGGACGTGGCCTCGGGCCGCAGTCTTGAAGAGGTGGCGGCCGAGGCGGGAGACAACCCTTCACACCCCCTGCCGCGCATGCTGCAGGGCGCCCTGCGGGAGTGGCGCGACACCCGCAACCGGGGTCAGCTCAATGACGGTCAGGTGGCCTTCCTGATCCAGCGGATCGACCGGGTGCTGGACACCACTGTGGCCCGTGAAGCGGTGCGGATTGAATCCGGCCTCAGCGCCCTGGCCATTGTCGCCACCGCCTCGCCCTTTGTCGGCCTGTTCGGCACGGTCTGGGGGATCATGCACAGCTTCCAGGCCATCGCCATCCAGAAGAACACCAACCTGGCGGTGGTCGCCCCCAGCATCGCCGAGGCCCTGTTCGCCACGGCTATCGGCCTTGCCGCCGCCATTCCGGCCTATATCGCCTTCAACTCCTTCTCCAACAGCGTGTCGCGTTATACGGCCCGGCTGGAGAGCTTCGCCGACGACCTGTCCACCGCCATCCAGCGGCGGCTGGCGGAGCGGATCTGATGGCGCTCTCGGCCCATGACGCCTTCGCCGCTGCAGGCGGCGGTCGCCGGCGCAGACACGGTCGCAGCCGCCGGGGAACCCTTTCGGAAATCAATGTGACGCCCCTGGTGGACGTCATGCTGGTCCTGCTGATCGTCTTCATGATTTCGGCGCCCCTGCTGACCGCCGGCGTGCCGGTGGAACTGCCCAAGACCGAAGCCGCCGCCATTCAGGACCAGTCCGAGCCGGTGACCGTCTCGATCCGCGCGGACGGCTCGATCTACCTGCAGGACCAGGCCGTGGCCTTCGCCACCCTGTCGCCCCGACTGAAGGCCATGAGCGATGGCGCCAAGCCGGTCTATGTCCGGGCTGACGGCAAGGCTTCGTACGCCATTGTGGCGCAGGTCATGGCGGCGCTCTCCACCTCGGGCTTCAAGTCCATCAATCTGATCACCGACACAGGCGGGCCCTCCTCCGGCGCCAGGACCGAACCCCTGCTCGGCGCGCCGCCGGTGCAGGAGCCCTAGGCTCATGGCCGCCAGGACAGGTCTTTCACCGGCCATGGCGGGTTCAGTTCTGCTGCACCTGCTCCTTGGCGCAGCCCTGGTCTTCCTCAAGCCCTGGGCGCGGGACCTACCGCCTGGTTCCGCCGTTCCCGTCACCCTTGTGACCACCGCCGATATCCCCGACGTCCGCCCGGCGGAAGCCTCGCCCGAGCCCCAGACGGCCCAGACGGAAGCTCCAGTCCCTGAGGCGCCGCCTGAACCCGCCGCAGCGCCGCCGCCGCCGCAACCTGCGCCCAGGCCCGCGCCAGCTCCGGTTCCAACCCCCGCCCCGGTTCCGAAACCGGTCGCCAGGCCCGCCCCGACGCCCAAGCCAAGCCCGACCCCGGCCGCCGTGACGCCCAAACCTGCTGCTGCCAAGCCCGCGCCTCCATCCCGGCCCGCCCCGGTGGCGGCGGCCAAGCCCCCCGCCAAATCCCTGAACCTCGACGCCCTGGCGGCCTCCGTGGCCAAGGCCGGGAAGACCTCGTCGGCGCCCAAGGGTCCGGCCCGGCCGGAAACCGCCCTCCAGGCCCGGGAAGCGGCAGGCGCCGCCAAGGGCCTGTCAGCCAGCGCCCTGGCCGGGCTGGCTGATGAGCTGCAACGTCGGTGGAACCCCAATTGCGATGTGGAAGGGGGCAAGGACGTCAGGATCCGGGCGACCTTCACCCTGGGCTTTGGCGGTCAGATCCTGGGGACCGTGGACGCCGGGGGCCTGGAGAACTCTTCAAATCCGGTGATTCAGGCCGCGGCGGAGCGGGCGATTCGCGCCATACATCAGGCCGCCCCATTTTCGACTCTTCCCCGCGATCTGTTCGGACAGCGTGTGGCGGTGAATTTCAACGCCCGGGAGGCCTGTTCATGACCCTGGAGATCCTGTCATGCGACTGATGAGCCTGATGCTGGCCCTCTGTCTGGCGCCCTGCATGGCCCTTGGCGGCCTGGGCCTGGCCACCCCTGCCCGCGCCGAGATCGAGGTCGACGTCAACAAGGGCGATGTCAAACCCCTGCCTGTGGCCATTCCGGCCTTCGGGGGCGACCGCGGGGCGGAAATCTCCCAGGTCATCTCCAGCAATCTCGAGCGTTCGGGGCTGTTCGCGCCCCTCGACCCCCGGAGCTTCACCGAACAGAATCTGGATGTGGCCATCCAGCCGCAATTCCCCCTCTGGAAGACCATCAACGCCCAGGCCCTGGTCAATGGCCAGGTCACGGTTGAGGGCGGGCGCCTGAGGGTGGACTTCCGCCTCTGGGACGTGTTTTCCGAGCAGCAGCTGCTGGGCCTGCAGTTCACCTCGACCCCGGAAAACTGGCGACGGATCGCCCACAAGATTTCCGACGCAGTCTATGAGCGCCTGACCGGCGAGAAGGGCTATTTCGACACCCGGGTGGTATTTGTTTCCGAGAGCGGCGGTCGTCTCAACCGGACCAAGACCCTGGCCATCATGGACCAGGACGGCGCCAATCCCAGCTATCTGACCGACGGCAAGGCCATTGTCATGTCGCCGCGCTTCTCGTCCAACAGCCAGGAAATCACCTTCATGTCCCTGCGGCCTGAAGGGTCGTCCATCTACCTGTTCAACCTGGAAACCGCCCGCCGGGAGAGCCTGGGCGAGTTTCCGGGCATGGTGTTTGCGCCGCGGTTTTCCCCGGATGGGGGCAAGGTGGCCTTCGCCGTGGAGCGGTCGGGCAATTCCGACATCTATGTGATGGACCTGAAGAGCCGACAGGCCCGACGTCTGACCTCTGATCCGTCCATCGATACATCTCCTTCGTTCTCTCCGGACGGCGGGCGGGTGGTGTTCAACTCTGACCGGGGTGGCGCGCCCCAGCTCTATGTGATGAACAATGACGGCTCAGGCGCCTCGCGGATCTCCTTCGGCTCAGGGCGCTATACCTCGCCGGTCTGGAGCCCTGCCGGAGACTTCATCGCCTTCACCAAGCAGACGGGCAACACCTTCCATATCGGCGTCATGCGCCCCGACGGTTCTGACGAACGTCTGCTGACCACCAGCTATCTGGACGACAGCCCCACCTGGGCGCCCAATGGCCGGGTCCTGATGTTCAGCCGGGAAACCCCTGGCGGCCCGCCCAGGCTCTGGACCGTCGATGTGACGGGGCGGATCCTGCGCCCCGCCCCCTATCCGGGGTCGGGGTCAGACCCTGCCTGGTCCCCTCTGCTGAACTAGGGGCCGGGCCATGAAATCGACCTCGCCAGCCCCGCGATTACAGATAGACTGCCGCCCAATGCGTCGCATGTCGGCGCCATCGACCCAAAGCTCATGGAGACACCCGGAATGATCTTCGAAGCCAGAACCGCCCTTCGGCTGTCACTGGTCGCAGTAGCGGCCCTGTCCATGGCTGCCTGCGCCTCCCGGCCCAAGCCGCAATTGCCGACCCCGGCCCCTGCCGACGCCCCCTATCAGCGCCCGACCCAGCCGGCCTATCAGCCGCCGCCGCCGCGCCAGCCTGTCGATCAGGGACCCATGGCCGGCTCGACCCAGGACTTCGTGATCAAGGCCGGCGATCTGGTCTATTTTGACGTGGACCAATACGACGTCCGCCCGGACGCCGTGGCGACCCTCAAGGCCCAGGCAGCCTGGCTGGTCCGCTATCCCGCCGTCCAGATCCGTGTCGAAGGCAATGCCGATGAGCGCGGCACCCGGGAATACAATCTGGCCCTGGGCTCCCGGCGCGCCAATTCCGTCCGGGACTTCCTGGTTTCCCAGGGCGTCGCCCCCAGCCGGATCTCGACAGTGTCCTATGGCAAGGAAAGGCCCATCGACCCGGGTACGGATGAAGCGGCCTATCAGCGGAACCGCAACGCCCACACCGCCCTGACCGGCGGCCAGCGATAGGCGCCAGCCATGGCCTGGCTTCGCACCGCATCGGCCCTGGCCCTCAGCCTGACCCTGGTCGCCTCCGGCCAGGCCGGGGCTCAGACGCCTATTGATCCCCTGGACGCCCGGGACGCCAAGCGCCTGGACAGGATGGAGCAGGTGGTCCGTGAGTTGCGGGCCATCGTCTTCCAGGGGCGGGATTCGGGGAAGCCGGTGGTCGTGCAGCCGGCCGAGACCGACTACCTGCTGCAGGAACTTTCCCGCCGCCTCAGCGACATGGAACAGACCCTGACCCGGCTAAATGGCCAGATGGAGACAGCGACCTTCAACCTGACCCAGGCCCGCAAGGACCTCGACGCCCAGAAGGCGACGAACCGTCTCCTGGCGGAACGGGTCCAGACCCTCGAACAGGCCGCAGCAGCAGCCGCAGCGACGCCGGTTCCGGCCCCGGCTTCAGTCTCGCCGACCGAGGCCTTCAATCAAGCCCGGCAATTGGCCCTGGGAGGCGATTACGCCTCTGCAGAGCCAGCCCTGCAGGACTTCATCACCCGTTATGGCGACGGCCCCAAGGGGCCCGAAGCCCGCTACTGGCTGGGCAAGGCCTATGCCGCCCGGGCCGCCAATCCGGAAGCCGCCACGGCCTTCATCGGCGCCATCCGGGAATGGCCGCAGACCAGCTGGGCGCCTGACGCCGTGGTCGAGCTGTCCCGGGCCCTGGTCCGGATGCGCAAGCCGTCAGACGCCTGCCAGACCCTGGACGAGTTCGCCCGGCGCTATCCCAAGGCAGCGCCTGCGGTGCAGTCCCGCGCCACGGCGACCCGTGTCCTGGCGAAATGTCCGGCCTGACCGAGGAGGTCCACCGGGTCCTCGATCGACGTCTGGCGCCCCGCTGCAAACAACCCCTGGCGCTCGCCCTCTCAGGCGGCGGAGATTCCGTGGCCCTGGCCCTGACAGCCAGCACCTGGGCAAGGGCGCACGGGCGGCCCCTGCTGTGCCTGACTGTCGATCATGGCCTCAATCCGGCGAGCCGCGGTTGGACTGAAACCTGTCGGGATCTTGCCGGGCGGCTGGGAGCTGACTTCCAGGCCCTCGCCTGGACCGGTCCCAAGCCATCCACTGGCCTCCCCGCCGCCGCCCGCCTTGCCCGGCACAGGCTGCTGGCGGAGGCCGCCCGACAGGCCGGGGCCTCTGTCATCCTTATGGGTCACACGGCCAGCGATCTGGCTGAGTCCGCCGCCATGCGACAGGATGGCTCGACCACGCCGGACGCCAGATCATGGTCGCCTTCGCCGGTCTGGCCGGACGGTCGGGGCGTCTTCCTCCTGCGCCCCCTGCTGGGGGTCAGCCGCAGCGACCTGCGGGCCTGGCTGAAAGATCAGAACGCCCCCTGGATCGACGATCCCGCCAATGAGGACACCCGTTTCGCCCGCAGCCGGGCGCGACAGGGTTCACCGTCAGGGGAAGCGCCAGCTTCCCGGGTCCGGTCAGATATGCCCCGCGATCTTGCCCTGAGCCTGCAGGAGGACTGCGGCCTGGTCATGTCGCGCGGGGCCCTTCGGGCTGCCCCCTTCGACGCTGCGGTCGCCCTGACAGGTCTGGCCTGCGTCTGCGCCGGCGGCGGCGAGCGCCTGCCGCGCCGGGACCGGCTTGCGCGCCTCGCCCAGGCCCTGCGAGGCCCGGATGACGTCACCATGACCCTGTCAGGTTGCCAGGTCCTGGCCGATGAGGATGTGATCCGCTGGATCCGCCCCGCCGGGGAGGTTTCCAGGTCAGGCTCGCCTGACCTGCATCTGCAGGCCGGTCAAAGTGGCGTCTGGGACGGGCGGTTCGAGATTGCGGCCCCTGCCGACATGACCGTCAGCGCCCTGGCCGGACATATGTCCAGCCTGTCGCCAGCGGTGCGCGCCGGTCTCGCCACGGTCCATCCCGCGGCGCGGGGTGGCCTGCCATGGTTCGGGGGCGATCTGCCGCCGCCCGGGACCCTGGTGGCGTCGCTGGTGCTCAGGCGCTTTCAGGCGGCCGCCGGGCTGGTCGACCGGGAGCCTGTTCGGTCCTAGACGCCCAGGACGTGCCTGACGCCGTCAATGATCGGATCGGCGAACTTCCGGCCCAGAAGGTTGGCGTGCCCCGCCCCGACCACGTGCGCTTCATATCCCTTGCTGGAGGCCCGGGCGGGTGCTGACTGCATGTCCTTCAGACCAGGTGAAAGGGGCACGGCCCCGGCTGTCACCACAGCAACGGGCAGATCAGGGTCATACTCGCCGATGTCCCGTCCCTGGATCGAGGTCGCCGACCAGTTGGCCACTTCCTCCGCCGACCATTTCGCGTGGGAGGCCAGACCGTATATGCGCCGCTTTTCCCGGGACGCCTCGCCATCCAGCCCGATCTTGTCGCCGATCACCCAGGAGACCGGCCGCATGAAGCCCAGGCCCGACCATCGACCCACCAGACCCAGGGCGCCCTGAAACCCGGCAATGGCGCGGGCCGCGGCGGGATGCTCCACAGCCTCCGAAGTCACGGCGTCCACCAGCACCAGGCCGCAGACCTGCTCTGCATTACGTCCGACAAATACCCGCAGCAGGATCCCGGCCATGGAGTGACCGACCATCAGCAGGGGTCCCCTGATGTCCAGTCTCTGAAGCAGGGCCTCAAGATCCTCGGCTATGGCGCGGCCGTCCCTGGGTGTGGGTCCGGGATCGGAATAGCCCAGGCCCGCCCGGTCATAGGCCAGACTGGCCAGGCCCTGGGCGGCAAGGCGGTCCTGGACCACAGCCCAGTCGGCAGCGCAGCCAAAGGCGCCGCATTCGAGAACGATCATCGGCGCATCGGTGGGCGCGCCAGCGCGGACCACCCGCAGCCGTCTGCCGCCGATATCCACATGCTCGCCCCGAAAGGCGTGAAACCCCGCCCGACTCGCCATGCGCCCCTCCGGCTCCCAAGGCCCCGATTTACAGAGCCCGGGACTGAAAGGGCAAGGCGACCGCAAGGGTCAGGCCCCGATCATTTCCAGGTGACGGTTTCCGGGGCGCCTTCCGGGCCATAGGTCACCTGAACCTGGGTCACCGCCTTGGCGCCGGCAGGAATCGGAAACTCCGCCTTTGTGGCCGTAGGGTGGATGGAGGTCAGGGCCGCGCCGTCAAAGCTGACCTTGACCTCCCGCACACCCTCTTCAGGGTGTTTCAGGAAGGCGGGCGCGTCCGCCGTCGCATTGCTGATGACGAAGAACCGCTTGGTCTGGCTCTGGCCGGCGAACCACGAGATCTTGAAGGTGCCGCTGCCGACCCACCAGTTGGGGGTCATGGCGACGGCCGCCACCGGCGCATCGCCCTTGCCCTTTATGGTGACCGACTGGGCGGTCAGCACCCCATGGCCATCTTCAGTGACCGGCAGGGCCAGGGCGGCCGGGCCGGCAGGGGCTGGAGCTTCAGACTGAGAACAACTGGAAAGCAGGAAACTCACGGCGAGCGCGAGCCCGCCAAGGCGATAACGCATGGTCGTCCCTCCCGTTTATTGGGGGGAGCATGCGCCCGGACCTTCAGCCCTGCAAGTGGGGGTCAAAGGCCCTTGAGAATGCCCTCGACCATCTTCTTGGCGTCGCCGAACAGCATCATGGTGTTGTCGCGGAAGAAGAGCTCGTTCTCGACCCCGGCATAGCCAGAGCTCATGCCGCGCTTGACGAAGAGGACGGTGCGGGCCTTTTCCACGTCGAGGATCGGCATGCCGTAAATGGCGCTGGTCGGGTCGGTCTTGGCGGCCGGATTGGTGACGTCATTGGCGCCGATGACGAAGGCCACGTCGGCTGTCGGGAATTCGGCGTTGATGTCCTCCAGCTCGAAGACCTCGTCATAGGGCACATTGGCCTCGGCCAGCAGGACGTTCATGTGGCCAGGCATGCGGCCAGCCACCGGGTGAATGGCGTACTTCACCTCGACGCCCTCTTCCTTCAGCTTGTCGCCCATTTCCCGCAGGGCATGCTGGGCCTGGCTGACCGCCATGCCATAGCCCGGGACAATGATGACCTTGCTGGCGTTCTTCATGATGAAGGCCGCGTCGTCAGCCGAGCCCTGCTTGACCGGCCGGGTCTCGACCTTGCCGCCCGAGGCGGCCGCTGCGTCGTCTGCGCCGAAGCCGCCCAGAATGACCGAGACAAAGCTGCGGTTCATGGCCTTGCACATGATGTAGCTGAGGATGGCGCCCGACGAGCCAACCAGGGCGCCGGTGATGATCAGGGTGACGTTTTCCAGGGTGAAACCCAGGGCCGCCGCCGCCCAGCCGGAATAGCTGTTGAGCATGGACACCACCACCGGCATGTCCGCGCCGCCGATGGGAATGATCAGGGTGATACCCACCAGCAGGCTGAGGGCGAAGATCGCCCAGAAGGCCCACAGGGCCGAGCCGCCGCTCATCACAAGGACGACGATCATGGCGACAATGGCCAGACCGATCAGGATGTTCAGCAGGTGGCGGGCGGGCAGCAGGATGGGCGCGCCGCTCATGTTTCCGTTGAGCTTGGCAAACGCGATGACCGAGCCGGTGAAGGTCACGGCGCCGATGGCCAGACCCAGGCTCAGCTCCACCAGGGAGTTCAGGTGCACCTGGCCGGTTGCAGTGTCCAGAATGCCATAAGCCGCCGGGGTATGGATGGCCGCCACGGCCACCAGACAGGCCGCCATGCCCACCAGGCTGTGAAAGGCCGCCACCAGCTGGGGCATGGAGGTCATGGCCACCCGCCGGGCGATCAGGGCGCCGACGCCGCCGCCAATGGCCACCCCGCCGCCGATCAGGCCCAGGGTCAGGGGATCAAGCTTGCCCTGGCTGAACAGGGTGATCAGGGTCACGCTGACCGCGATCGCCATGCCGATCATGCCATTGCGGTTGCCCGCCTGGCTGGTGGTCGGCGAGGACAGGCCCCGAAGCGCCAGGATGAACAGGACGCCGGAGACGAGATAGAGGATGGCCGCGAGGTTGGCGTTCACTTCGCTTTGTCCTTCTTCTTGTACATGGCCAGCATGCGCTGGGTGACCAGAAAGCCGCCGAAGATGTTGACGGCGGCGAAGGCCGCAGCGACAGCGCCGGCCCCCTTGGAAATCAGGATGGAGCCGGTCAGGGCGCCGTCAGGGCTGTGGGCGGCGGCGGCCAGCAGGGCGCCGACTATGATCACCGACGAAATCGCGTTGGTCACGGCCATGAGCGGGGTGTGCAGGGCCGGCGTCACGCTCCACACCACGTAATATCCGACAAAGATCGCCAGGACGAAGATCGCCAGGCGGAAGACAGTGGGGTCGACGGCTTCCATGATTTCCTCCGCTGGGATCAGGCGCTGAGCGCTGGGTGGACGACCTTGCCGCCCTGGGTGACCAGGGCCGCCTTGAGGATTTCGTCCTCATAGTCGGGCGCCAGCTTGCCCTCCTTGTCGAGCAGGAGGGTCGAGAAGGCCAGAAGATTGCGGGCATAGAGGGCCGAAGCATCGGTGGCGATCCGGCCCGGCAGGTTGGGAATGCCCAGGATCTTGACGCCATTGGCGGTGACCAGGACCTCGCCGGGCTTGACCCCTTCCACATTGCCGCCCTGCTCGACCGCCAGGTCCACCAGCACCGAACCGGCGCGCATGGAGGCCACCTGGGCGGCGTTGACCAGACGGGGCGCGGCGCGGCCCGGGATCAGGGCGGTGGTGATGACGATGTCCTGCTTGGCGATGTGGCTGGAGACCAGTTCAGCCTGCTTGGCCTGATACTCGGCGCTCATCTCCTTGGCGTAGCCGCCGGCGGTCTGGGCGTTCTTGAATTCCTCGTCCTCGACGGCCAGGAACTTCGCGCCGAGGCTTTCCACCTGCTCCTTGGTGGCGGGTCGCACGTCGGTGGCGGTGACGACAGCGCCCAGGCGGCGGGCCGTGGCGATGGCCTGCAGACCGGCGACGCCGACCCCCATGACAAAGACCTTGGCCGCAGCAATGGTGCCGGCGGCGGTCATCATCATCGGCAGGGCGCGACCATAGGCCTCCGCCCCCTCGATCACCGCCCGATAGCCGGCAAGATTGGCCTGGGAGGACAGGGCGTCCATGACCTGGGCGCGGGTGATGCGGGGGATGAATTCCATAGCGAAGGCGCTGGCGCCCCTGGCCGCAAGGGCGGCGACAACCGCCTTGTCCTGATGGGGATTGAGCAGGGCCGCGACAATGGCGCCCGACTTGAGGGCGGCGATCTCGGCGTCTTCCGGCGCCCGCACCTTGTAGAGGATGTCGGCCTTCTCGACCGCGGCCTTGGCGGTCTTGGCCAGGGTTGCGCCGGCGGCGACATAGTCGGCGTCCGGATAGGCGGCGGCGATCCCGGCGCCCGCCTCGACCGTAACGGAAAATCCGGCGGCGATTAGCTTCTTGACCGTCTCAGGCGTGGCCGCCACGCGGGTCTCGCCCGCCCGGCGTTCCTTGGTGACGGCGATAACGGTCATTCCCAGATTCCCCAGCCCAGTTGGTCTTCAGACCTTAGTGAGGGCCGGGAATCCTGTCCATAGACCGGTGGGCGACCTAGTGGTCAGCGTCCGGCTTTTCCTTCAGGACCACGACACCGATCACGGCGACGATGAAGGCCGTGACGGTTGCGCCCAGGAAGCCGGTGGGGGTGCAGAACCAGAGAACCAGCCAGACCAGCAGGGACGTGATCGCCAGCGAACCCCACTTGGTGAGGCTGTTGAACATGACGAAGGTGGCTTCCTGTTCCTGGATGTCCATTTCGCCGCGGTGATATTCGGAAGCCATGTCGCTGTCTCTCGAAGGCAAGTCGTTGGTTGGGGGTTACACGTTCCGCCGCAAGGTCTCAAGTAGGGCTTAAGACCTGGGCGGCCAGGAGGACAAAAGCCCGCGCAAAGCGGCCACCAGGGCCAGGGGCTGATCGACCATCACATGGTGGGCCGAATCGGGGATGGCGATTTCCAGGGTGTGATCCGGCAGGGGCGAAGCCTGGCTGGAAGCCCGCCGGGACATGACCACGGAACGGTCCCCGAAGATGTGGGCCAGGGGAATGGTCACCTGGGGCGGCGCGCCGTCCATCAGACCGCTCATCAGGGAGCGGTCCAGCTTGTTCCACATGTTGGGGTCAAACCGCCAGGTCCAGCCCTCGCCGGAGCCGTCTTCCATAGGCGCCTTCTTGAGCGAACGGCGGGCGATGAAATCGGCGACGAACAGGTTTCCCGCGGCCTGGGGCGGCATGAACCGGAACCGGGCCAGGGCCGCCTGCAGGGTCGGATAGACCTTCTGGGCGCGGTCGGCGGTGGGAATGTTGCGGACCCGTTCGGCCATCCGCTTGCCCTCTTCGGAGTCCGGCGGCGGTCCGCCAAAGCCGGTGTCGACCAGGATGGCGGCGCTCATGCGATCAGGATGCCGGGCGGCGGCGAAGAACACCTGGGAACCGCCGAAGGAGTGGCCGATATAGATCGGCTTTCCCCCGCCCTCATAAAGGCCCGCGGCCTGGGCGACAGCCTCGGCGTCCTCGGCGAAATCCTGGAAGGCATAGTTTTCGCGCCAGTCCGAGGCGCCCATGCCGGCCAGGGACATGGAGGCGACCCGGTAGTCCTGGGCCAGATAGGGGGCGATGAAGCTCCACCAGTCGGCGTGGGCGGAATTTCCATGGGCCAGCAGCAGGCCAGGCTTGCCGATCTCGCCCCAGGTCAGAACCTCGATCTGGGTGCCAAGCGAGGTCACGAAGGACCGCTCGGGCTCCTGGGCTATGGCGTCCGTGAACCACTTGGGCGCGTCGGGCTCATTGCCCTGAAACGGCGCCAAGGGGGCCTGGACCTCTGGCGGCAGGGCGCCGGGTTCGGAGTGGATGGGGCGGTCGTCATATCCGACAGGCGCGCCTTCCTTGATCGCGGGATCGAGTGCCATAAGCTATCCTTTCGGCTCGCGTTCGCCCGGCTTGCGCTGGATCGAACGAATGCCCTTGTAAACGCCCGTGCCGGTCATGAGGGTGCGATCGCCACACCAAATTCGGCCCCGGACAGTGAAAATGTCGTCGTGTTCGGAAATGATCTCGCTGTCGCCTTCCACCCAGTCGCCCATGTGGGCGCCTGACAGGAAATCGGTCAGCAACCGGACTGTAACCCAGCCGATCTCCTTCTTGTTCGAAATGACCCGGCCCCAGGCCATGTCGGCAAAGCTCATCAGCATGCCGCCATGGCAGTTGTTCATGCCGTTGGCATGGTGCTCTTCGACCCGGAAGGCCATGACCTCGTCATTGTTCGAATCCCGCTTGGAATAAAACGGTCCCACGGTCCGGCCAAACCCGCGCTGCCACAGGTTGATGACGTATCCGTCGGGAATGACGGCCGTCTGGCCTTCTGTAAGATCATCGGACATGGCGGCAGGGTGATGAACTTCCGCTTGAAACTTGGCAAGTCCCCAGAGACCCGGGTGACATTTTGACCTGACGCAAAGCCTGACGGGCCTGTCATCGCCATGCTGCCAGGGCGTTTCCTTCCCCCGGGAGCTTGCCTTGTCGTCCCTGACCCTGCTGGGCGGTCTTATCCTCGGACTTGTGAGTTCCCTTCACTGTGTCGTCATGTGTGGCGGCGTGGGGGGGGCCTTGTCCCTGTCCCTTGGCAGGACGTCCAGCCTGCCCGACCGCGCCCGGGCCCTGATGGCGGCCCAGACCGGCAAGCTTGTCGCCTATGTAACAGCGGGCGCCGTGGTCGGCGGTTTCGGATCAGCCCTCTATGGACTCTTCGATCAGTACGCCGCCTATGCTGTCCTGCAAAGGTTCGGCGCCCTGGTGCTGATCTGGACCGCCGTGTCCCTGACCGGGATCCTGCCGTCGCCGGCGATCCTGGCTCGGGCGTTCACACCACTCAGCAGCTGGGCGTGGACGCAGAAGCGCCGGGGTCATGGCCTTGCGGCGCTCATGGCAGGACTGGTCTGGGGCCTCCTGCCCTGCGGCATGGTCTATGCCGCCCTGATGTACGCCATGCTGGCCGGGGACGCCCTCAGGGGTGGTCTGGTCATGCTGGGATTCGGTCTGGGGGTTTCACCCTTGCTCACCGCCTCGTCCCTGGGCGTCGCCTGGCTGGGAAAGACCGACCGACGGCCAGCCCTCCAGTGGGCTGCAGGTCTGGCCCTGATCGCCGTATCGGTCTCGACCCTGGTCTGGCCGGATGTGGCCGGGGCCCTGTGCCGCCCCGTCCTCTAGGTAACGAAGTGGATTCTCGGAAACGGCTAGCAACCCGTGGGAAAGGACTCGCAATCAGAGCGGGCGCCGGCAAACGTGATCGGCAAATTCCAAAGTCCGCGCTTAACCCTGTTTTCAGACCCTTGAATCAGACTCCCGAACGCGCGTATCGGCGGGCATCGCGGTTGGGCAACTGCGGCGCCTTGTCACACAATTTCCGGCGAGCCATTGTCCGGCTGTTCCCAGAGCGTTCGTTCGCATTTTGCGAAACCTGACCGAAGGGTCAGGCACAGAAGAGGTATAGGTCGATATGGCTGCGAGCTCAGATCGTTCTGTCCGGAATCTGGGGGCCCTGCAGAAGACGGCGTCAACGAGCCGTGTGCTCAACCTTCTGGCCGTCGGCGCGGAGCATCGCTCTGACCCTGAATATCTGACCCAGCCCTTCTTCAAGAACCCCATCCTCAACGAAAGCCTGATCCTCAAGCACAGGCTCCGGGCCGATGAGCGGTTCGTCTTCAATGACCAGAGGCACGTGGCCACCAAGGTCATCATCCCCTTTGAGCGGTCCGACCTGCGCATGGGCGGGCGCTCATTCTTTGTCGGCCAGCGTGGCTGGACCAGCATGGTTCAGGAACTGGCCGGGGAAGATGAAAAGATCCATCACGATGTGTCCGTGCTGGAGGCCCTGGACGAGATTCCGTCTCTGGATCCCTTCCTCCTTCGCGAGCACCTGAACCGCCGGGGCTTCCCGATCTCCGCCGTCTATTTCGCCATATCCGAGGCGGACATGGAGCGGATGCAGGCCTTTGTCGGGGCCCAGATCTATCAGCTGATCGATATGGCCTTCCCCAAGGGCTCGGAGGCCCGCTCGGAGAAAATGGCCACCGTCCTCCTGTCCAACAAGATCGACGAGCGCCTTGAGCCCCTGCGCATCGTCATGCGCCTGGACGCCGACACCTATCGGGAAGGCATCTTCAGCTGGAAGGGCTTCCTCTATTACAAGTGGGCCCTGGCCGACATGGCGCCGAAGCTGGCGACCGTGCTCAAGGAACTCCCCATGCTGCGGCCCGCTGGTCACAAGGACCGCGAGCTGATGATCTTCATCGAGGAATCGAGGGCAAGGCTGCTCAAGGCCATCCAGCAGAGGCGCAAGGAAGTCGCCGAGGCCCTGCAGGTCTATGACGACGCCTACAAGGACCTGACCCAGAACGGCAAGCCCATGGCCTTCCGCGACTTCCTGCTGAAGGCGCCGACCATGTTCATGATCCTGGGCGAAAGGATCGGGTCGATTTCCCACATTGCCAGCTTCTGGCGCTATCGCTTCCGTGACCCGCGCGATCTGGCTGCGCCTATTGAGGAAGTGGTCGACATCCTTGCCGATTTCGAAGCCAACCTCGCAAGCTTCGACAATATTGGCCAATAGACTGACGGTCGCCCTGCGGTGAATGGCCTTCGTTCACCTTTCAGATCTAGATTCAGCCAGTATGGATGGCAGGCATTGGCCACCGGATCGTCCATGTTGGTGAACCTGGAGGCGCCCGACCTTGACCGAAGGCCAGACAGACCGTTCGGTCAGAAACCTAGCGGCCTTGCACAAGACCGCATCAACCAGCCGCGTGCTGAACCTCCTGGCCGTCGCGCGCCTGCACAGGCATGAAGACGCCTATCTGGCCGCCCCCTTCTTTCGCAACCAGGTGCTGAACGAGGCCCTCATCCTCAAACACCGGGTCCGGCCGAACGAACAGTTTGTCTTTGATGACCCCCGTTATGTGGCGACCAAGGTCATCATTCCCTTCGAGCGCTCTGACCTGGATATCGGTGGACAGTCCTTCTTCATCGGACAAAGGGGCTGGACCACCATGGTTCAGGAACTGGCCGGGGAGGACGGGAGAATTCAGAACGATCTGAATGTTTTCCAGGCCCTGGACGAACTGCCATCCCTGGATCCCTTCCTGCTGAGGGAGCATCTTAGCCGGCGCGGCTTTGATGTCGCGCCCCTCTACTTCTCCATCTCAGACGCAGACCTCGGGCGGATGCAGATGTTCGTCGGGGCGCAGATCATGCCGGTGATCGAGATGGCCTTTCCGAAGGGCAGCGAAATGCGTTCGGAAAAACTGGCGGCCCTTCTGTTGTCGACCCAGATCGATGAACGTCTGGAGCCCTTGCGCATGGTCCTGCGACTGAGCGAGGAGGCCTATCGCGACGGCATGTTCAGCTGGAAGGGCTTCCTCTACTACCAGTGGGCGCTTTCAGACATCGATCCCCGGTTGGCCACCATGATCAAGGAGCTGCCAAAGCTTCAGGCGACCGGCCGGCGCGAAGGGGCGGAGGCGGCCTATGTCCGCGACGCGAAACTCCGCATCGCCAGGGAAATCCGCAGGTGTCGACACCAGGTGAATGAAACACTGGAAGTCTATCAGGCTGCCTATCGCGACCTGACCCAGAACGGAAAGCCCATGGCCTTCAGGGATTTCCTGCTGAAGGCGCCCGCCATGTTCATGGTCCTGGGCGAAAGGATCGGGTCGATCTCCCACATATCCAGCTTCTGGAAGTACCGCTTCGAAGGCGCCTTCGAGTTCGTGGCTCCCATGGAAGAGGTGGTCGATATCCTCCAGGATTTCGAAGCCACCCTGGCCCCTTCCTCCCTGGCTGGATAGAAAGCGGCCAGGTTAGGGGGCGAGCACACGGGCGGTCAAAGCCACCGTCCCTGCAAGGGCGACGGTCCCGGCGTCCGGACCGACCGTCACCTCAACCGGCCCGTCAGCAATCCTCCATCCCGGCAGGCTGGTGTCATAACTGGCCAGCAATCTAGGATCGGCAGTCACCGTGACACGGCGGCTCTCTCCCGCCTTTAGGGGCGCCCTGGCCCAGCCAATCAGCCTCTGGCCACCGGCTATGCGGGCATAGACCTGAGCGGTTTCAATGCCGGCGCGCTGGCCGGAATTGGTCACCTCGAAGCTGGCGGCGATGGTCTCGCCACCCACAAGGCTGAGGGCGCCGTAGGCGAATTCCGAATAGGACAGACCAAAGCCGAAGGGAAACAGGGGTTTGGAGCCCTGCCGGTCGTACCAGCGATAACCGACATCGGCGCCCTCGGGGTGTTCGACGGCGATACGGCCCTTGTGCTGCTGCACGTCCGGGCGGGAGGTCGGCAGGGTCTTGCCTTCCACAGGCGGGCCGAAAATCTGACCGGGAATCTCCGGACGGACCAGTTCCTCGACGCTCCCCGGAAAACTCATGGGCAGGCGGCCCGAAGGATTCACCTCGCCGAACAGGACGCGGGCGATCGCCTCGCCGCCCCGGGTTCCAGAATACCAGGCCTCAAGCACCCCTGCGACCTGGGCGAGCCAGGGCATGACCACCGGGGTTCCCGTCTCGAGCACCACCACCGTCCTGGAATTGGTGGCGGCGACCGCAGCGATCAGCCCATCCTGATCGTCAGGCAGGCTCAGACCTGGCAGATCTTCCGCTTCGGTCGCCCACTGGGTCGCGAAGATGACCGCGACGTCGCAGTCCCGCGCAAGATCCGCCGCTTTGGCGGGGTCGGCGCCGTCATCATAGACGACCTCGGTCTGGGGGGCCTCGGCCCTCATGGCCTGCAGGGGCGATGAAGGATGATAGGTCACCTTCACGAAGCTGGCCGCCAGTCCGCCGACTTCCAGCTCCAGGCCAGGCTCGCCAACAGCTATGACCTGGGATGAGCCGCCCCCTGACAGCACGCCCCGGTCGGCATGGCCGCCGATCACGGCGATCCGCCGGGCCTTCCGCGACAGGGGCAGGACGCCGCCCTGGTTCTTCAGCAGGACAATGCCGGACTCGGCCGCCCGCAAGGCCACCTCGCCATTGGCGACATAATCGGTTTCCCGGCGCTCACTGGGTGCATCAAAGACCCCGTGCTGGAACAGGCTGCGCAGGATGCGGTGGACCATGTCGGTCAGGCGCTCGAAGGGAACCTCGCCCTGTTCGACAGCTTCTTTCAAGGGCGCGCCAAAATAGACCTGCTTGTCCAGTTGCTCGCCGCTCTCCTGGTCCATGCCGGCCAGGACCGCCTTGGCCGTGGAGTGCACGGCGCCCCAGTCGCTCATGACCCAGCCGCGATAGCCCCAGTCCTTCTTCAGGACCTGGGTCAGCAGGAATTCGTTTTCGCCCGCCCACTCGCCATTGACCTTGTTGTAGGCGCACATGACCGAGCCGGGATCACCGTCCTCGATGGCGATCTGGAAGGCCAGCAGGTCGCTCTCCCGCAGGGCGCCTTCATCGATCCGCGCGTCGACCACGTGGCGACAGGTTTCCTGGTCATTGAGCGCAAAGTGCTTGAGGGTGCAGACAATCTGGTTGGACTGGGCGCCCTTGATGGCCGCCCCTGCAAGCTTGCCGGCCAGCAGGGGATCTTCCCCCAGGTACTCGAAATTGCGGCCGCAACGGGGTTCCCGGGTCAGGTTGGCGCCGCCGCCAAGCAGGACGTTGAACCCCTTGTCCCGGGCTTCGGACCCGACCATGGCGCCGGCTTCGTAAGCCAGGTCCGTGTCCCATCCCGAGGCCAGGGCCAGACCGGACGGGAGTCCAGTGGCGCCATCTCCGGTCCGCACCCGCCGGGGATTGGCAATCCCCAGACTGGCGTCGGTCTCGTTGAGCGGCGGAATGCCCAGGCGCGGAACACCCGGGATATAGCCGGCCCCCATGGCGGCGTCTTCCGGCGGCGGGTTGCACAGGGCCGGCATGGGCCCGTGCACCAGGCTGATCATCTCATCGAGGGTCAGCTGGGCGGTCAGCAGGCTTGCACGCGCATCCGGCGACAGGGCCGTATCCATCCAGGCCGGGGTCATGATCTTTAATCCTGCAGCGGGGTCTAGTTGTACGGCGAGGCCTTGGCCAGTTCGGCCTCGGCTGCGCAGGCGGCGGGATCCGGCGCCGGCCCGGCCTGGCGGGCCTTGGCCACTTCGGCCCGGGCGGCCTCCAGGTCCTTTCGGAAGGCCTCGGAGCCGTGCAGCCCCGCCACCAGGATCGAGGCATTGGACCTGCCCGACTCGACGGCGCTCATGGTGTGGACCCCGCAGACCAGTCGGCTCTCGCCGAAGGCCCGGGCGCGGACCAGAATGTCCGTGGCCCGATCCGGCGCCAGCTCGGCCAGGATCAGGCCGATTGTCCAGCCATAGGTCACGTGCCCGGAAGGATAGTCCGGGCTGGCCGAGAGGGCCTGGGACTGTTCGACACAGGTCGGGCCAGGGTCTGTGAGATAGGGACGGGGCCGTTTGTAGATGTCCTTTGGATTGTTGGTCGCCCAGGCCACATCCGGGCCCAACCTGGCCACCATGGCGCTGAGCCGCGGCGCGTTGGTTGGGGTCAGCTCAACCCCGACCGCACAGCTCATGCCCCTGACCACGCCACCAAGATCCACATCCTTCACCGCCATGGCCCAGCGCGGGGAATCCTTAAGGCGACGGGTCGCCAGGAAGGTGGCGCGATCGGACTCCCAACGAATGGTTCCAGGGGTCGGGGCGGGCGGCAGGATCCTGTAGGTGTCCGGCGCCGCCTTGCCGAGATAACCGCTTGAAGCGCCCAGGGTCATGGCCGGGGTCGCGGGCTTTGTCGCCACTTCTGCTATGGCGCCGCCAGCCAGCACCGCAATGACGCCAGCAAACACGCCTGCTCGAACCTTGTTCATGTTTCTTGCTCCCCCTGAGGCCGCCATCATGCCCAGCGGCGGACGCCTTGGAAACGGTCAGGGGGGATTTTTTGCTGTGCGCGTACATCCCGCCCACGAAAGCCGGGTGATCGAAGCCGGTTCCCGGCTAGAATGTCCCCATGTCGATGAAGGAAACAACCGGCTGCCGGCGAGGGTCGGCCACTGGACGGAGCCCGTGGAAGGTCTCCCCCCGGCCATGACCCTGCAGGTGCCTGA